>NZ_BROC01000011.1 GCF_024345205.1 Lapidilactobacillus luobeiensis | reverse complement strand
AAATAAAAACCAGCAATTTTATTATAGTACAGATAGAGATTTTTTGCGCCTTTTTTCGCTTGCAGTTTCATTAAAAATAAGTTGAATGCCAGAAATAGCCAAACAGATGTGGCTCCAAAAAAGAATTGGATCAATGACTTGGATCTGATCGGGTCAATTGTCATGATCGCCTTTCTATTCTTTGGTACGTTTTATAAAGGTGATGGTGGTTTTTATAGCGTTAAGTATAATGTGACTGGATACAAAATGCTATTTAACACTGACTTCATTATGGGAACATTGTTATTGTTATGTCCCGCAATAACGTTGATTACAAATTATGTCACGGCAATGAAGAAATCAGAGAAATTGATCAAGTTAGTGATGCCGATCTTAGCGCTGATTTTGGTTTTCGTTCTAAAGTCACAGCTTAGTAGTGAATTGGATTATTCAGGTGGAAGCATGGGTCTGGGTTTCAGTGGGATCGTTTATCTCATTGCCGGATTGGTCAGTCTAATCGCTGCAGTAGCTCGATTCTTGAATCAAGATCTAAGCCAGAAGATCAAAGGGAAAAAATGATGTTATTTAAACATGATAAAAATGTGTCTTTAGTCACGGTATCATTATTGGGGGCGATGCTATTCTTGGGTGGTTGTCAAAATAAATCAGCATTGGGCCCTGAAGCAAATAGCGGACAGACAGGAAACAAGACAAGTCAACAAGCAACGTTAAAAAAGAAAACAAAGCAGCGGCATTCAAAAGGGGAAACTGATCATAAAGAAAGTGCTGCTGAAACAAGTGATGGTAAAGAAGCAACAGATGATATCGCCGCTCGCATAAGTAAGAAATATGAACGGGTTTATGGAAACGAGCGACAGCAACAGGCTGATCAACAAAACACCAATCAGGACAATCAGTCAGAACAGTTGCCGGATGGCTATGGGCGTACCTCTAATGGTGCGCTGATATATTCCGCTGATTCTGAGCTTGTTTTGAATGGGCAGGAAACGGTCTTAAGAATTATTAATCATTCTCAGAAATTTGCAGATCTTATTCAGCCCAAGGATCAAGATCCAAAATTTAGTGTCGAAGATTATGTTGAGGAGTCAGAGATGACTCATTTCAGAGTTGTTGATGCTAATGATGGGTCATATTATATCGCCACTTATATCTATGCTAATGGTAATATGACCGTTCAAATGTTCACTTTAGACCCAGACGGGACAGAACAAGAATATTTGGCGGGAGAATTACAGAATGAGAATTGGTTTAATGAGGGGTTGTACCGAGCATCAGAATAATTGAAATTGACTAAATTCGGACAAGTCATTGTTCGAATTTTTTTGTGGTTAATTGAAATTTTGAAAGTATTGTGCCGAGTATGGGAACACTCATTTTTTTGAAAAGAGAGAAACGTCATAGCTAATAATATGGAATGACCTACATATGCTTTTTTGTAATGAAACAAGATTCGATATAAGTATTGGATATAAAAATGATTGCCTCGTATACTAGATTTCAGCAAGTGAGTTGTTCGTGACTGAAGGATCCAGTTGGGGAGAACATTGCTTACTGTAAGACGAGGAGGTCCAAGATGACAATAGAAAAGCCGATTTTGGCGCGAGCGCTTGCTGGCGAGCGACTAACATTCAATGATCCCGGGTTCGCGCAGATCAATGCGACTATGATGCAAACGGAAGCGTTGCTCGGTGATTTCGATCAGGCCGGAACAGACGCTGCCCGGCGGGAGATCTTGAGTAAGATCGTTGGTTATTCGGTTCCTGTTAGTAGTGATTTTCATACTGGGCTACGTTGTGACTTTGGTCGGCATCTTTTTATTGGTCAACGGGTTTTTGTCAATCAAGGTGTGACGATGATTGATCTCGGCGGGATCTATTTAGCTGATGATGTTCTGATCGGGCCGAACGCGACTCTGATCACGGTCAACCATATCGAGGATCCTAAGCATCGCCGCGATGTTCGACCGCAGGCGATCCACCTTGAAAAAGGCGCTTGGATCGGCGCCAACGCAATGATCTTGCCTGGCGTGACCATTGGTGCACAGGCTATTGTTGGCGCTGGATCAGTTGTCACCAAGGACGTTCCGGCGGCCACCATTGTTGTAGGTACGCCGGCACGTATTTTACGCCGTATCAAAGAGGAGGAGCACTGATGGCAGCACCAAAAAAATCACGAGCAGTAGCAACGAAGTGGCTAAGAATATTGGGAGCATTGCTGGCTCTGGCGCTGATCTTTGGCGGGGTCTATTGGGGAACGCACGTATTGAATGCGACTCGACAGGCACCGAGTAAACAATTGCCTCGTTCAGAGCAAGCAGGCCAGCAACTAAATAAAACTGCGACCAATAGTTCGGTGAGCAATAGGGCAACGACGGTTCCTGCCAATCAACGGATCACGGTGACGTTCGGCCAGCATAAGTTACGCGCCCAATTGAATACCAGTTCTCTGGCCACACAATTATGGCGGCAGCTACCATTGAAACTAGATTTTAGAGAATTCAGTAGCGGTTTTGCGGAGAAAATTGCTGATCTCCAGCGGCCCTTGTCAATAAAAGGATCGCCTGACGCAGCTGATCCACAGACCGGTGATTTAGCCTACTGGTCGCCAGAACCGCGAGTGGTTCTTTATTGGGGCGATGTCGGTGAATATTCCGGGGTCCATCTACTTGGTCATTTCATTGACCGCGCTGCCGCGGCTAAAGTCATTGAACAACAAACTGGTGATTTTTCGGCGCAGATCGTTGCTGGTTGGCGCTAAGAGCGGCGCCTGACCCACACAGAACCTAGGTCGTAAACGATCGTTAAAGCAAAATTCCTGCCAGTTATCTGCTTGAAAAATAATTGATTAGAACCAAATCGCTCCTTGCCTTCGAGTGCGCTCGAAGTCTTATAATGAAATTGATAGAAATAAAATTGGAGGTTTTACAATGAAAACAACGATTTTTATGGAGCCTGGTAAAGTAGCGCTTCAAAATAGACCCATGCCAACGATCCAAGCCGATGATGACGTGATCCTCAAGGTCGTTCGCGCCTGTGTTTGTGGCTCTGATCTTTGGGCTTACCGTGGCTTTGATAAGAAAGAGACCGGTTCATTGAATGATGGTCATGAGGCAATCGGAATTGTCAGTGAAGTTGGCGCGGCGATCACAACTGTCAAACCTGGTGATTTCGTTATTGCGCCATTCACGCACGGTTGCGGTCATTGCGCGGCTTGCTTGGCTGGCTTTGAAGGTGGTTGTCAGAATCATAGTGATAATTTTAGTTCTGGGTTTCAAGGCGAATATGCGCGTTACCAGCATGCCGAATGGTCACTGGTCAAAATCCCCGGTCAACCGCAAGATTATAGTGAAGGGATGCTAGCTTCACTTTTGACTTTAGCTGATGTAATGGCGACTGGTTATCACGCCGCTCGGGTCGCCAATGTTCAAGCAGGCGATACTGTGGCCGTGGTTGGTGATGGCGCTGTTGGGCTCTGTGCAGTGATCGCGGCTAAGATGCGCGGTGCTAAGCGGATCATCGCCATGAGCCGCCACGAGGATCGGCAAAAATTGGCGTTGGAATTCGGCGCGACTGACATTGTTCCAGAACGTGGGGATGAAGCGGTCGCTAAAGTGCTAGCCTTGACCAACAATGCTGGTGCGGATGCGGTTTTGGAATGTGTCGGGACAGAATTGTCCACAGAGACTGCGATCCGGATCATCCGTCCAGGCGCTGCTGTCGGTCGGGTCGGCGTGCCACACATGCCCAAGATCGATGTGGCTACGCCATTTATGCAAAATCTGGTGTTAGCTGGTGGCCCTGCTTCCGTCACGACTTACGATAAGCGCCTCCTGCTTAAAGCCGTGCTTGACGGTGAGATCGACCCAGGTAAAGTCTTCACCAAGAGTTTTCCGCTCGAACAAATCGATGATGCCTACAAAGCTATGGAAAACCGTGAGGTCATCAAGTCGATGGTCGTGGTCGCTCAGTAACAAATGATCATAGTTTTTTAACGTCACAGTAGGTTCAAGGACTGGATAAGAGCAAATCTTATCTGGTTCTTTTTGACTAAAGCTTGCTTAAATGAGAAATGCGGGTGAAAGAGGATCTCTGTTCAGATAAAAAAATAGTTGTTTTCAGCGTTTTCAAATCACAAATCCGTCTGAAAAAGAGTAAGATAGAAAATATGGTTTTCTATTTTCAGAATATAATTTGATTTTTTCAGGAAGAAGCGTTGGCTTTGTCGAGTTCAAAACGGAATACATTGATTGTCACTTGCGCCCTATTACTTTCCAACGCCATGAGTGGGCTGGATAATACAATCATTAATACAGCATTGCCCGCAATTATTTCCGATTTACATGGTATCGAAATGATGGGTTGGATCGTGGCGATTTTTCTACTGGGGACGGCAGTCAGTACCCCCTTGTGGAGTAAATTCGGGGAACATGTTGGCAATAAGAAAAGCTACCAATTAGCGGCAATGTTTTTCGTGGTCGGATCCTTATTAGAAGGGCTGGCGCCAAATATGACCGTGTTGATCGTGGCGCGTTTATTGGCGGGGATCGGCAATGGCGGCGTGGTCTCGTTACCGTACATTATTTATGCGCGCCTTTATCCGGAACCGCGGAAACGCATGCAAGTGTTGGGCTTTGTTTCCGCCAGTTATAGCATGGCTACGATCATTGGACCGTTAGTCGGCGGTTATCTGGTCGATGTGTTGAGCTGGCACTGGGTCTTCTATATTAATGTGCCGATTGGTTTATTGTCGGCGATCTTGGTGCAGATTTTTTATCGGATCGATGACCGACGGGAACAGGTCCAGCCAGTGGATTACTTAGGTTGTATCTTGCTAGTGGTTGGCTTGGGCAGCTTATTGACCGGGATCGAATTGGTCGGCAGTTCAAATATGGGCTTAGTCGTCGGATTATTTATTTTCGCGGCGCTGTGTTTAGTCACCTTAATTCGCTTTGAACGAAATGCGGTGGATCCGATCATTCCTGACCGTTTGTTCAAAAACCATGTCTTGGTCTGGGATTTTATATTATTTGCGCTGATCTGGGGTGCGTTTGTTGGTTTTCTGATTTACAGTCCTATGTGGGCACAGGGCCTTTTGGGAACGACGGCCTTAGTTGGCGGTGCCACTCAGATTCCCGGATCGGTGACGAATTTTGTCGGTTCTGGTTCAGTTGCTACTTTTCGTAAATGGTTTTCACCACAACGGGTGATCACGATTGGGATCGTCACGCTAACGATTGCTTTCTTGCTGATGTTACTCTGGGGCATCAAGACACCCTATTGGATCCTCTTAGTAGCGGCCGCTTTTGAAGGCTTTGGGAATGGGATGTGCTTTAATGAACTACAAGTCAAAGTGCAACAAGATGCCGAGCGCCAAGATGTGCCAGTAGCGACGTCTTTTAGTTTCTTGATCCGGATGTTGAGCCAGACCTTTACTGCATCGATCTTTGGCTTGATCATGAATGCGGCTTTACGGCGCGGTGTGCAACAAAGTCAAGGAATGGTCACAATGAAAATGATGAATAAATTGAGCGATGCTGCTAATTTGAGCAGTTTACCAACAAAGTTGATCCCGCAAATGCGGCAGATCCTCCATCAAGGTCTCCAGAATATCATGTTACTATCATTGGGACTGATGCTTGTTTCCTTAGGCCTTAATCTTTGGATCCAGTATCACCAAGGCCGTAGGACGCCGGCTAAAGATTAGATCGAGCAGATCAAGATTCAAGCCGGACCCAAGCTAGATCGGCATTGATCGAACCAAAAAAGTGTTACACCTGTTCGGTTCAAGGTGTGACACTTTTTTTGGCGTAGATTCAGTTTTCGATATTGTTGGTTACGAACCAAGCTTATTGACCACGGCGAAGGGATGGCTCGGTCAACCAGAGCATAATGAAATTGATCAATAAAAGTCCAGCCGTAGTAATGAAGACAACATTATAGTCGAACCAACCGGCCAAAGCGCCACCCAATAAAGCGCCGAACATATTGCCGAGTGCCTGAAAGGACTGGTTCCAAGAGAAAATCGCGCTGGTCGCACTGACTGGAGAATTTTTCGTTAAAAGGGTTTGGATCGTGGGGAACAAGGCACCATCAGACACACCCACGAGTAGACGTAAGATCCCGAGGACCCAGACGCTGGGGATCAATCCTTGGGGAATGTAAACCAACACGGCGAATAGATAACCGGCGATCAGAACTTTACCGGAACCATGTTTGTCCCCATAGGAACCCAGCCGTGGCGCGGCAATGATATTTGAAATACCAGGAAGAGCAGCGATGATCCCGGCCACTAAGGGCACGCTTCCGGTGTTATGCATCAGTTCTTTAACGTAAAGACTGATGATCGGCGAGATCGAAGCATTGCCTAGTTGGACGAACATCGTTGACAGTAAAAGTACGATGATCAGGCGGGGATTTTCAAATTGGCTGAGTAAACCGGACAGCATGCCTTTTTTCTCAGGATCGACGGTTCGCTTGATCGGGACAAAATCCTCTTTGACCAAGGTCGCGGAGAGGATCCCAGTGATCATCAGTAGCGCGGCGGTGATGAAGAACGTGTTGCGGATCGAGAAGGCCTCAGCCAAGATCCCACCAATGATCGGGCCCATCAACATCCCTGAAGTCGATCCGGTCACCAAGGTGCCCAGTGCTTTACCGGCATTGGCTCGCGGCGTTTGCGAAGCGATCAAGGCTTGGGCATTAGAAATATACCCGGAGAAAACACCTTGCAGGGCTCTTAAAGCGATCAATTGCCAAACATTTGTTGCCAAGCCCATTAAAAATAAGGCGACCGCCATGCCCCAAGAGGCGCGGATCAACATGATCTTGCGCCCTTTTCGATCGGCCAAAGCGCCCCACAACGGCGAAACGATCGCAGTCACAAAGAAAGTCGCCGCAAAAACCAAACCACTATAAAAAGATAATTGCGCCTTGGTGAAGTCACCCAATTCACCAACATAAAGCGACATGAAGGGCATGATCTCACTGAAGGAGATCCCCGCGATAAAAGTACAGGCCCAAAGTACGATTAAATTTTTTCGCCAAGGTTGTTTTTCTCGTTGCGCATCATCCATGTTTGATCACGCCTTTCCCAGTTATGTTGATCACCGCTTGAGTCAGTGCTTCATTAAAAGTCGTATCGGCAGATAGATCGGGCTGACTGAACAACCCCCACAGTTCATTTTGAACATAGCCGAAGATCAGCGCTCTTAGGTAGCGCGCTTGAGCGATCACTTCCCGGTCATTGTCGTAATAAGGCGCCAGTAAGCGGTCTAACACTAAGACCAACTGATGCAAGTGTTGACCAGCCTCGCTTTCCTGTTGATAGTTGATACCGCCGAAAGCCAGTTTGGTTAAATTCGGTTCTGCTAAAAGTGAATGGTGCAACTCACTGCCATAGATGATCAGGCCTTGTTCACCACTGATCCCGACCAGAGCCGTATTTAAGTCAGCGGTCAGGTTATCGAGAAAGGCGATGATCAAGGCAAATTTCAATTGTTCCCGATTACCAAAATAGGCGTAAAGCGCTTGGGGGCGCACACCTAGCAAACCGGCCACATTGCCAAAATTTAAGGCGGACGCGCCTGATTCGTTGACGACCTGGCGGGCCACTTCGATGATCCGTTGTTGATTAAGATTGCGTTTTTGCATGATAAGTTGAGTTACCTCCTGACAAACGTCTTCTATTTTACGCCTAAAAAAAATAAATTACAAACAGTAAATTAAATTTACGATCGGCCTTGTAACTTACGCTACATTGGGCGGAGCACTGATCTGACCTCAAAAGTTCTTGCCTAGGTGCTGTTAAAAGCAGCCATTAAAAATAGGACTGTCCGAAAGTATCGGCGGTCCTAGAGATGATACGGAGTGTGTCGTTTTTGCCGACCATCACTCAATGTCCTTGGGTGATGGTCAGTGAGTGACTTTAAAGTGAGGCATTGCCACCAGCTACTTTGGCGCAACAAAAATATTGGCAATTGACTGATGGCGCCGAATGAATAGGAATAACGGCTTATCGAATTTATGGTGAATCCGGCGCCATTTTTTTCATATAGGTTAAACCGGAAATTAATTTAAATATTTCTTCAATTCATCTTGATGGGCTTTGGCGTCGTGATGACTGCCCAAACTATACATGATCGCGATTGCGTCATTAGCTAATTTCAGGCCGTTCTCTTTGTCGCCAGTGCGGAGGGCGTAAAGACCCTTAACGTAATTGAGTTTATTCCGTTCGTAATAAAATTTCGTTCCGGTTAAAGAACTCTCGGCCATGGCAATGATCGAAGCGATTTGGTCCAATGCATTTCTATCTAACAATAATAGGATCACGTTGATCGCGAGCAGTGCCAATTCATTCCGATTGGTGATCAGTTTACTAAAAGCAGTGGCCTTCCTAAAGGCCGATTTACATAAAAAGCCAACTGTTTCTGCGGAAAAACAGAAAACCCCGTTATTAAATAATTCAAGTTCGTAGTGGCTCCAGTCGTCGACTTGAAGCAGATAGTTGGTTATTACTTTGACCTGATCATTATCAAAGGGCACCCCATTAATACTGTTTAGCCACTGCTGCATCAGGATTATATTGTATTCATGCCGATAGTTATTGTCTTGTTGAAGAAAATCTTGCTCCCGCTTTATCAACTGAGTCAAGAGAAAGGTGTCTTCTGAAATGACAGCCTCGTTACATTCGTGAAGAAAGACTCTTTGGGAGCGTTGATTGATACGATGATTCTTTTCGTCAAATTCGCGTAGATTAACGTTCAATCTGTCGAGCAAACTAAGAAAATTAGTTGCAGAAATATCACTATTGCCCCGCTCATATTTTGACAGAAAGGGCACTGAAACAATTCCCTTGGCTGTGTCTGTTAACGTCATATCTTTAGACTGTCTCAACTCACGTAGGGTTACGCCCAAATCATTACCATTCATATGTGAACACCTTCCTTTATTCAAGTATAGCACTTCTGGTGGTTTAACCTATAGGATAAAAAAACAACCGCCAAATTTAACCCGGGATATGATACAGGTATACAAACGTAGCAGATAACTAATTGGAAATTGGAGATGTCACATACGGAAAATAAAAAGAGTGAGAGCCGGCCTGCATTGCTTCTGAGCATAGCCTAGCAACTATTATGGAGGCTGGTTTGTGCCTCCGGAATAGTTGCGTAGCTAAGCGGAAGAAGCTGGTGTTTAAAAGCGGACAAACTGACTGTCTATTCAACAAATACCAATCTGCGCATTATATATTGAATGTTCCGTTCCATACGATGAGTTAGCTCTAATTCACCAAAATATAACATGATTTTTGTGCGGGATCTTCCAGCTGTAAATATTCACCCAAGCTTGTCTAGATTAGATTACTGGGTTTAGATTAAATAATGATTGAAAATTTTTGACTTCATTCTAATTTGGATTTATTATTCTGGCAATCTTAGGTGAACTCGTGGCCCAAACACAATGACGATCTGATTTATTCAATGATTTTTCTTGCGAGAGAATATAATATTGACGGCAGGATTCAAGGAATAAATCCAATGCTAGATTAAGTTCTAGCTCCAATCTCCAAATATTGATTCTGTTTGACTTAGGAATTGAAATTACTCAACCGCTTTTTCTGTGGCACAAATGCAAATTAGGATCAATTAAAAATTTATTGGGGACTCGGATAATGCTTTATACATTATCATTCGAGATATTTCCAAGACACTGTAGGAACACGAAGTATAGTAGTTGATGATGGATGCGGGGTGAGTAAATGAAGCAATATCAGATCAAAAGTGAACTTCACTGGCGTTTAAAAGCGGACAAACTGACTGTCTATTCAACAAATACCAATCTGTGCAAGGAATTACTGGTTGACGATCCAGAGGGAACATTCAACTTTTTGAATTTTATTGGCGAAGCGCGGAGTGAAAGCGAGCTGGCTGAGTATCCCTTTTTGACAAAAGAGGAGAAGACGCAAATTATCGATTTCCTGATTGATCATCAATATCTCCGGATGGAAAACGCAAAAACACCAATCGAATTGGAACGACTGGATCGTTTCGTATCAACCTTCCCACATCAGGATTTCGATGTTTATCAAGGGGAGCTCAACCAGGCGAAAGTCTTGGTCATTGGCCTGGGCACGGCAGGAAGCTACCAACTAGAGATGCTCCATAAAATTGGACTCAAGCATTTCACGATCATTGATGGCGACCAAGTAGCCTTGGAGAATTTGTCCGCACAGAGCTATCTGGCAAGTGATGTTGGCCATTACAAAGTCGACGTTATTAAAAAGCGCTATGAAAGCGCAAGTGTTGAGATCACGAGTATCAACGAGTGCGTGCGGACCTATCGTCAACTGAAGGAACTGGTGGATCTTGAGGCTTTCCAGTACGTGATTGACTGCGCCGATGATCACTATCTGGCCTTAAACATTGTGGAAAACCTGTTTCATGAATTTCCCAAAGCCAAACTGTTTTTAAACGAATATACGGTTCTGCAACAATGCAGTTTGATGATCACCGCGCAAAACTGGAAAGAGCTGCACAGCAAGCTTGCGACTGGTTTGACTGCGGACGACGGCGCGCGTGATTTGTGCAGTAATTCCGGCGCGATTTTTAACTCATGGTTCTTAACCTTTTCCATCGCAAAAATGATTTTCGATGACCTGTTCGAGGTGGGGGATGCGGATTATGCGTTTGCTGACTTTCAACTGAATACGTACTTCGTTGGCAATAAATTCGCCAAGAATCTGTACAGCGAGTTTGAAACCAAAAACAAACGCCAGTATCGTTTCGTCAATCACCGGAGCGCGCCCCATGAGTCGCCGTGGATCGGTCCGCTGAATGAAATAACGGTCTTTGATCCCAAGTTAGT
The DNA here is from genome assembly GCF_024345205.1 of Lapidilactobacillus luobeiensis. Classification (GTDB taxonomy): domain Bacteria; phylum Bacillota; class Bacilli; order Lactobacillales; family Lactobacillaceae; genus Lapidilactobacillus; species Lapidilactobacillus luobeiensis. Next base: position 77,408 of record NZ_BROC01000011.1, on the reverse strand, counting down.
GCGAATGCCGATCCTATCGGCTGAAAAGAAGCGCCTGTTAGCTGAGCCAAGTCAGTCTGAATTGTTGAAACACAACCTAATGATCAAGGATACCTATCAAGCTCATGCAAAAGTGTCCTTTAGCGAAGTAGAACAAACATTTCTAGACTTTCTAGAGAAACACGTGTCGCTCGCCGCTCGTTTGAAAGTAGAACAAGCCATTTCAAATAACCAGGTCTACATTGGCAATAAATCATTTTTGAGGCGTGAATCATATACGCTTAAAACAGCTGACAAAACGTTGGTTTATTCCGTGGAAGATCCGCAGAAGCCAACGACCCAGACGCTTTCAATCATTCATGAGTTACTCCATTTGGTCTATTTTGACACTAGCGAGAATACGCGTGATCACGAAAATTTTGTCCGCGCCATGCAGACGGCCTTTTTCCTGGACAATTTGGGAAAGCCGGTGGTTAGGCAACTAGCGCAAGCGTATCTGCAAGAAACCGTGAATGCTTTCATCGGGATGGCCTACACTCTCGAGTACGAGAAAGCAGTCCTACGCCAGCAAGTTCCTTTGTTTTTCGACCAACATCCGGAAACCCAAGACAATGTCGCGGAATTTCTCAATATTTTGAATCATTATCTCAATCGCTTTAGCCCCTTCGAGCTGGAGCGCTACTATCAACCAATTATTGACAACACCAAGGAACTTACGAAATTGGAGGAGTTACTTTATGAAAGCAGTCCTGAGTAATAAAATCGCCAGAAGCTTTGTGGGATCATCCTTTATCTCGTTTTTCGGAGATACGATCTTCTACTTGGCCATGGTGACCTTTGCGGCAACCACACCTAATCCTAGCTTCGCCATTACGGCAGTCACCTTCTCAGAATCGATTCCCAGGATCCTTGATGTTGTCTGTAGTCACTACGCGCAACAAACGAAACGAAAATACGGGTTATTGATCCTGGCAGACTTTTTACGAGCGGCTATGTACAGCGTGATCGCGATCATGTTTTTTACCGGGGTTGCTGAAAAAACCTTTCTGGTCATTGTGGTGATCAATTTCATTTCAGACATGCTGGGGAAATATCGCAATGGTTTGGATATCGCCTTGTTTACGACCAACGTTTCCCAGGAACTTTTTCAGCCGATCAATACGCTGGAACAATTCGGCTATCAACTCATCAATGTTTTTGCGCTCCTGCTAGGGGGCATCATCCTGTCCTTCTTATCCTATGGCGCTTTTGCCTCGGTCAACGCGGCTACCTTTATTTTAGCCGCGCTGATCATGATCTCGATCCACGCGAAAATAAAAGTCCCCGCCACCGAAGCAACGCAAAAAATCGGCCTATTTCCGGGGTTGAAAAATACCATCGTGATCCTGAAGCAAAAGCCGATTATTTTTCAAAACATTGCCCTGTTCGCCTTTCTGAATGCCTCGCTGTCTACCATGTCACCGATCGCCCAACTTCAAATCGCCCATCATCCGAAGATGGTGATCGGTTCCTACAGCTTTACAGTGGCTTTGATCACGGGCAGTGTCTTGGTCGGATTTTTGCTAGGGAATCTGGTTTCAAAACCTGCTCAAAAAATCTTCCACAATAGTACGACCCAGTTACGACTGGCAATTCTATTGCTGATCCTAGCAATCGGGAGTATTGCGACGTTTAATGCTTGGATCATCGTCGTTTTGCAAGTTGTTTTTGGCTTGAGTATCGGCGCTGCCACACCATCATTCATGACGGAATTAATGACGAGCTTTGAGCCCGATGAATTGACCGTAGTCGCTGGATTCATGAATTCAATGGTTGGCTTAGCGACACCAGTCCTATCAATGACACTGATGTTGGTGGCAAGCACGGCCTCAGTCAACGTTGCGCTGATCGTCTTTACCATCTGCGCACTTGCGGTATTCAGTACGAAATATTTCCTTACTGGTGATAAACAGAAAGCGGAAGAAGACCAAATTGATGACTAACGATCCGAACTAAGCAATATAATAAGGGCGTGAGCCGACTGTCACAAACCGAATAGGCGAAAGCCTAGAACGAGCTGACGTGGTCATTGTTCTGCGTGACGATTTTTAACTGTGAGCTCTTAGACTCAAATAAAGGCGGTCCGACCAATTGGTCGAGCCGCCTTTATCTGGTGCCTACTAGTTGTAGCGACTTGCTGGAGCCCTACCAAATCTGCTTACTCCCAGCGCCACGCGCAGTACAAGCCGCGTTTAAGATAATCTTGGTAGTTTTCTGCCGCGTTTCACCGCCACCAAGATCATCTCAAAAAAATTCCGCAACGGACTTGTCAAAGCAAGAAAAAAGATTTATAGTGTATATACACGTAAAGCGGGATTGATAGTTAAAAAATAATTGAGGTGAATGATCGTGACGCATCATTTTGAACAAACTTGCGCGTATTTCACGGCGGCTCGGTATATGCGGACAGTGGAACAGGTCGCTGATCGGATTTTCGCGCCGACTGGGTTGAAGCCGGCGTACGCTTATATCATGATGGCATTGGAAGATGAACAACCGCAAACGGTGGTACAACTGGCCCAGCGCTTGGGTTATGAGCGTTCGTCGCTATATCGGATGGCGCAAACGCTGGAACGCCAAGGACTTTTGCAAATGACCAGTACTGGTCGAGCTAGTAGTTTAGCATTATTGCCTGCCAGCGCGGCCTTTCTCGAAACCGCCAATCAGTGCTTAGCGGAATTTGGTCAGTATACGGATACTAAACTAGGCGCTGATAAAGTGGCGATGACTTGTTTATTAACGAGTAATAATCAGAAATTAAGGAGTGAAAAACATGATTAGTTATCATCGGTTAGAAGTTTCAGGGTTGTCGATTTTCTATCGTGAGGCGGGGGATCCTAATTTGCCGACGATGGTGCTCTTGCATGGGTTCCCTTCGGCCAGCCATATGTTTCGAGATTTGATGCCTTTGTTGTCCGATCGCTTTCATTTGATCGCGCTGGATTATCCGGGTTTCGGGCAATCGAGCATGCCTGATCATCAAGAATTCAGTTACACGTTTGAGCATTTGGCGGCGGTCACGACTGAATTCTTGGCCAAATTAGAACTCACGGATTTCTATTTGTATGTTTTCGATTATGGCGCGCCGATCGGTTTCATGATTGCAATGGCGCATCCCCAATGGATCCGCGGGATCATCAGCCAAAACGGGAATATCTATCAAGCCGGTTTAGGCGAAAAATGGGCGACCCGACGCGATTTTTGGGAACATCCAACGGCAGCCAAACGTGCCAGTTACCGTAGTGCCTTCGCGCCGGAGACAATTAAGGGCCAATACTTGACCGGCACACCTGCGAACAGTGTCAGTCCTGACGGCTATACTTTGGATATTGCCTACACGCAGCGACCAAATTATGTGGAGAATCAGTTGGATCTGATTTTTGACTATCAAAATAATATTAAGAAATATCCGCGTTTTCAGGCTTACTTGCGCCAATACCAACCGAAACTGTTAGCGGTTTGGGGTAAAAATGATCCCTCATTCATTTATCCTGGCGCGCTGGCCTTCAAACAAGATGTTCCTGATGCTGTGGTTAAATTGGTAGATAGTGGTCACTTTGCCCTAGAAAGTAATAGCGTGGAAATCGCTGCGTTGATCAAAGCAACTTTTTGAGTGCCGGTGTGCTGGACATCGTTTGAATTGATTTAGAACGGCTGGTTCCTATTCTTGAACCTGCGCTTGATTGCAGGTGTAGGTGGGTTTGAGTGTGGACGCAACCGCCTCAGGACGTTTGTCGTGGCTGGAACGCGGTGGGCACTGTTTTGAGCCAATCCGCAAGCCCGGCGGCTTGTCTCAAAATCAGGCCTTATTCTAAGCGATAAATCGCTAAGAATAATCTCACTGCTGAGCCACACGCCCTGAGGCGGTTGCTAGGCAGCATTGAGCCTATCTGCAATCGAAGTTGGGTATTTGACGAAGTGCATTTGCAAGATTGAGGTCAAACAATTGCCCTCTTTTGAGGTGGTACGGCAATGCCAACAGATTCGGATTAGGAGATCGGCCTATTTTGTGTAGGTTGAACATCTTTATCCGCTCCATAAACAATCATTGGTTGGAAATCGACCGATTCAGTTGATTCACTGAGAACTAGGTCTGTTCATCAGGCAGACTGCGCTGGTGTCACCAATTTAAAGCTGATGACCACTAACCACGATTGTCAATTGCGTGGTTCCTCATCAATTGGCCATAGCTTACCAGTCGGCGTGAGTGCTCAAACGACTATGATAACGTTGAGCGGCTGGAGCGGAGAAATTCGGGGTGAGATCGCCGTGAGATTGTCCTTGGCGGCTCTGCCGCTTAGGACAAGGCTCAGCTTTGAGATTCGCGGGTTTTGCGAAGCTCAAAGTGACGCCCACAGCGAGCTCACCCCGAATTTCGCAGCGCAAGCTGCGGCCTAGGGCCTAGATAGAAACGTGCAAACCACCCTAGCTTCTTGCGCTTAACTACGCAATTGTTCCGAAAGCAAGACCCAGCTTTCAAAACAATTGCTAGGTTAATGCTCAGAAGCTGCCCAGGGTGGGTTGCACTCTAGCGGCAAATACTGTTGTCCATTTTTATCTTGCGTTATACTTGGTTAATGTAAGCTGAATCTGTTTAGCAATGGGAGGGTCATTATGGCAACAATTACGATACCGACGCAGATCGAAGTGCGCGGCGGTCAGGTTCATAATCTGAAAAACATTGATGTTGATATTCCCTTGAATAAATTTGTCGCGATCTCCGGCCTCTCTGGTTCTGGAAAAAGTTCGTTGGCGATGGGAATCTTGTACGCGGAAGGGTCACGGCGCTATCTTGAAGCGCTCTCGACCTATACACGGCGGCGGATCAGTCAGAATAAACGATCGCAGGTCCAAGAGGTGCGACATATTCCTTCGGCGATCGCGTTACGCCAGCGGCCGACAGTACCTTCAGAGCGTTCCACCGTTGGTTCAATGAGTGAAACCTTCAACACGGTTCGCTTGATTTTCTCCCGGTTGGGTTCGGTGGTGTGTCCCAATGGGCATCGGCTCGCGCCCAGTTTGAAGATCGCTCAGGTGATGGATCTGGCGGGGGACAAAATGGGGGTCCTGACCTGCCCAACTTGTGGCGTGAGCTTCATGGCCAAAGGCGCCGAAGATTTCGCCTTCAATTCTGGTGGGGCTTGTCCTGAGTGTCAAGGCACGGGCAAGATCCGGACGTTAGATGAGAGTAAGTTGATCGGTGATGATTCGCTGACTTTAGATCAGGGCGTGGTCGCGTCTTGGCATTTACCAGGACGGAACTTCATGCCGACCGTCGCGGCCACTATCGGCGTGCGCACCGATGTCCCTTACCGCGAGCTGACCGCGGCCGAGCAACAAATTGTCTTGCATGGTGAGAAGAAACAGTACGCGGTTGATTTTCACACTAGCACCGGCCGGGTCTTTCACACGGACAAAACCTTATATGAGAACGCCTATGATGCGGTTTACGACTCTCTAAAAACTGTCAAAAGTGAGCGGGCGATCGCCCAAGTCAACCAGTTTTTCCACTTTGAAACTTGTCCCACCTGTCATGGCTCGCGGTTGAATCCGGAATTGTTGAATCAATTGGTCGGCGGGTTGAATATCGCGGAAGTCGCGGATTTGACTTTAGGCGCGTTGCAACAATGGGAGACAACCACCAAACAGGAATTGCCAGGCAATATGACAAATTTAGCGGCGATCTTGTTCAAAGATTTGAGTGATAATGTGCGACCGCTACTAGAATTGGGCTTGGACTATCTGACGTTATCTCGGAGTGGTAATACGTTATCGACCGGTGAATTGCAGCGGATCCAGTTGGCGAAAACCTTGCGGACTGAGACAACTGGTGTTCTTTATGTCTTGGATGAGCCTTCGATCGGGTTGCATCCCGACAATATCCAAGGCCTTTTGCAGATTTTCCGGCAATTGATCGCGCAGGGCAACTCGCTGGTCGTGGTGGATCATGAAGTTGATATTGTGGCCGCGGCGGATTGGGTCGTTGAGATTGGTCCGGGGTCAGGTGATGCTGGTGGCCAGATCATCGCTCAAGGCACGCCTGCTGCCTTGACGAAGGATCCACAGTCGTTGATCGGTCCCTTTATCGCCGGTAAAGCCAATATTTTCCACGCCAAGGTCGCGCCGGTCGTGACTCAGCCCCAGTGGACCCAACTGAAGATCGGTGATTATTTCAATCTCCATGATATTAATGTGGCCCTGCCGGATCACCAAATCACCGCGGTCACCGGCTTTTCCGGCGCGGGGAAAACTAGCCTGATTTTGAACAGTTTATTACCGGCGATCAAGGCGCGGGCGGCTAAGCAACGGCTGCCGCAACAAGTGACCGACTTGACGACTGATCTGCGGCATGTGGTCAGCGTTGACGCGACGCCCATTGGCAAAAATACCCGCTCAACGTTAGCGACTTACACGACGATCATGGATAATTTGCGCCGGCTTTTTGCCAGCCAACCGGCGGCGAAAGCCAAGCATTATGGAATCGCTTATTTCTCTTACAACAACAAGCAAGGCGCTTGTCCCGATTGTGGGGGCCAAGGGACGATCACGTTGGACATTCAATATTTGCCAGATATGGATGAGGTTTGCCCCACTTGTCAAGGGGCGCGCTTTAACCAAGCTGTTCAGCAGATCAAGTGGCAGGGTTATTCGATCGTGGATCTATTGGCGTTGTCTGTTAAAGAGGCGTTGCCAATTTTTGCCAAGGTGCCGAAGATCCACCGCCAACTGGTCTTATTACAGGAGATCGGCTTGGATTATCTGCACTTAGGCGAGAGCACACCTAGCTTATCAGGCGGTGAAGCCCAACGTTTAAAGCTGGTCAACCACTTGAATCAAAAGCAACCAGATACTGTTTTTGTCTTTGATGAGCCTTCGGTGGGTCTGCATCCCCTGGACGTTCAAGTGCTCTTAGGGGTGCTCAATCAGTTGAAAGCCAAGGGAGCCACGATCGTGATCATCACTCATGACTTGGACCTTATGGCCAATGCTGATTACTTGATCGATCTTGGGCCTAAAGGTGGCGAGCAGGGTGGTCAAGTGATGGCGGCGGGTCGGCCGGCGGAATTGGTACAAGAACCGACGAGCTTGACGCTTCAATATTTAAGCCAGCATTGGCAGAAATTTAACGCGCATTCCCCGAAGTAAAGTGGCCACCTTGAGTACCAGCTAGTTGACACTTCGGCTAATTCTAGTTACGTTGATTTTTCCGCTAGTTGATCAGGCCCAGTAAATTTTATGGGTCCGATTTTTTGTGGTCGGACCTTGTCGTTCTGATTTAATCAGGCGTTGAAAAGTAATGAACAATAATGGTCTATGTTTAGTCGAAAATAATATGTTTCAGATCAAAAACAGGAATCATCTCGATCACGCTTCCGACAGGGACTAGAATAAGCCGAAAACCGTCACTTGATCCTATTATAAATAGAACCTAATTATTAAGGCTTGGTTAAGTTGTCGCGATAAAGTAATCAGAAAATTGGGTTTGCGGTAAGCTGAACTTATGTGAAACAATTTTCATTTAGGAGTGGTGTGATGACTGGGCATAACTGGGCGCAAAAACTAGGGCTATTAAGTGTTTTCGGGTCAATAGTGCTGATCTTAGGCGCCTGTCAGCAAAAACCACGAGCAACGTTATATCAGCGCTCTTTTGATCAAGGTGTTGCGGCACTGGCAGCCAATAATATGGCTCGGGCGCAGGACTATTTTGAAGATGCATTGAAGGAAGCGCCTCGTGATCAGTCGGCGAAGCTTATGCTGGCGCAGACCAATCACTATCTTGTTGCGCAAAAGGCATTTGGTCAGGGCGATCTGCGGCAGGCTGCGGCTGAGTTAGATCGAATGGACCAGCGCGCAAATTTAGCGGAATCCTTAAAGGCAGCGGGTGCTGAATTACGCCAAGTTATTCAAACTGCTACCAAGGAAGCCACAACTGTCACCACCCAGATCGCACAGGTACAAACGGTTTATGCCCAACGTGATTATCAAGCGGCTAATACCCTTTTGATAAAAATGGATACGATCGATTGGCGTAATAAACCTTATTTGGCGAAGCTACACACCCAGTATAGTGAGCTGGGACGCTCGGTCCTTCAGCACCTTTTGCAGCAACGGCCTAGCGATGTTCTATTGCCTGAACAAGTCAAAACACCCGCCGAAGTTGCTGGCCGCGATCCAGTGGCAACAGATAATGAAGCCGCTACAGAAGCGACTGATCCTAATAACGCAACGGCTAGTGATAATACCACTCAGGAATTGGTAGTCAGCCAAACGACAGCTAGTTACTATCGGCAATTATTGGTTCGGATCATGGGCTATTCGTTAGCAACAATCACGCAGATCCCTGATGCGGCGATCGATGAAGCCTTTGCCCAAGCTCAAGAAAAAATGGGAGATGCCCGGATTGCTGCGACGATCCTTGAGGCTAATTACCCACAATTATTAGTTGAGCGCCGGCAAAGTTCAGTAACGACCTTGACCACAACGACTGCGGAAGAATTAGCGCAGAAGTATTGGGAAAAAGCGAACCAGTTGGCCCAGCAAGATTGCGAACCAATGTTAACGACAACTAACGCTGAAACAGGAACGATCACAGTTCACTTTGTGGGAGTCGGTGAGCCGAATTATACTTATTTATTGGATTTCACCGCCACAGGCCAGATCAATTGGCAAGATAGCACCGGCAATCTGCGCGTTCTTGGTGTTTGGAAATAGTCATTTGTCTTAGGGAAATCTCAGGATCCTCGCGCGCGTCGATCCAGATTTTGGGGTTGGTAAAAATAAAATGGTCATTATATAAAAGTGTCTGATCAGTCAAATGTGTTTGACCGACCCGACGCTTTTTTGAGAATTCTTTTGATCATGGCCAGGGATAAAAGCATTATGATCTTCCTAGTTCTAATAAAAAGCAAGTCAGTCGTTACTGATACTCTGGAGCAGAAACGTTTGGTCAACGGAGATCTGGGCGTTGAGTTTATTGGCTAGAGCACGGCTGTATTTTTTCTGAGCGACTTGATTTTGAATGAAGTTGTATTCTTGTTGGAAGGCTTGGATCAAGATCTCGTTTTGTTGATCTTGTAGGTCACGTGTTCCGGAAAACCGGCGATGTCGCTCGTCGTAGAATTTCCGAACTAAATTGATCTCGAAGTCATTATGGCCATCATACAAACTTGCTAAATAACACGATACTTCTTGGTAGGGTTCGTTTTCGATTTCTTTCATGCGTTGCCAGATTTTTTTATGCCGCGCCAATACGTCTTCATGACTGGTTTGATTAGACGGATATTGTTTAAGTAGTTCTCGGCGCAAACGACCGGCCTTGCTCCAAGGCAACCGGACCAGGATCACAAAACGGAAATAGAACTTGAGCTGGCGTACTAGCCCGCTTTGATTCTGTAACGCAGCTTGTCGCGCCAAATGATAGTATTTATCTGCATAGACTTGGTCGATTTTTCCAGCGTGGACCATATTATTGACCACGGCGGTCTCCACATTGAAAGCCTGCTCGAATAAGTCATCCAAGTCACGGCGGTTCAATTCACCTTGCATGACTTTTTGGCCATCGAGAGTTAGGACCACTTGGCTAACGCTGGGGCTAGCGCCAAAACGTGTTTGGACCATTTTGATCGCGTTGTCGACGATCTCGACCTTGGCGGCGGCCAGTTCGCTCAAAGTGAACGCCTCTACGCGGTTGGGTAGGATCAGCGGCAACACCAGACTGGGGACCAGTAAACTAATGAGGATCACGATCGTAGCGATGAAAATAATGTTGTTCCGATCGGGGAAGGGTCGGCCATTGATTATTTGTGGCAGGGAAAAGGCCATCGCTAAGGTGATAGTGCCGTGAATGCCGCCTAAGGCCATGATCAGACTATTGGTGAGCTTGTCGTGTTTACCCCAAGCTCGGATACGGGCAAAATCGAAATATGTCCAGAGAAAGCGGGTGATCGTCATCACCAAATAGAGTAGCAAGCCAACGCCGATCAGGATAAAAATCCTCACCAAACTTTGATTATGGATGTGCTCGATCACTTCAGGTAGGGAAACACCTAGGAGGACAAACACGATCCCATTCAGCAGACTACTAATGATCGTCCAAGTCGTGGTCAGTGTGATTTGAATCTGTGAAGTAGTCAAACGCAGGCGTTGACGCTGGATCCCGTGGATCAACCCAGTCATCACCACTGCCAGAATGCCAGAGACACCAACGCTCTCCGCCAGAAAATAAACCACGAACGGCGTCAACAATGAATAAGGTACGATCACGGAAGGGGTGTCAACACCAGCCCTGATCAGGCTCGAGCGACCAAGCACGATCAAATAGCCCACGACCATCCCTAATAAAATGCCGCCTCCAAAAACATAAAGGAAATTACCTAATCCCTTAATTAAGGAAAATTTTCCAGTGGCGTAAGCGGACAAGGCCAAGTTCAAGGCGACGATACCAGACGCGTCATTTAATAGGGATTCGTTCTCCAAGGTGGACATGACCGATTTGGGCACCACAACTTTGGTGGTCAACGAAGCAACGGCGACGGCATCGGTAGGGGTAATGATCGCGCCCAAGGCAAAGGCCAAAGAGATTGCGACCGTCGGCAACAGCCAGTGGGTGGTTGATCCCACCAACAGGACAGTCACGACTGCCAACGCCACGGATAAGGACAATGTCGTCCCCAACTGCCGCGTGAAATGCCTGATTTTGGTATTCTGCCCATCCTTGAACATCAAAACTGAAATGATCGCGAACAAGAAAACCTCGGGCTTCAGTTCGAACTTTTGGTAAAGAGGGATCAACGACAATAACAAGCCTGCGCCGATCTGTAAAAAGGCGACAGGGACCCGATTGAATTTGGCATAGAGCGCGTTAGCAGCCACGACCCCTGCTACTAACAGTAATATCAGAAAGACAGTTTCCATTGCGTTTGCCCCCACAGCACTTGATGCCTATTATTTTACTACAAGAAGTTTGAAGAGCGGTATTCGACGGTTTGAGTTCAGACCTGACCAGACTGATTTTTCTGATCATTAGTTTTCGGCTGATAGATGGTAGTACCACCATATCCATAGGTATGAAACACGCGCTACGGCAACAAAACTTCCCTGAATTTGATGTGGCACAGGCCAGCAAGGAGCTCACTGAGTTTTTGCTAAAAGGATTGGCACCAGAGCCTGAAGACGTCAAGTAAGCCAATTGATCAAACGTCTAGATTCTAGAAAGACTAGGATCTAGGCGTTTTTTGCTGACTTCTTGGCACCTAAATAGACATTAGAATTCTGATATCGTGTTATACTCAACTTGTCATAGTGATTTTGAGGGTGCTTTATTTTGGGAGTTTAAAAAGAATTTGGGGGTAAGTAAAATGAAACATCGGACAGGTTTTGCGCTGATGATGGTTCTACTATTATTGACGCCTTTTTTTGCGTTACCATTACGTTTGGTCGCCGCGGCGAGTGATCCCGTCGCTTCGATCAATAGTCAAATCAAAGTGGTCGATCAGGGGAATGGGAGTTCTACCGTTTTTAATGCAGGTGATACCTTGTTGGTCACGTCCAATCTTGGTTTTGGTGTGGCCGGTGATCAAGCATTGAAGAATGTGAAAATCAAACTGACCTTGCCGGCGACTATCTTTGAGAAGCCGGACTTCAGTGAGATCCAAGATGGGAAAGCGGAGCTGGGTCATGATGAGGCTGGCGATTATGTGATCACCTATACGCTACCATCACTACCGTCAGGGGTGGATTATGGCGTTTCATCAAAGGCTAAGCTGAAATTGGCCAACTTAGGCAAAACCTTCACTTTGCGGCAGCAAGTACTGAATGAATCAGGCGAACAACTGGCAGAATCAACTTTTGATCTGAAAGTTAGTGTTCCCCAGTTAAGGCCGCTGGTTAATGATCAAGTGAATGCTGTGACCAGTGCGCAGTTAGACGCGCAGCAACAACTGTTAGCGCCATTGTCACGTAAATTTCCCGTCACTACTTCATATAATGGCAATGGGTCAGTCGATATTCGACCGATCATTGTCAAGTTGACGTTGCCGCTGGGGTTGGATTTTGATGCGACCCAAGAATCAGCTTGGCAATATGATCCCAAAACACGAGAGGCAACAGTTCAGACCGATTATCTAGATAAAACGAGTCTGGAGCTGCCTTACACGCTGGCGCAGGGAACAGCGTTAACGGCTAAATTCCCGATCAAGTATCAAGTTACTTTTGCCAATGGCGATCTCTACCCGACCAAGGATGCCAGTGGTACTGCGACGGTTTCGCTAGGACTTGATGAAGTGAGTGAGAAGAAGCCGAAGGTCGAGATCCAACTACTGGGTCAGAAAAAATCAGATAATACTTATGACAATAATCTTGATATTAATGATATGACGGGTATGGCCCAAGAAAATATCAGGTTGTATATGAATGACGTCACAACTGAAGATAAAGCAGTACCAGTCAAATCACTTCGTTTGAACTTTGCGGATAAGAATGGATACGAGGATAATTCGACTTCGCTCAAGGTGATGGCACTTGCTCTAGAGGGACCGATCACGAGTGAGATGAAAGTCAATCAAGTGATCGGCAAGACGTTAAATGGGACGACCCAAGTTTTGGCTGAGAATTTAACGACTGATCGGGTTGAATTACCAGAGAATTTACAGCAACCGTATGCCAGGATTGAACTTGTTTTTGATCAGACGATTAATGTTGCACCATACACATCCAAGTCAGCGCTAGGATTAACTGTTTACGGAGAGTTTCGGCAAAGTTTTCTTGATCAATTCAAGCAAGCTAATGTACAGTCGAGAAGTTTAAGCTTATTAGGCAGTTACTTTCGAGATAGTTCATCGCAATATAGTACTGGTAGCGGACGGGCTGATCTCTATTTGAAAAAGCCAGCTTTGCCGGAGATTTCTAATGCAAGTTTAAATAAAGATTTAAGCGGATCATTATTACCTGGACAGATAATGTTATTAAATTTCGAACTGACAATACAATATATACTTGGTCGAAAGGTGCCAGCGCTTAAAGATGCGAAAATCTATTATTTTTTGCCAGATGGATTGATATACCAGCCCAGCGATTCTGCGCAAGTACATGGACTGAAAGACATAACAGTTATTCAGAATTATCAGGACAGTGGCAAGACGGTCGTGATTGGTACGCCAACTAGAAAGTTAGATGGTGACTTTGATAATTCAGACTGGCCAAATCGGCGTGGTGAATATAATTTCACTTTGCCAGTAAGGATGAGTCGTGTCTTTCAGTATCAGGCAAGGTTTCCATTAGAGGCCTATTTATATTTTACGAATAATGGTGCGACCTATGTGATCAAAAATCAAAATAGTACTAATATTTCGGAATCTTACTTCGTTGATTCACCAAAAGCAAATCCAGGTATCCCGCAGGCACTGCTTGATTTAACCGAAGCGCCTGATCGACTAGCCGGGGATGATTCAGATTTCACTTTCGCCCCTGAAAAGCGTTTGTATTTGAACGCGTTTGTTAAAGCGGCGGCTAATACAAATTTTGTCGCTAATCTTAGTCAGACGGCCAACGAGCAGGCCTTGACTTACCGTTTACGCTTGTTCAATAATTCCGAGCGGCCGATCGCGCATGTTGGGTTCATCAATGTTTTACCAGTGAAAGGGCAAGATGATTCTGCATTTTCAGTCAAAATGACCGGCCCGGTCAGTTTTAGTACGAATAATCAAACCAGTCGCTACAGTCAAAGTGATTTTGATATTTTCTATTCCACAGATGCGCCTACGGATGTGGCGACCGACTATCGTCAGGCTCATTGGGTAGCCCAACCTAGCGACTATTCAAAAGTGCGTATGATCAAGATCCAGGCTCATAATGGCGTTGATCTTAAAAATAGTGATGAGTTTTATTTTGATTATCCCGCAGTCACAGTTGGGGCAAGTGACGCGCCAGATCTTAGTTCCGTTCATAACGTGTTTGCTACCACCACTGACGCTGGTCAGACGACATTTACGCGCTCATCAGCGGCGGTCGTAACATTGAATCGCGATGACCAGTATTTCGTCCGAGTTCGGACCTTAGCGACGAAAACGGAAGAACCTTTACCTGGGGCGACTTTCCAATTGTATCGCCGTGAGGACCAACAAGATACTTTAGTGAATGATCAAGTCTATACCAGCAACACTCAGGGCGAATTTGTTTTGAGTGCGCTAGCTCCAGGAAACTATTATTTGAAACAGACCAAGCTCCCAGCTGGCTATGGTTTACCTCAGGGAACCAACGAAACTCAGACTAATGCTTTTACGGTCGCTGCTGGACAAAGCGGGGAATCTATCCTAAACATTTATAATGAAAAGTTGCCGGAACCAGTTGCCGGAAAAGTGACCGTCCATTACCAAGATGTAGAGGGTAACAAGATCGCGGACTCGGAAGTCCTGGAAGGCGACGTGGGTACGAAATATCAGGCCGAGAAGAAACAGGTGGCTGATTATACGTTCAAGGAAACCCATGGTGCTGACAGCGGTCAATTCACGGTGGCGAATCAAGAAGTGACTTTCATTTACGAGAAAGTGGTCGCACAAGGGAAAGTGACCGTCCATTATCAAGATGTAGATGGTAACAAGATCGCAGACCCGGAAGTTTTGAAAGGCGAAGTGGGTACGGAATATCACGCCGAGAAGAAACAAGTGGCCGATTATACGTTCAAGGAAGTCATCGGTGCTGACAGCGGTCAATTCACAGTAGCGGATCAAGAAGTGACCCTCATTTACGAAAAAGTGGTCGCGCAAGGGAAAGTGACCGTCCACTATCAAGATGTAGATGGCAACCAGATCGCGGACCCAGAAGTCTTGGAAGGCGACGTGGGTACGAAATATCAAGCCGAGAAGAAACAGGTAGCTGACTATACGTTCAAGGAAACCCATGGTGCTGACAGCGGTCAATTCACAGCAACGAATCAAGAAGTGACTTTCATTTATGAGAAAGTGGTTGCGCAAGGGAAAGTAACCGTCCATTACCAAGATGTGGAGGGTAACAAGATCGCGGACTCGGCGGAACTGAAAGGTAACGTGGGTACGGAATATCAAGCCGAGAAGAAACAGGTAGCTGACTATACGTTCAAGGAAGTCATCGGTGCTGACAGCGGTCAATTCAAAGAAGCAGAGCAAGAAGTGACCTTCGTTTATGAAAAAGTGGTTGCACAAGGAAAAGTGACCGTCCATTACCAAGATGTAGAGGGTAACAAGATCGCGGATTCGGAAGAATTGACAGGTAACGTGGGGTCGAAATATCACGCCGAGAAAAAACAGGTAGCTGACTATACGTTCAAGGAAGTCATCGGCGCTGACGGCGGTCAATTCACAGTAGCGGATCAAGAAGTGACTTTCATTTACGAGAAAGAAACGCCGCCGGAACCAGATGAAGGTCAGGTGATCGTCAATTATCAGGACGAAAATGGCAAAGAGTTGGCTACTGCGGAGATCCTCACAGGAATAGTGGGGACGCCTTATCAGACTACAGAGAAGATGGTTTCTGGTCATAAAGTAGTCAGAAAAATTGGTGTACCAAATGGTACTTTTACTGCTGGCGCTCAACAAGTGACTTACGTGTATCGTCAAGTCGATTCTGTCGTCGTTAGCCCTGACGAACCTGATCAGCCGGAAAAGCCAGCGACACCAAACAAGGTGAACAAGCCACAAACAAACAGACCGGTACAATCGGCTAAATCATCAGGGAAAAGGACAGGGCAGCACCAATTACCACGGGCTAGTGAAAAACAACGAACAGTCTTGTCTTGGATCGGACTATCTTTAGCTATTGTGATCGTTGGTGTCGGGTTAGAACAGTCACGAGATCGGCGCCATGACTAACTCGCGTGGGAGAACACTAAGCTAGGACCTACCCACAGGGCACCTTATGCTAGTGAAATAGTAATAAAAAAGGCTGAGTGATGCTGCAGAGCGACTCAGCTTTTTTGGTGTCAAAATCAAGTTATGGCCAATCTTGATAATTAATCGACAAATTAGATTCTTATTATTTTTCCTTTCTGTTAGATTGTGCTATTATTTACACATAGAAAGCGGTTACTTATTGCTGCTTAATTGGGAAATTATTGGGGAATTTGAGGAGGAAGACAAAATGAAGTCGAAGTTACGTCATTTATTGATGGCTTTTTTGCTGTTGGCTCAAATATTGGTTGCGCCAGCAGGTTTAGTCAAGGGGGCTGAGGAAACTGGGCCCGCAGTTAGCGGTCAGCTAACTGTTCAAAATCCGTCTACTGTTGGGTATCCTGTGGAAAAATCGATCGGTATGAGAACAAGTATTCAGGTATCACAGCAGGCATTGGACCAAGGGAGTATCCGGATAACGCTATCAAAAAAATGGTTCTCTGAGCCGCAAGATACTGATACTACAAGCGCGGCCGCTCAAGTTGAAAGTGTAGAACGAAGCGCTGATGTGGATAATTTCTATATTACATTTAAGTTGAAACCTATCGGTGCAGGCACTTTTTCAGCGGAATATCCATTTTCAGTACGGCCGCTGAGTCCAAACATCGCCGGATCTGTTGCGTCGGTTAAGCAAGAGATATTTGGCAATGGTCAGGACACAGCGCTGGCAACTAGCAGTTTGGACTTATTGCTCACCACAGTGCCACGAGGATTCGACTATGTTTGGCCAACTAAAACAATCTATCAAGAAAAGGAACTGAATAGTGACAATGAATCTTTAGAGGATCGTGCAGTAACACTAGCTAGTCCGGGTGATCGAACGGGAACAGATCGGCGCGGCTTAGATGTGACCTTCACTTTTCCTGAGAATGTTACATTTAATGATACGCAGAGTAATCGTGATGCTGGTTGGCAGTTTGATGCAACGAAGAATACCGTGTCTCTCCATGTACCTAATGATCAGCCGTTAGCAGCTTTAGATTTGATCGTTAAGGCAGGCACAAAAGTTGGTAAAATAACACTTCCGCTTTCTTATCGATATCCAAATAGCGCAGATATTGTTGGTACAACGACTGCAACTCTCGAATTAATAGACGCGCGCACGCTGGCCGCAAAAACCGTTGTTCCACAGTTGATTCGTACTTTTCCTGGATTGAAGGACGACCAAGGTAATGCTTTGGGCAGGGCCAATATTAACCAAATAGCTGACCACCAGCCGGTCTCGACTAAGATTTGGTTTGTTACGAAAGGGAGTCTAGCAGCGCTTGGTATGGATGACCACTTGAAACTCACACGGTTAACGATCACACCAGATAGTTTTGCAAAGGACGGCGATGATATTGTCTCTACGAATAGAATCAGCTTTTGGGGAAGCGTTCCCAGCAATGCCTTTCAAAATCAGTTAATTGGGATCGATAAAGAAAAAAATGAAACTGTTTTAGCGACCAATATTGGATCTGGTGGGCAGACCTTCGATTCATTGATTTTACAAAAATATAATTTGGTTGAATTGCGCTTCACAGCTGGTCCGATTTTGTTGAACTCTTCGGAAATGGGATTATTATTGGACCAAAGCGTGATTCCTGAAGAAGTAGAGAAATTTAGGCAAAGTGAGTATAGTTCAATAAGACTTTCGGAAGCAGTCCGAGCGGGCTACGAAAGTAATTTTGTAATAAAGGATGTTTATAATAGTGCTGGTGAAGATAGCCTTTTGCTGACTAAGACGACCCTTCCTAAAATTCGTAACGAGCGCTTCACATTGACACACATAGAAGATGGCATTTTTTATTATGGACCGGATAATTATTTCTTGGTTTCCAAGGCATTTAATTTGTCAAGTTTCTCTGATTCGAAGGCCAAATTGGATAATCCACTAGTTTATTTCATTGTGCCGAATGGGGTCACTTACGATAGCTCCCAGAGTAGTTTGGTCAAAGGATTAAGGGATATCAAGGTTCAGCGTAATTTTAATAATTCTGGCAAAACTGCGATTATTGGTACTCCGGATTCAGTGCTGACCACGACTACAATGAATGTTTTTGGTGTTAATGAAAGTTTTACGATTCCTTTGATTGCCGAGAACATTCTTCGTAGCGGAAAAAAGAATATTGAGACGTATCTTGCCTTCACTAATAATAATGGTAATTATAGTTCCTTATTAGGCGATAGCTCAGGACAGTCCGTTGAGGTCACGACTTCAGTGAATAAAGATAAAGAGTGGCCCGAATATACGAAAGTTATTTATGAGGCGGTAGATAATCCTGAGAAGAGACTTGCTGATGAGTTTTCAGTAAATTATATGGGGCCAACTGAACTAGTAGCGTCAAGCACGGTCAAAGCAAAGGGCGACAGCACATTTGTGACGCAATTATCTGGAACTGCTAGTAAATTGCAACAATTGACTTACCGAATGAATTTATACAACCCGGGAAATGCGACAGTCAAGAAATTTGGAATGATCACACAGTTACCACGTCAGGGTGATAAAAAGGGTTCAGAATTCAATGTTTATTTAAATGGTCCTATCGTTACCCAAAATGGCGAGGATAGTCCCGATGATTTCTCGAAGGCTTTTAATATTTATTATTCAACTTCAAGCGACCAGCCTGACCAAGAAGGATTTGATAACGATACTATTTGGAAAACGGCTGATCAAGTCACTGATTTTAAAGGTGTTACCATGATCAAACTACAACTCAAGTCAGGAATCGATATTTTACCAAAGACGGATGTTAACTTTGACTATCCCGCAACGGTCAATGCAAGTGAGCTAGATCCTAATGCAATCGCGCGGACAACTGTTGGTTCGACCATCGCCACGGGTGCAGATCTAATCTATACACCTAATGTTGAAGTTGCCGTTGAGGAGTCAACCGCAATGGCCAAAATAACCAAAGTTGATGCTATCACAGGGGACCATTTAAATAATGCTGTTTTTGAGCTTTATGATTATGATTCCGATCAACAGCTTAATGCGGATCAGATCTATCGAACCAATACCTTGGGAGAATTAAAAATTCCTAATTTGGTTCCTGGTCATTACTATTTGAAGGAGATCCAAGCGCCGATTGATCATGTGCTCCCCGAAGATAAGAAAGCAGAGAAAGAAGCAAATCAATTCAGTGTTAAAGAGAATCAGGAAGACGCGGTTGAACTGACAATTAAAAATGTTCCGATTTCGGGAGCTTTGCAATTAACAGCCCAGGATCAAGATACCCAAGAATTGCTTGCTGGAGCTAATTTTGGTCTTTATCTTAATGGCGTCCAAGTGCAAGAGCTCACCTCAACAACTGAAATCAGTCTTTTAGATAAATTATTGCCGGGCGTTTATACGATCAAAGTGTTGACAGCGCCGGTGGGATATAAACTAAACGATGCGGCTGAACAGAACTTTAAGATCGATCAAGATCATAAAGATGCAAAAATAACGTTCAACTTTCAAAAGTTACCCGTACCCGTGCAAGGGAAAGTGACCGTCCATTACCAAGATGTAGAGGGTAACAAGATCGCAGACTCAGAAGAACTGAAAGGCGAAGTGGGTACGGAATATCAAGCTGTCGAAAAAGCGGTAGCCGATTACACGTTCAAGGAAGTCATTGGTGCTGACAGCGGTCAATTCACAGAAGCAGATCAAGAAGTGACTTTCATTTACGAAAAAGTGGTTGCACAAGGGAAAGTGACCGTCC
The DNA here is from genome assembly GCF_024345205.1 of Lapidilactobacillus luobeiensis. Taxonomy (GTDB): domain Bacteria; phylum Bacillota; class Bacilli; order Lactobacillales; family Lactobacillaceae; genus Lapidilactobacillus; species Lapidilactobacillus luobeiensis. The sequence continues at coordinate 57,784 of NZ_BROC01000011.1, read as the reverse complement.
ATTATCAAGATGTGGAAGGTAAAAAGATTGCAGACTCGGAAGTCTTGGAAGGCGAAGTGGGTACGGAATATCAAGCCGAGAAGAAACGGGTGACCGGTTATACGTTCAAGGAAGTCACCGGTGCTGACAGCGGTCAATTCACAGCAGCGGATCAAGAAGTGACCTTCATTTACGAAAAAGAAACGCCGCCGGAACCAGTTGCACAAGGCCAAGTGACCGTCCATTACCAAGATGTAGAGGGTAACCAGATCGCAGACTCGGAAGAACTGAAAGGTGAAGTGGGTACGGAGTATCACGCCGAGAAGAAAGTTATTGTGGGATATGATTTTAAGGAAGTCAAAGTGCTTAATAATAGGTCGCAAACAGGTCACTTCACCGAAGTGCCGCAAGAGTTGGTTTTTGTCTATCAAAAGCAAGCAGTGACACCAGAGAAGCCTGATGAAGTCGATCCACAACCGGAACAACCAAAACAACCGGATAAAGCAACTAGTGCGAATAAAGTTACCAAGCAGACGGAAAAGGCCAAATCTAAACAAGCACGCTTACCACAAGCTGGCAATCGTGAATCGATGAGCGCATTGCTGATAGGTTCGATCCTCTTCCTCTTGATTGGGGTAGTTATTATTAAGAAAGAAATAGAGCAATGATTGCTTCATGATCATTAAGATAAGACTTTTAGATTGTATTAACGGGAAATGTTCAGTTAGCGAAACTGAGCATTTTCTTTTTTTATGTGAAAAAAGGGCTACAATCTACGTCAACTTGGCTAGTTTAGTTTATGTGAAATATTGGTGCTTCTGACTTTTATTGATGCCGATCTGGTGGTATTGTATAGCCGAAATCAGGGTTATTCTCCTTTGAGAATAATTCGGGCAATGATCACGATGCTAAGATAGGGGGGAGCAAAGTTGAAAAAAATTGCTCAGGAATTGAAATTGTGGAAAACATTTTTCTGGTTCTCACTGGTCCTGATCTTGGGGATAGTAGGGATCAGTCGAGTGACCCGTGCGCCAGCAAGCGCGGCGGAGTTGGAAGTGGTCGGACTGGACGCGAATAGCGCCACGATCACTGACAGTGAAGGCCGTGATGTGACGCATGAGGCGGAGTTAAGTCGGTACAGTCACTATACTGTGGCCTATCATTGGTCTATAGCTGACGCTCAAACGATCACCGCTGGAGATACTGTGAATTTCGAACTGCCAGATAGCGTTCAAGCAATCAGTGACCTGAAAATCAATTTGACCGATAAGGATGGCACGGTCGTTGGTACAGCCGAGATCAAAAAAGGGCAAGGTGTAGGGACAATCACCTTTTCGCACGCGCTGGCACAAACAATCTATGGTCGTGAAGGGACATTGAAATTTACCGTTTTTGGTACAAATGAGACCCAAGCCTCAAATAGCGATTGGTTGATCAACAAATATGGCTGGCTCAATCAGGACGCGACGAACGAGGATGGAACTCCTGATGAGTTATACTGGAATATCGCAATCAATCCTAATGCAGAACCTTTAAGCCAAGTCGTGCTTACTGACACACTAGGACCAGATCAGACCTTTATTCCTGATTCCTTAGTAGCGATGATCCGCGTCAATGGTGTTAATGTTGAACCGGCGGCAGTCAAGGTCAGCACGAAAGGCAACCAGATCTTTGTCGATCTTGGTGACATCAACCAAGAGATCAGTATTGTTTATCGGACGAAGATCACGAATCTGAATCTGGACGCTGGTAATAAATGGACCAATAATACGGAGATCAACGTGACGGATCGTGAACACCATGGCACGATCTCCAGTGGTAGTATCGCATGGGGCGGTACGGGGACAGGAACTGGGTATAAAGGTTCAGCCAAATTGACCAAGTATGATGGCAAAGCACAAACACAATTAGCTGGCGCCATTTATGAATTACAAAAAAATGGCGTCGTGATCCGGCAAGGTTTAGTAACAGATGTTCAAGGCGAGATCTATGTTGAGGGCCTCGACTTTGGGAGTTATGCCTTTGTTGAGACTAAGGCGCCGGATGGTTACGCATTACATCATGAGCCAGTGCCTTTTATGATCACTTTGGAGAATGGCGCTTATAGTCATGTTCAGATCACAGATCGTGACTATCCTTTACCGGTAAAGCCAACCACACCAGTTAAACCGACCACACCGGCCAAACCGACTACACCAGCTAAACCGACCGTACCAACCAAGCCAACAACACCGACCCGGCCCGAAATCCCTAATCAGGTAGAGCCGAAGGTACCAGTAAAACCACATGTAACCAAGCCGGTCGTTGGTCGACCAGGCCCGAAGAAAGTAAGTTCGGCTGGGAAGTCGACTGGGAAATTACCTCAGGCTGGCGCGCAAGCTGATCCTAAATGGCCCGCTGTTTTAGGACTGCTGGGGATCGTGACGCTCTTTGGCGAAGAATTTATTCGCAAAGTTGAGTCATAGCGCTGAAATCAGTTGGTTAACTTATTATTTCCGTTTTGATTAGAACAATTTAAAGCGTTTGTGCAGGCCATGGCATCGGTGACAGATCCATGGCCATTTATATGGCTTATTTTGGTGAAAAAAGCTTCATAGTGGGCTTCCTGAATGTTTAGCAAAAAAATTAATTTCAAAAAACAAGACCCGGTGGACAAAATCTGGCTACCTAACAGTGTAGAATTACTAGATAGTTAGTATCTTAGGGGTAGTCACTTGGAGGAAGAAAAATGGAATTGATTTTTTTGATTTTATTTATCTGGTTTTTTATTTTTTTACGGCGCAAATTGCATGTGACGGTCGGCGAAGAGATCTTATTGTTGTTCGGTAGCCTGATCACATTGTTCTTTTTGATTTTATCACCTAAAAAAACGGTCTTAGCATTGCTTTTGATTTTTCTGATTTTCTTTATTAGAGAACGAAAATCGATCCATAGATGGAAAAGAATGGACTATGACCATTTGGATCCTTATCGATTTTCTGATGATGTTGAACGTAACGTTAAGGCGCAACTAACGTCTAATGATGCGGATTGGCCGCTGGAAGCCATGTCTGAAAAAATCTCTTATCCAAGAGTCTTGGTCTTCGCGCAAGATAGTCCTTTGTTGGGTGATCAAGATGGTCTATTTCCGATCTATTATTGGGCGCGACCGGCGGATAACGAGCTGAGCTTTCAAGAGTATGGGATCCTTGTTTTGACCAGTGGCATCGTGATCAATACCCAAGCCCGCCGGGAGAAGCGTGATCAGCAAAATAAGGATGACAAATTCTTTTTAAAGCAGATCAATCTGCCGTTTCAGGGTCTTTATGATTATCATGTAGCCAAGAATCATCTTTTCGTTATGTATTCGTCTGGCAAGATCAAGGTGATCCTCATTCAAAAACAGTGGCTTGAATTGCTTGAGTTGGTCTTGGATACCGCGATCGATTCAGGTTGGACTCAACAAGTACAAGGTGTTTTAACGGAATTGGCCGCTACTATGCCGGAAAGAGCGCAGCAACAGGCAGGAACAGTGATACCTGCGATGATGGACCTGGATGGTGACCCGACTACGATCGATACCAGTCAGATCGCTGCGGCATCTGTGGAGGTCGATGATCAAGCTCAAGCGGCTGAAGCGCGTCAGAATGATGCGGTGCTGGAACGAGCGACTGCTGACGCGATGCTGGCCGGCTCGATCTCTAATCGTAGTTATAATCTGCATATGAATCAGACCAATGATCGATTTGGTGGTGGACAAGGTCACGGTGTCGTTGGCGAGGCCGCTGGACACGAACGCGATTCTTGGTTGGGACGAAAAGCGACGAGATTAGGGGGTACCCATGAAAAACATGGTGCCGATCGGATCGTCAATGGTCGTTATGTTCAAACAAAGTATTGCGCAACTGCTGGTAAGACGGTCGGCCAGATTTTTACTTCAGATGGGCAGGCGATCTATCTTCATAATGGTCGCATGATGGTCGTTGAAGTTCCTAAGGATCAGTATGAGCAAAGTATTGCTTTGATACGTAAACGAATCGCGAAGGGGCAGGTTCCTAATGAAACGGATCCGAATAATGCCGCTCTTTATGTCAAAAAAGGTGCAATGACCTACGAACATGCAAAAATCGCGACCAAATCGATTTTTGATCGTGGTTCAACGATCACTGTTCGTGAGAATGGACAAATGGTTGTGAAACAAGTTACTTTTGGGCAAAAATTGGTTTATTCAGCCGGTTTTGATTTTGTTACCGGAGTACGTCTGGCCCTTCCCGCATCAACGGTCATGGTCATTTGGATCAGTGCTGATCATATTTGGCATGGGGAGTCGCCGAAAGAAGCGGTAACCAATGCCTTAGCGTTATCGATCAAGCCGATCATCACTAGTGGTTTTATTTATATGACCGCTTCGCAGTTCTCTGGTAGTCAAATGGGTAAAGGGCTGGCGAAATCACTAAGTAATGGACTAGGGCGCAAAGTTGGTACTGAGACGATCGCCAAAGGTACGATGATCGCGGTCACGGCCGCGATCACTGTGGGGCCGGATGTGATCGATTATTTTAAGGGACAAATATCGATGCAGCAATTGGTCAAAAATACCTTGGTCACAGGGGCAGGTGCTGTTGGCGGCGCGGCGATCGGTTCGGTGCTAGGTACGATGATTGCTCCTGGGATCGGTTCGACGATCGGTGCCATGATCGGCGGTAGTCTGACGGCGATGGGAACAAAAAAGATTCTGGACCATTTTAGTGAGGATGATGCGGTCCTAATGATTCGGATCACCAAGGAAGAATTTATTGCGATCGTTCTAACTCAGAATTTATCCACTAGTGAGTTCACTTGGATCGCGCAAGAAGTCTTTATGAAAGCGGACAAACAGAATCTTTTCAAAGTGATGTTTGCGCAAGAAAATCATCGTGGCTTTATTCGGGACTATTTAACCAAGTTATTGGATCATATTTTCCAAGAGCGAGAAAGTATTGAACAACCACTACTTGAGCAGGTCAGCGGAAAAGAAGATCAGTTTTTCCCTGATCCAGAAATCACGGTCGTTAGTGAGCCTAGCTAGGAGCTAAGATTTTGCTGGAATGATAAACCCGCAGGCACTAGGATCTAGAAAAAACGCCATTTTATCGAGATGAGTCGCAAAAAAAGTTAACTTTTGCGAGGCGCTGTCGATAAACTGGCGTTTTTTGGTGCGTAAAAATTGGACTAGACGGTTATTGTCTAACCGACTTGGTAGACTTAAGGTATCAATTGATGAGGATGGTGAAGCAAAGATGATGGCTCCAATGACAACAGATTGGCAACCAATTTATCAGGAGTTGGCGGATTTGATCGGCGCGCAGCAGGCACAAGTCGTTTTTGAATATTATCGTGGCAGTGTGGTCAGCTTCCCCCAACATTTACAACAGCGTCAGGCCGTGGTCACAGCGGTTCAGGCGGATCATCAACGCGGCGCGTCGGTGCGACAATTGGCGCAACGCTATCAAGTAGCCGAGCGGACAGTGCGCCGTTATTTGAAATTGTGAAATTACGTTTAGCCAAACAGAACTGCATGCATAGTTGGTGGCTCCACGTGTTTTAAAGTGATGAGCAAGTTTGCTAGTATTTAATAAAAAAGGGGGCGTGATGAATTGAACATTAAGGAAGAGGCATTACAGCAATCTTATAAACGTTTGAGTGAACTTGTTGGTCCTGAATTGATGCTAAAAATATATGAGGAATATCGGGGCACACAATTGAGCTTGCCAATGAAATTATATGATCGTGAGGCAGTGATCGCCGCAGTACAGCGCGAATATCCTCGTCACAGCGTTAAGCAATTGGCGGATCAGTACGGTTATTCGCAACGTTGGATCCAAAAAATCATTAATCAACATTGATTTAGAAATGATCCGTCAGAACATGAAAAAATCAAATGGAGGTTATCAGCTGATAGACTCACAAATACTTTAACTCAGCATCGGAGTCACCGGCGTGATGCGCGCGCAAAAGGTCACCATACATTGACAAACGAAACTAAACTCAGCGGTCGTGTTTCTACGGGGAAAAGCCCGGTGAGACTAACAAAAAAAGAAGTAGTACCCTTAGATGTAGTCAAAAAGGGGGACTACTTCTTTTATTATTAGGATCAGGAAGTCTATCTTAGGAGGCCGATCAGTGAGTGGCTTCTGGTTGATAGCGAGCTTGGATCTTAGTCAATTCAGTCTGTAGCTGAGTCACCAAAGTCGTGGGTGCCAATACTTGGACTTTTGCGCCTTGACTCAGGAACCACATTAAAATACCCCGCTCGCCATAAACTTCGGCGCTGATGATCACACTACCATTGCGGGAAGGCTGTAATTGCGGACTAATGGCTTCTGGTTGACTGTCAGCAGCAAAAGCCGCAATGATTTTACCGGTAGGAAGGCGGTCTAGCGCCGCCTCCACGATGCCCCAAAAGCGGAACTTGACTTGGATCGGTTGGCCTGGGTACATGAATTGGATTTTTTGCCGAAAGACGCCTTCCTGAAAACGATCCTTATAATCACGTTGGATCTGATGCCCGAGAACTTGATAATCGCTGATCCGATCAACGCGATACAGTAGGCTACTATTGTGTTTAGGACTGTATGAGATCAAATAAAAGTAGAATTCGGAAAAAATCAAAGCTTGGGGGAGGATCTGACGAGTAATATGTTCAGCGTGCTGACGTTGGTAGTCGATCTGGAGCGTTTGTTTCGTGGCGATGCAGTGACTCAACGCCCAAATTTTGTCCAAAAGGGGACGCTGATGCTGCAGAGGTTGATAAAAGAAACGTTCGTTTTTGATCAGGGGTTCGATCTGCGCGCGATCATCACTATGGATCAAGCCCAAAAGGCCATCGATCGTCGCGGCCATTTCCGCGCTGTTCAGGGAACGACTGGCGAGCAAGGTTTTAATGATCACTAGGATCTCCTGACGATTTAATTGGTGCTGTTCACTGTTGAGACAAAAGCCCCTTTCCTGCGGGAGATAGACGATTTCTTGGGGGAGCTGCAGTTCGGCGATCGTTTGGCGTAATTGGCTGATATCACGCTGGATCGCTCGCGGCGTGACCTTGAATTTATTGACAAGTTCTTGCTTACTGACGATTTGATTGTCCAGTAAACGTAAATAAAGATAAAGGCGGCGTTCAGTCGTGGTCATAAGCCGATCCTTCCTTTCCTCGGACAGGTCGTAAAAATGGTCGTGGCGCGATTGGTGATCAATAAGGTAATCGATCCTTCAGTTTCGCCGCGGTGGTCCGTTTGTTTTAGCTTAGTCATTTGTTGACGTCGAAACAAGGCGAAGTTGACTATAAAGCGAATTTGAAAATAACCGTCAAATCTGAAAATGGGGCGGCTCATTACGATTCCCCAGTTTTCCCGAGTAAAGGTCAACCATTTCTTGAGAAATGTGTTTCATCTCGGCGACTAGACTTTCCGGCGCTAGGACCTTGAGCATGTTGCCCTGACTGAGGAGCCACATCCGCACGCCGTTACCTAGGACCTGCGCACGGATGGTCACGCTGTGGCGTTCTGGATGACGGGCGATCACTTCTGCAGTTGGCAAGCGGTCTAGCGCTGCTTCTTCGATCCCCCAGAATTCGAAAACGATCTCTTCCATCGGGCCGGTATACATGAACTGAATGTGTTTGCGCAATTCGCCCTCTAGAAAGCGATTGGCGTAAGGGATTTTATCATTTGAGGGAACGACTTCATAAGCGCTGATCCGATCAGAACGGAAGAAACGTTCGCGCTGTGACTTGAAATCAAAAGAGATCACATAGAAATAGAACTCCGAGAAGAAAATCGCCTCTGGGTTGATCGTGTACTCAGATTTTTCCTGATGCCGGGTCTCATAGCTGATTTTGATCGTTCGTTGTTGCAAAATAAAATTACTGAAATCCCAAATGATATTCACCAGTTCTTTATGATGTTTCAAAGGTTGATAATTGAAGATCTCATTGCGAATGATCGGATCGATCCTGCGGGCATCATCAGGGCCGATCACTGTTTTCAGTCCTTTAACGATCTGGGTAAGTTCAGGTTGATCAAGGGCGCGACTTGCCAAAAGGATCTTGATCAATAACAAGACCTGACGCTGATTTAATTGCGAGTGCTCGGTCGCTAAAGCGTAACCATGGTTGTTGGCGTCATAAGTGATGGTTTGGCCTTGATGTTCATTGGCCAATAAGTCATTGAGTTGACTGACATCACGCTGGATCGAACGTGTGGCGACTTTGAAATAAGTTGCTAAAGTCGCCTTGGTGAGGTGCTCCCCTTGTAAAAGATGGATCAATATATAAGCCTGACGATACCCTGAATTCATTTTACTTCGCTCCATTTGTGTTTGCTTAAAGTGTAACTTTTCACCAGAGCAAGAGCAAGTGTTTGATTTGCTTTTATCGGTGGGAGTAGGCTGATCAGGCGAAATGATGGGTCGCCATGGCGCTGAGGCGGGCTCAAAAACAATTCGCGAGCTAGTACACTAAGTTATTTTTTAGTAAGCAACTTGGTGAAAACTTATGTTAGAATCAGAAGTAGAAAGTGATCAGGTGAGTAGAAATGACAAAATATCTTTATTTGATGCGCCATGGTGAGACCTTATTCAATGTGCAACATAAGATCCAAGGGTGGTGCGACTCGCCCTTAACGGCACGGGGGATCCAGCAGGCCCAGATCGCGGGCGAATATCTTCGTGCTGCTGGAGTGACCTTTGACCATGCCTTTTCATCAACAGCTTAACGGGCCAGCGATACTTTAGAATTGGTGACAGCAGGACAAATGCCCTACCAACGGGTAAAAGGGTTACGAGAATGGGGTTTCGGTGTTTTTGAAGGGCAGGACGAGTTGCTCAATCCGCCGCTACCCTATGGCGATTTCTTCAAACAGTTCGGTGGCGAGACCGAAACAGAGATCCGCGAACGGATCTATACGACGATCCTAGGGTTGATGCCCACGATCGAACATACCGGGCTGATCGTCTCTCATGGCGGCGCTTGTGGAAATTTCTTGCGGCGGGCGATCACTCAAGAACGGATCTATGGCATTAGTAATTGCACGATTTTTAAACTGGCTTTCGCTGCAGGTGAATTTAAGCTATTGGCCACGATCCATCCTGATTTTTCTGCGCTAGATGAACATTAACGGTTTATTTTTGGTGTGGTTCCGACGTGAAGTTCAGGCAAGTTATTTGGCAGCCGGCTAAAGTCCATGTTAGACTACAGTCAGTTAAAAGTAGCGATGGTGTTCGCTATGTTGAATGGTTTTGATAACCTGATGACACCTACTATGCTTACGGGCATGGTAGGTGTTTTTGTATACTGGCGACTTGACTTGGGCCAGATCATGCGGGCACAAGCGTTTAACTTGCTAGGGGGACTAGTGAGCGCTGAAGGTTTAGTTTAAGGTCAAAACGGGGGGATCAGGATGTTTACGAATCTGCTTTTTGGTACCACGACACCAACGACGATCCAAGCCAGTGCTGCGCCGATTTGGCAGGATCTACATTTGACGCAATTATTTCAACGGGTCTGTAAGGATCAAGGCGCTGATGAAACAGACCTGTTGCCGTTTTGTTATCAGCCTTTGACGACAGCGGCGGCGGTGGTTTTTCGACAGGAGATCTTTCATGATCTGGAGCAAGCGAAGATCTACCAAACAGTGATGGACTTTATTGGCGTCATGAATATCTTGAAACGGCGGCGTGCACATTTGACGCAATTGGATCCAGAGCCTTATCAACAAGAGCAATTATTGCGTTTGTTGCAGGCGGAGCAGCGGGCTTTAGCGAATTTTCACCAACAATTGATCGCGTTGCCTTTAGCGGCGTCAGGGTTATTGACATTACGTCAAGAATTAGGAGATTATCTAGTTGCTCCCGCGACAAAAGTGCTGCAAACAAGGATCACTCAACTTGATCAAGCGTTGACTAAAATCAGTTATCAAGCGGAGTTCCAAGGGCGCCATGTTTGGATCACGACTCAGACAAAAACGACACCGACATTTGCGAAAGTTTTTACGGATTGCTTTCAGGGATTGTTTGCTGAACCGACGCAGATCTCGACGCCAGTTGCGAAATTAGTCCGACCAGGTTCCGATTTTGATTTGGATAATCTGCAGACTTCGGTTTTGCTCCGCTTACAACATTTGGAGCATGAGAAGTTTCAAGAGCTGGCCGATTTTTGCCAAGAATACCAAACCTATCAGGTGCCCGGGTTAGCGGAATTATGGCAGGCATTACAATTCTATTTAGTTTGGACCAAGATCATCCAACATTTGCGTCATGCGGGGCTGTCGTTTTGTCTGCCTAAAGTGGTAGAAACAGGAACAGAGCAGGTCCATGCTAGTTTTGATCTTGAGCTCGCTTTACAATTGGATCATCGCGGCCAATTAGCACAGCTGGTGACTAATGATTACCAGTTACCAGCGGCGAGCTCGTTTTTAGTGATCTCAGGACCAAATCAAGGCGGTAAAACAACTTACGCACGGATGGTCGGTGAAGACTACTATTTGATGGCTTTAGGTTTACCGATCCCGGGGACGGCGGCGCAGTTGAAATTGAAGCCATTGATCTTGACTCATTTTGAGCGGGTGGAGCGTGCGGAAAAAATCAGCGGTTTATTGGCGACTGATGTCGAGCGAATGCATCAGATCGTGCAACAAACTACGCCAACGAGTTTTGTGATCATGAATGAATTGTTTTCTTCAACAACGGCGGCCGATGGGCTCCAATTGGCCAATAAAGTGCTGGATCTATTGCAAAAACGACAAGCTAGTGGCATTTATATTACTTTTTTGACGGAATTGGGCCAACATGCTGGGGTATTATCAATGATGAGCCAAGTTGCACAAGGAACAACGAAACGAACCTATCAGGTCATTCCTCAGACACTTGATGGTCAAGCGTATGCTTTAACGCTTTTGCAGTCTTACCATTTGCGCGCGCAGGATCTAGAACGGAGGTTGGAATGATGAAAGTAGCTTTGATCCGTCAAGATGATCAATGGCCGGAGTTGCCTCAGTTGGCTGACGCTGAGAAAATGTTATGGCAGGATCTGACTTTACAACCGTTACTTGATTTCATGGCCCAAAAGGACGCCTACTTGATCGACATCATTCCGCGGACGCTGTGTCAGTCACTGCAAACTGAAACGGCGGTGTATTACTGTCAGGCCGCTGTTCAAGACGCGTTGGCGCTACCTGATCTGATCCAACAACTTTACGACCAAGTCGTCGCTTGTCAGGCGGCGGCGCAGAAAGTGACCTGGGGGATCTTCACCGGCTCGGTCACGTATCAGTTGTATAGCAATACTCAGTTGTTGCAAACTTATTTGGCTGGGATCACAACGCTTTTAAAATCACCTCACGGCTCAGTTCAGTCGGCGAATTTTAAGGCATTTTGGACTAGGTTGGATCAAACATTTGCGCCAGAAAAAATGAAACAGATGTGGCACGTGGTCAACGCGTTGACGGCGACAGATCATGAATATGCCTATCCGGCACAGTTACAAGTCGGTTGTCTGGGCCAGATCGGTGAATTATTTTATTCGCCGCCACAATCCAAATTAGGGGATCTCGTCAGTGGTTGGACGAACCGTTATCATGCTGACACCAGTGATTTCTATATTGCTGAGCGTGATGAGAACAGTGATCAGGCAGCGGCGCGTAACTTAGGACAGGCGGCCTATCATTTGACGACCGTTTTGATCAATACCACGGCAGAACTGGCTCGCTTTTTTGCGGAGTTAAAATGGCAACTCGGCTTTTTACTTGGCGCCGTACGTTTACATCAGTCATTGCCAAGTGATTGCCCTTTGACCTATCCTAAAATCGCGGCGACAACAGTGATCCAGAGGCTACAAAATCTAACGCTGCTTTTAGCTCAAGGTCAGACCGCCGCCGTTATTGGCAACGATTTCCAACCGCAGCAACAGCCGCTGACTGTGGTCACGGGCGCTAATCAAGGTGGGAAAACTGTTTTCTTGCGCAGTTTAGGGCAAGCCCAGATCTTTACTCAGGCCGGATTGTTCATTCCGGCTCAGGCGGGGCAACTGCCTTTGTACGCTCACGTTTTGACTCATTTTAAGCGTGAAGAGGATCAGCAGATGACCAGCGGCAAGCTGGCGGAAGAATTGCAACGATTTGCCGGACTAACGACTGATCTTCGGGGGCGAAATCTATTCTTGATGAACGAATCGTTTGCATCGACGAATGCGCATGAAGGGGCCTTGATCAACCGTGAGATCCTGACTGGACTGATCAAAGGCGGGCAGACCGTGGTCGCGGTTAGCCATTTGACTGATCTTGCCGCGCTACTGCCACCTGAGATCCAGGACCAGACGCTATTTCTGCGTGCGCAACGGGAGCAAAGCGGGCAACGGACTTATCGGATCTTACCAGGACTTCCTGAAGTGACCAGTTATGGGATCGACATTTTTGACCGTTATTTTCAAGATGTGCCCGGTGGTTTGATTCTTTCAAAAAAAGTCACACCATCATGAAACGTTTTTAGGCGCACGCGCTATCATAGGACTGGTTGGTGTCAATCACGATCAGCGTTGCTATTCTTGCTGAAGAGGGCACTATATGGGGGTCAACCTATGAAAAAAATCGCGCGGATGATCTTATTAAGTACGCTGGAGCTATTGGCGAATACCGGCTGTGTGCTACCTTACTTCTTCTGTTTAGTTGATTTTCAGCAAAGTCAGGACCGATCTGTGGCCATTTCCTTTTTGGTGTTGTACGCGTTTCGTGCCGTGGGTATTTACTTGACAGCATTGTTGGAATCAACCGCAGCAACGATGCTGGTGTTGGCCAATGGCTGTGGCTTACTTGGGTCATTGTGTCTGTCAATGGGAACGAGGATAACCAGTGAACTTTTAGGTGGGGCCTTATTGGGGTTGGCGGCTAGTTGGGTCTGGCCGTATTATTTAACGCTGAAAAGTCGTCGCGCAGGGCAACAACAGTTGGTCACGCCTTGGAGCAATGGCGTCGTCAGTTTGGTTTTATTGGGACTACTGATCGGTGTCGAACGAGTAAGCATCTTGGAAAAAAACTTTCAAGGTGCTTTTTTATTATTGGCCGTGCTCTACTTACTGGCGTTGTTAGGAACGTTGATCTTGCTCCGGCGACTTCCCGATCTGCAGCAAAAAGCAGGTATTGTCGCTCAGGATCGCCGCCGTTTCGATCGACGAGAATTACCAGTGTTATTGGTCTTATTGATCTTTTGCTACCTATTACGCTTGACAAGATTGATCCGGATCGCGCCAGAGCGGCTACAATTACTTGGCTGGACCGCATTATTCATTGGGATCGCCGGGGTAATGTTTGCGCGGGTCCGCTTGCGTCAGCATTGGGCACCTTGGCACTACGCTTTGATCAATCGCGGGATCGTCATGAATTATGTGATGCTTTATGCGGTTTTTGCAGGACAGCAACGGTTAGCTCAGCGAACGCTATTGCCGATCTATCTGTTGTATTTGCTAGGAATGGTCTTAGGCGCAAAAGTTCTGGCACCATTTTTACGTTGGCGTTATTTTGTTCTGCTCGTAAGTTTAGGGCTGACGATACTGCCGTGGACTTTTTTTCTAGGGATATTAGGATGTTCACTTTTCTTGGGTGCGGAGAATCAATGGTTGAACCAAGGCTGATTGGCAATGCTACTCATGGTGGGTATGGGATCTCTGATAAAGCTGAATGAAAATTAGCAAAAAAGCCCGTCAATTCGGGCTTTTTAATTGCTCGCAAATTTTATTGATAACTCGTGGGATGATTCGGCAGGGCATCGGTAGAGGCTGATTCTAAGCAATGCTTGGCAAATAAAATCAGTTTTTGCCCACGTTTTTGCCCACATATTTCGTTGAACAGTACCCGGGTATTTACTTGGACTTTGAATACTCACATGCCCATAATTCGCTGGCAATACTGAATTTGTTGGGTTCTTTGTTTCTCCGTCGTTGCGCAAGTTGTGCGAGCTATCTATAGATATTTCTGTATACCTTCTTGATTCGTGCTAGTGCTTGTCGTCGCCTCTTGTTCACCCCCTGGCTAGTTTTGCCGGTGCGGTTTCCGATTTCCACAGCGTTAAGTTCAGAATAGTAATACTGATACAACACCGTCTTATCAGCAGTTGAAAGGGTCGCAATGGCCGCTGCAAGATGCTCATTTTCGATGAAGGTTTCGAGATGTTCAACCTCGTCATCAGTTAAAAGAAAGTCTTCGGAATGTCCAGGATCGGCGATTTCTTCCAACAACCGTTCCTCAAGTGGCGTTTCTTTGAGGTCTTTAAAGTGTTTACGATAGAGGTTAATTCGTTCGTTACGAAGGACTTGTTGCATGTATCTGATGAACATTCGAGAGACCTCACGTTCGCGGCTCATGAATACAGCCTCCTTAGATTGACAGATAATTAGTTACACTTACGCAGGTCACAGGCCGAGGTTGAACATGGCGGTGAAACCAAAACGTTAAATTTAAATTAGGTAACTAATATCGTAGGAAGGCAAAAACCCATCAGCCAATATACATTGGCCAATGGGTTCAGGAGCGGTGTGAATCTGGTGAGAGTTCGCTAGATGTGTGCCGCAAATCGAATCGCTGTCAGCACAATGCCCGTTAATAAAGTGATCACGATTGCTAAGCCGATCAAGGCCGGGCTGATTGCAGCGATCCCCCAGCCAGTCAGTGCCAGTACCAGCGTCAACATACAGTTACCACCGATCGCTACTGCCACGGCACGACTGGGTCTGCTAGTCCAAAACGGCTTTTGGGTGCGGGTCATCAGGATCGTCAACATCGCGCTAAAAATCAGATAGACGTAAAGGCCGGTGCTGACTTGTCCAGTCGTTAGACCAAGCCGTTGCAACCAAGTCAGCCAACCGTAGCCGACCGCTGACCAGCCTATGGCCAAGATGCCAGCAATCTTGCTAAGTTTGGCCAGGTTCCAGCTTTCTGGCTGGTGGGTGATCGTCGTGCGGTCAGTGCCGAGCACAAGGGTCACACAATCATTCAGGATCGCGACCAGGATCATCGCGTTTAAGGTCAGCGGAATGAAGTGGAGAATCAGATAACCTAATGTCAGCAGGAGTGTTAGCTCCGCGGTGCGTGAAAGCTTGGTGATCGTCCAGGTCATCATGCGTTGATAGACGCGGTGGCCGGCATCTAGTATCTCAATGATCGGGGTCAGGCCGTCTCCTAGCAATACCATGCGCGCCGAGCGCTTGGCGAGGTCAACGGCACTGTCAACGGCGATACCAACGTCGGCTTGTTTCAAGGCGGGGGCGTCGTTGACCCCGTCGCCGGTCATACCGACCACATAGCCTTCACCTTGTAGACGCTTGGCCATCGCCAATTTGTCTTCTGGGGTCACGTCGGCGATGCCTGCGAGGTCTGCAATTTTGGTCCCGACATTAACCTCGGTGTACGAGCGCACCTCACCGTTTAGCCCAACTGCTTGGGCAATCGCGGCGGCAGTTTTTTGGTTATCGCCAGTCAGCATGATTACTTTGACGCCGCGTGCCTGCAGAGCCTTGATGGCAGTTGCGGAATCTGCCCGAGGTTGGTCTTGGAGTACGAATAGACCGACTAGCTGTGAATCAACGACCACGGCTGCCGTACGGCCTTCGGCGAAGTTGACCGCCGTTAGGTCTGGGTGATTGGTGGCCAGCGCCGTCAACTTCTTCAGTGCGCCGAGTTTCACGTTGACGGTGGCACTATCGGTGACCACAGTGGCTTGGGAGTAGCCGATACCGGAGGTGAACGGCGTGAATTCATGCTGAGGCCAGGCCTTAATGTTGTGTGATTGGGCATAGTTGAATAGCGCCGCGTCGATCACGCTGGCATTGCGCGTATCTGCTGCACTGATCGCCAGTTGGGTCACGTCGGCGTCTGGGAGCGTTGACCAGTTGTAGAAGGCCACCACAGCGGGTTTGTTGGCAGTGATCGTGCCGGTTTTATCCACGAGTAGCACATTCATATTGGCAGCTTCCTGAATCCCGGTGAGGTCGGAAACTAAGACGTGCTTGGTACTCAAGACCTTGGCTTCGACCGAGTTAGCAACGGCAAAACTCGATGGCATGGCGATTGGGATCGTTGCGATGAACAGCATTGCCAGAAACGGTAGCATGGCGACCAAGTCTTCATGGCGGACAATGGCCACGATGATCAACAGCACGGCCAACACCGCATCGAGTGCTGCTAGATAGCCGATGATTTTGCCCAAGAGCTTCTGCAAATGGCCCGGCGCCGAGCTTTGGTTGATCAGGCTGATTGTTTTGCCGCTGCGGCTATTAGCACCGGTGGCGGTGACGATCGCTAAGGCATTGCCGGAGAGGACTTCGGTGCCGGCATAGGCGGTATCACCAGGGGTGCGGTTGACAGCCTTGGCTTCGCCTGTGATACTGCTTTCGTTGACTTCCAGCGTGTCCGTCAGCAGACGCACGTCGGCGGGGATAATGTCCCCTTGGCGTAGGCTGATGAGGTCATCAACGACTAAGTGCTTGGCTGACACCTGTTTCCACTTGCCATCGCGGCTGACCGCGGTGGTCGGCGATAAGTCATGTGATAGGCTGCGTAAGACCGTGTTGGCGCGGCGAGATTGAATCGCGCCATTGACCGCGGCAAAGAGCAACATTAGCACGATGAACCCGGCTTGGATGCCCTTGCCTAACACGATTTCAATGATCAGCGCCGCTTCGAGTATCCACGCGCTAGGCTCCCACAGGCGAGTGATAATGGCCGTGGCAAAGTTGAAGGGGGGTTCGGCCACTTCGTTGAAGCCATCACGGGCCAGTCGCCGGTCAGCTTCGGCTTGGGCGAGGCCGTTTAGATCGTTTTTTTCGGTCATAGTAGACACCAGCTTTCTGCAAGATAACAAACGGCCGCGCACATATTCGTGCTCGGCCGTTTGGTCAATGCTGATCAGTCGAAGTCGACTGAATCAGGGAAGTGGGCTAAGCGCGTGCCGTCAGCGCCGAGTTCTTCTTCGATCCGCAACAGTTGGTTGTATTTCTCCACACGCTCGGAACGGGCCGGGGCGCCGGACTTGAGTTGCGCAGCGTTCGTGGCGACGGTAAAGTCAGCGACAAAGGTGTCGCCGGTTTCACCAGAACGGTGTGACATCATGGTAGTGTAGCCGTTCTTGCGCGCTAAGCGGATTGCTTCCAGTGTTTCGGTGACCGTGCCGATCTGGTTAAGTTTGATCAAGATACTGTTGGCCATGCCTTGTTTGATGGCGTCTTTGATCAAGGCTGGGTTAGTGCAGACCGGATCGTCTGCGACTAGTTGCACGCGGTCGCCGTACTTCTTGGTGAAGTCAGCGAAGTGGCCCCAGTCTTCTTCCCCATAAGGATCTTCGATGGAGATGATCTCTGGAAACTTGTCCAGCAGGTGAATGTAGTATTCGCCTAATTCGGCAGGCGTGTAGGTTTTGCCTTCAAAGTCATAGTTCTTGGTGTCGCGGTTGTAGAAGTACGATGCCGCCGCGTCAAAGGCGATGGCGATTTCCTTGCCAGGCGTGTAGCCTGCCTTGATGATGGCGTCATGCAGCATCTGCAAGGCGTCTTCGGAGTTCTTGAGGTCAGGCGCAAAGCCCCCTTCATCGCCGAGGCCCGTGGTGTAGCCGGCTTCTTCGATCACCTTCTTCAAGGTGTGGTAGGTGTTGGCGATTTTCTCGAAGCCATCACGGAAGCTGGAACGATCGACTGGGGTGATCATGAATTCCTGAATATCGATGCCGTTGTCGGCGTGCTCACCACCGTTGATCACGTTGTGGAACGTTTGTGGAAGCTCCAAGTCGGTGCCGCCGAGGTAGCGATACAGCGGTGTGTGCAAGGCGTTGGCTGCTGCACGGGCAGTGGCCATTGACACCCCTAAGATCGCATTAGCCCCTAGGCGTGCCTTGTTAGGTGTGCCGTCTAAGTCGATCATCAGCTGGTCGATGTGGGCTTGGTTGAAGGGGTCGGCACCGTGCAAAGCCTTGTTGATCTCGGTATTGACGTTGGCCACGGCCTTTGAGACGCCTTTGCCTTGGAGCCGGTCGCCGCCGTCGCGCAACTCGACGGCTTCTTTTTCGCCGGTCGATGCACCAGATGGTACCTCCGCGCGGCCGAGCGTACCGTCCGACAGAATAACATCGGCCTCAACAGTTGGGTTGCCGCGGGAATCGAAGATCTCGCGCGACTTCACAGATTCAATCACTACTGACATAATTGTGCTCCTTCCGGTAAAAAAAGATGGCGTCTACTGCACGCAAAATCTGTGCAGTAGACGTCATCAAATTGATTTACCAATTAGTTTTAGTGGCGAACGTCATCGCCGATTAACTTTTAACACCCAAAGCATACTCCCTTACGAAATTTTGCGCAAGCCAGACCGACAAATTTTCATGCAAAAGGCGGACTTGTCTTACAGCTGTACGTTTTGCTATAATGCTAGGCGTTATATTAAATTTTAATGAGTGTAACCACACGGCTGCCAGTATTTTGGTAGCCGTGTTTTAGGGGGAAGTTCAATGCAGCGATTGCGATACCAAGATATTTTAGCGGTGTTCATCGGCGGCTGCTTCGGTGGGGCCGCCCGTTGGGGAATCGGCTTGTGGCTCAATGATGCCGACACGATGCTCGGCACCACGGCGGTGAATCTATTGGGCAGCTTCATACTGGCGTTTGTCACATACGGTCTAGCGGTGTACATCGACTTGCCGAGCTGGCTGATTTTGGCGTTAGGGACTGGTTTTGTCGGCGCGTTCACGACATTTTCGACGATGGTACTGAACCTCTACAAACACGTCGGCCAATCGCCGGTGTATGCAATCGGGATCTTCTTGCTTGAGCTGTTTGTTGGTTTAGGCGCGGCGTTTGGCGGGTATTTATGCGCCGAGGCCTGGGGAAGGCGGCGACAGACATGGTGATGTTAGTGGCTTTAGGAGCGGGGGTCGGCGCCGTGATGCGATACGTGCTGACGCAGCTAGGCAAGAACTGGTGGCCTGGGGTGCCGCTGGCGACGCTTGTGATCAATGCTAGTGGTGCCTTCTTAGCGGGATTTTTGGCGATGTGCGCACTGCCGCAAGCGTGGTCACTGCTACTTTTGACCGGTGTGTGTGGTGGGTACACGACTTTTTCAACATTCATGACTGACGCGTTTATCTTATTGCGCAACCGGCGTTACCGTGCGTTTGCTTGGTATTATTTTGGCACGACGGGAGCCGGGATCGTCACCTTGACCATCGGTGTGTGGCTGGGTAGCTTGTGGTGAGATACGGCAGTACTCACTTACTCGATAATGACACCCGTAGACAATCATGGATAATGGTGTTATATTGGCCTCGAGCATGATAGGCGAAGGTGTTCGCCATAACCGTTATCAAACTAATGACACCTAGTTTCGGGCATTTAGTCCGGGGCTAGGTGTCTTTTTCCTAGAAGGAGACGATAACATGGAGATTTTAACAATCGGCCCGCGGCAATCAACCATAGGAATTGACATTGCCGTCATCAACGCCGCGCGTCTGGCCTCCGCATTCGGCAAAGACGCTGCGCCAAGTGCTTATACGCGGCTGTCACCGGTCATGCGGGACATTGTGAAATTCTGGGGAGTGGCACCGCCATTAGTGGTCAAGTCAGTTGCTGGGGCCGCGGGCGGTGTGGTGATGGTCGGCCATAACGACTTGGCAGTGAGCGCTCCAGACATTAGTGAAGCCAACGTTGTAGCGGTCGTGGATAATCACCGGATGAGTGGCTTTCGTGCTAGTCATCCGGCATACATTCGTCTCGAACCTGTGGCCAGTGTCAACACGATATTCGCCGAACTCTATCAAGAGCGTGGCGTGATACTTTCGCCTTTGTCAGCAGGGCTTTTGCTGACGGGAATTTGGTGCGATACCCGTCAGCTCACAGCTGATGCGACAACTGAAAAAGACCAAGTGGCTGCGGCTTATCTGGCTGATCGAATACAGCGTGATCGTCACTTATTAGCTGATCGGGTCAGTGCATGGGTAAGCGCTTGAACTCTGGCCGCAACGATGTTATATTGACGGTGAACAAGTGAAATGGTGATGACGTTCACCCTAATACAAGCTAATTGTTGATGACGTCTGTCTTAATGCCCTGTGCTGTAGCGGGGTAATGAGGCAGACGTTTTTTCTTTCTGACCCGGGAGGTGAGTAGATGCATAAGATCGCAGTGATCGCTGACGTACATGGTAATTACAGTGCCCTGCAGGCTGTGTTGCAAGACGCACACGAACAACACGCCACCGATTACATGGTGTTGGGCGACATTGGCAACCGTGGCCCAGAGCCAGCAGCGTGTGTGCAGGCACTTCAAGTACTCCAACCGCTGGCGTGGGTGATCGGCAACCACGAAGAAGTTTATGCTAGCCTGTTGCACCACCGGTTCGTGACGTTTGAGAAGAACCAAAAAGCAGTCGTGGCGATCATCACGTCGGCTTTTGACCGCGAGCATCTCACCGCGACACAGTTTCGTTGGTTGGCTAGTCGGCCGCTACATCAAGAATTAGTGATCGATGGCGTGAAGTTGAGCATATTTCACGCAACGCCGACCACCAGCCGTGGTCATCAAGCAGAACCTATGGCTAAGCAACAGAACTTCGATGCGTTGCTGGCCGGCAGTGACGCAGACATTGCGCTGTATGGCCACACCCACCAGCCACTAATGCGTCAAACTACTGATGGCCGCTACATCATGAACCCCGGTAGCGTCGGCTTAGCGACGTCACCGCAGCCGCAATTAGCCGCCGGGCGCGCTCAGTATGGCTTGTTGACTATTGACGCCGGCCGTTTCACCAGCTGGACGCTCCGTGTGCTCCCGTACGACGTTGATCAGGAGCTAAGGTTAGTTACCCGTGAACAGCTTCCCTATGCGGCGTTGTATACGCGGACGTTGACCACCGGTGCTTTCGGCTACAGTAACGTTGATGTGACCGCAGAAAATATGACCCATAATTACGGCACCAAGGCCCAAGCCTTGATCGCCGCTGACGCGTGGTAGGAGGAGAACGATGACAGAAGCAACTTTGATTCGGGTGGTGACTGATGAAGTCATGCAGACGCCGACCCACCAAGAACTAGTGAAGCAGATCTTCGCATATTTTTGGCAGCGTGGGATCGTTGGCGGCACGATCCGCCGCACGATCATGGGCGTCAATAAGTATAACGAGATGCGCCAAAGCCTACGCAAGCCAAGACGCGGCAACGACTTGCCGGTGATCATCGAAACGGTGCAAAGCGGCGACAACTTGCAGGCGATTTTGGCTGAACTGACGCAGCTCATTGACGATCGTGGTCAAATTACGACGGTTCAAGGACAGACAGGGAGTGACATTGAGATGGACGATACCGCAGCATACTATGACGTGAAGTTATTTACCCGAGAAGACAATAAGCACTTTGCCCCAGACCACTACACCAAGATCGTGGCCCATTTGCAAGCGATGCACGTGCGCTGGGTCAGTGTCACCCGCGGTATCGCAGGATATGACGACGGCCGCCATGTGCACGAAGAAACCGCAGCGCATAAGAGCTCACACTTGCCAATCGTCATTGAAACGGTGGTGGATCGTGCGAGCCTGCAGGCGGTGTTGGCGACGCTCAAACCTTTGTCGGAAGATGGCTTGTTGTTTACGGTGCCGGTGGCGTTAGTCAACGGGCCTTACTAGCGGACTACTTACCAAGGTTGCCATTTTAGGGTTTACCTTCGGTATCTACCTTATTTAGTCATTCAGAAGGTCTGCATTGCAATGTCGATACAAAGCCAAAACAATGCCAATACCCGGCACAGCCTACTACGCGAGTTTCAGCGTAAAGGTTGTGCCGGGTATTGTTTTAGATGTGAATTTATCAATTCAGATTTTGCTTATCATCCTTGTATGACTGGATAGCCTTTAACTCTTGGTACGTTTGATGGATTTCCTTAATTGGTAGATCCCGATACTTTGATTGCTTTGTAATTGTTCGCCCATTCTGATCGGTATCTGGCACACCGTCCTCATCAACTGGTGTGTAAGGGCGAAAGTAGTGCATAATCTCATTGAGTTGCTCAGCTAGTCCGTCTAACTGTCGTGGTGAGAAGTCCCCCATCATGTGCATCACTCTGCGAATCTCCGCGACCTTTGGCATATATTCATCGATTCGATCAAGAACGGCCGTGGTTTCTCCAACCGCGGCTTCTTTTTCTGTCCGCAACAACTCTGACGGCATGACGTTAAAGAACTTAGCGATACCAATCAAGTTCTCATAAGTAGGATGATTCATCTCGCGTTCCCAGTTTGAAATAGCCTGTCCATTGACTGGCGTGTCCAAAGCGGCGCCAAGTTCTGATTGTGACATACCACTTTGAAGGCGGAGCCGTTTTAAATTTGGGCCAAAATATTGTACTTCTGTCATGTTGATCACCTCACCATCAGGTTACCAGATAATCAATCGTACGACAAGTTCAGCAGCTATAATTGAAAGTTTTGTAGCTATGAAAAAGCTAAGGAAATCGGTTTAAAGCCTTGGTATCATTGCAGTAACGTATAGATGGTTAATACGATTAGTGATGAAAGGAGAAGGCCACGCCGCCACGCGCGGCGTGCAGCGCGAAAGCCGCAAGCGTGAGCGGCGGCGGTCGGCGTAGCCGGCCGCCTAGACCCCCATGTACTAACAGGGGGGTCGTAAATGACACCTATCTACCTGATTTCCGGGTAGAAACGTTGATACGACACAGAACTTACCGACTGGACAATTCAAGCTGATGTCCAGTGGTAACAAGATTAGGAGGTAGACAATTTGGGTTACTGGAGTGATTCAGTACGGAGGCGCCGTAAAGAATTGAATCTGACACAGGTACAGCTATGTCACCGGCTTGGTATCACACAACGCCACCTTAGTCGCATCGAAAATGGCGAAGCGTGTAGTAGCGGCTTACAAATGTACATTGATAAAACGCTCAATAATTGGACCGATGAGCCGGAACTGCAACTGCTAATTGATTATGTACGGATTCGGTTTCCGACACAGGATATGGACAAAATCGTCGATGACCTCTTACGTTTGCAAACGGATTGTATTCTGTCGGAAGATCGCGCGGCGTTTGGTTATCAGTTCACCCGCTCGCTGGGTCAGATCAAAGTCTACGGCTCTGATCCAGGCCACAAGGAATTAGGCACGTTGCTAGAACTACGCGGTCAAGGCTGCCGCCAAATGGAAAGCGTTCTGTTAGGCCGAGGTGACACCTGGTATGACTTTCTTAATCAGTGTCTGGATATGAAAGGCGTGATGAAACGGCTGGATCTAGCAGTTAACGATACGGTCAATATGTTGGATATTCCAAACCTGATTCATAAAATTCAGGCCAACGAGTGTATCACCGTCATGCGTGAGTACCAAGGCACGGTATCCGGCCACATCTATCATGAAGACGACGAAGAATTCGACGATGAAACTGGCACCACGTTATACATTGGGTCCACCAAGAGTGAATTGTACTTCTGCCTTTACGAGAAAGGGCCAGAGCAGCATAAGAAAGGTCTGACAACCAACATCTATAACCGTTTTGAAATTCGTTTGAAGAACACCCGAGCGGAAAAGGCTGTTGATGATCTCCTTTGCTATCGTGATGAAGAACGCACGATATTTGGCATTATCAAACGTTATCTCCGCTTCGTCGATGCTCAAAAAGGTAAGCCGCGGTTGGATTGGCCGCTCAACAAGAATTGGCAACGATTTGTCGGTCATGATCGCCAGCCGCTGCGCTTGACGACTGCCCCAGAACCGTTCGATCTCAACCGTACGCGGGCATGGGTGGACACGCAGGTTGCGCCAATGCAACGAGTGCTCCATGAAATTGACGCATACTGGGGAAACCAGAAGACGATGCAGTCTATTCGTGAAGCACCCTTAAAAGACAAGCATCTGCGAATCATCGAACAGAACACAGTTGGCGCAGATCAACTTGAGAACGGATTGTTTGAAGCAATGACACCTGAAAGTGAGCAATCAAAAAAGGATGACCACGCCGACCAAAGCAAGTAGTCACCCTTCACAGATAAGATATGGTTCCTATCTGTGCTGATTATCTCACACAGATGCTAGACACAACAAGTGAGGTAATGAATGAAAATCAAATACAGTCCAGTATCGGACAGTGATGCTGAATGGGGCAATAAGGAAGCCATTTTGAGCCGATACGACGGCTTAAACAAATACACGCTCAATCGTTGGCTATGTGAGATGCGTGACAACAATCTGTGGCGGGATGGCGTCTTGAACCCAACGCACAAGCTCGTCTTCATCAATTTCGAGGTATTCGACGACTTTTTGTACTGGAAGACACATGGCTATTCAAAATTGCGCAGAAAATAATGGGTTTGGATGTTAAAATAGAATCTGCTAATAGAGATTCAGTTTTGCCCTTTTCCTTACCCGGAAAGGATAAAACATGTATTTTGAAGAAAGAAAACGCAAGAACGGTAAGTCAACGTATTATGCAGTGGATCGCTATGTTGATCCGCTGACTGGCAAAGCAAAACGGGAAGTCGTCAAGTTCACCACGAACACGGCGCGCGCCCGTAAGCAGGCCGAACGCGACTTAGCTGCAAAGATTGAGGAGCTGATTGCGGAGAAACAAGGTGCCTTCAACGGCGCCGCGATGGTTACATTCGGTGAGCTGAAAGCAAAATGGTTGGAAACTTGGCAAACCACGGTCAAGCCGCCAACCGTCACGCGTGAGAAAATGGTGCTGAAACGAATAGCGGAGCTAATGGCAGATGACGTCTTACTAGAAGTGATTACACCACTGCTAATTCAGAACCTGTTGAATGACTACAAGAAGAAGTATCACTCGACCCATTCGACGATGCAGCATATCAAGTGCTCGCTCAACAAAATCTTCGACTATGGCGTTCTGCACAACGCGATTCCGTTCTCACCAACGCGTGTGATCAAACTCTCTGCCAGTTCAAAGGAGAAGCGCGAAAAGCGACTGCGCCGCGAAGCGAAGTTTCTTGACGAGCACGAAGTTCACGCCTTGTTGGCAGAATTGCGCAAGCGACGGCATCAGACCTACTACGATCTGGCGCTATTCATGATTGGGACGGGCTGTCGGATCGGTGAAGCGGCCGCATTGACGGAAGCTGACATTGATTTCGAGAACCGGCTGGTAACAATCGACAAGTCCTTGCAATATCACGACCTGCGCGTTGATGAGTATTACGAAGACACCACTAAGACCGAAGCTGGTGAACGTGTCGAAGAACTGCCGGGCTTTGCCATTGATGCCGTAAAGCGTGTCATTGCGCGTAACAAGGCATTCGACGAACACATGGCCGACTTTCCGGCGGACGCCTTTCATGCTTCCAAGTCGCTGTTTAGGACGGAGTACGGCTCACCAATCACCTCGCACAGCTTTCGTGAGATTCTAACGCGAATCAACAAGTCGTTGACGAAGCACTGCCAAGAATGGTATGGCTTTGAATGGACGAAGAACGCGATTCCTCACGGCTTCCGCCACATTCACATTTCCGTGCTGCGCGATGACCCGACGATTTCACTCAAAGAAGTGCAGAAGCGGGTCGGGCATGTTCGAGCCGAAACTACGGATGGCTACACGCATACTCTTGATGAAAATCAAGACAAGTCGGTGGAAGCCATCACGCGGTTCATTGAAAAAATCGGGTGAAGTTGAACGGTAGTGTTTGGGAATTTAACGATGCTGCCCACGTTTTGCCCACGTTTACGAAAAAATGACAACCCAAGGGCCTCAAACCCTTGGTACTAAAGGAGTTACAAACAATGGCACAAATTCAATGGTTGAATCGCCAGTTACCGCTAGTCTTTCCCGATTATTGGGAACGGATCTTTTTAGTTAAATACCAGCTTTCCGGTTGGGGTAGTCTGATCCAGCAGTGTTGGACGATGGCGGTGATTTGTCTCGTCAGTAATTGGTCGGGATGGAGCAATTTGAGTTTGGTGACACTGATGCCAATAACGACTGACCCGCTTTCAACGGCTCAGGCTACTTGGTTACTATTATTGGTAGCCAGTAGTGTATTTCTAAGTGGTGTTTTGGCTTGGTGGCATTTACGCGCGGCCAAGGAGCTGTCTGATGATCAGTGACAAGGTGTTTATTTGCATATTTTATATTTTTGGAAATGTTCATTAATATGCGCAGGATCCTGACTACGTTATTTACTTCTACGTAAAAATGTTGACGGGGAATATGAGAATCAATATTTTTTAAAAATTAATTTATCGGCTATTAAAGGCAATGTAAACGCTGATAATATAAGTGACAAAACGTCACTAGACGAGTTACAACTATTATCATAAATCTATAATTATTCGTTTTTCGCAAGTTTTAAAGTTGACGAAATTTGAACCTGTCTGTATATTATACACTGAAAGCTAGGAATTGGGCCTAGCGTGATCATGGGAGATGAAAGGAAGATTCAACATGAAAAAATCGATGTCTTTATTAGCGGTGACTTTGCTTGCTGCGAGTACTTTTGCTTTATCCACAACAACGACAAAGGCGGCGACCGATGACTTAAATAATGAGTCGACAGCAAACTTCACCGTTTCCGCCAAGGAAGACCCCGATAATCCGGATCCGGAAGATCCCGATAGTGGTAAGTTGGTTTTGAAGAGTGTACCGACTTTTTCTGCGGGAACATTTGTGGTCAGTAAAGTTTACAATGGTTTCACCAATGAGACTTTAGAGACTTCAAATAATTTGGAGGTCGCCGATAATCGAATCAAAGGATCTGATTGGAACTTGGATCTAAATATGGGTTCGTTCCAAGATGAGTCCAGCAACAGACTGATCGGCGCGACTCTGGCCTTCACCGCACAGCATGATTTGTTCGGCGAGAAGGCCGTTAGTGTGACGGACGATGGCACAGACACTGTCTTGAACAATGCTGCTGTGCAACACGGGAACTTTATTTTAGCCATCAATAATCCGACCCTTTCTATGAATGCGAATGGTAGCGCGATCGTGGCTGATAATAGCCACTATGCTGCTAGCTTGGATTGGACATTATCTTCAGGCGCGCCGGCTGCAGAAGAACTCTAGGTCACTGAGCAAAGCGCAGTCTTACGCAGATAATGTGATCAGAGACGACTGCCCGTGATTATGAAAATGATTTTTGGATCAAGACGTGTCCGGGCAAAGTGGTTTATTTGCTCGGATTTTTTACGGCCTTGATCTGATCACGGATCGTGGATCACGACCAAGTCAGGAAGAATCAAATTGGGGAGGTTCTTGTGGTGAAATCAAAAAAACTTTTGGCGCTGGTCTTGGGGCTCGTCACCATATTTATTGTCGGGATGACGACCAAGCCAGTCGCGGCGCAGACCAGTGGCTCGGAGTTTACGATCTCACCGGTCTTTTCCGAAGAACAAAACACGAAGACGGACGACTATTTTAGTTATACGGCTCAGCCTCAAGCGGTGTTACCGCTGGGTATCACGATCCAAAATTTGAGCAAAACCAATACACATAAATTTGAAATTCGTTTGGTGACGGCAACGACTAGTGACCAAGGAAAAATCAATTATAGTCCAACTAAGAAGAAGCGAGATGCCTCGGCTCAAACTGTTTTAACGGATCTGGTCAAAGACAGCGCGACGATCAAAACCATCACCTTGAAACCGGGCGCCACACAAAAGGTGACTTATGAATTGACGATCCCAGAAGACGGTATCCAAGGGACTGTTTTAGGCAGTGTCTTCGTTCATCGAGTGGATAATGAGAATAGTCAGGCTAATATCGGGATCGTCAATGAGTTTTCAATGCTGGTCCCTGTCATTCTCAAATCGGCTAACGCGCCCGTCACCTTACCTAAATTGAATATTGAGCGCGTGGCCTTGGACTCAACTGGTGGTTCTGCCTATTTAAAAACAACGATCCATAACCAAGCACCTGTTATGTTTGGCAAGATCAAGCTGGTCGCCGCGGTGACCAAGCGGGGTCAGACCAAGAAATTGCTGACTCAGACCAATGAGAATTACGAAATGGCGCCGAACTCGATCTTAGATTATCATGTCGCAACGACTGGCAAAACGCTGGCGCCGGGTAAATATACGATGCACCTCAAAATGAGTTCAGGATCACACGATTTTAAAATGACCAAGGATTTTACGATCAAAGCGAACCAGCGACAAAGTGTTGAAAAAACCTTACAAGAAGATAATCGGACGCGCTCACGCCGGTGGCTTTGGCTGATCATTGGCGCTTTGATCTTGATCATTGCGACATTGACTTGGCTTTTATTAAGAAAACGTGCGCCAAAACAATAAGGATGACCCTAGACCGATAAGATCGAACGCCACACCGATCTGCTGACACTTTCTGGAGGGGAGTGACTATTTTGCGAAATGTAATCAAGCGGCTGATCATTGGGACCTTTCTACTTAACTTAACTATCGGACCTCTGGCGCTTAGCCATACGGAGACCGTGGCCGCAGCGGCATTGGCCGAAACGACCGCTACCACCGCGACACCGACTAACGCGACTGAGTCCGCTGAAGATACAACAATCATAGCGACGGATCCGCAGGCCGAAACTGATCAGACTGTTGTTGACGCTAACGAAACAGTCACGAGCCAAGATGGTCTTGAGGAGGATCAGACGACTGATCAAGACAAAGATGCTGAGATAACAGTCGCTGACGAAGCCGTTACAGAAGAAGCCTCAACAAGTGACATGGCAGATCCAACAGCGGCCACGGCGGTCCCTTTGGCAGACCCGGATCCACCGGCTAAGGCTGATGGCTATAAAAAGCCAGATAGCAACGGTATTAATTTTTTATCGGTCCCTTTGCGGAAAGGCTTCTTGATCCAGCCACAGGAATTGCAATATGTGCGTGAAGGCACGGAGATCAATCTGGACGTCCAAACAACTGGGATTCCTTTGGTGCCTTATACAAATGTCGAGATCAAAATCAATAAATGGAAGTGGATCGAAGCTGCCAATGATGGCGCCGGTGGTTGGGCGAAAGAGGAATTAACGGCTAAAGGTAAGAATCAAGGCATGTCGAATAAACAAGAAGCAACGATCCGTTTTGGGAGCAATTTTGAAAGTTTAGCGGTAGGGATCTATTATTTTCAGATGAGTGTGGATTATGGTTTGTTAAGTTCGACCCGCTATTCTAAATTAGCTAAGGTCGTTGTCTTAGCTAGTGATGATCCTGCACGGTCGATCAATGTCGTTCCAGAAAGCAAAGTCGTCTTACCGGCGTTGTCTTATGGTGTTCATGCTGATTTGAAGCCAATGACCTCGACTAGTATCGTTGATTGGAAAGCGCCTCAAGACAACGTCACCTATTTGCTCGAGCAAGGACGCAATAATGAATTTACTGTTAATGCGAACTTGATCAGTTCCGGTGTGAATAAATCAACGGCTGATCCCGGTTTATCTTTTGATTTACTGGAAGCAACGGCTAACGACTTATCCGATGCAGCCAGTCTTTACGTTGGTGGCCTGCGTGCAAAAGAGCTACCATTGGCCTACGCGACGGCTAATCCGACACAATGGTCGATCGATGGTCTCAGTAAGATCGTTGATAGCTTTTTTGATAGTGATGATGCCAGCGCACAGGCTGACATCGCTAAAACGAGTACGTTTGAGTGGCGCGTCAGTAAAGCAAACAGTAAAGGAGTCTACAGCGAATCGACCCTCAAGAAATCTTATAAAAACGTGCAAAATAGTAGTGGCACTTTTAAGGGGTTAACGCCAACTGATCTCAATGGTAGTAATATCTTAACGATCCCTGCCAATGATCAACTGATCAAAGACGCGAATTCGGAGCTAGAGCGCGGTTATCCGATGTATCTACGTTTGATCATCACGATCATTAAGCCACGTTCCATTTTGGCAGGGGGCAACATCACGTTGGCCGAGATCCCAACTAACAATGCGGAATTACGGGTGACTGGGCTGCCGACCACGGAAGTTCCGGGAAAACTGACCTTACAACAAGTACCATCTTTTACCTTCGCGCCGCTAAAGGCGACAACGATCTATAATGGCACGGGAACTGATCTTGATAAAATGCCGCTATCGACTAATACAGAGAATCGCTTTCTCGAGATCTATGATAATCGTGAAACACGGGCTGCTTGGCAATTGACCGCCGAACTGTCGGATTTTTATAGCGATGATGTTGATGAAACTAAGGAAACACAAATAGTGCAGCAGCCAAGCCTGTGGTTGCAAGGATTACCGAATATCAATGGCGGGATACCGGTCATTAACGCCGGTGACCTGAGTAGTCCGATCTTGGCCGGTGATGGGACAGGTAGCGGGGGGCTTTATGCAGTCGGCGCGCGCTTAGCCTTGCCGCGAAATAGTGCGGTGACTATTTATGATCAACAAAGCTTTACGGCCACGATCAATTGGACGCTAACAGCAGGAGCGCCAGCAGTCAGCGCGCTAGATTAACGCGTGCAGGGTGACAGATCGTTCAGCACGATGACGACTTGTTACTATTGATCCACGATCGGAGAAGAAATGATCACGTTTGCTTGATTCAAAGCAAACGTGGTTTTTTTAATGGTTTGCAGCAAATCG
The DNA here is from genome assembly GCF_024345205.1 of Lapidilactobacillus luobeiensis. Lineage (GTDB taxonomy): Bacteria > Bacillota > Bacilli > Lactobacillales > Lactobacillaceae > Lapidilactobacillus > Lapidilactobacillus luobeiensis. Next base: position 27,251 of record NZ_BROC01000011.1, on the reverse strand, counting down.
ATTTATTCAAAACTTATAAAAATGTGTATAAAATAAAACTGATAAAGTGATGGCTTTTCATTGTAAAAGTTATGCTAGGATAGGCAGATATCGCGATGTGGATTCAAGCGAAAACCCTCACTTTATCTCGCGATAATATTGATTTATCAATGATTTTTCTATAGGATATTTATTCAGATCTGGGGGGATCAACTAGTCAACTTTTTAACTTGAAAACCCGATTTTCTGAGTCAAAGATTAACCCTCATTGCCGTGATGATGTATAATCTGTTTTGAAGTTAGGAAATGGTCTAACTCCAATCGGATTGAAAAGGGAAAGAGGTTTTATACCATGAAGAAGTGGTTAGCAGGGCTCGTTACGTCGGCTGCGGTTTTGGGCGCTTTGGCTTTAGCGCCTGCAACTGCCAAGGCGGATACGACAACCAGTACTTCAACGGCAAGTTTCTCAGTTACAGATACGGATCCTAAGAATGCTGATGCTGGCATTTTGGAAATCAAATCAGCACCAAGCTTCGCGTTTGGTGAAGTACCTGGGGCGGATATTTATGGTGGCTTCACCGGCAAAACGGCGGCAGTCACCGGAGATCTAAACATCTCAGATACCCGCTTAGGATCAAATAATTGGACTTTGTTAGCAGCGTTGGCGCCATTTGCAACAACGAGTACGCCAGCAAAGTCATTAACTGGCGCTGAGATCACTTTAGCTGGTGTCGGCACGGCTTGGCCTTCATTTACTGCCACTAAGGTAGCAGATAGTAGCCAACCTGTTAGTCTAGCGACTAGCGATGGGACGACCCATGGCGATTACAGCTATAGCTTCGACGGTAGCGCAAACACTTTGGCCTTGGGTGCTAACCCTAAAGCTATTTTAGCTAAGGGTGACACTTATTCGGCTGGCTTGACATGGACCCTGACTTCAAATGGCCCAATGGCACCGACCGCAACACCAGCAAGCTGATTCTTTAAGCTTGTTTAAGCCCAGATACCTACGCATCTGGGCTTTACATAACAATAAATCGGTCTAAATGAAGTTGATTTAGATCGGCGCTTTGATCAATCGTGAGACTGGGGGGAATCATGATGAATGCGGAGAAGTGGCTCAAGCACAAATGGTATTGGTTGATTCTATTAAGCTGTTGTTGGTTCTTTTTGGGAGGTCGAACACGACCGGTCCAAGCCGCGGATACGGGCTCGGATTTTACTATCGTCCCCGATTTTGGTTCGGGGCAAACAGATGATCAATTGGCCTATTATTCCTTGAAAACACAACCGGGACAACAATATCCGTTGACAGTGACAGTCAGTAACTTAAGTCCCACAGAAGAACTGGCTTTTACGGTTCAATTGGTCGCGGCCACGACGACTGATCAAGGTGAGATCAATTATACCCCAGCGACAACCGCACCGGATAAAAGCGCTGCGGTATTATTACCGGCACTGGCCGATGATCAAGCCACTACGCGAACGATCACACTAGCGCCGGCTAGCAAGCAACAGGTCACTTTTGACTTGACCATGCCTCAAGCGCCGCTTAAAGGGACTGTTTTAGGCAGTGTTTATGTTCAACGAAAAACCACTTCTGGCACGAGTCAGGGCCAGTTAGGTATCAAGAATCAATTCGCGATGGCCTTACCGGTGATGCTTGTTCAAGCTGGTCAGACTGGCCTGGCACCACAACTGGCGTTGACAGCGATCAAGCCAAAAGCAACCGGGGGCGTTGCAACGTTGATCGCCAGTATTCATAATTCTGCGCCGGTGCTTTTTGGGCAGATCGCCCTTGATGCGCGCGTGTACCGTGCTGGAGCTAAGCAAGTCCTCTTTGAACAAACGGATCATAATTACAAAATGGCACCTAACTCAACACTGGATTATCATATCAATACAGCTGGAAAAAGTTTGGCGCCGGGGCACTATCAGTTAAAAATCAAGTTGACCTCGGGGGCAAGTGTCTTTAATTTAGAAAGGCGTTTCACGATCAAGAAAACCACGGCGGCGGCCACCGATCGGCAATTGATCCAGAAACGAACGCACTACCCTTGGCTACTCTGGCTACTGATCGGGTTCGGCGTGATCACCTTAGGGGCGCTGGTCTTTATCTGGCATAAAATGAGAGAGATCAAATCACGACTTAAACATTAGCTTGGTAAAATCTGATGTAAGGAGGTCGGATTATGAGAAAGCAGATAAAGAGAAAGTTAGCGTTGTTAGTGACGGTTACTTTTATTGGCAATAGTTTACTGCTGACGCTCCCGCTACAAACTATTGCCAATGTGCCAGTCGCTGCGGCGACAACTGCGGATCAGGCAAGCAAAACGGCGCCGGTAGCGGCAGTTGCAAATGATCCAACTCAATCAGCAGACGCTCCCCTGGCTTCTGGAACAACGGCAGCAAAGGCAAGTACCACAAGTGCAGTAGCGAGTTCGCCGACCAGTTCAAGCGCAGTGACGAGAACAGATCCAACTACCGCGGCGGCTGTAACTGATTCGGGCACCCCGACGCCAGCAAGCGCCAGTAGTGTTCTTCCGCCAACTGCGGCAGATGGGGTCTATCAACCAAGTATTGCTGGTCTGAGTGTTTTGAATTTCCCAGTACGCGCCGGATTCGTCCAACAGCCGATCAGTGAACAATATCAGACTGTCGGCAGTGACATCGATCTTGCCGTCAAAGTGACTGGTTTGGATCTTAATATTTTTACCAAACCTAAGGTACTGTTGACGCAATGGACCTTGGCGACTGATGGGACGACATGGAAAAGCAATACCAACGCTGGTAGCTATAACACGACCTCGGGGACTTTAAGCAACACCTATGCGGCCAATATCGGTTTTGGGCCGAGTTATAGTCAACAATTACCAGTAGGGACTTACTACTTTCAAATGCGAGTCAGTTTCAATTCAGGTTATTATTATTCCGATTTGGCTAAGGTCGTGGTCATGGCAGAACCAGTTCCTGCCTCAGCAATCTCAGTCGATACGGAGGCAACGGTCGTTTTACCTGACTTGAGTTATGGCGTTACGGCGGTGCTCACTCCGGACGACTCAACTGATTCAGTCGCGTGGTCAACGAATGGACCCGTTAGTTTTGGCACGATGACCGGCCGTTCAACAACCTTTCAGATCGACAGTAGCGCCTTGGCCGATCAAGTGAATACTGATCCCAATTATCCTGGTGTTCCTATGACGATCGCCGCGACAGCAAACGGATTGAAATCGACCTCGATGGTTTATGCTGGTGGCCTGAAAGCTCAGGAGTTGCCCTTAGATACGGTACGTAAGTATGGACTGGACTGGCCCATAGCGGGTCTAGATAAACTTTACGCGGATTTCTATACGCCCAGTGATCAGAGCAATTCGGGTTTGGCAAGTAGCACTTACCAATGGTCGTATTACACTAAGAATAGTAACGGAACATATACTAGCTCAGCTTTTCCTAGTGATGTCCAAAATAGTAGCGGGAGCTTCACGAATCCAGATGATCTGGATCAGGCGCAGATGTTGACGATCCCCGGGAACAGTAGTTTTGTGACTGCGGCCGCAGCGGCAACAACGGCAGGCACGCCGTATTATGTGGGCTTGACCATGACCCTTAATTTTACGGGTGGTTCGTCTGTCACGATCCCGACTAATCGGGCCCAACTGTCGATCACACCGGCTGCCAATGCGCTGAGTTTGGTCCAAGTGCCGAACTTTGATTTTGGCGCGATCACAGGAGCTGACTTGTATCAGGGTGATTTGGCAACTGGCGTCACTTCAGTCAATCAAAATGATGACTTCTTGGAAGTTGCGGACACGCGGACCGGAACCAACGCTTGGCAGTTACAAGCACAAATGAGTCCGCTTTTGGATCAAGGACAACAGGCCGTAACAGCAGCGGTGATCAAGATCAGCGGTCTTTCGAATGATTCCGGTGTCGAGTTGCGCCAAAATCAAGTCGTTACGGTTGAGGATTCTAGCCATAATACTGCAGGGTTGGTCCAGGTCAAAGGACGTTTGTCTTTTGGCGCCAATCCCCGAATTCGGTTGAGTACAGGGCAAAGATTCAGTAGTACGATCAATTGGACTTTGACCAGTGACGCGCCTCAACCTGCCGCTCTTTCTCAATAGTGTGTCCCCCAAGGATAGGACCTGTTAATGAATCCCCAGACAGGTCCTATTTTTAGCAGAGGCGCTTTGGCATGAGCGCCTGCTGATCGCGGTCAGTAAAGTGACGCTATTTTCAAAATCGACATTGGCCAAGGGTCAGTTACCTAGCTAAGACATTGCTAGTTAGACCGTCATTTCTGTGTTATAATTAAACACGCTATGTGCTTTTAGCTGCGAGTGAGTGTGCTCGTGGCCAATATTCGCAAGAAGGACGAGGAAGAAAAGATGACAGAAGCAATCGATCTACGAGCGGGAATGACCTTTGTCAAAGACGGCAAATTGATCAAAGTTATTGAAAGCAATCATCATAAGCCAGGTAAGGGCAATACGGTGATGCAGGTTAAATTATACGATGTTCGCGGCGGTGGGACTGTTCAAACGACCATGCGTCCGAACGAAAAAATCGAATTAGCGATCATGGAAAACAAAGAGGCTCAATATCTGTATACACAAGATACGTTGGCTTATTTCATGGACATGACGACCTATGAGCAATACGAGATCCCGACAGATTCGATCGAGCATGAATTGAATTATTTGCTTGAAAACGCGACAGTACAGATCGAGTTTTACGGCAGTGAGATCATCGGGATCACTTTGCCAGGAACGGTCGATTTGACTGTCACGGAAACGCAACCTTCGATCAAGGGTGGTTCTGTGACCGGAAGTGGCAAGCCAGCTACATTGGAAACGGGCTTGATCGTCAATGTACCTGACTTTATCTCTGCTGGCGATGTGATCACGGTCAACACTGATACCAATACTTACAAAGGCCGCGCCGCTAAATAGGGCGGGGACTAGCAAATATAAAAAGCATTCAGCCAGTTAGGTTGAACGCTTTTTTGTTTGCTAGAAGATTTTAAGACGACTCAAAGGCCAGTACCTTAATTTGACGATGCCATTGATAGCTGATTTTTTGATGAAACCGATTTTGCGGCTGTCTTTGGAGATAGGGCGGTTGTCACCCATCACAAAATAACTATCAGCCGGGACTGTCTTTCGTCCCAGTTTTTGTTGGAGTGTGAAATCTTCTTGAAAAGAAAATCCATTGCCAGGATCATATTCTTTTAAGTAGGGTTCACTGAGTTGTTTGCCGTTAACATAAACGTGACCACTTTTCGCGCTGACGGTATCACCGGGAAGCCCAATCACCCGTTTGATGTAAAGACTACCAGGCTCATCTGGCGCTTCCAAAACGACCACATCGCCTCGCTTGATCTTGCTGATCCGTGACGTGATCAAGCGATCGCCATCATAAAAAGTTGGTTGCATCGAGGGACCGGAAACCACATCTTTAGCCAAAACATACGTAAAAACCAATTTAACACCAGTGAAGATCACGGCTGCTAAGATAATGACTTCGAGAAGCCATTTCCAAAAGCTTTCTTGCTTTTCTTCGGGTTGTTGTTGCTTTACCTGTTCATCCATGAGTGCCTGCCCCTAAATTTTGATATAAAGCCTGATCTAACCAAATCTACTATACTCTCTATTGTCTAATTTTCAGGGGCCAATTGCAAATATTTAGCTAATTTTAGATAATGGTATCATGACTATTTTTCTTGATTTTAGAAATAATTGAGGTAGCACTGAGAAGCGACCCGAACGAAGGGTGCTTTTGAAACGATTGCTAGGTTAATGCTCAAAGTCAAATCGTTGTGCTCCGCACTTTGATTTTGAAACGTGCTCACCACCCCAGTGCTTTCCGCTTAGCTACGTAACTGTTCCGGGAGCTAAAATCGGCTCCCAAAACAGTTACTAGGCTAAATGCTCAAGCACTGACCGGGGTGGTTCGCACTTTGATTTTGAAAAATTGGGGGCAATTTGGGATAATTCTAGTCATTGGCGTTGGTTTCAACTATAATAAGAGTGTTGAAACCATTTTTGAATTTTAAAAGTTAAATTGGAGGAACAAATGGTAGCTAGAGCTAATAATCGTCACGCCATGCGACTGATCGCTTTAAACGGTAATTTTGATTTGGCTGAAGCCGTGGCTGAGTCTGTGGGGACACCACTGTTGACCACCTCTGTTAAGCATTTTGCGGATGGTGAGATCCAAATCAATATTGATGAAACTGTTCGTGGCGATGATATTTTCGTGATCCAATCTGTTAATGATCCGGTCAACGAGAACTTTATGGAATTAATGATCATGCTAGACGCGTTACGCCGCGCCAGCGCGCACACGATCAATGTGGTACTGCCTTACTTTGCCTATTCACGGGCGGATCGTAAGACTCGTTCGCGGGAGCCGATCACCGCTAAGTTGGTCTCGAATCTGATCGAGATCGGCGGCGCGGATCGAGTCGTCGCTTTGGATCTGCACGCGGATCAGATCCAAGGTTTCTTTGATATCCCGGTTGATCATTTGCAGGGTTTACCGATCTTAGCCGATTATTTTATTAGTAAACGTCTGGGCGGCCCCGACGATCTAGTCGTGGTGGCGCCAGACCATAATTCCACTAAACGCGCGCGTGCTTTGGCAGAGACTTTCAATTGTCCGATCGCGATCGTGGATAAACGCGACAGTGATCCTAGCGTCGATCCCTTGGATATTATTGGCGATGTCGATGGTCGGATCTGTATCATCGCGGATGATTTGATCGACACGGCTAATCGAATGGTTTGGTCGGCTAACTCGTTGAAGGCGGCAGGCGCTAAAGAAGTTTACGGATGTGCGACTCATGCGATCTTTTCTAAAGGTGCGACTGAGAAGCTACAAGAGTCGGTCATCAAAGAGGTTGTTGTGACAGATTCGATCCGTATTCCTGAAGAGAAACGCTTCCCTAAATTGGTCAGTCTTTCGGTTGCTGATCTTTTTGCTCGGGCGATCGAAAAAATCTACAATAACCAATCGATCCATTCACTTTTTGTTCCTGGAGAAAAATAAGCAACATCGATCGGTTGCTCTATTGCGACACAAAAAATGTGGTCAATTGCCTTTGTTGGGCAAATCGATCACATTTTTTTGTGGCTGTAAAGCGAGTCTAACTAGTCAGCGCAAACGGTATAGCGTTGTTGCTGATGCTCCGGTTCTTCGATCTCATCAAGCATCGCGATCGCGTAATCGGCCATGCTGATCTCACTTTTACCATACTTACCTAAAAGGAGTTGCTCTTGACCGACTTTATAACGACCGGTGCGAGCCCCATTAAGCAGAAAGTCCTTTGAAGGGCTCAAATAAGTCCAACGCACGTTCTTGGCATTGCGTAAATAATCGAGCGCGGCGCTCATATTGGCTGCAGTGGCTTTGAAATCTACAGGGAAGTCATCTGTTTCATAGAGTTTAGTTTGCAACTTATTGTCAACATAAAGACTACCAGCGCCGCCAACGACTAAGAGACGGGTCTCTGTGTTTTGTAAAATATTGACCAGATGTTTCATGGCGGCAACGTGAAGATTTTCTTCGTTTTCAGGCGCATTGTATGAATCAACTAAAACATCAAAAGTTGTAATGTCTTCACGAGTCAGATTGAATAAGTCCTTTTGTAAATAAGTCAGGCCAGGAACTGCTTCCTCGGGAACATTGCGAACGATGCCAACGACATCGTGCTTTCGTCGTAATGCTTCATTGGTGATGAAGCGGCCGACGTGACCGGTGGCACCAATAATTCCTATTTTCATAATGATTGACTTCCTATTCATTTAATTTTTGATAGCGGTTACATCACACCTATTATGATAGGCGAATTTCTATAGATTTACAAGAGGAACTTGACACTTATTGTGGAGCAATCTGGGTAGCATTTGGCAAAAATATTCACGCGCTTATGTCAAAAGTCATCAGTCGTGGTATGCTGAAAGCAAGCAAATTTACGCTGGATCATGATCGCACTTAGGCCGGAGAAAAAAGTTGTTTTTGCCAAGTTTGCCGATCTCGATGATTTAGGCAATAATGAAATTAAATGGCCAAGGATTCAAAAAAAGGAGGGCGCAACGTGACGACCAAGAAACAGTTCAGCTCGCGCTATCAGCAGATCGCGGCTGATTTGGCGCGCCAGATCTGGGAGAACAAGTATCCCGTGGGAACGAAACTCCACGCGCGTTCTGCCGTGGCGGCGGTCTATGGTGTTTCACCTGAGACGGCGCGTAAGGCGATCAGTATTTTGGCCGACCTCGGGATCGTGGAAGCGAAACACGGCAGTGGCTTTTTCGTGGCTTCCAGTGAACGAGCAGGCGAATTCGTGACGCAATACCAAGAGGTCGCATCTTTGCGTGATCTTAAAGGTGAAGTATTGACCAGTGTGGCCCAACAAAAAGCGGAATTGACTCATTTTTCGCAATTGCTGGATCAGTTGATCGACCAAACAAATCGGGTCCAACAAGCCAACCCTTTGGCACCTTTTGAGTTAGTCTTGACGGCGAAGGCGCAACACTTAGATGAAACCATCGGCGCGTTGAAAATTTGGCAAAATACGGGCGCGACGATCGTGGCCTTGCGACATAAGACGACCTTACAAGTTTCGCCAGGGCCGTATGCGAAACTTAGCGTTGATGATTGCCTTTATTTTGTGGGTAATGAACTGGTTTTTCAGCGAATGACCCATTATTTCTATCCAGAATCAAGATTATCAGTAAGCAGGTGAGGGTACAGTGAAACATGCAACAGAACAAGCGCTTTTTCTTAATTTGGTGATGGTGACCAAGGGTGACCAAGTTTTAGTTGAAAATCGCGTAAAAAAAGATTGGCCAGGACTTACTTTCCCCGGCGGGCACGTTGAACCAAATGAGCCCTTCTACGATGCGGCCGTTCGCGAGATCCAAGAGGAGACGGGCTTGCTCGTCCGTGATCTACGCTTGGTCGGCCTGTGCCAGTACCCGGATCTGACTGCCGCTGGCGTGAAATTCCGCCGGGTGATCTATTTTTATCGGACCGATAATTTTAAGGGTGAATTGAAGTCCAGCCGCGAAGGCGATGTTTTCTGGCTGGATCAAAGTGAGCTAAAGCAACATCGTTTGGCGGGATCATTAGCCGATTTCTTGCAAGTATTTGAACGGCCGGAACTGTCTGAAGTGGTTTATTTAGATGAGGACAGCGCGGCTTTATTCCGTTAATGGCGCTCTGACTGGAGAAATATGTCAGAGACTTTGACTAGCGTGATCGGATCATTGTAGTCAGCCACGGTGCCAAATCACAATTTTAGGAACGCGTCATTCGTTGATCAAGTCAATGATGACGCGCTTTTTGATTCATAAACGTGACTGAGCTGAAATCACAAAGTTTTACAAAAGTGACCACACTATGATACGATAGTATGGCCACTTTTTTGATGACTAGAAAAAAGGGGGAATTTGGTGCCAATCGTTACCGTAAAAAATTTAAGTAAAGTCTTTGGCAAGAAAACGAAAGCTGCCATGAAAATGATGGCAGCTGGCCGTTCCAAAACAGAAATTTTAAAGAAAACTGGTTCGACCGTTGGGGTTTATCAGGCTGATTTTTCTGTAGAAGCTGGGGAGATCTTTGTGATCATGGGACTTTCAGGCTCAGGCAAATCAACTTTGATCCGTTTACTGAATCGCTTGATCGAGCCTACCAGTGGTCATATCTACTTAGAAGGCGTCGATATCAACGCGATGGACAAGAAACAATTACGCGCAGTCCGACGTCATAAAATGGATATGGTTTTTCAGAATTTTGGATTATTACCCAACCGAACGGTTCAACAAAATGTTGAGTTTGGTTTAGAGATCCGTGGGGTCATTCCAGCCGAGCGTGCGCAAGCCGCGCAAAAAGCCTTGGCGGAGATGTCATTAACGCCGTTTGCGGATCAATATCCGGAACAATTATCGGGTGGGATGCAACAGCGGGTCGGGTTGGCGCGGGCTTTGGCCAATGATCCTGATATTCTTTTGATGGATGAGGCCTTTTCCGCATTGGATCCCTTGATTCGCCGAGAAATGCAAGATGAATTGATCGATCTCCAAGCCAATTTACAGAAAACGATTATTTTTATCACTCACGATTTAAACGAAGCGTTACGGATCGGCGATCGGATCGCGGTCATGCGTGATGGCCAGATCCAACAGATCGGCACAGGTGAGGAGATCCTGACGCATCCAGCCAACGATTATGTGCGAACTTTTACGCAGGATGTGGACTACACCAAGGTTTTGACGGCACGGAATATCATGATTCCGGCAGTGACGATCAATTTAGCAATCGACGGGCCAAAAATGGCATTGCGGCGCATGCGGCATGAAGAAACTTCAATGTTGATCGCCATTGATAAACAACGTCGTTTGCAAGGTGTGATCACCGCAGATGGGGCATTGTCCGCTTTAAAAAACGGACAGCCATTAATTGATTATTTGCGTCAGGATATCCCTAAAATCAGTTCGGACACCATCGCTAACGAGATCTTCAATGTCATCTATGCCGCGGATACACCAGTAGCTGTGGTTGATGAACAAAATAAATTGCTCGGAGTAGTGATCCGGGGTAGTGTGCTGGAGGCCTTGGCAGACACCGAGACCACAGCTGAGTCACCAGCGGATCCAGTAGCAATCACCAGCGGATCAGCAACCGTCAAAACAGACGCGCACGACAATACGACGGCAACGCCAGAGAAGGGAGTCTAGCTAATGGATCAACTCACAATTACAGCAATCTCAAAATTACCAGTCGCCAATTGGGTCGAAAGTTTCACCGATTGGTTGACCAAAGCCGGCAGTGCTTTCTTTGATCAGATCCAAACGGGCGGTCAAGGGATGATGAATGCCTTGACGCAAGGCTTGCTGGCGATACCGATTCCAGTTTTTATTGGATTATTGACCATCGCGGCTTTTTTTGTTAGTGGGCGTCGCTGGAGTTTGCCGACGTTCACCTTAGTGGGGACCCTGTTTATTTGGAATCAAGGCTTGTGGTCGAATCTGATGAATACGGTCACCCTGGTCCTGTTCGCCAGCTTGGTCTCGATCCTGATCGGGGTACCGTTGGGGATCTGGATGGCCAAAAGCGATACGATGCAAACGATTCAGAAACCCTTGTTAGATTTCATGCAAACCATGCCGGGGTTCGTTTATCTGATCCCGGCGGTGGCCTTCTTCGGTATCGGCGTCGTACCCGGTGTGGTCGCTTCAGTGATTTTCGCCTTACCGCCAACAGTACGCATGACCAATCTGGGTATTCGTCAAGTTGACGGTGAATTAGTCGAAGCGGCCGATTCATTTGGCAGTACTGGCTGGCAGAAGCTTTTCAAAGTGGAACTGCCATTGGCTAAAAGTACGATCATGGCCGGAATCAACCAAACCACCATGTTGGCCTTATCAATGGTCGTGATCGCGTCAATGATCGGCGCGCCGGGCTTAGGTCGCGGCGTTTTATCAGCATTGCAGCGTGCGCAGGTCGGCAACGGCTTCGTTTATGGGGTTGCTTTGGTGATCCTGGCGATCATCGTGGACCGCTTCACTCAAAGTCTTAATCGGCCACGTAAGCTCAGTGAAGACCGACAAACGAAGAAAAAACGTCGTCGTTTCAACTTGAGTTTAGTCACTGCCATGTTAGTGATCGCAGTGGGTTCCGCAATCACGACTCAGCGATCCGCCGCCAGCAGTAGTCGCGGCACCGTGAAGTTAAGTTATGTCCAATGGGATACAGAGGTCGCTTCCACCAATGTGATCGGAGAAGTTCTGCGCCAAATGGGCTATCAAGTCGAGCTGACACCATTAGACAACGCGATCATGTGGCAATCCATGGCGAAAGGCGAGTCTGACGGGATGGTTTCCGCCTGGCTACCCAACACTCACGGCGCTCAATATCAGAAATATCGCACGCAAGTGGACAATCTAGGCGCCAATTTGACCGGCGCGAAAATCGGGCTAGTCGTTCCCATCTACATGAAAGTCAACAGCATCAGTGAGCTGACTGATCAAGCGGATCAGACAATCACAGGCATCGAGCCTGGCGCAGGCGTCGTCACCGCCACCGATCGCGCCTTGAAAAAATATCCCAATCTGGCCAATTGGTCTGTGGCTACCTCCTCCACCGGCGCGATGACCGTCGCGTTACAAAAGGCGATCAAAGCCAAACAGCCGATTGTGATCACCGGCTGGTCCCCACATTGGTTATTCGCTAAGTACGACCTGAAATATCTGGCCGACCCGCAACAGGTAATGGGTCAAGGCGAAACCATCAACACGATCGTGCGTAAGGACTTGAAACAAGATCAACCCGAAGTTTATCGGGTCCTGGATAACTTCCACTGGTCCGTCAAAGATATGCAAAGCGTGATGCTAGCAATCAATCGGGGCATGAGCCCAGAAAAAGCCGCGCAAAAGTGGATCAAGGCACATCCCAAACAAGTCAAGGCTTGGCAAGTCAAGTAACTGTTTTGCTAAATAATCCCCCTACTGATTTTAGGTAAGGGGATTATTTTGTTGCTGTCAAAGTGGTTTTGCCAGCTAGAGCCTAAAACAATTGCTGGGCTAATGCTCAGAAGCTGCCCAGGTCGGTTTACACTCGAAACGTGCTGCACACAACTGACTTCTGCGCTTAACTACTTCAGGCTTCTGGAAGCGAAACCCGCTTCCAAAATCCTGACTAGGTTAATGCTCAAAGTCAACCCGTTGTGTTCCGCACTCTGTCGTTGGTGGGCTGTTTGCTAGCTGGCGGAAGGTCGGACTGGGGGTGAGTCAGCCGCGATATTATTGTTGGCGATTTATCGCCTACAATAAGGCCGAGCTTGAAGATTTTCGGCGGGTTTCCGAAAAGCTTCAAGTCGTGCCCGCAGCGTTCCACCACCCCCAGCCCGACCTGGAGCCCCACCACACCTACCTACCACCAACATTACGAGTGCTCAACCAACTTTAGAACAAACAATATCGGTTTAATTCAAGTAGGCTAGATCACTGGCGGTGGTTGGATACAGATACAGTGGCGCGTGACCTTGAGCCAGCCGATCCGCGAAATGATTGATCAGTTCGTCGGCCAATGCGGACAGCACACTGACGCCGACCACTTGCCCCACCATATCTTTGACCAACAATACCTTGGCGTTTTTATCTTGGATTCGATTATAAGTGTACCAGCTGCCCACATCCATCTCCGTCACTTGGAAATGGAGGGTGTCTTTTTGCGCCTCGTTAACTGAAACGCCGATCTGGGCCAGCTTTTCCGTGCCGAAAACAATGGTCGGGATCAGCGGATAATCAATGGCGTCGTCCCGCAAGCCTAAGAGTTGGTCAGCCAAATAGTCACCTTCGAAACTAGCAACGGGTGTCAATTTCGGCAAAGTTCGTTTGACCACATCACCGATGGCATAAACTTCAGGAAGGCTGGTTTGTAGATGGTCATTGACGGCGACACCGTGAACATCGGCGTTGATGCCGACTTGGTCCAGTCCCAAGGCATCGATATTGGGTTGGCGACCAGTAGCGTTGATGATCAGGTCGGCATCGAAGTCACCGGCGCTGGTTTGCAGTTGCAAGCCGGTGGCGGTTTTTTGGACGGCTTGGGGTTCGGCGCCTAAGTGGACCTGGATACCTGCAGCGGTCATTTGTTGGATCAGGCTAGCGACCAGCATTTGTGGGAACTGTTTCAGCGGCCGCTGATTGTGGTGGATCAGCGTGACCTGTGCGCCTGCTGTGGCGGCGATATTGGCCAATTCGAAACTGATATAACCGCCACCAATAAAAATAATCCGCTGCGGCAATTGGTCGAGGTCGAGAAAGTCCCGACTTGTTTTAAGCAATTCGGCGCCGGGGATCTGGAGTTGATGCGGCCGCTGACCGGTGGCAATCACGATATGGTTGCCGTGGTATTGATGATGGTCGACTTCCAGAATATCGGCGGCGATAAATTTAGCGGTGCCATGAACCGTAGTCACGCCAACGTTTCTCAACTCGGCTTCCGTGGCTGTTGGGACTTGTTCGGTGTAACTGCGCTTGAACGCCATTAAGTCAGGCCAGTTGATCTTTGGCGCGGAGGCTAGGCCGTGACCTTGGAGCCGCTGCGCTTGTTGGCGCACTTCGATCCCGCTATACAACATCTTTTTCGCGTCACAACCTTGATTGGGGCAGGTGCCGCCAAAGAGATCGTTTTCAACGACCAAGACTTTCTGGGTGCTGGCCAGGCGATAAGCCAAAGCGTTACCGGCAGGGCCGGCACCAATAATAATTGTTTGATAATCTGCCATCAGAATCTTCCTTTCAGCAAAAAAAACAGGGCGGAATCCCCAATATTCCCAATAATCAATGAAACTTACAGGTCAATGATAGCACCATGGCGCAACGAACCGAAATAATCGAACCGCGGAGCGCCGCCATCTGTGATCTGCGGGGAAAACAATTTCACGGCAAGTCATTTGGTCAGTCAAACGGGCTACCGGATCTAGTTTCTACTATATAAAGCTGTCGTTTAGCCGGCTATTTTGGAGATTCAACAGATTTCAGCGAGTGAGCTTGCGCTAGAAGCGAAATACCAATAACTCTTGCATAATCACGATCACAAAAAACTTACGAAAGTAAGTCTACAGACCTATTGCGATTATTTTTTCTTTAGGGTAAAATCATATTCTATTGTCAAAAACGATTGGGGGTAAATGAATGAAAACATTTATGCGATATTTGAAACGTTATCGTAGTGATGCGTTATGGGCAACACTGGCGGTGGCGGTGATCGCGTTCGTCACTTTGTGGCAACCGCATCTTTTGCAAGATATGCTGGCGGCGATCTTGAAGAAAGATGATCAGACGATCAATCAGTTGGGGATCCAATTGATTGGTTTGACGATCTTGGGCATCATTGCCAGTGTTTTTAACACAATTTTCTCGGCGCGTGCGGCTCAAGGCGTTGCCGCGGATATGCGTGAAGATGGTTATCGCCAGATCCAGAAATTCTCGTTTGAAGATATCGAGAAATTCTCGGCGGCGAATTTGGTCGTGCGCTTGACCAATGATGTTAACCATGTGCAGTACGTGGTGATGTCCGTGTTGCAACAGATCACGCGGATTCCGATTCTCTTCATTGGTTCGCTGATCCTGGCGATCATCACGTTGCCCAAGCTGTGGTGGGTCATTGTTTTAATGATGGTCCTGATCGGCTTGGTCAGTGTCTTCGCCTTTGCGCGCATGGGCAAGTATTTCATGAAAATGCAGACGATCCTTGACCGGAACAATATGTTAGCGCGGGAAAACCTAATGGGGATCCGTGTGGTCAAGTCCTTCGTTCAAGAGAAGAGTCAGATTGCTAAATTCTCGGAATCTTCAGATGAGATGACCGACACCACGATCCATATCGGTAATCTGTTTTCTATTCTGATGCCCGCTTTCTTCTTAGTGGGGAATCTGGCTGTGGCCGGTTCGATCATGTTGGTTGGGCAAATGGTCACCTCTGATCCCGGCGCGTTAACGGCCGTGACCGCGTTTGTCAGTTATTTGATGCAGATCCTTTTCGCGATCGTTAATGCGGGGTTCATGATGACTGGGGTCTCCCAGGCGCTTGTTTCCCTGAACCGGTTGCAAGAAATCTATGATACCCAGCCAAGCCTCACATTCCCAGAAGTACCTGATGAAAACTTATCAGGCGCGATTGAATTCAATGATGTGACTTTCACTTATCCAGGTGATGAGAAACCGACTTTGCAAGATATTAGTTTTTCCGTGAAACCGGGTGAAATGATTGGGATCGTCGGCGCGACTGGTTCGGGTAAATCGACGCTGGCGCAATTGATTCCACGGTTATTCGATCCGGAAAAGGGTTCGATCGAGGTCGGCGGTAAGGACGTGCGCACGGTCAATGAACATTCATTGCGGCAAGCAGTTTCCTTTGTGTTACAGCGGTCAACTTTATTCTCCGGAACGATTGCTCAGAATTTGCGCCAAGGGAAGCCGGAAGCGACGACGACAGATATGAGCTGGGCAGCGAATATCGCCCAATCTTCCGAATTTATCGAACGATTGGATAAACGCTATGACGCGCCAGTTGAAGAACGTTCGGCGAACTTTTCTGGTGGACAGAAGCAGCGGTTATCGATCACCCGAGGCGTGATCAGTCAACCTGATATTTTGATCATGGATGATTCGACCAGCGCTTTGGACGCCCGTTCAGAGAAGCTGGTCCAAGAGGCGTTGGCCAAGGAATTAAGCCACACCACCACCGTGATCATTGCTGAAAAAATCGCCTCGATCATCAAGGCCGACCGGATCCTCGTGTTGGATCATGGTCAATTGGTCGGCATGGGGACCCATCACGAATTAGTTCGTAACAACCCAACTTATCAGGAAATCTATCGGACGCAAAAGGCGTTAGAGGAGGCGTAAGATGAGTGATTTAAAAGGTGCGGGTAAGTTTTTTGCCCATTATCTCCGTAAATATTGGCTCGGTTTGTTGGTCGTTTTAGGTTTAACGATCGTCGCGACCTATTTACAGGTCAAAGCGCCTGTGTTCATGGGTGACGCAATCAGTGATCTGGCCAAATATCTCCAAGTTTGGTCCAATCCAGCAACTCGCGCGCAGGCTTCAAAGGCGGCGTTCAACAGCGCCTTGATCAAATTGATGTGGTTTTACATTTTCAACGCGGTGGCGATGTTGATCAGTTCCTTGATCATTTCGCAGATCGCCGGGCGTTCTACGGGCACGATGCGGATCGGTCTGTTTCGTAAAATGCAACGGATGCGGGTCAGCTATTTTGACACTCACTCGGACGGGGATATTTTGGCCCGTTATACGTCAGATCTGGATAATATTTTCAACGCGATGAACCAAGCGCTCTTTGAGATTTTCTCCAGTATCACCTTGTTTATCGGGATGATCATCATGATGTTCCGACAGAATGTGACCTTGGCCTGGGTCACCGTGGCGTCAACGCCGGTGGCCGTGATTTTGGCGGCGATCATTATCGTCAAAGCCCAGAAATATGTCAACGCGCAACAAGACGATATTGGTAAGCTGAATGGCTATATCAACGAACAGATCACGGGACAGAAAGTGATCATCACCAATGGTCTGCAGAAGGACTCGATCGCTGGATTTATGAAACACAACGCCAAGGTCAAGAAATCGACGTTGCGCGGTCAGATCTGGTCAGGGATCTTGTTCCCGCTGATGCAAGGGATGTCGCTGTTCAATACGGCGCTGGTGATTTTTGTCGGTTCAAGTTTAGTGATGAATCAGCAAATGTCCGTCGCGGCTGGATTGGGCCTTGTGGTGATCTTCGTTCAGTACGCGCAACAATATTATCAACCGATCATTTCCCTGACATCCCTGTACACCATGATCCAATTGGCGATCACGGGCGCGCGCCGGATCAATGAAGTGCGGGAACAACCTGATGAAGTCAACCCCGCCCACGGTCAGGAATTAACGACGATCGACCAGGGGATCCAGTTAAAGGATGTCCATTTCAGTTATCAACCAGGAAAAGAGATCCTCCATGGGGTCGATATCAATGTGGATCCCGGCCAGATGGTCGCGTTAGTCGGCCCAACTGGCTCAGGCAAGACCACGGTAATGAACCTGCTGAACCGGTTCTATGATCTTGATTCAGGACAAATCACCTTTGATGGTACAGAAATCAAGGAAATGGATCTGTTCTCCTTACGGGAAAATGTCGGGATCGTTCTGCAAGATCCGCAACTTTTCTCCGGGACGATCGGCGAGAACATTAAATTCGGGAAGCCGGATGCCAGTGATGATGAGATGATTGCCGCGGCCCAACAGGCGCGAATCCATGATTTCATCATGACGTTGGATGATGGCTATGACACCATGATCAGCGATGAGAATACGATTTTCTCCGCGGGTCAAAAACAATTGATGTCGATCGCGCGAACGATCATGACCAATCCAAAATTGTTGATTCTGGATGAAGCCACCTCCAATGTGGATACCGTGACTGAGGCGCAGATCCAAGCAGCCATGGACAATGTGATCGCCGGCCGGACCAGTTTCGTGATCGCCCATCGTTTGAAGACCATCCTCAACGCCGATAAAATCGTCGTGCTCCGCGACGGTCAAGTGATCGAAGAAGGCAACCACCAAGCCCTCTTGAAAGAAAACGGCTTCTATGCCGAACTCTACCACAACCAAATGGTCTTTGAATAAGAGCGCGAACTGACCTGGTCAGCTTCAGAGCATTAGCCTAGCAAGGATTTTGGAGGCGGGTCCATGCCTCCGGAAACTTTGCGTAGCTAAGCGGAAGAAGCTAGGTTGGTAAGCGCGTTTCAAAAATCAGAGCGCGAACCGACCTGGACAGCTTCAGAGCATTAGCCTAGCCAGCGTTTTGGCAGCGCACTATGCTTTTCAGACAGACCTTAATTAATAAAAAGTGATTTCATTGCCAACATTTCTCTGGCGATGAAGTCACTTTTTTGTTTGGAAGTCGTTGTGGCGAACACGTATAGTCAACCACCCGTGACTAAAGTCACAGGCTTGTGAGAGCATCGCCTAACGGCGACACGACCACAATTTGCTTAGATACAGCCATCGCCTGCAAGCAGGTCTTACGTGCTAATTACCAAAGCCTTTAGAGTCCGCAGGTTGCCAGACGGACTGTGATTCTTAGTTAAAGGCTAAGCCTTTAGCCAAGATATTTTTAGCAGCGTTGTGATCACGGATGTGGTACGTGCCACAGTATGGACACGTCCATTTACGATCGGCAAGCGTTAGTTTCTGTTCACCCATTAATACAAAGCCACAATCACTACATGTTTGAGTGGTGTTTCTCGGGTTAACGGTCACAAGTTTGCGCCCGTACAAAGCCGCTTTGTAAGTAAGCATTCCTAGGAAAGTACGCCATCCAACGTCGGCAATGCTCATCGCTAAAGCATGATTGCGTAACATGTTCTTACTTCTCAATTCCTCTGCCACTACCAGATCGTGGTTCTTGATCAGTGCAGTGGACACAAGGTGTAGAAAAGCATTGCGGCGGTTAGTCACCTCCCGTTGCAAGTTAGCAATGAGCACCCGTTGCTTTTGGTAGTTCTTGGCATCACGAAGTGGACGATGCTCTTTCTTGGCTCGAAGCGCACGTCGTGCTAGTTTACGCTGTTGCTGGGCTAACTTACCTCTGATTGCACGATAATAGCGGGGATTGGCAACGACGTTGCCGTCAGAGTCCGTCAGAAAGTTTTCTGTGTTGAGATCAATGCCAATCGCTGATTGGATTGCTTTGCCGGTGCTAACGAATGGTGTGTTTGAGCCAAGCTGCATCGACAAGTAGTAACGATCAGTGGCGTCACGGCGTACCGTAACCGTGCCAATGCGGATGTCCTTCATGTGGCTGAACAGACGCTTTTGTGATCCTGATACACGAATTTTCCCTAGTCCACTGATTGTGACATGATTTTGGTCAAGGAAACGGTTAGAACCATTCATTAAACCGGCCCCTAGTTTTGTATAACGGGTCGGAAGCTGATAGCTGCCGTCAGCACGTTTGCGGTGGAACACTGGGACACCTGAGCGATGTACCTGGCGGAACAAGCGCCACGCAGACTGATAAGCCCGTCGGGCCTGATCGATCACGTCGGTACCAATACCTGTACCTGCAAGCCAAGGGTGGATTGCAAATAACATTTGGGTGTTGTTCTTGCGGCGATTCAAGTAAGCAATTCGATCTTGAACAATACTAATTGGTGTTTTAACGTGACTCAATGCGAAAAGTTCTTTGTCGATCGCGACCATTTCGTTGTAAGCAAACCGGCTGGCATTAATGTTGTTGTCGATGGTTCGCTTTTGTTTTGTGGATGGAAAGATCCGCACTTTCAATCCATAATGATAAGCCAAGTCTGCCATTTTCTGTGCCATGATTTTTCACCTCCTTATGTTCTATTATATACCCTTTGGTGCTGTATTTATAGTATAATACAGCTTTGAGTAAAGAAATGGAGGCAATACCTATGGTATCGGAAAATGTAATCAAAGAGCGCGGCTACGTATACAGCTTTCACTACCACCTTGTGTGGGTCACCAAATATCGCCGACCAATTTTTGATACACCGCAGTATGTGGCGGAAATGCTTGAGATCCTAAAAACCACTGCAATTGATAACGAGATCACGATTGAACAAGCAGAGGTCATGTCGGATCATGTGCACCTGCTTTTGAGCTTCAAGCCCAAGTATGCGCCCGCAACTGTTGTCAAGATCTTAAAGGGTGCATCAGCTCGGACATGGTTCACAGCTCATCCTGAGACCAAGAAACTCCTCTGGGGTGGACATTTGTGGTCGCCAAGCTATTACATGGGGACACTCGGCAACATGTCAAAAGAGACGGTTGCCAACTATATTCAAAATCAGAGAACAGAAAGGGGTAAGGCGGGACGACCAAGCAAGAAAGCTAACTAGCGTTAGCAAGTGCAGGCTTTCCTCCTCTGACTAAAGTTAGAGGTTTCCCGCCCAAAATTGTAATGAAAGATGAATATCTAGAAATGGGCGATCGAATGACAAAGAGGAAAAGTTTGACGCAGGCGAAAGTGCTAGCAGTCACGGAAAGCTTGATCGAAGAAAAGGGTTTGACGGAATTGACCTTGCGGGATGTCGCAGACGCGTTGTCGATCCGACCGCAATCTGTCTATAATTATGTGACTAGTCTGGCCGAGTTGCTGGATTTGGTCGGTGCGGAATTTGTTAATGAAGTGACGGCAACAGTGGTTCAGGAATTGGTTGGTGTTTCAGGTAAAGAGGCATTATTAGTCTTTGCTCATGAATTTAGACAGGCCACACGGGGCCATGCGGAATTAGCTCCAGTTTTATTGGATCTGAATAACCGTCAAAGTCCGCAAACCCACACGGCCTTGAATAGGCTTTATCACAGTGTTTTCAGACCTTTGCAACTGGAGAACGACGATGTTTGCGCGGGGACAACATTATATCGGTCCGCGTTATTTGGCTTTGTCGTTCAGGAAACTGGCGGATTTTTTGCTAGTTTGACCTCAGACGAGATCGACCAACGCTTCGATCAAGTCATGCTTTTGGCGGTCGCCACGGTCGTGTCCGAATAACCGACAGAACCCTCGTTTGACAATAATGCTTGCTGAGCGGTTTTCTATTTTTGAATTTATAATGAATTTCCTTTGATCCAATCTTGCAAAAACGTCACATAAGTCTTACAAAACATTCATATCTCGATCATTTTTTTCATAGGCGTTTCAAATCCTTACCTTATTATGAATAAGTAAGTTTTTTGAAGGAGCTGGATGAAAAAAGTGAAAAGGCATCGAGTAGTAGTGAGAATAGCAAGTTTGTTGGCAATGACCAGTATTTTAGTTGTGTTGGGTGGCTGTCAAACGCAAGCAAGCGCTGATGAAGAGACGGAAACGCCATTGACCAAGGAACAGATCATTGAAAATCTCGGTACGAAACTGGTCACGACTCGAGCTGACGATCAAACCGAAGCGAATAAGACCTATCAGGCAGCTTTAGCAAATGCTGAATATACCGTGGCTCAACCTTATATCAAAGTAAATCCCTATGAAACATCACCGCTGACTGCTTTGGTGATTTTCACCACAGCTGAAAAAGCCAAAGTGTCTTACACCGTTGTTGGAAAATCAGCAGGAACATCGATCACCAATACGGTTAACGGTGGTTATCAAACGCAACATCAGGTGCCCGTCGTTGGTCTTTATGCAGGCAACAATACAGTCAACATAACGGTCACCAGCGAAAGCGGCGCCACGACCACGCAGAAATTGACGATCACCACCAGTACGACCTTACCGAAATATATCAAGTCAACGAAGATCACGGTCACAAAAAATGATAAGAAAAAAATGGCGATCGGTGATAATCAATTGACCTTCCTAGTGCGGACCACAAAAGAATCATTCGCCGTTGATGCTGATGGCGCTGTTCGTTGGTACTCAACTTACTATGTTCAGCACATGTTACAGCCGATCAGCAATGGTCACATTTTGATGTTGACGAAAGAAAGCCAAAGTGGCGATACTTACAATGACCTCTTGGAAACAGACTATTTGGGTCGCATTTATAAGGAATATTTGTTTGATACGAAGACGGGTAATAGTGAGCAGGCTGGTGATGATAAGACAGTGATCCATCATGATATCATCGAGTTACCAAACCATGATTTGTTGGCAACAGTCAGTGATGGCTCAAAGTATGTCGAAGATACCATGGCCGTGATCTCGCATACTACTGGTAAAGTCAAGCAGATCATCGATTTGAAACGGATCCTACCTGAAGCGATGTATCAATCGTATAAAGAATCAGACGCAGGTACTGTTGATTGGTTCCACCAAAATGCGGTCTGGTATGATAAAACGGATCAGAGTATTTTGATCTCCGGTCGAAATCAGGATATGATCTTGAAAATGGATCTGAAAACAACCAACCTAAAATGGATCTATTCAGGTAAGAAAAAGTCGACTTGGCCAACGAAATATCAAAAATTATTGTTAAGTCCAACGGCAGGCACCAGTGTTCTTGGTGGTCAGCATGGGATCAATCTGCTAGAAGATGAGAATGGTGATCCTAGTAGTGAGGATATCCTGCTTTACAATAATAATATCAACGTGACTAACGGCGACAAGGACACCAGTGGTAAATATTCTGAAGGGGTCCAATACCATATCGACACGGAGAAAATGACGATCACGGAAACTTGGTCCTACGGGAAATCGCTCGGTAAGGCGAACTTTACTCCGGCGATCGGTTACACCCAGAAGTTGAGCAATGGCAATTATTTGATCGACTTCGGTTGGAAGAGTAATGCCACTGAAAGTAATATTATCGAGGTCGATGGACAGGAACAGGTCTATAATCTGACCGTCTCCAACCCATCATCGAAGGCCTATGTTTATCGAGCCTATCGCTTGGCGACCTATGATGAGGATTATTTATTCGATGTTACAAATTAAAAAAATGGCGCGCAAGGAGCTAATAATTGCTTAATGCTAAAGAAACGTCACTGCGGGAGAGTGGCGTTTTTTGCATTTAGCCTAACCAAGATAAAATCAGAATTTATCCAGCCGATAAATTGCAGGTTGAGACTTTAGACGGATTGCTAAATAATGAGAGCAAGATTACAATTGCTTTATAATATGAGATTAGTGCTTAACTGTTTTTTTGAAGGGTGGAGTTAGCATGGCTATTAAAATTTTTAGCAGTGCGGGAAAACGTAAGGAACATCAGCAAGCTTACACTGCGAGCGATGATGATTGGGACGATCAGGAAACTGCAAGCAAATTCGGAACCAAGGTTGCTCAGGCGCGGCATGAAGCGGAGTCTGAAATTGCCGAAGAGGCGCAAGATCGTGCCCAAATGCGAGCCGATGCTGCGGCTGAGACCGCAGAAGTAAAACGGGCAGCGGCTGCCATGATCAAAGAGGCTGAAGCAGAAATTGCCCAAGCTGGCGTCGGTATCGAAAAAGCACAGCGCAAAGCTGCGGCAGCACTACGGGAAGCAGAAGCCAGTGTCCGTCAAGCCGAGGCAGAAGTCCCCAAGGCCCAAGAAAGCCTTCGCTTGGCCCAGGAAAATGTGATCAGAGCGCGTGAGTATGTCGAAAAAGTCAAGACCGACGCTGCTCGAGAAGCGCTAAGTGACGCTGAGGACGCTGTGGTTGATGCTCAAGATAATGTTGATGAGGCGCAAGCGGACTTGGAAGAAGCGCAAGATGACGTTGTTGAAGTTCGTGAAGATGGCCAAGAAGAGATCACTGATGCCCAAGAAGAGCTACAAGATGCCCAAGAAGAACTAACCGAAGCCCAGAAAGAAGCGGCGACGGATATTGAAGCAGCTGAAGCTGAGGAGCAGGAAACTCAATCTGATAGTTTCGGTAGCCATCAAGATTATGACAGTCCAGCAGAGGCTCGTCTCGGGATAAAATTGTTGCGGTTCACGCAACGAATGGTAGATGTTCGGTCATTTTTCAACGCCAATGAGCGCGCGAAAGGCGAAAGCGATAAGGCTGAGATCGAACACGAGATCCAGCAGGCCCAGCGAGCATTAAGTGGATTTGAGCAACAAAAGGATCAGACCGAATCTGCGCAAGGAAAAGATCAAACTAAGACGGATCAAGCTGACACCAAGGCAACCCAGGCTAAGAGCCAACCAGACTGGCATTCTGGCCCAGAGCAAGATGACGATGACTGGAACGACTTTTAGCATGAGTGGGGAGATTCTTGAGTAGTCCCCGCACCAAAAAAAATACCACGATCATTATTGAGCCAGATTGGCCTTAGCGGCTGGTTCAGGCTGGCAATGATCACGGTATTTTTTTTGATTTGCTAGGTTTTGATGTTATTGATCCAGCGACTGTTTTTTCTGCTGGAAGATTTTCGAGGTGAATAGGCGGGTGACTAAAGGCCAAAAATACCAAATGATGATCGGACTGGTGATTAACAAGGGTGTGGTCAGTTCCCCATCGGGCAGATTAACAAAATCAAGGATGATCCAGATGGTGAAGAATGGGACCACGGCGATAAGCAACAAGGGTAAGCGAAACTGATCCAGACTTAGTGAGCGTTGGCGTTGTTCAGCTGACCAATGCTTGAAGCAGTAATTAAGTAACCAAGAGTAAACGCTGATCACGATCAAGTAAAGCAAGAGATGCTGACCGATGAGCAACAGTGGTTGGGAAATTTCATGTTGACTCGAATTACTGTAGCTGCCATAGCCAGTTACGATGAGACTCAGGATCGGAAACCTTCTAGCCGTGTTAGCAATGATGGTAGAAAGGATGTAGATCAAGTCGGCCAGCACGATCAAGCCACCAATTCCGGAAAAAAGGATACCAAACAACGTTGCTATTAGATCCAAGACAGTCGTTGCTAAGATGATCCGGAGCCAAGACCAGGCGATCCCCAATAATAGTTGCGGCTGGTTCAGACCGATCGTGAAAAGGAAACCGCCAGTCAGAAGGAGGACAGCGACGGATGTGGCACTTAAAGTGATCACCAAATTCTGACGTAACAAAGCCCAGCCGATTTTTTGACGGCTATGTCCCGTGCTCATGAGAAAGTCAGTAAAACCAGTGTGACGATCAATGAACGACGTGATCAGAACGAAAAAGAAACTGAGATAACTGATTACAGTCGGTGAGGTAAGCAGAATCGAACCAAAAGGATCAAGAACAAGCATTGTGTCGGAGTGTCGTCGCAGTGTGTTTGAATAAGTAACTTTAATATCGACATCACGCAGATCAGTACCCAATTTGACCAAAAAAATTGCCAAGACGCCGATAAATAGAAAAATTAGCCAACGATGTCGTTTCCAAATTATTTTCTGCAGATTGGTCATGCTAGGACCTTCTTTCTTGTTGAAGTTGACTGATACTCTGCCTTAAAAAGATCGGTCAGTTCCAAGGGCAGTTCTTCGCATAAAACCGGTTCTAGCGCGGCGAGATCAGCGGCTAAACCGTCGTCGTAATTTGTGAAGACTACCTCCAACACACGGCCGCGCACCGTTAAGATCTTACCCTGCTCATAAACCAATGCGGGAATTTGTTGCTGGCGAAAGACCAATTGGAATTTCTTGCTCTGCGTTCGCGTCGCTTCCAAAGCGTAATCATGAGTGATCCTCCCGTGATTCAAGAAAAGTGCACGGTCACAAAGCCCATCCAACTCGTTGAGGTTGTGGGAAGCAATCAAGAAACCGCAGTGGTGTTTCGTACTGTTAGCGATGATCAGACGAACGATCTTATCGCGCACGATCAGATCCAGACCATCAAACGGTTCATCCAAGATCACGAATTCAGTGCGACAACAAATCGCCAATGTGATACAAATGAATGCTTGCTGTCCCTTGGAAAACTCGCGATAGTGTTTATTTCGCTCGATTTGATTACTGAGCCAATATTTCTGTAATTGTTGCTTGTCAAAGTTGGGATAAGCCAGTTGGTAATAGTCACTGATCGCCGTCAAGCGCTCGGATTGAAAGAAAGGGTGCTGCGAATCGACTGCGACTAAATGTTGTCGTAATTCGGGTTTCTCCATCAACCCGACCTCATCCAGAAAAACCGCCCCTAGATCTGGTTGGTAGTAATTGGTTAAACAGTTAAGTAGGGTAGTTTTACCGGCGCCATTACGGCCAACTAGTCCGATGATCTCCTGATCCGTCCAAGAAAAATCGATCTGTTTCAAAATTGGTTGTTGTCTAAACGACTTAGCCAGATTAGTTACATCAAGCTTCATGATTCTCCTCCTCAAATTGTTCAGCTAACCATTGCTCCAACTGCACCTGTTGGATACCCTGAGCGCGAGCAGCAATGATCAAATGACGAAATTGTGCTTTAAATTTAGTGCTGGTACGTTCATCAGCGGTAGTCTGCATCTGACTCACAAATGAGCCCTTGCCCGGTTCGACGTAGATCACCTGTTGTTCTTCTAATAGTTTGTAAGTCTTAGCGACTGTATTGGGATTAAGTTGTTCCTGTAAAGCCATTTCACGGACAGAAGGAAGTTTGTCACTTGGTTGAAGCACACCTTGTAAGACCTGTGTTTTGATTCTGAGCGCTAAACGCTCATAAATTGCCAAGCCAGAATAATTTGGCGCGACCATGCTCATCATCTCCTTGTCTACGTGTACTATTATGCACAGTACACCTTGAAAAAGCAAGTCCTCTTCATGGTTTTTTTTGAACTGATTTTAAAAGTGCGGCTTCTGTATTTACCTGTTCAGCTTGCTTGCGGGTGTAGTTGGTTTTAGTGTGGACGCAACCGCCTCAGGGCGTTTGTCGTGGCTGGAACGCAGTGGACGCTGTTTTGAGCCAATCCGCAAAGTGCGCGGCTTGTCTCAAAATCAGGTCTTTGTCTAAGTGGCAAAGCCACTAAGGCAAATTTCACTGCTGAGCCACACGCCCTGAGGCGGTTGCTAGGCAGGATCGAGCTTATCTGCAATCTAGGTGAAGTAGTTGACGAAGTGCTTTTGCTAGTGTGGCGGACAAAATGCTATCATTTCATTTTGCTAGAAAAGTCCTGTATCTGTTTGACTGGAATTGTTGGTGATCATCAAGTTGCTTGTTACGGTGTGACTATCAGTACGAACTTGTGACGACTAGCCATGGTCGCTAACTGCGGTGAGATTTGTCATTTTACACGAGCAGGCGAGGTATCGTGGCAGCTTAATCTACTTAAAACGATTGAGCGGGCGGAGTGGAGTGTGGCGGGTAAGATCGCCGTGTCGTTATTCTTAGCGGCTTTGCCGCTTAGAATAAGG
>NZ_BROC01000010.1 GCF_024345205.1 Lapidilactobacillus luobeiensis | reverse complement strand
CAGGGCGTGTGGCTCAGCAGTGAGATTTGTCTTAGTGATTTATCACTTAGACAAAGACCTGATTTTGAGACAATTCGGTCTTTGAATTGGCTCAAAACAGTGTCCACTGCGTTCCAGCCACTACAAACGCCCTGAGGCGGTTGCGTCACCACCAAACCCAACCGCACCTGCACGCAAGCGGAGAAATAAATACAGAAACAGCACCTTTCAAATCAAGTCAAAAAAGAACGTCCTTCGCAAGGACGCCCAAAATAAACTGATTTAAATCGCTTCCTCTTGCCCATGACGTTGCATGAGTAACAGGATCGCCAGCACACAAGCCAGATCGGCACTAATGAACAGAACTGTCGCGTTGTGGTAGATCGGTGTCAACAACCCGCTGATCACCGCACCAAGCATAAAAGCAATCACGATCAACAAGGTCTCAAAAGCCTTGCGTAGATTCTCTGGTTCTCTTTTTAGAAAAGCCAGCCACAAGAAGACCGCGGTATTTCGCAGATTACCGGTCGTCATTGTTGTGGCAAATGGTCGCCCTCGCACTTTACGAAAAGTTTGATATTGGATCGAGGCGATGATCGAGATCAGACAAGTGACCCAAATGTTTTTCAAATGTGGCCCGACCAGCGCGACAATGATCAGACCAACGATTTCTACGACTAAAACGATATGTTGCCAGAGAAAGCGATCATTTTTATCAAAATGATGTTCGATCGAAACCGTCGCGAAGACGCCAATGAAAAAGGCCAACAATGGAAAGAGATAGCGACCGATCATGTCTAAATGTCCTTGAGCCAAGTGAAGTGTCAACAAAATCACATTACCCGTTTGTAGACCTGCAAAAACTTGCCCGTGATTTAAATAAGAATAAGCGTCCAGCGCGCCGCCAGCCATCGTCAGCAAAAAGCCGATCAGTAGGTGTTCGTGCATCGGGTCGCATTGTTTAGACAAAGATTGGTCTCCTCCTCAAACGTTATGCCTACTAGTATACTATTTTCAGAAAAAAAGACCAGTCATCTCAGCCATTTTCGTAAGAAACAGAGTGCGAACTGACCTAGTCAGCTCCTGAGCATTAACCTAGCTAGGATCGTGGAAGTGCTCCTTGCTTCCAGAACCCTAGCGTAGTTAAGCGCAAGGAGCTAGGTCAGTGAGCACGTTTCAAAAAACAGAGTGCCAACCACCCCGGTCAGTGCTCGAGCATTAGCCTAGTATCTGTTTTGGGAGCTGATCTTAGCTCCCGGAATAGATACGTAGCTAAGCGGAAAGCACTGGGGTGGTTGAGCACGTTTCAAAACAGAGTGCGGAGCGCAACGGTTTGACTTTGAGCATTAACCTAGTTAGGATTTTGGAAGCGGACTTTGCTTCCGGAAGCCTGACGTAGTTAAGCGGAAAAGTCAGTTGCACACAGCACGTTTCAAAAAAAGCGTGCTCTCGCATCGACCGAGACCACGCTGACTATTATTTTGTTTGATCTTGCTAAGCGCCGATGTTAAAAAATATTATCTTCTTTAGCGTTCGCGTTCAACTCCACCAATTTACCGGTTTCAAGGTAAACGATCCATTCACAGATATTTGTAACATAATCGCCGATCCGTTCCAAATAACTATCGACTAACATATAATCCATGCTACCAACGATCGTGTCTGGATCAGCTTGCATTTGTTTCAGGCACATTTGATAGATCTTGCCGGAAAAAGCATCGATATTTTTATCTTCAGCAGCTATCTCTCGTGCTCGTTTCATATCAGCTTTCACGTAAGCGTCCAAGACTTCCTCGACCATTTGTTTCACTTTGGTCGCCATTTCCGCTAAGGTTTGTTCGATCTCCGGAACACGGACATTGCCTTTGACCCGGATCGTCGACTTAGCGATACTGACCGCATGATCACCCATTCGTTCCAAATCAGAACTAGCTTTCATGACCGTCACGATCATTCGCAGATCACCGGTGACGGGCTGTTGTAAGGCGATCATTTCGAAGGAGCGTTTCTCTAAGTCAACTTCGCGCTGATTGATGCGCGCATCCGCCTCAATGACTTCTTTCGCCAAAGTTTTGTCATGATTGATAAACGCATTGACCGATTTATAGATGGCCTCATTGACCATCATGCCCATTTCGGAAAAACGGACGTGGAGGTCATTCAATTCATCTTCGAAATTTCTTCTGAACATTCACTTTACCTCACTATTCATCTTTTATTTGTCCTGACTGGGGTCAACCAAACCGTCCGGAAATATAATCTTCAGTTTCCTTTTGTTGCGGTTGTAAGAAAATATCGCGGGTATTGCTATACTCGATCAGCTCGCCCTGCAGGAAAAAGGCGGTCCGATCGGAAAGCCGCGACGCTTGTTGCATATTCCGCGTCACGATCACGATACTGTAATCTTTTTTCAATTCTAACATGGTCCGCTCGATCTCACTACTGGAGATCGGATCCAAGGCGCTGGTCGGTTCGTCCATCAACAAAACCTTAGGCCGGGTCGCTAAAGCACGGGCGATACAGATCCGCTGTTGTTGACCACCAGACAAGCCCATGGCGTTCTCATGCAAGCGATCTTTGACCTCATCCCAGATCGCCGCCGCTTGCAGGCTTCGTTCCACGGCCTCATCTAAGGCCTGCTTATTTTTTTCACCAGAGATCCGGAGGCCATAGACCACATTGTCATAAATAGAAAAAGGGAAAGGGTTAGGTTGTTGAAACAACATCCCCACTTCTTTACGTAAACCAACGGCGTCCATACTTGGCGCGTAAATATCCTGACCATTGAGTTTCACTGTCCCAGTGACCGTCACATTAGGGATCAGATCATTCAACCGATTGATCGTTTTGAGAAGACTGGATTTACCACAACCAGAAGGACCAATGACTGCCGTGATCTCATTTTCACGAAAATCGATCGAGACGCCGCGCAAAGCTTCTAGTTGACCATAATACAAATGCAAGTCTTGGACTGTGATCACATTTTTAACTTCTGCCATGCTCAAACTCCTTTTTAGCCGAAATGTCCGGAAACGTAATCTTCAGTCGCCTTGATCTTCGGCCGAGTGAAGATCTTCCGGGTCTCGTCGTATTCCAGCGCGTCACCTAAGTGGAAAAAGGCAGTGTAGTCGCTGATCCGACCGGCTTGTTGCATATTATGAGTCACGATGATGATCGTGTAATGTTCTTTCAATTGTAACAAAGTATCTTCGACCGTCGCCGTGGAGATCGGATCCAAAACGCTGGCCGGTTCGTCCAGCAATAAAATATCAGGTTGCATCGCGATCGCGCGAGCGATACAAAGCCGTTGTTGCTGGCCACCAGATAACGCCAAGGCACTTTGATACAAGTCATCTTTGACTTGTTCCCAAAGTCCGGCTTGCTTCAAAGTCGTTTCGACCATCTCGTCCAACACAGCTTTGCGCCGTTCGCCATGACGTTTAGGCGCGAAGGTAATATTGTCATAGATCGACTTTGCGAAAGGATTCGGTTGCTGGAAAACCATGCCGATATGCTTGCGCATTTCATAAACATCAATATCATTGCTATTGACATCTAGACCGCGATACATGATCTTACCTGTCACCTTTGTTCCGAAAATATTGTCATTCATCCGATTCAGTGACCGGAGATAGGTTGACTTGCCTGAACCAGAAGCGCCGATCAACGCGGTGATCTTGAACCGTTCAAAAGCTAAAGAAACACCGTGGATGGCCTCTTTGCTGCCATAAGCCACGTGTAGATCATCTGTGGACAACGCGATCTCATGTTGCCCATCTTCGAGGTTTTTCAAATAACGTTGGGAACGATCATATTTTTCCATGCTTAACCTCGCTCCCTAGCGCCTGTCAAATGGCGATATAATTTATTACCAAAATAACGAGCAGCAAAATTGAATAATAAAACGAATAAGATCAGGATCGCCGAAGACCCGGCGGAAACCGCGCTAGCGTCAGGAATGATCCCCTCTGAGTTGATCTTCCAAATATGGACCGCCAAAGTTTCTGCGGATCGTAATGGGTTCAAAGGACTGGCGATATAAGTCGGGTTCCAATTGGTGAAATCTAATGGCGGTGAACTTTGGCCTGCGGTATAGATCAGCGCCGCCGCCTCGCCAAAGACCCGGCCGGCGCCTAAGATCATCCCGGTCAAAATTCCTGGCAATGCTGCTGGCACGACCACATGCGTCACTGTTTCCCAGCGTGATAAGCCCAGCGCATAGCCAGCTTCACGTTGCGTATAATGGACCGCTTGTAGTGAGTCTTCAACTTTTCGTGTCAAAAGCGGTAAATTGAAGACCGTCAACGCCAAAGCGCCAGAAAGGATCGAGAAGCCTAATTTCATATTGATCGAGAAAACCAAAAAGCCAAACAAACCAACAACAACTGAAGGTAGTGAGCTCAAGATCTCGATCATATTACGGATCAAATTCGTCAACCAATTTTTAGGAGCGTATTCCGATAAATAAATACCAGCGCCTAAAGATAAGGGGATCGAGATCAGCATCGACAAGATCAATAGATAGAGCGAGTTGAATAATTGGATCCCGATACCGCCACCGGCCGCAAATGAACTGGAACGACCGGTAATAAACTTCCAAGTGACGTGCGGTAATCCTGAGATCAAAATATAAAGTAGTAAGAACGCGAGCACCACAATAATGAAGCCCGAGATCAAGTAAAGCACGATCGTTGCCACTTTATCCCATTTACGTGGATTCATCGATGCATCGCCCCCTTCTTCGCAATTCGCCGAATGATCAAGTTAAAGATCAATGGCATGATCAATAATAATAAGGCCAATGACCAGAGCGCGTTGTTACTCAACGTACCCATCACCGAGTTGCCCATGCCCATGGTCAAGACTGAGGTCAAAGTCGAAGCCGGCGAGATCAGATTGCTTGGTAAAAGCATGGCGTTACCGATGACCATCTGCACCGCCAAGGCTTCACCAAAAGCACGGGACATCCCGAAAACAACTGCGGTGATGATCCCTGAAGTCGAGGCCCGCAAAACGACTTTGTAGATCGTTTGCCAGCGAGTCGCGCCTAACGCTAAAGATGCTTCACGATAATTTCGCGGCACCGCATTAAGCGCATCAATGGTCATTGAAGTTACTGTTGGCAAGATCATGACGAACAAGACGAAGGTCCCGGATAAGATCCCAAAACCACTCCCGCCAAAGGTATGACGCACAAAAGGGACCACCACAGATAAGCCGATAAACCCATAAACAACGGAAGGGATCCCAACCAGTAATTCGATCACTGGTTGAAGGATCTTTTTACCGACCTTAGGCGAGATCTCGGTCATAAAGACCGCCGCGCCGATCGCAAAAGGTGTCGCCACGATCGCGGCTAAGAAGGTCACGCCAAAGGAGCCGACGATCATCGGGAGCGCCCCGACTTGGGGGTTACCCTGGGCATCGGTGGTGCCAGGATTCCAGACAGTCCCCGTCAAGAATTTCCATAAATTGACTTTATCTTTAAAGAACGTCGCTAACCCTTTAGACGCGACGAAGTAAAAGATCGCGATCACGACGGTCAAAATGATCGCAATACAAAGTCCGGTCAAGATCTTACCGAAACGTTCGTTTTTCGTTGCCCGCGAGCGTTTTAATAAACTCGCACGAATCTCATCGTTTTTCATTAGTTGACTGCCGCCACCTTTCCCTTCAGCGTTCGTGTCACTTTCATATCTCTAACAGGGATATAGCCCATCTCCGCCACGACTTTCTGCTGAATTTTATCTGAAAGTACATAAGCCATAAAACGTTTGGTCAAGCCGGTCGGTTCGCCCTTAGTATACATGTGTTCATAAGACCAGATCTGCCACTTATTAGTGGTCACATTGGCTGCGGTCGGACTGACGCCATCGACTTTGATCGTTTTGATCGTTTTGTCCACATAAGGAAAGGCCATATAACTGATCGCCCCGGGCGTCGAGGCAACGATCTGGCGAACCATCCCCGTGGAATCTTGTTCCTGAGCTTGCATCGAGGTCTGCCCTTTCATGACCCAACGCTCAAACGTATCACGCGTCCCAGAACCCTGCGCGCGGTTGATCACCACGATCGCCTGATCCGGGCCGCCCAGTTGTTGCCAATTGCTGATATCTCCGGAAAAGATCTTTGCTAATTCTGAAGTCGACAGGTCAGTGATCTTCAATTTAGGATTGATCACCGGCGTCACCCCAACGACCGCGACTTTGTGATCGATCAACTTACTCGCATCGATCCCCGTCTTTTGGCTGGCATAAAGATCTGAATTACCGATCGCGACTGAACCGGTCTGGATCTGGGATAAACCGGTCCCTGAGCCACCACCTTGAACATTGATGAACTCGCCTTCGTTCTCTTTGGTAAACTCATCCCCTGCCGCTTCCACGAGGGGTTGTAACGCTGATGAACCGACCGCCGTGATCGACTGACCAGTTTGCTTGAATTCGCAGGCTGTCAGTAACAGGGTCAAGGCTGGCAGACTCAGCAGGTATAGCCATTTTTTCTTCAAGTTTAAGTCCTCCAAGTTAACTACCTAACTAGTATACGAGGCCAATGTAACAGACAATCAAGTTAAATGTAAATTTTAGGTAAATTATTCGACATGATTGACTGGTAAGGTCACGGTAAAAGTCGAGCCCACGCCTAATTGACTCTGCACGGTGACCTGACCATTGAGCTGATCGACCAGATTGGCCACGATCGCCAACCCTAGACCAGTGCCCTCTTCATTGGCACTGTGAGCATGATCAGCACGGTAAAAACGTTCAAAGATCCGCGTTTGATCTTCGGTAGTTAGCCCAATGCCAGTATCACGAACCTTGATCGTGGTCGTCGTTGGTGTGGTCGCCAAAGCGATCGTGATCTCGCCTTGCGTGCGATTGTAACGGACGGCATTAGTGACCAGATTTTTGATGATCTGTTCCAACTTGACTTCATCGGACAAAATCGGGCCATGATACTGGGCCAGATCTAAATTGATTTTTAATTGTAGCGCTTGGATCGGTTTTTGTAATAATTTCAAAGTATGTTGCGTTACCTGATCCAAATGGACAGTCTGCCACTTGATCGGCATGTCCTGATCTGCCCGCGATAACAATAAAATGTCGTGGATCAAGGCCTCCAGATGTTGTGCTTGTTCAGCGATGGTCCGAATAAACTCTTGAGCTTTGACGGGATCATGTTGAGCGCCGGCCAATAAGGTCTCAGCATAGCCCGCGATCACGGTTACCGGTGTGCGCAATTCATGACTCGCATTTGCCACAAAGTCCAGTTGCATCTGTTCATTTTGCTTGATCTCGGTCAGGTCATATAACATCACCAAGACCCGCATATCATTTAGATCAGCCTCGTCCCCAACTAAAGAGATCACATCAGCCTCAACAAAGCGGCCTTCATCGCCGACCAATTGGATGTCACGACGTTGGTGGCGTTTGACTTGTGGTTGGCGCAAAGCGTGCTCGATCATCCGACTGAGCTCATAAGTTTTGACATAATCGACATAGGTCTCCATCGCGCCCTCTCTAGTGGCCACGTTCAAGATCGTGGCCAGCGCGCGGTTCGTCACTTCGACACGCCCATCACGATCCAGTAACATGACGCCCAACGGTAAATTATTGATCAGCGATTTAAAGCTTTGTTCATGTAATTGGGCCGCCAATAATTGTTGCTCGGATGTTTGACTCAAGTCTTTCAACTGGTTCCCCAAGGTGAAAAAAGGATCATCAGCCGTGAACAAAACCGGTTCTGGTTCCTTCTGATCAGCCAGCGCCAAAACATTATGACTCAATAGACCTAACTTACGCCGGACACTCTTTTGGTGTTGCCACATCAGCCAGAAAAAAGCCGCGATCAGTACCCAATACAAGAGTGAAAAAATCAACCACAGTGACCTGAAATCGTGGCCGATACTCGCTAAGGGCTGGACCAACATCGCCTCATTTTGCTTAGAATGCTGATCACTGATCAAATAAAGCAAATAACGTTGCTGCTGATATTCGACTTTGAGATAAGGCGCCCCGGTGTTGACCAAATTGTGCTTGGCAACATTACGAGCGACCTTCGCCAGTTCGGTGCTCCCAGTCGCCGGGAGGTCGATCACTTCAACTTGATAATTTTTTTGCCAACGCTTGCTCGTTGTGGTCTTCGTCTGTCCGAGCAATGAATCTTGATAATCTTGGCCCAAGGCTTGGACTTGTTGGCGTTGCGTGCTTTGGATAAAATGGTTGCCCATCAAGAAAAACGCCAAATAGAAAATCAAGGCGCAAATACCCACGATCAACCAACGTACTTTTTGTTTATTCTTCAATCGTCGTTACCTCCAGACGATACCCAAAGCCACGCACCGTTAATAAAAATTGCGGGTGTTTTGGATCGGGTTCGATTTTATCGCGCAAATGACTGATCTGCATGTCGACCATCCGACTCATGATTGCTTCGTGCGTCTGCCAAACATTGGTCATGATCTGTTCGCGGGAGATCACTTTACCATGATGCTTGACCAAATAAGTCAACAATTCGAATTCCTTACGAGTGAGATGGAGCCGTTCACCAGCGCGGGTCACATAGCTATCCGCCCAATGCCAAGTCGTGGTCGCAAAAGTGACCTGAGTGCTTTTGGCCGGGGTAGTCGCCACAGAGACGCGCCGCTGGATCGCCTTGATCCGCGCCACGAGCTCACGCGGGCTGAACGGTTTGGTCATGTAATCATCAGCGCCGAGCTCAAGGCCAATGATCTTATCCGCTTCTTCGTGACGCGCCGTCAACATAATGATCGGTGTCGTGACTTCCGCTTGACGCAAACGCTTAGTGACTTCGATCCCGTCTAATTTGGGCAACATCAGATCCAAAACGATACAATCAAAGTCAGAATCGATCGCGATCCGATAAGCGTCTTCCCCATCGCCGGCGGTTTGCACTTGATAGCCGACCTGCTCCAAATTATAACTGATCAATTGCTGGATCGCGACTTCATCATCAACGACCAAGATTTTTGCCATAAATAACCCCACGTTCTCCTAAGAAATCACTGATCCAGTCAGCGCTTTCTAACTAATCTACTATATTAAGTATAGCATTTTCTCAACGAAAAAGTACGAAGTACAATAAGGTGACTTGAGCCCGACTGCTAAAAAACAAGCCCGATCAAAAATCGATCAGCCTTGTTTGCCAGTCAAACTTAATGCGTTATTCTTTTGAAACGTGCTGCGTGCAACTGACTTTTCCGCTTAACTACGTCAGGCTTCTGGAAGCGAAACTCGCTTCCAAAAGCCTGACTAGGTTAATGCTCAAAGTCAACCTGTTGCGCTGCGCACTCTGATCTGAAACGTGCTGCGTGGTGCAGACCGCTGTGCCTTAAAGTATCTGCTTGCCCAATCTGCTTCGCAGCTTAGTCAATCAGATAAATTAATGCTCACGGTCTAACCACACCTCTCCGCACTCTGATTTAAACTTTCAAGAACCGGCGCATCGAGATGGCTGCCCCGAAAGCACCGATCAGCATCGCGACAACGACCAAAGTTAGATTTAAAGGCCAGATCAATTGACCTGGTGTCATCAAACTATAACCTGAGCTGGCCAATTGGCGCCCAACTGCACGGAAAACGTTGGCATAACCTAGATCAATGATCACCAAAGGCACGATCGCCCCAAGCAAGCCCGTCCAGGCGCCTTCTAAAATAAACGGCCAACGGATATACCAGCGCGTGGCGCCAACAAGACGCATGATCTCGATCTCATTGCGCCGCGATAAAATCGTGATCCGAATCGTATTGGCGATCAAGAAGATCGCTACGATCAAGAGTAAAACGGAGAAGCCGACGCCCCAGTTACGGACACTATCCATCGTCCGGAAAAGTTTTTTGGCCTCATCACCACCATAGTTGGCTTTGGCGACATGATCCAATTTAGCTGCTTTCTTAGCGATGGCCATGGTTTCTTCAGGATCGGTGGCCTTGATCGTGTAAACGTCATTCAAAGGATTATCATCGCCACCAAACATTTTGAACGAGTCGCCATATTGACTAACGACTTTTTTAAGTTCATTGGCTTTTGATGAGTAAGTAACTTTTGTGACCCCTTTGAGGTCGTTGAGTTCTGTTTCTAGTTTGGCTTTTTGCTTAGTCGTTGTTTTCGGCTCAACAAGAACGTGGACACGCACGTCACTTTCAACGTCATGAGAAAGCTTCGTCACATTAAAAACCAGCGCCAAAGAGATTCCGACTAGGAGGATCGTGACCGCGACCCCGCTGATTGCCGCAAAAGCCATCCAGCCATTTCGTTTTAAGCTGCGGAGACTATCGCGCAGGTGTCTTTTGATTGTTATCCACTTCATGTGTGTATTGTCCTCCTTGTTCATCACGAATGATTTTTCCGCCAGAGATCTCTAGCACACGATGGGGTAATTCATCAACGATCTGCTGATTATGAGTCGCCATGATCACTGTCGTTCCCCGACCATTGATCCGTTGCAAAATATCCATGATCCCTTCAGTCGTTTGGGGATCCAAGTTACCTGTCGGTTCGTCCGCGATCAGGATCTTAGGGCGATTGACGATCGCCCGCGCGATCGCCACCCGCTGTTGCTGGCCCCCAGATAATTCATTGGGAAAATGATCCGCTTGTTTTTCTAGACCAACATCATTGAGCACTTGTTCGACAGCCTCTTTGATCTCGGCGTCACTTTTACCGATCACTTGTAGGGCATAACCGATGTTTTCACCGACCGTCATTTTAGGCAAAAGTTTGAAATCTTGGAAGACAACGCCTAAAGTCCGCCGCAATTGGGGAACTTGATGTTCTTTCATTTGCCGCAGATCGAAATTATTGATCTGGATAAAACCACTGGTGGGCACCAGTTCGCGATAAAGCAATTTGATCAGGGTCGATTTCCCCGCGCCACTATGGCCGACCAAATAGACAAATTCGCCTTGTTCCACTGTTAAAGTTACATTCTTTAAAGCTGAGACGCCATTAGGATAGCGCATCTCAACGTTTAAAAGCTTAAGCATTTTGTCACCTCAGTA
Organism: Lapidilactobacillus luobeiensis; assembly: GCF_024345205.1. Classification (GTDB taxonomy): domain Bacteria; phylum Bacillota; class Bacilli; order Lactobacillales; family Lactobacillaceae; genus Lapidilactobacillus; species Lapidilactobacillus luobeiensis. The sequence continues at coordinate 78,417 of NZ_BROC01000010.1, read as the reverse complement.
ATTTTTATTTCGGATTTTTTCGTTGTAATTGCCACTGCAAATAACTATAAATGAACCCATCGAGATCACCATCCATCACAGCCTGACCATTACCAGTTTCATAATTGGTCCGATGATCTTTGACCATCGTATAAGGATGGAACACGTAGGAACGGATCTGCGAGCCCCAACCGATATCTGGCTGTTCGCCCTTGATCGCCGCTTCTTTTTGGCGTTGTTCTTCCTGTTCACGCTGATAGAGTTTGGCCTCCAACATCGCCATCGCCGTCTCGCGGTTTTGCAATTGTGACCGCTGCGCTTGCGAACTGACCACGATCCCCGTGGGGATATGGGTGAGTCGCACCGCTGATGACGTTTTGTTGATATGTTGACCACCAGCACCACTAGAACGAAAAACATCGACGCGCAGATCGTCGGGTTCAATGTCCACATTGATCGAGCGATCCAACTCCGGCATGATCTCCACTGACGCGAACGAGGTGTGGCGCCGACCGGCGGAATCAAAGGGTGAGATCCGCACCAAACGATGGACGCCATTTTCCGAACGTAGCATCCCGTAAGCGTTGTGCCCCTTGATGATCAGGGTCACACTCTTCAAACCAGCCTCATCGCCTGGTTGGTAATCGGCCATCTCCACTTGAAAATGATGGGCAGCTGCCCACCGCTGATACATCCGTAACAGCATCGCACCCCAGTCTTGGGATTCAGTCCCACCAGCGCCAGGATGGATCTCTAAGATCGCGTTATTGCTGTCATAAGGCTCTGCCAGCAAAAGATTCAACTCATAATCCTGTAATTGCTTTTGCAATTTGGCCAGATCGCTTTCGACTTCACTTTGCAGCTCTGCGTCTGGTCCTTCTTGTAATAACTCTAGCGTAACAGAAATATCCGCCGCTAATGTAACTAACTGATTAAAATTGTCGTACTTTTCCTTTAAATTATTATTATCGTCGATGACATTTTGCGCTTTTTCCGAATCATTCCAAAAATCAGGGCGACTCATCTCGTCTTCATTTGCGGCGATTCCTTCCGCGAGGGCATCTAAGTCAAAGAGACCCCCTGAATTGATTGATTTTGGTGCGGGCGTCATCTAAAGCGTGACGGATCTCGGCTAATTCCATAAAGCTCTTCCTTTCAAGATAACTAAACTAAGCGGCCTGATCGACCTATTCGACTCAGCGGTCTCCTCCTAATTTTAAAAAAACTGCGTCGATCAGGTCCAGACTCAATGGCCATAACGCTAACAAAAGGGCGCCCCAAAATTATCTTCATTTTGTTCAGCGCCCTCGTGTTTTAAATTTTCCCTTACCGGCGAATATTTTGACGGATCTCAGCCTTCATAAACAGGCGTGTCGCGTCATAGTCAATATCGGAGATCATTTCTTCGAACATCCGGTAACCTTCTTCTTGGTATTCGACCAGTGGGTTCATTTGCCCATAACCCCGAAGACCGATCGACTGCCGTAACTGATCCATCTCATCGATATGTTGAGTCCAATGATCGTCAACGACCCGTAAGATCACGACTTTTTCAAACTCCAACATTTGAGTCGGATCAACCAATTTCTTCTTCTTATCCTGATAATTCGCTTCAACAAAGTCGACCAATAGTTGTTTCAATTCATCGACTGACTTGCCCTCAAGATCGCTCAATTTCAATTGCTGATCACTGACTAAGCAAGCCAAGGCGTAATCATAAAGCGCTTGGAGATTCCACTCGGTTTGCGCGCCCTGGGTGTGCATGTCGACTTGATGACCGACCGTACGTTTCATCATCGGTAAGATGACATCTTGTAAACTGTCAGTTGCGGAGATCACTTCTTGACGTTGCTTATAAATGACCTCACGTTGTTGCCGCATAACATCGTCATATTGGAGCGTGTTTTTCCGCGTGTCGTAGTTATTACCTTCGACCCGTTTTTGCGCGCTTTCGACTTGCTTGGTGATCATCCGTGATTGGATCACTTGATCATCTTCAGTGACATTCAAGCGATCAAGGAAGGCTTTGATTCGTTCAGAACCAAAACGCTTCATCAGATCATCCTGTAAAGACAAGTAAAATTGAGTCACACCAGGATCGCCTTGACGACCAGAACGACCTCGTAACTGGTTATCGATCCGGCGAGATTCATGACGTTCCGTCCCGATCACACAAAGACCACCCAATTCGACCACACCAGGTCCCAATTTAATATCGGTCCCCCGTCCAGCCATGTTGGTCGCGATCGTGACCGCACCACGTTGACCGGCGTTCATAATGATCTCGGCTTCTTTTTTATGATTCTTGGCATTCAAGACCGCATGAGGAATGTGCTCTTGATCCAATAAATGAGATAACAATTCCGAAGATTCAACGGCCACAGTCCCGACCAAGATCGGTTGACCCTTTTCATGACGTTCTTTGATATCACCAACGACTGCGTTGAATTTGCTCCGCAATGATGGATAAAGCAGATCCGAATGATCGACCCGGATCACCGGCCGGTTCGTCGGGATCGAGATAACATCCATATTGTAGATCTCACGGAATTCTTCCTCTTCCGTCTTGGCTGTCCCTGTCATTCCGGCCAACTTATTGTACATCCGGAAATAGTTCTGATAAGTGATGTTCGCCATCGTCTGGGATTCTTCTTCGATCTTAACGCCTTCTTTGGCTTCGATCGCTTGGTGTAAACCATCAGAATAACGCCGACCGTCCATCACCCGACCGGTGAATTGGTCAACGATCAAAACTTTATTGTCTTGGACCACATAGTCAACATCACGTAACATCACGTAATTCGCCCGCAAAGCTTGATCCAAATGGTGGTTTAAGACCGTATTATCAATGTCATACAGGTTCTTGGTGCCAAAATAGGCCTCGCCTTTTTGAATGCCTTGTTCCGTTAATGAAATTGATTTTGTCTGCCAATCGATCTTATAATCGTCATCTTCTTTTAAAGTCTTGACGAAGCGATCGGTCCGCACATACATGGCCGTTGAGCCTGTTGCCTGTCCAGAAATGATCAGCGGTGTCCGCGCCTCATCGACCAAAATCGAATCGACTTCATCGACGATCGCGTAATTCAAAGGACGTTGAACCATTTGTTCTTTGTAGACCACCATGTTATCGCGCAAATAGTCGAAGCCAAGTTCGCTATTCGTTGAATAAGTAATGTCACAATTGTAAGCATCGCGCTTCTCATCGGTGTTTTTACTGTTCAAGTTCAAGCCGACGGTCAAACCGAGCCACTTGTACAACTCGCCCATTTCTTCAGCGTCACGAGAAGACAAATACTCATTGACTGTGACGACATGGACACCTTTGCCCGCTAACGCGTTCAAATAGACCGGCATCGTTGCCGTCAAAGTTTTACCTTCACCAGTTTTCATTTCAGCGATATTACCTTCATGTAAGGTAATACCCCCAATGATCTGAACTCTAAATGGATACAGACCTAAAACTCGACGTGAGCCTTCACGGACCACTGCGAAAGCTTCCGGCAAAACTTGATCCAAGGTCGCGCCATCCGCTAATTGAGCCTTGAATTTCTCTGTCTTGCTTTGTAATTCTTCATCGGAAAGTTCAGCGAATTGGTCGGCGTAAGCCTCAACCTTATCCGCGATCTTGCCCATCCGTGCAACCTCGCGTTTATCACTTTCGATCCATCGTTTTAAAATATTCGCCATAAATCAGAATTCCTCTCCTGTCAATCTAATTCTATTTGTCATTTGACAGTATTCAATCTATTTTATCATTAAAACACTTGGGTGTGAATGGATAGACCCAAATAAAAAGAATAAGTTAGCCAAGAAATCCCCAGTGCACCTATTCTCGCAACAACGTTATGACTATTGTAACGAAAATCAGTGAATAAAAAAAGGGCTAATCCTGACTAAATCGCTGGGCTCTGAGCAGAATCTGTCCAAAAAACGCACCACACAAAAATGGTCACGCTTAAACGCGACCATTTACGCTAAATCTTATTTTGATTTTTCAATCGTCCTGATCATTGATGCAAAATCAGAACAACTGGCTCTATTCGTCAGTTTCGATCAAGCCGAAGCGGCCATCACGGCGCCGATAAACAATGCTCGTGCCATTTGTTTCCGCATCTTCAAAGATGAAGAAATTATGACCCAACATATTCATTTGTAAAATAGCTTCTTCGGAATCCATTGGCTTCAGTGAGAGACGCTTAGTCCGAACGACGACCATCTCATCTTTAACCTTAGGTGCTTGTTCAGGAACATCGATCGCGCCATTAGCTGGTCCCGTCAATTCGAAATTCTTGATTCCCTTTTCCCGGCTCTTGCGATTGATTTTTGTCTTGTACTTGCGAATCTGCCGTTCAAGCTTATCTGTGACCAGATCGACACTGGCATACATGTCAGGAGATGTTTCTTCGGCCCGCAAAACCAAATATGGCAGTGGGATCGTCACTTCGACTTTTGCGGTCTTATCTGTGTAAACTTTTAGGTTAACATGGGCAATTGAATCAGCAGGCTCTTCAAAATATTTATCTAACTTGCTTAAGCGTTTCTCCACGTAACTCCGAATTGCCTCGGTAACCTCGATATTTTCACCACGAACATTGAACGATAACATAGTCGTTCGCTCCTTTCAAGTTACATCAGTAGCCAATGATAATGATTGGCTCACCTTTATTATATCGAAGCGCTTACCATTTAACAATGAAAAGACCATAAAAACGAAAAAAGTTTACCGTGCCAAAGTCAAGGCTGTCACCTTACCTTGATAGCCCGCCTGTCGCAACGCGGTTTGCGCGTGTAACAAAGTCCGGCCAGTGGTATAGATGTCATCGACCAATAAAATCGGCTGATCGTGCCTTGACTGGGGACAGGATCGGGGGCAATAAAAATATTGTTGACTGGCCAGACGCGCCGCGCGTGAAAGTTGCGCCTGGTGTTGCTGATGATCGCGACTGGCTAAAATCAATGATGGCCGGCAAGCCGGATCCAATAGCCCTAAGACTGGATCGAACCCCCGCTCAGCCAAATGACTGGGGCTAGTCGGGATCGGCACGATCAATGTGTTGGCGGTGCTGTTTTTGCCCAATGCTTGGCGTAACGACCCGGAAAAAGCCCCACGCAAGCGATAATCCCCGACCCCTTTATACTGCTGAAAATACGCCTGCATCGCCTGATTATACTTAAATAAGGCTCGATTAGTCAGAAACTGTTGTTGCTCACGCCAACGCTGACAATCATAGCAAAGAACGGCCTGCGATTGCGGCCGACCGCACTGGGGACAAGCGCTAGTTGCACAGATCGGTTCAAAATGACACCAGCAAAGTGGACAAACACGATCCAAATACCATGAGCGTACCTGTAATAGCGACCGTAATGAGTAATTAGGACTGAAGCGTTGCCCACAAAGCAAACACTGCGCCATCAAAACCCACCCAAACGATTCAAGTGTTTGATTTGATGGCAAGCCTGGCCCATCGCCCAAGAATAATAGCGACTGAAAAAAACGACCTGATCACCCTGATCGACCGAGGCCCGACCAACACGTCCCGCGATCTGCACCAAACTCGCCACCTTAAAATTAGGATGATCGGCTGCCAAAACCAGCACGTCGATATGAGCTAAGGTCACCCCCCGCTCCAAAATCGTCGTCGTCAACAAAATCTGCCCTTGACCCGCACGAAAATCGGCTACTTTTTCTGTTCGTAAAGGATCTTGCGCATGGACGGTGGCGCAACTCATTTGGGGGAAGGTCAAGCTGAATGCAGCCAAATATTGTGGTAAGGCCGCCGCTTGTGGCACAAATACTAACAGACGGCGTCCACGAGCCAGCCAAGGCGTCAGTAATCGCCGTAACCGCTGACTCAAGCTATTTTTTTGAAAGACTTCACCAAGGACTACTCGTGGTTGAATCAACGGGCGCCCATGAAAACGACGGGCCAAATAATGTAACGGCAAGCGGCCTTGACGCGCGGCCCGTCGCAATTTGGCTGGCGGAGTCGCACTTAAATAAAGTCGTTGACCGTTGGGCTTGACCGCTCGATCTAAGGCGCGCTCAAGCATCGGATCATTGACATAAGGAAAGGCATCGACTTCATCGACGATCAATAGATCAAAGGCCTGATAATAACGGATCAATTGATGGATCGTTGCCACCACTAATTGCTCACCTTCACTGTCACTATGTTGATGACCGTGATGGAGACCGACGCTGGTTCCCACAAAGGCGGCTTGCAGTCGGGGAAATAATTCATTGCAAACATCAACACGAGGCGATACAAAGCCAACACGACCACCTTGGGCCAAATAACTGGCGATCAATGGAAAAGTGATCTCAGTTTTACCAGCGCCAGTAACCGCCCACAGCAACTGCACCTTAGCTCCCTGCTGGTAGGTCTTGAGAAGCGCCGCAGTCAAATCTGCCTGCGCACTGGTCAATTCTCCACTCCAAGTCAGAACTTGATCTCGAACCGGTTCAAGCTGGTCATTGGCTAAGCGCACAAGCCAACTTCCTTGGGTCACTCGACCCAAAGCCAGACACGCGGTACAATAGAATTGACCGTTAGGTAATCGTGCCGTAGCGGTCAAACGACTGTCGCAGCGTTGACAGTACCGATCCTGCCCACGCACCCGACTACCGGGTAAAACTTCAATTTGTTGCAAGTGCCCGACCTTCAGCGCCAACGTCAGGTCCTGTTGCAATTCGGTCGGCAATGTTGACCAAAGTAATTGCCGCCCCGAAAGAAGCGACCCCCACTTCGCGATAATCTCTTGTTCCCCATTCATCATTTCTCTCACCATGTTTTTCTCACCATGAATAGATACGCAAAGGAATTGATTCTCATCGAAACTTATCGAACGATCGCCCAAAATGCTAGCGCCGAATTATTGATCAAAAAATCACGTTTCATCGGTCAGGTTTTTCGCGTCGAAACCGAACAGGCCGCCCAAACGGCCTTGGCCACTGTCCGCCAACAACACAATAAAGCCAGCCATCATTGCTTCGCCTATCAATTAGGTCTAGCCAATGAGATCCAGCGAATGAGTGATGATGGTGAACCTTCGGGAACAGCTGGCTCCCCGATCCTCAATGTTCTGCAACAAGAGCGCCTAAATAACGTGCTTTGTGTGGTCACACGTTATTTTGGCGGGATCAAATTAGGCGCCGGCGGGTTGATCCGCGCTTATGGTCAAGCAACCAGCGCCGCCCTGAATACTGCCGGACTGGTCCAAGGGATCGAACAACGCTCTTTTAAATTGACTTTTGCTTATAGCGAACTAGATTTTCTGCAGAACCAGTTACGCCAACAAAAAATCGCAGTCACCGCCAGTGAGTACGGCACTGCCGTCAGTTTAACGATCTGGCTTGATCAAGCCACTGCTACTGTCCAATTGACCCAGATCAAAAATTGGTTGCGCGGGCAGGTGACCATCACGGAATTAGCTAGCGCGTTTCGCGAGGTCCGGTTGACTGAATAAACTGAATTTTTTGCCAAAAGGCCGCTTTTGCGACCAAATAAAAAGCGCGACTCTGCCAATTATCAGCGTCGTGCTTTTTCTAGCCCAGATATAATTTTTAAAAATCACAAAATCCTTTTTTTATCCAAAAACCTAATTATCAGAACCGTCAGAATGACGTTCCATTTTTTTTACTAGTCGCTGGATCGCCCGCAATAATGGTTGCCGGTCTTCACCAACCAGGCCGATCACTTCAACAAAGAGTTCCAAGCCGATCAAGACTGCGATCGTCAACAGAATATTCCCCCAAAGTGACGATAGTGGGTACAATAACGCGATAAACGAGAAAATCAATGCTAAGCCATAGATCACCAAAACAGTTTGCCGATGGGACAGCCCCAACTGCATCAAACGGTGATGCAAATGATGTTTGTCTGCCTCCGAGATCGGTCGCCGATTCAAAAGTCGGCGTAACATCGCATAGACCGTATCGGTGATCGGAACGCCCAAAATGACCACTGGAATAACCAAAGAAATAAAGGTTACGTTTTTCAGCCCTTTTAGGGATAGCACCGAAATCATAAAGCCAATAAACAAGGCGCCCGTGTCCCCTAGAAAAATCTTGGCCGGATGAAAGTTGTGGGGCAAAAAACCGATCAACGTTGCGACCAGCGCGAAAATCAAAACCGCCACATAAGTATTAGGAACAGAAAGGAAGAAATACGCCATCACGCCCATGGTGAACAACGCGATGATCGACACGCCAGTAGCCAACCCGTCAAGGCCATCGATCAGATTGACCGCATTGGTGATCGCCATGATCCAGAACACAGTGATCGGGAAGCTGAACCAGCCCAGATGAAATGTCCCCACAAAAGGTATCGTCAGAAGATTCATCCGCACACCAGCCACAAAATAAACGATCATGGCCGCGATAATGATCCCCAGCATTTTTTTCTTCGGCGATAATTCGTCGATATCATCGATCATCCCCGTCAAGACGATCACACACTCGCCCATGGTGATCCCTAAAAGTTCATGAGTTGGGAACTGTTGCCGTAATAAAACAAATACAGCAAAATTGAAGGCGATAAAAATCGCCAGACCGCCCATCGTCGGCATTGGTTTTTTATTGACGCGGCGGGCGTTAGGATTATCAACGGCGCCAAGCACAAAGGCGATCCGCCGCACAAAAGGGGTGATCACCGCTGCAATGATCATCGTCAGAAAAAGTTTAACAATAATACTAAACATGGATAAGCTCGCTTTCTCACTCAGTAACATTCATTATACAACGGTTACGCCAAGTTTAACATTTTATTTCGATTAAATTTCTAAATCAAAAAGTGCGGAGAGGTGCGGTTAGACCGTGAGCATTAATTTATCTGGTTGACTAAGCCGCGGAGCAGATTTGGCAAGCAGATACTTTAAGGCACAGCGATCTGTACCTCGCAGCACGTTTCAAAAATCACAGTGCGCAGCGAGGATGGGTGGCTGCGAGCACTAGCCTAGTCATGGTTTTGAAAGCAGTTCCTTGCTTTCGGAACCATGACGTAGCTAAGCGCAACAGCCAATCCTCGCGCAGCACGTTTCAGATCAGGGTGCGAACCGACCTGGTCAGCTTCTGAGCACTAGCCTAGCAACCATTTTGGAGGCCGCTCTAAACCTCCAGAATAGTTGCGTAGCTAGGCACAAGAAGCTAGGTCGGTGAGCACGTTTTCAAATCGAAGTGCGGAGTGCAACGGTTTGACTTTGAGCATTAACCTAACAAAGATTATGGAAGCGGACTTTGCTTCCGGAAGACTCACGTAGTTAAGCAGAAAAAGTTGGGGCGACGAACACGTTTTAAAAAATGATCAGAAAAAAATAGCCGGAAACCGGCTATTTGGCATATTCGATGGTCCGAGTTTCCCGGATCACAGTTACCTTGATATGACCAGGATACTCCAATTCATTTTCAATCTTATTACGGATGTTTCGTGCTAAGATCACAGCTTGATCATCAGAGATCTCGGTCGGTTTAACGACCACTCGTACCTCACGCCCAGCTTGAATAGCAAAACTGTGGTCGACCCCCGGGAAAGCGGTGGTGATATTTTCCAGTTTCTCTAGACGGTGGATATAATTCTCTAATGATTCAGAGCGTGCCCCAGGGCGTGCCGCTGAAATCGCATCAGCCGCCGCCACCAAAACAGCGATCGCTGAAGTGGGTTCGACATCTCCGTGGTGCGAAGCGATGGTATTGATCACCACTTCTGGTTCATGGTACTTCGTCGTTAATTCGACGCCGATCTCAACATGAGATCCTTCAACTTCATGATCGATTGCCTTACCAATATCGTGTAATAATCCTGCGCGTTTCGCTAAATTCACGTCTTCACCAAGTTCAGAAGCAAGAACTCCAGATAATTTCGCCACTTCGATCGAGTGGTTCAAAACATTTTGACCATAGCTCGTCCGGAAATGGAGCCGACCAACGATCTTGATCAAATCAGGATGCATCGAATGAATCCCTAATTCAAAAATCGCCTGCTCACCGAGATCACGGATCCGTTCATCCATTTCTTTGCGAGCTTTTTCAACCATTTCTTCGATTCGAGCCGGATGGATCCGCCCGTCTTGGATCAATTTCTCCAAAGCGATCCGGGCAATCTCCCGCCTGATTGGGTCAAAGCCACTTAAAACAACTGTCTCCGGCGTATCGTCAATAATCAGATCGATCCCAGTCAACGTTTCCAAAGTTCGAATATTTCGACCTTCACGACCAATGATCCGACCCTTCATTTCGTCATTAGGCAAATTGACCACAGTGACCGTATTCTCGGTGACCAAGTCAGCCGCACTACGTTGGATCGCGTCGACGACCAGACTTTTGGCTTTTTTGTCAGCCGCTCGTTTCGCATCCGCTTCACTTTCACGGATCTGAACGGCCCGTTCATGAGTCAATTGATCATTCAACTCCGAAAGGATCTCTTGGCGCGCGTCCGCCTTAGTCAAATTGGCGATCCGTTGCAATTCCGTCTCCTGTTCAGTGACCAGACTCTGTGCCTTGGTCTCCTGCTGTTCAAGTTTTGCCTGACGGTTATTTAAGCGCGCTTCATGATCGTCAAGATTAGCTTCTTTCTTATCTAAAGCATCATCTTTACGATCCAAAGTTTCTTCACGTTGAACGACACGATTCTCCGAACGCTGGACTTCGTTCCGTCGTTGCTTTAATTCAGTCTCGATCTCAGTGCGATAGCGATGACTTTCATCACGCGCCTCGACGAGTGCTTCTTTTTTTGCAGTTTCTGCTTCTTTCTTAGCCCTGGTAATAATATCCTCAGCTGTTCCTTGAGCCTCTTTTAATTGCTCCTCGTAAGTCCCCTTACGAATAAAATAACCGACAACAACACCAAGCGCCAACATGATGAATGCGACTACGAGGATTATTGGTAGGCTAGGACCTATTCTATCCATACTATCCACCTCCGCATCATCAAAAAATACTGAAAGTAATTTTTAAAGATGTTAAATTTTAGATTGATTACACACTTTCTATTCTAGTCGTTAGCCGATAGTGTGTCAATCTCAGGTTATTGTCACGACCAATTATTTCCTACTTCCAAGGCCTTTTTTGCAGGCCGATCGAAGCAAGATTCTTGTAAAATCAAGATAAAAAAATGAGGATAGCCGCATAACGGCTATCCTCATTCAAGGTTGAAACAGCGTGCCCTTTCAATACTTATAGTGCATCCCACTACTTATAACGGCGTTATGCGAATCGAAAAAAATCGCCCACCTCAACCAATAGCTTCATAATCGAGCTGTTCATGAGCGCTACCGTTATAACGCCGTTTTAATCTTTGCCGATCGGTAAGGTTGTTTCGTCAACTGTTGCACTTGAATCAGCCGAATCCTGATCCATCCCGTAGCTGACCCGTACTTGATGCCGAACATCAACTTCCATTTCTGGATGATCGGTCAAATACTGCTTCGCGTTCTCACGACCTTGCCCGATCCGTTCGTCATGATAGGAATACCAAGAACCACTCTTCTTAATGATATCCTTCTCAGCAGCCATATCTAGTAATTCACCATTACGAGAGATGCCTAACCCGTACATGATATCTACTTCAGCCACCTTAAATGGCGGCGCTACTTTATTCTTGACGACCTTGATTTTTGTCCGATTACCAATAATGTCAGTCCCATTTTTGATCTGTTCGGCGCGGCGAACTTCCAAACGGATCGTGGAATAGAATTTCAAAGCGCGACCACCCGGGGTCGTCTCTGGATTACCGAACATGATCCCTACTTTTTCTCGGATCTGGTTGATAAAGATCGCGATCGTTTTGGTCTTATTGATCGATCCGGAAAGCTTCCGCAACGCCTGTGACATCAGGCGAGCTTGCAGACCAACATGGGCGTCACCCATCTCTCCTTCGATCTCAGCGCGAGGAACCAAGGCCGCGACTGAGTCGACCACAACAATATCAACGGCGCCACTGGTCACCAGCGCATCCGCGATCTCCAAACCTTGCTCACCAGTATCTGGCTGCGAAAGTAATAGATCATCAATATTAACGCCTAATGAAGTCGCGTAGGCAGGATCCATCGCGTTCTCCGCATCGATATAGGCAGCAGTCCCGCCTTGCTTTTGCACTTCAGCAACGGCATGCAAAGCGACGGTCGTCTTCCCAGAACTTTCAGGGCCGTAGATCTCAACGATCCGACCACGGGGATAGCCGCCGACTCCTAAGGCGTTATCTAAGGCTAGAGATCCTGTTGAAATCGTCTGGATCTGCGTATCGACTTTATCGCCCATCCGCATAATGGCGCCTTTACCATAATTCTTTTCAATTTTTTTCAGCGCAGCGTCTAACGCTGCTTTTCGTTCATCTTTAGCCATACGTCCTCCTTCTAAGCCTCTGCTTAGTCACAACTCTAATTCTACCGATTTGGTAGCCAAAAATCAAGAAAAATGCGAACAAATGTTCTAATGTTCTTGTAGCCGATCATAAAGCAGTTTGAAGCCACTTAAAGCAGCGCGTTGGCGGATCTCGTTACGCACACCAGCAAAATGAAATTCCACCACTTGCGTCGGCTGATGCCGTTGGGCTAACCCGATAAAGGTGGTCCCCACTGCCTGACCTTCTAATTCATCTGGTCCTGCGACCCCAGTAAAACCTAAAGCAAAATCAGTATCTAGGATCTGGCGCGCGCGCTCAGCCATTGCTTGTGCCACTGGTGCACTAACAACACCAGCCTCAGCAATCAAAGTTGGCGCGATCCCCAATAAGTGTGCCTTGACCTGATTAGCGTAAGTGACCCAGCCACCAGGGAAAACTTCAGAGGCGCCGGCCAGATCCGTTAACATTTTTTGAAAAGCACCACCAGTCAGACTTTCCGCAGCTGTGACTGTGGCACCTTGCTGCCGCAAAAGATCCAGAACTTCTTGGGGCAAGGTACGATCCTCACCTAGTCCAACATAATAGGGCGCTAGCCGCTGTCGCACTGTAGCTAGCAGCGGCGCAATCAAAGCCGTGCCCGCAGAGGCCGTGGGAGCTGCGGCTGTGATCCGGACCCCGACTTCGTAATGCTTTAAATAGGTGGCCAAAGTTGGATTGGTTTGGTCGGCGATCAGATCTTGCAACTTTTCGGCCATCAGTGATTCGCCGATACCGAAAAAGCGTGCCATTTCAGAAACGAACACTTGCTGATGCCCAACTAGCCGGCTTAAGCGCGGTTGGACTTGTTCCATCAACATCGGCTTAAATTCACGTGGAGGTCCTGGCAAGATGAAATAAAAATGCTCATCGGTCGCGTAATAACTCCCTACAGCCAAGCCGATCGAATTAGTTAAAGCCTCACCACCAGCTAGATAATCAGCCTGAGCCAAATTGTTCGCCGGCATCGGTTGTTGTTTTTGTTGGTGCCAAGCAACGAGTTTAGCCACCGCCGCTGGGTCCTGCGCCAAAGTCACCTGTAAATGAGTCGCCAAGGTTTGTTTGGTCAGATCGTCAGGTGTCGGTCCCAATCCACCGATCAGAAAAATGATTTGACTACGCCGCTCGGCCGCGCTGATCACCTGTGTTAGCCGTTGGGGATTATCGCCAACGACCGTTTGATATTGTGCCGTGATCCCTAGTCGCGCCAATAATTGCGCGACAACTTGGGCATTACTATTAACGATCTCGCCCAGTAATATCTCTGTTCCTACTGCAATGATTTCTGCTTTCAAACCGCTACCTCCTATAAATACGCGAACAACTGCTTTTTTACTGAAAACCAATAAAAAAACAAAAAACGACCGCACCGGAAAACAAATCGCGTTTTACGTTCTGTCGTTTTTATATTTTGTTAATCATTAGTATCGTGGAAAACGTTCCGATTCTGGATAAAGTAATCTGCGCCTGAATAAACTGTAAAGAATAAACAGATATAAAGCAAGACCGCGCCGATTGGGAAGTGGATCCCAGCAAAGAAAATGTCGTTCAATAGCAAGAAGACGATCGCCAACATTTGCGTGGTGGTCTTGATCTTACCCGGCATCGCCGCTGCCATGACCTGACCATCTTGTTCAACGATCAGTAGCCGCAAACCAGTAACCGCTAATTCACGGCAAATGATGATGGCCGCGACCCAAGCAGGAACTTTTCCCAGCGAAACCAGGAAAATAAACGCAGTCATTACAAGCATTTTATCCGCTAACGGATCTGCGAATTTGCCGAAATTTGTCACTAAATGTTGCTTCCGCGCGATTTTGCCATCAAGTAGATCCGTCAACGAAGCGACGATGAAAACGACGGCCGCGATCAATTGCTGTAAAGGAATGACCGAGCCAGCTACACTGAGCTGCCCCCACGGCCAGTTAAAAACCAGTAGCAGAATAAAGACCGGAATCAAAATGATCCGAAAAACTGTTAATTTATTTGGTAAATTCATGCCACAAAACCACCCGAATAATTATTGAGAAACACTGCTGGAACTCTCATCCGCCGCTACTGTGAAAGTAAAGGTCTGAACGACTGAAGTTCCTGTCGGTAATGAAACCGTCAGATCATTGACCTTTAAAGTAGTCGCCGGTGTATTGCCGCTTTGTAACGTAAAGGACGTGGTGCCTGCTGGGATCGTCAATTGATGACTACCACCTGCAGTCAAAACGCTTTGCCAACTGCTTGAACTATCATTCGGAAAAGTAACTTGGACCCAGGCAGAACTGCTAGAGGCGCCAATGGTCAATTGATTGGTTTCTGTGGTCGAGAGCCCGGTGATCGTGAAAGCGTTAGTCCCACTTTCAGTCACTTTCAACGTTGCTTTCTTCGACGAGCTAGAGCTTGATTGACTGCTTGACTTCGAGCTCGATGAATCTTTCTTAGAGGTACTAGACTTCTGACTGCTTGACTGACTCTTAATTGAGGAAGTCAGCGCGGAACTATTATCAGGGATCTGGGCCTTACGCTGTTTCGCCGCACGGACTGCAAAGAAATAAAGACTGGCGACTACGATCACGATCACAACACCAATAATGATCTTCCCAGTATTGTTGCGCAACCAATAGCCAAAAGAATTGGTCTCATCATGCAAAGTCCGCTTCTTGTTTTCAATCGAGTTTTCAGCATATTCTTGTGGCTGTGTTTCAGGGATCGTATCCCGATAATCACTTAATAACTCATGACTATCTAAACCGACTGTTTCCGCGTATTGTTTAATGAACGCGCGCACATAAAAATCGCCTGGCAGCTGATCGAAGTTACCTTCTTCGATCGCGATCAGGTACCGCTTTTGGATTTTCGTGATTTGCTGCAGATCATCTAACGTGTACCCTTTCTCGATCCGGGCACTTCGTAATTTTTTTCCTACTTCGTCCATCGATTCTCTTCACCACCAACTATTATCGTCATTATTATATCATACTCTCCATAGTAGACCTATTAAGAATCCTTTATTATTTCACTTTAACCAGCCGCCATTGACATAAAGAGTTTGACCAGTTAAATAGTCGGCTTGTGGATCAAGCAGATTACTGACCCACAAAGCGATCTCTTGCGGTTGCGCCAGTCTGCCTAACGGAATCTCCTCACGTAATGCCGCCAAGTCGTTTTCTGAAAATTCAGCGTTCATCGCCGTCGCCACCGCGCCAGGAGCGACCACATTGACTGTGAGGCCACTACCAGCGACTTCACGCGCATAGGCATTAGCAAAACTTGTTTGAGCGCCTTTGACCGCGCTATAAGTCACTTCCATCGCACTACCGACCGCGCCGTAGATCGAACCGACAAAAACGATCCGACCGTGCGCTTGTTGCAGTAACTTTGCTTCAGCTTGGCGGATCAATTGCAGTGGTGTCAATAAATGCAATTGAAAAAGTTGCTGGATCTGATCAGCGCTCATTGTGCTGAATAACTGATAATCAGTAGTCCCCTGGGCAAAAACTAGCGCTTGAAAATCACCAAACGTTTGCCCTAAGTCCGGCGGTAACGCTTGGGTCAGATCCCCAAAGAAGGCTTGGAAATCTTGATTGGGATAGTCATGACGTAGCGTGTTTACTAACTGCAACGCAACTTCCCGATGATGAAAATAATGTAACGAAATAGACCAATTTTTTGCCGCTAATTGACGACAGATCGCGGCGCCGATATTTCCAGAAGCGCCAAATACGATCGCCCGCCCTGGCGATTTTTGCTTACTCATAAGATCTCATCGTCTCCCAATAATCGAAAATCAGCGACTTGACTGGTTGCAATAAACGCCTTGGTGCGGCGCCAAGCAGTGGTCAGCTGAACTTGTTGCAAATAAGCCAATAAATTCGCTGAATCCCAGTGATAGAAACCTAATTCGGCCGCTTCGATCCCGAGATTTTCCAAATTATCTTGACTGAACATCACATTGCCGATCATTTCTTTCCGCACTAATGCGAAAACCGTTGGGTCCGGCGCCGACTCCGTCATGATCGCCGCCTGGATCATTTGTAAACATCGCTCTGGCTCAGGAGTATTGGTCGTGATCAGGACGTAATTCAACGCTCGTTCGACAGTGGTGGTGAATTGAAAACTATCATCAACCAGACCTTCGTCGCGCCATTCGCGCCAGCGCTGAGAAGTTTCACCAAATAAAGTGCTCAAGATCAGCTCTAGATCCACCTGTAAAGTCATCGCATCATTTGCGGAAACTACTGGTGTGCCCCGAAAACCTAAGGCGATCTTCGTGGGACCAGCGATCTGGGTCGGTGTTATTCTTTCCGCGGGGATCGGCGCGATTTGCTGCCTAGAAACCGCTTCACTTGCGCGCCCAAGAGCGCGCCAGCGCGAAGAGGTTTGAAAATAAGTTGTTAGATCGACCTTGGCCAGATCGGCGACGACGCTGACCCGCATCCGCTGCGGCTGATAGAAATAATGGTGCGCCGCCAACAAAAGTTCTGGCGTGATCTGCGCCAAAGTCGCAGGCGAGCCCCCGACATCATCAGCGATCGGTTGATCCGGATAAAGCCGCGCCATCAGTCCCATGACCAAGGCCCAGTCAGGTTGATCGCGATAAAGGTCAAGCTCCTGACCAATGATGCGCCGTTCCTTCTCCACACTGGTCGCCGTGAAATAAGGCTCAGCGACCAATTCCGCCAATAATTCAAGATTGGCCGTCAAATGACCTGCCCCAGAAAAATAATAAGCCGTCTTCGAAGGGGTCGTAAAGGCGTTGGTCTCCGCTTGATTGGCCGCAAAACGCTCACTGATATCACCACTCGCTTTATTAAAAAGTTGATGTTCCAGAAAATGAGCGGTTCCTGCGGGTAGTTCCTGAGTCAGCTCGGCACTTAGGGGGAAGCGCCGATCGATCGCGCCAAAGTCGACCATCGCCAAGCCAAATTGGCCCAAATAGCCTGGCTTGTCGATCAGGTCGATCGTCAAGCCATTAGTCAGCTTTAATGTCGTCATGACCCTGCCCCTCCTCTCGACCTAATAAAGTCGTCACGACTTGCAAATGCAATAAAGTCACACTTTTTGCTAAAGTCGCTGGCGTTATCGCTTGGATCGCCGCCGTGAATTGCGCATCTGAACGCTGCCGTTGTGGCTGGATCACCTGATTCAACTGCCGATTCAATAATCGTTGCGGCGAATCGACCACCATTTCCCGATGTTTCAACAGATCCGCCTGGACCAAACGCAATAAACTTAGCGGTGTCTGCTCCTGTTGGATCTGCGTCAACGCCGCGGCTACTAGGGCTTGGACCTGACCTAATCGCGAATCGGTAACGCCTGCATCGATCAGCAGCCAACCCATAGTGAAATCAAAATAAGCACTGATATCATAAACAAGCCCATGCTGTTCTCGAACTTGTTGGAAAAGCAGGGACTGTTCACTGCCGCCAAGGACTTGCCCCAAGACCAGCAATTGGTCCCATTGCGCCTGTTGTAACGGTGTATCGGTGCTGTAAGCCAAGCAAAGTCGGCTTTGGGCGCCAACGATCTGCTGTTCCACCCTTTGCAAAGGGCGTTGCGGTGTGTTGACCACCATTGGCTGCTGGATCGCGGTCGTTCGCGGGCAAAAAGGCAAGGCCGTTTGTAAACGAGCCGTCAAAGCTGCTGGTGTTTGCCGAAACAAGCCCCCGATCTCCACAGGCCATTGGCTCAAAATCTCCCGATAAAGATCCTGCAAGCGCGCTAAGTCAACTGCTTGGACTTCCGCGATCGTTCCTACTGCCGGCGCCGCTAGATTTTCAGATAAAGCTGTTTGCTGAAAAAAAGCAGATTTGGTCAGGGAAAAAGCTTGAAAGCCATTATCCGTTTGTAAGTCCCGCAATTCACTGAGCAAGGCCCGCTTTTCGACAGCAAAGATCTGCGCCGCTTGCGGTGTGGTCAACAATGAATGAAAAATAACCTCACCAAGCAACGCTAAACAAGCCGTGAAATTATGGTCATCTTCTTGCGGTTCGACGAAAGATAGTCGCACGGTCAGATCATGCCATTGACCGATCGGCCGATTGCTGATCTGCAAGTCAGCGCCATAAAGCGTTGCCAGCGCCGCACTTAATTGCTCGCTATGAGGATAAAGTTGACAGCCACTGGTCAAAATACGACTGAGTAAATTCATTTCACCAAAATCGGCGGCAGTCACGGCCTGCAAAAAATGACATTCGATGGCATTCGTTTGAAATTTAGTAGTGGTCGTCCAGGTCGCACGCACACCAGGTTGAAGAGTCACTCTCAATTAATAAAACCTCGATCTACATAAATTACTGGTACTTTTTAAGACAAATAAGACTGATACTAAGTGTCTGTGGCCGCTATGAATTGCTGATAATTGGCCAGCGTCCACAAAACTTTCCGACCTTTACTACCTTCTGAGGGGCCAACGACGCCCATTTGTTCCATGTCCTCAATGATCAAAGCAGCTCGATTGTAACCGATCCGAAAACGCCGTTGGATCATCGAAGTGCTGGCCTTATCTTCTTGGATCACATAAGCCACCGCGTCTGAAAAATGTTCATCATGTTCGCTTGAAGAACCATCTTCGCTAACATCATTGACATGGGCGATCAATTCTTCATCATAATCGGCATCTTGCTGGTTCTTAACGAAATCACTGATCGTCTCAACATCTTTGCTCGAGATAAAAGCGCCTTGGATCCGCACTGGCTTAGACAACCCCAGCGGCGCATACATCATATCTCCACGACCAAGCAGCTTCTCGGCGCCATTCATGTCTAAGATCGTCCGAGAGTCGATCCCACTGGAGACCGCAAACGCGATCCGTGAAGGGATATTAGCCTTGATCAAACCAGTAATGACATCAACAGAGGGACGTTGTGTCGCAATGATCAAATGGACCCCGGCCGCACGTGCTTTTTGCGCCAAACGGACGATCGCCGTCTCGACTTCATTACCCGCAGCCATCATCAAATCGGCCAACTCATCGATCACGATCACTAAATAAGGCATCTCGGTCATCACCGGGTTGGCCTTGTCGCTATTGTTTTGGTGGACTTTGGCATTATATTCTTTGATATCGCGAACTCCTGCCGCTTCAAACCGTTGATAACGATCTTCCATTTCGCTGACCGCCTTATTCAAGGCGTTAGCGGCTTTTTTCGGCTCGGTCACAACTGGCAAAAGCAAATGAGGGATATCATTATAGATCGATAATTCGACCATCTTGGGATCGATCAGCATCAATTTAACTTGATCCGGCCGCGCGTGCATCAAAATACTGGTAATGATCACATTGATCATGACAGATTTACCTGAGCCAGTCGAACCGGCAATCAGTAAATGGGGCATTTTGGTCAAGTCAGCACTGATGACCTCACCTGTCACGGACTTGCCCAGTGGCACTTCAAGCACTTTCCCCGGATGACGGGGTTGCTTCTCGATAACTTCTCGAAATGAAACTGTAGCGATCGTCCGATTAGGTACCTCGATCCCCACATATGGTTTCCCCGGGATCGGCGCCTCGATCCGAATATCCTTGGCAGCCAGCGCCAAGGCCAGATCATCAGCCAAATTCACGATTTTATTGACCTTGACCCCTAGTCCAGGCTTGACCTCATACTTTGTCACAGTCGGGCCCAGATCCGCGTGAATGATCTTGACATCAACGCCAAAACTCCGAAAAGTTTGATCCAAAGTCGCACGATTTTTCTGGATCAAAGCGACTTCGCCAGACTGATCGGTTGGTGGGATCGTACTCAAAAGATCGGTGGTCGGTAATTGATAATGATCATAATCATGATGTGCCACTGTCTCTGGTGGCGCAACAGGTCGACTTGTTTTTGCCGGCGCCTCAACGGGATCACTAGCGGCACTCGCTTGTGGCTTGCTTGCCGCGTCAACGACCCCACCAGTGGGCGTGAAGTGAACATCAAACCCATCGTGAGGGAGCGGCAGGCCTTCATCCGTTTCCGCCTCTGCTGGAGCAGACGTCGTCCCTGACGCAAAAGTGGTCGCCATGACCGTGTCCACCGAAGTTTGACTTTTATCGGCGGGACTTGTCGCCGCTGGTGCCGGCTCAACAGCTTCAGTAGGCTGCGCTGGTGCCGTAGCTGTTGCTTGATCTTGAGCTTGATCAAGCTCAGCCTTGCTTTGGAAAAAGCGGTCATGAAATTTGCGGAGACCACGTGCGGTTTTTTGAAAACCTAATTGTAACCATCCAGCTATTTTCTGTAAAATACGGACTAGATCACTAAATGGCAAATTAGTAAAGAGCATCAATCCCGCCATCATCATGATCAGTGCGATCAAGATCGTTCCCCAATTACTGGCCAAAAAGAAAGTGACGGTGTAAGCGCCCGTCCCGATCATTCCACCACCAACAGATTGCGTCACGCGGCCCCGACGAAAATCCGCCTGCAACAAACGCCAAACCATTTTCAGAAACTGACTGTGGATCTCATTATGCTTAAACAGGATCTCCGCACCTAAAATCAAATTACTAAAATAAACTAAAATCATGCCCCAAAGTCGCTTGGCCGGGATCCGGTCGGGAAAGTGTCCCAGAACTAGCATGTAAAGCCCGGTCATCCCAAAAATCACCGCCGCGATCAAATAAGTATCGCCTACAAACAAACGGAAAGTGTTGGCGAAAAGATTGCCTAAAAAACCCCAACGAAAAATCGCCAGGATCGCCAGGAGTACAAAAACCAATCCGACGATATTCATGGTCAGATCAGCATTTTTGCGCCGCCGTTTCGCTGTTTTGCGTCGCTTCGTCTTCTTTTTCGCCATCTTTGTCCCCATTCCTTTCTCGTTCTCTGCGCGTGTGCTGGTTGATCAGGCCCAAGCCCCCACTGGCAACTCTAAAGCCGCTGGTTCGCAGATATATTCCCAACAGGCCCCTATTTCAACTTGTCATGGGGATAACGGTGCGTCAACTCTAGCCCCGCAAAGTTTTGTTGCCGCAACGCTTCATAGATCACCAAGGCCGCCGTATTAGATAGATTCAAAGCCCGAACATTTTCCGTCATGGGGATCCGTAAACAATTGGCTTGATGCTCGCGCATGAAATCCTCAGGCAAACCCGTCGTTTCTTTTCCGAAAAGAAAATAGTGGTCCTGCTTGATATCTGAGAAATCTGGTTGACTATAAACCCGGTCCGAAAATTTTGTGATCAAATACAGTCGCTCTAAGTCAGGAACCGTGGCCAAAAAAGCCGCGAGATCATCATGATAGACCAAACGAACCTTATCCCAATAATCTAACCCCGCCCGTTTCAAATGCTTATCGTCCGTCTGAAAGCCCAACGGTTTGATCAAATGTAAAACAGTATCCGTCGCCGCGCAAGTTCGCGCGATATTGCCAGTATTGGCCGGCATCAACGGTTGATAAAGCGCAATATGATTTGTCATTTTCTTACCTCGACCATTCATTTATATCATTTAAACTAGAACATCTAAAAATTATTTTTGCCTAGCGACCGACCACAAAAAAGCACGATCAGCAGACAGATTCAACGTTCATTCTAACATAGTTAGACCCCAGACAAAAGAGTGCGCAGCGAGCCGGGTTGCTTGTGAGCATTAACCTAGCAATTGTTTTGGAAGCGCACCTTGCTTCCGGAACAATCGCGTAGTTAAGCACAACAAGCAGGCTCGCGTAGCACGTTTCAAATCACAGTGCGGAGCGAGGATGGGTGGCTGCGAGCATTAGCCTAGTCATGGTTTTGAAAGCCGCTTTTTGCTTTCGGAACAATGACGTAGCTAAGCACAACAGCCAATCCTCGCGCAGCACGTTTCAGCTAGAGTGCGCCGCACAACGGGTTGCTTGTGAGCATTAACCTAGCAATTGTTTTGGGAGCGCTCCTTGCTTCCGGAACAATTGCGTAGTTAAGCGCAACAAGCAGGCTCGCGTAGCACGTTTCAAAACCAAAGTGCGAGCCGACCTGGTCAGCTCCTGAGCATTAACCTAGCTAGGATTTTGGAAGCGCTCCTTGCTTCCGGAACCCTAGCGTAGTTAAGCGCAAGGAGCTAGGTCGGCGAACACGTTTCAAATCAGAGTGCGCAGCGAGCCGGGTTGCTTGTGAGCATTAACCTAGCAATCGGTTTGGAAGCGCGATCAAGAAAGCCATCCCCACCACTGATCAACACAAGCAAAATGACGGTGAGCCAAAATTGTAACCAATGAGAAACCGATAATTCTAGAAATCGATCACGCTTGCGCTGACGATCAGGCATTAGCTCCCCTGTTTTGCTAAAAAATGCCACGCCGAAATCCTCGTTACAGTTATTATTGTTGAATAATTGTAAACAAAAATGTAGCCCCTCGGTTTTTCAACAGCGAGAAGCTACATTAGTAAGATTTTCACCGACACTTTTAGCAAAGGAAACCCTTGATAAAAGTACGACTTAGACCTTCTACATAATATACCACGCAATTTTCATCGTTGGCAAGCGTATTCTTCGAAAAAAATTCATTTTCTGAAAAATCTATGATCAATGACCTCGTCCTTCGCCAACTATTCTTTAGTTTCAGTATCTGATTTAGTTGGCGGCGTCGGCGATCCTGGCGGCAAAGTTTCCGGTAACGGCGCGCTAGGCTCTTCATCGTAAAGGCCGGAGACCGATTTGAACCACTGAAAACCACGAGTGACTAAAATTTTGACCACAGCATAAACTGGGATCCCCAGCAACACACCTAACAAGCCAAACATTTTACCGGCGGCCAGTAAGAGGATCAAGGTCGTCGCGGGATGCATCTCCATCTTGCTCCCCACGACCAGCGGTGAGACCACCCGACTTTCGATCGTCTGCTCGATCATGAAGACGATCAAGACTTTCACGACCATGAAAGAATTCGTGAAAGCGGCAATGATCAAAGCGGGAATGATCGCCAAAAAAGAACCCAAATAAGGGATCAAATTAAGAAAGCCCGCCAGCACGCCTAAAGTCAGGGCATATTTTTGTCCAATGATCCCATAACCAACGGAGAACATCAGCCCGACCCAAAAAGCGACAGTCAGTTGACCGCGGATATAATTGCTTAAAGAGAGATTGACGGCCGTCAACAGTTCGCTGGTCGACTTCCGAAACTTCGTTGGTACGAATTGCACCACGTAACCTTTAAATTTAGGTCCATCTTTCAGCATGAAAAACAAAATGAACGGCGCTGTCCCTAAAACCAATAAAACATTGGTGACCGCGCCAACCGCCGAGCCGATATTACTGAACCAATTAGAAACGCTATTATTCAATTGTTTGGTAAACTCAGTCGAAACGTTCTGCAATTGCTGATTGACTTGGTCACGGACCTTAGCCAGTTCCGAATCATTCAGGATCTTGCGAAACGTATTTTCGATATTCTTCCAATAAAGCGGCCAATTATCTAGGATCTGCTGGGTTTGCTTTTGAATGATCGGGATCAAAGTAACGATCCCCCAAACGATCAAGGCAAAAACCGCCACGAAGATCAACGAGATCGTTAGGATCCGGGGTATTTTCAAATGACGTTCCGCCAATTCAACTAACGGCTCGATCAGGTAAAACAGGATCCCCGCTAATAAGATCGGCGGTAAGGCCATCCCTAGAAATTCACCAACTGGTTGAAAGACCCAACTAACGCTGGCAAAAACCCAGATCACCGCCAAGAAAAGCAACAAATTGATCAGAACGACCGTAACTTTATTGTTAAGGAACCATTGATAAAACCACGAACCTGGTTTTTTTGACTCAGATTTTCTTGCAGCCATCGGCACCCTCCTTATCAGCCTTATTTGCGCACGACCTTATTGATGTGGCTCATTTTCATGACAGTGATAAATGATCGGTGTCCCCACTGTAAAACTTGGCTTCGGTTGCTTGGCAAAGTGGAGCGCATTTTGTAGCCCCAGCGGCGCCGCTTCATCAAAAACCAAAGTAACGTGACCGATCGAACGCAGATTATCGTTGACCAATTTACCCACGCTTTTAATGGGATAGGTCTGTGAACCGATCGTTAGACTATCTCCGACCGTGATCGTCATTTTCTGAGCCGCCGCAAGATCGGTGAACTTTTGGATCACTGCCACCTCACGCAAAGCCGCACTAGCTGTCTCGTTAAAGAGGATCACCATGGGATCCCCGCTGGTCAATGCTTGCGGGCCGATCGCAGTCACTTCTGCTTTGATATCCATGACAAAAAACCTACCTTATCCTTAATTATTGTTATCCTTATTTTAGCACATCTTATCTGCCATTGCCTCAGCACGTGAACCAGAGTATGCCGCAAATCGGCTTGCTTAGGCGCAACAGTCCCGACATCATCGCAAACGCTACCTTTGGTTTTTGAAGTCATCAGCTTACGCTGCTAACCGTTGACTTTAGAGTAGCCGTTTTGGCAGCGCGCTGTGCCGGGTCTTATTCCGTTAAGGATTTACCAAAGCTTTTAAGAAAATCACGCTGGACATTGAGATTATGCTATACTAACATTGATAAATTATGGAGGTAAATCATGAAAGAAAAAATTCTCTTCGGCGGTTATACCCGTCGTGGTGGTCAAGGGATCTACGCGGCTACTTTGGATACTGATCAAGAAGTGATCGACGAACCGCGGCCTTTTATTAAGGTGGGGCAACCAACTTACTTGGCGATCAGTCACGATCGTGTTCTGTACACGGTCACTAAAGACGGCGAAGCAGGTGGCGTGAGTGCTTATGACCTTTCTGGCGAACAACCACGTTTGATCAATCAGGTCACCGCGGCTGGCTCACCACCAGCCTATGTCGCCGTGGATGAACCTCGGCAACTGGTTTATGCGGCGAACTATCACAAGGGGCAGGTCCAAGTTTACCGGATCTTAGCCAATGGTGGTCTAGAATTAGCCAGTGTGGTCAATCATGTTGGCCAAGGTCCCCGGCCTGAACAAGATAGTGCGCACGTCCACTTCACCGACTTGACTCCCGACCAACGTCTAGCAGTCTGTGACTTGGGCATCGATGAATTGATCACTTATGATGTCAGTTCCAGCGGTGATCTGACAAAAGTCGCCAGCTATCGAACAGAAGCAGGTTATGGTCCCCGTCACTTGGTCTTTGCTCCTAACGGTCGGATCGCCTACTTGCTTGGCGAATTATCTAGCAAAGTCCAAGTTTTAGCCTATCATCCTGATGGCCATTTCAGCTTGATCACGAACTATTCTTTGATCCCTGATGATTATACCGACTTTAATGGTAGCGCGGCGATCCGGATCAGTCGTGATGGCAAGTTCCTTTATGCTTCGAATCGCGGCCATAACTCGATCACTGTTTTTGCGGTCACCGATAATGGCCGTGACTTGAATTTGATCCAGCGGATCAGTTCTGAAGGTGACTTCCCCCGTGATTTTGATTTGGATCCCAGCGAGCGCTTTGTGGTCTGTGCTAATCAAAACACGGATAATAGCACGCTTTATCGCCGCAACCCAGAAACTGGCCTGCTGACCAAGATCCAACAAGATATCAATACACCTGAAAGTGTCTGCGTGTTGTTCCTTTAAAATCTAGAGACTAAGACGCATCGACGTCTAGCACCACAAAATTTAAAAATCGAAGGGACGTTACCCCGTTGAATATCCTGAAAGCCATTATCTTAGGCATTATCGAAGGTATCACCGAGTTTCTACCGATCAGTTCAACTGGTCACCTTTATCTAGCGAATGAATTCATCAAGCTCAAAGAATCCACCGCGTTCATCAATATGTTCATGGTCGTGATCCAGTTTGGCGCCATTTTGGCGGTGATCATGCTTTATTTCCACAAACTCAATCCTTTTTCGCCTAAGAAAAATAGTGGTGAGAAAAAGCAAACTTGGACGCTTTGGCTCAAAGTTTTAGTCGCGATCCTGCCTTCGATGATCATCGGTCTGCCACTCAATGATTGGATGGACGAACACTTGACCTCTTGGCCAGTGATCGCCACGACCTTGATCATTTATGGCGTGCTATTCATTTTGATCGAACGTCGTAACAAAACTCGGCAAAGCACGTTGAACGATCTGAATCAATTACCTTATCAAACGGCGCTATTCATTGGTTTGTTTCAAGTTTTAGCGTTGGTCCCAGGGACTTCACGTTCCGGCGCGACGATCTTAGGCGCCATGTTGATCGGGACTTCACGTTTTGTGGGGACTGAGTTTTCCTTCTTTCTCGCGATCCCAACCATGTTCGGTGCCAGTCTGCTCAAGATCTTCAAGTACTTTTTCAAAGGGAACACCTTCACTGGTGAACAAACGCTCGTTTTATTAGTTGGGACCTTGGTCTCTTTTATCGTCGCTTACCTTTCCATTCGTTTCTTACTTAATTACATCAAGAAGAATGACTTCCAAGCGTTTGGCTGGTATCGGATCGCTTTAGGTGTCATCGTGATCGCCTTTTTCGGTCTGAAAGCAATGCTGGGATTCTAAGCAAGGAGTTGTCATGTTGTTAAAAGAAGTTTGCGTTGAAAATTTCACTCAGATCCCGCTGGCGGTGCGCGCCGGAGCACAACGGATCGAGCTCAATGATAATCTGGCCGTTGGTGGGACTACCGCAAGTCACGGTGTCCTCGCTGAAGCCGCCCGTTATTTAAATGAGCAGCAGATCCCACTCGTCGCAATGATCCGACCACGGGCTGGTGATTTCGTTTACAATGACTTGGAACTCAAGATCATGGAATCCGATCTTTTTGTTGCCCAACAGGTCGGTGTTGACGCGGTCACCTTTGGCGCTTTGACCGCTGAGCACACCTTAGATACTGAGGCGATGGAGATGCTGATCGGTGCGGCCGGTGGCTTGCAGGTCGTGATGCACATGGCCTTCGATGAGATCCCCGTTGAAAAACAAAGTGAGTCGATCGACTGGTTGGCCCAACATGGCGTCACCCGGATCTTGACCCATGGCGGTCCTCTGGATACCCCGATTGATCAACACTTTGTCCAATTGGCGCAGACGATCGCGCTAGCCGCAGATCGGATCGAGATCCTTCCTGGCGGCGGCATCACCGAAGCTAACGCTGAGCGGATCGCGGCCGAATTAGGTGTGCAACAACTACATGGAACAAAGATCCTCGGCGATCTCAGTTCCCTAGACTAAGTACCTCACTGCCAGAACACCAACCTAGCCAAGCGAAAAAGCAATCACATGAAAAAATGTGATTGCTTTTTTTGAAATGTGCTCACCACCCCAGTGCTTTCCGCTTAGCTACGTACCTGTTCCGGGAGCTAAAACCGGCTCCCAAAACAGGTACTAGGCTAATGCTCAAGCACTGACCGGGGTGGTTCGCACTCTGATTTTGAAATGTGCTCACTGACCTAGCTTCTTGCGCTTGACTAGGTTAATGCTCGAAGTCAAATTGTTGTGCTCCGCACTGTTTTGAAACATGCTGCGCGAGGTTTGGGGGTGGTGAAATCCCTCTGTATTGGCGACGATGTATAAGGGGCGCTGGCGACTGGCCGCAAAGATCCGGGCCAAGTAAGCGCCCAGGATCCCGATCGCCAACAAAAGCAGGCCGCTGAGACTCACCAGTAGAAAAGCGATCAAAGCCGTACCGCCTAGATCAAGGGTCACCAAGTTGATCAAACCGACCAGTAAGCCAATCGCCAACAGGCCACCACCAAGCCACGTCGCTAATTTTAGTGGTAGCTCCGAGAAGGAGGTGATCCCATCTAAGGCCAACTTCATCATTTTGCGGAGGGGATATTTACTCTGGCCAGCTAGGCGTTCGTGCCGCTCATAATTAACGGCGGTTTGCCGAAAGCCGACCCAGCTGATCAAGCCACGGACATAAGGATCATCCTCATTGATTTTTTTGAGTACTTCCGCGACCTGACGATCGATCAGGCGAAAATCGCCGGTGTCAGTTGGGATCGGCACCGCCGTTATTCGGGCCAGCAACCGATAAAACAGTCGCGCACTGGTTTTTTTGAACCAAGTCTCACCATCGCGCTGGACCCGTTTGCCATAGACCACTTGATAGCCTTGATGCCACTGTTCGATCATCGCATTGATCACTTCCGGTGGATCTTGCAAGTCAGCGTCCATCACAACGATCGCCGCCCCACTGGCGTAACGGATCCCTGCAGTGATCGCGATCTGATGACCGAAATTTCGGGAGAATTGGACCAATTTGATATTTTTGAAGCTTTCCCGGGCGTGGGCAATGATCGTCGCGCTATAGTCGCTGGAACCGTCATCAACGAAAATCAATTCGTAGGTCTGCGACTGCGCCGCGACGAAATTTTCTAAAGTTTGGATCGTAGTCGGAAGGATCTCATGTTCGTTATAAACGGGTAAAACGATCGAAATCAATTCTTGAGTCATTGCACTACTCCTTTCAGATTTGATCAAGTTCATGACTACCTATAAAAAATAAAAAACAGATTCAGTAAGACCTTCTGATCATAAAAATTTAAAGACTTAATCATAAATACTGGCTAGATCATAAAGTGTTCCGCTCGTGCCACCCATGCCGCCCAAACCGGCCTGTGGTCCATTAGCGGTCGTCGTGCTGCCACCACCAGTAGTATTGGCGCTACGCCCGGTCGTCTTGTTGTTCTGGTTGAACATCGTCTGACTTTGGGTACTACTTGATGACGTTGTTCCGCCATATTTGCTGGCCGCGACTTTCTGGGCGTTTTTCTTGACCCACTGCACGATCGTGTTATTCGAACTCTTGCCAGCCAGATAGAAATACTTGATCTGACCTGCCTTGACTAATTTCTTGAATCGTTTCAAGGTGATCGCTGGATCGGTGCCATTGAAGCCACCGATCACCATGACCGCTTCACCAGTGGCGATAATATACGGCGCGGCGGTACCAGAATCCGTCGTTGCGAACAGATAAGTCGCAGAACCTTGATTTTTTTGAAGATAACTCAATAGGCTGCTATTGACAGACTCGCTGCCTAAGCCACCAGCTTGCCTAGCGCCCGAGCTTAAAAGCGACGGACTCGCGTAAGGGATGGCCGCTGATTCACCAGAAAGCGTTGGCGTCAAAGACCACCAAGCGGGCGCGACCACCATTGCGATCGTACTCGTGACCAAAATACTAGGCACTAGTTTCTTTTTCAAATGGCTGTATTTACCGATGAACAAAAGCGCAACAGCAGTCACGCCGGCCAATAAAATAAGCCAACTGAGCCAAGGGTAATCACTATAAACGTACCAAGCTTGCAACCCGCTGGTCACCAAGAGCGCCAACGGCAGTAACACCAGCGTCCAAATCCTGCGTTTGGCCCAGAATTGCTGCCAGATCGCTGGTAACCCGATCCCCACTAAGGCGGCGATCGCTGGTGCCAACATGATCATATAGTAGGGGTGGAAGAAACTAGCTACAGAGAAGAAGCCATAAGTCAAGATCAACCAACCGCCCCAAAGGATCACTTCATTTTGTCGGGCCGTCGTCTGATACCAACGATTTTTCCGCCGCCGATAAAAGGCAAAGGCCCCGAGCAAACCGAACATCGCCACCGCTAGGAGCCAACTGACTTGTTGACCCAAAGCTTTCTGGAAGATCCGGAACGGACCAGCAGTCCCGATATTGAAAGCACCGCCGGCACCACCATTACCACCAGGACCGCCACCAGTCATTTGCTGACCGCCAGGACCATTTTGGCCCGTGATCCCGCCAGTGCCAGTGCTATTTTGGGGATTACCACTTGGCGCGGTCCCAGTCTGACCATTGCTAGAGCCACCAGTTTGGCCGCCACGAACACTTGGCGCCGTTCCTGAAGGTGGCGTCGTACCTTGACCATTCCCGCCACCAGTGGTCCCATTGCTACCAGGATCAACTGTTGGTGGTGCCCCAGTGGGTGCGGTGCCTCCTGGGGTAGTATTGCCAGCAGTCGTTCCGCCACTTGCGGTGGTCCCACCTGTGCCATTACCGGAAGGCGGGGTCATCCCCCCGCCTTCTTTGCTATTGCCCATACCACTGAAACGAGCGCCAGTCCCAGTAGTCTGACCCAATAAGCGCTGAGTCCCATTGTAACCAAAAGCCAATTCGAGCACGGAATTCGTCTCCGAACCACCTTCATAAGGGCGTTCACTAGCACTGGTCAAATCAACTGAAAGTGGCCACAGTAGGGTGAAAAAAGTCAAAGAAACTGTGGCCAGCGCTAAGTGTCCCAACTTTTTTCGCCAAGTTTGTTTCGTCGCCAACCAGTAGTAAAGATACATGATCGGTAAAATCATAAAAGCTTGTAACATCTTGATATTGAACGCGATCCCGATCAAACCAAAGCTCAACATCACCAACCAAGGTCGTTGGGCTTGAGTCGCTTTTTGTAAGAAATAAAGCGCCAGTAATAAGAAAAAAATCAAGGTCGCGTCCATATTATTCGTTCGCGAATCGGCGACCACGATCGGCGTCAGCGTCATGGTCAACGCCGCTAAATTACCGGCAAGTCGACCAAAGCGCGGTCGGACCAAGCGATCTAGCAAATAGACCGAACCAACGCCAAAAAGAACGGACGGAAGCACAACGCTCCACCCATGGACACCAAAGATCTTGGCGCTGATCGCCATGAACCAAAGCGCCACTGGCGGTTTATCCACTGTAATAAAACCGGCTGGATCAAAACTGGCGTACCAGAAGTTCCGCCAACTTTTGGTCATACTGGTGATCGCGGCCGTGTAGAAATCATTGGCGTTCCCAGCTTCCCAGATTTTCCAAGCATACAAGAAAAGAGCTAGTCCTAAAATACCAAGCAAATACCAATCGCAACGTCGCTGCGGACGAGTGCGTGGTTTAGTCTGTTGTTGCGCTGTCTGAGCCAAAATCGTCACCTCATTTATCATTTGTCACATTAAATTATGCTAAAATAAGCGTAATTCATGATCAGTGGCTCTTTCGAACCGCAGATCTTAATGAATGATTCTAGTTTAACGAAGCAACCATAAAGTCAGCTTAAATCAAGATGAACATTTCGCGAAACTTCTAGGAGGAAAATATGACCTCGACCAATATTTTATTAATCGAAGACGATCAAGAACTTGCTCTAGGGATCCAACGTTTTTTGAAGAACGCGGCCACTGTCCAAATCGAGACCAATGGTTTAACCGGACAAGCCGCTGGTGAAACTGGCGCCTTTGATCTGGTGATCTTAGATCTGATGCTGCCGGGAAAAAGTGGCTACGAGATCCTCAAGACTTGGCGCCAACAAGATCAACTGAATCTACCGGTCTTGATCCTGACCGCTAAAGACACCCTTGCCGATAAAGCCCAAGGTTTTGAACTCGGCGCCGATGACTATTTAGTCAAACCCTTTCATCGTGAGGAATTATTGATGCGCGTCAAAGCGTTGCTCCGCCGGTCTGGTCACGATGTTACCCTCGAGAATTTGACTCAAGCCAATTTAAGCGTTGATCTACAGACCCGCCAAGTGACTGTCGCCGCTAACGAACTCCCGCTGGCTGGTAAAGAATATGATCTGCTCGTCTACTTTTTGCAAAATCCCAATATCATTATTACGAAGGCGCAGATCTTCGAACGGCTTTGGGGCTTTGACTCCACAACGGCGCAAACGGTGGTCGAGGTCTATCTCAGTAACCTACGCAAAAAGCTGAAACAGGCCCACGCGAACTTGACCATTCGCACGATCCGTAATGCCGGCTATCTATTAGAAAGTCCCGCAGGCACCCGCAATGAAAAATGACGCCGTGATCAAGCAGCAACAACGTCGGCTTTTTTGGGGCGAACTGATCGGTTTTACTTTGATCTTCGCAGTTTTAGCGGTGGTGATCTTAAATCTTTATCAAAGTAGCCTTTTTCGAACTGTCGACCAAGATCTGACCCAACAACAGACTCAACTACGTGCTAACCAACAAGTGCGACCGGCCGACGCACCCAGTGTGCCCTTTCAAGCCAACGCCTTGGTTTTCGATAACCAAGGTCAGATCACCAATGTAGATTTCTTGGGTCAGCAGAATTACCGCTTTTTCAAAAAGATCAAACTAAATAAGGCCCAAAGAAATCAACTGGTGACGATCCAAGTCACGAGTTCGGACCAAACCGCGAATTTCCGCACCTTACTGGTCAAGGTCAGCGCCCAAAATCCCGAACCACATTATGCCGGGCATTATGTCTTGCTACTCCAAAATATCGACACGCAGATCCAAGCGCTGAAAAATTTTCGTTTGGTTTTGTTTCTCAGCTTGGCGATCTGCGAATTACTGGCGATCGGGATCGCTTATTTTCTAGCGCGGCGGAGTATGAAGCCGATCATCACAGCTTGGCAACGCCAGCAGGATTTCAGCGCCGACGCTGCCCACGAATTAAGGACGCCCCTGACAGTGATCCAAAATAATTTGGAATATCTATTGACGCAGCCGCACCAGCAGATCGAGTCAGAGGCCGCCACGATCGCCACCGCGCTCAATGAGACCGCACGACTCAAAAAGATCACCCAGGATCTTTTGACCTTGGCTCGCGCCGATGCGATTGCTTTGCCGATGCGCTTACAAACGATCTCTGGTGAACATTTTTGGCTGGATCTGCTGGCACCTTACCAAGAGATCGCCGCTAGTCAACAGAAATCATTGACCTTACGTAATTATGAACCCCATGATTTTCAAGGTGACCCCCAGCTCTTACAACAATTGTTGGTGATCCTGCTTGACAATGCTTTGAAGTACACCAAAGCTGGGGACAGCATCAGCGTCAATGTCAAAAATAGCAATGGTCACACCCAGTTCAGTGTCAACGACACTGGTCAAGGAATCTCTGCTGAGGCCAAAGCTCATATCTTCGATCGCTTTTACCGCGCGGACGCCTCCCGCTCGAAACAAACTGGTGGCAGCGGTCTGGGCTTGGCCATCGCCCAACTGATCGTGCAACAACATCACGGCCAGATCAGTGTCGGGGATAATCGTCCCCATGGCGCTAAGTTTACAGTGACCTTACCCCAACGGTCGAACCACAAGCGCCCATGAAAAAGCCGGTCCACCTAGTCCACGATTGCGTTAGGACTAACCGGCGGCCTTGTCTGAGCACGAAACCAGTTACACTAATTTTCAAGATTTAGTTTTTTTCTTCTTGATCAACTGCGCTGATCAGCCCTTCTTCAGCCATTAAAAATAACCCTCAGCTTGTTTTGACCTAGATCCATTGATCTGGAGCAAAACAAGCTGAGGGCCTTTTTTTATCATAAGCCTTATTCAGTTCAAAAAAGCGTGCAGGAACATTTGGGCGATGCTGAAATAGATCAGGACACTGGTCAGATCGCTTAAAGTCGTAATGAAGGGACCACTAGCCACCGCCGGATCAAAGCCCAACTTATCCATTAACATTGGGATCAAGCTTCCGGCCAAATTAGCCACGGTGATCGCGGCGGTCATTGCCAACCCGATCGTCAACCCCAAGATAAAGTTCTGCTTCCAGATCCCGACGATCAACGTGATCGTCAAACCCGTCACCAAACCCGTCACCAGGCCGGTCAAGATCTCACTGCCAATCAAGCGTAATAACCGCGGTTTATCATCATTGGTCAAGGCCAACCGGCGAACTGCCACGGCTAAACTCTGGGTCCCCGCATTCCCCGCGGTCCCGGTGATCAAGGAAATAAAGACGGCTAAAATACTCGCTTCACTTAAAAGTGATTCATAATGATTGATCAAAGTCGCCGTCGACATGCCCAAGAACAGCAAGGTGATCAGCCATGGTAATCGTTTGGACGCCGCCCTAAAAGGATTTTCAGACACGTCATCGACATCGACCCCGGCTAAACCGGAGTAATCCGACTGCGCCTCATCATCAATGACTTCGATCACGTCATCGACCGTAATGATCCCGACCAACTTTTGAGCGTCATCCACAACTGGTAAAGCGATAAAATCATAATCCCGGATCTTTTGCGCCACATCCGTCTGCTCGTCATGGACGCTGGCACTGATCACGTTAGGTGTCATCACGGCTGCTAATTTCGTATGATTGTCCGTAATGATCAAATCACGTAAGGTGATCACCCCGACTAAATAACGATCGGCGTCGACCAAATAAACATAATAGATCGTTTCCGCTTCGTCGGCTTCCCGTTTCAATTCCGCCAAAGCTTGCCCGACCGTGAGATCTGCCCGCAAACTGACGAAATTGGTGGTCATGATCCCTCCGGCAGTCTCGGTATCATAATGCAACAATTTGCGTAATTGGATTGCGTCCGCTTTGTCCATCAAAGCCAAATAGTGGTCAACGTCTTCTTTCGGCAAATGTTCCAAAATATCCGCCGCATTATCATCGAACATACTGTTCAACAATTCCGCCGCGTATTGCGGCACCATTTCCGCTAAAAGATCCGCCATCTCCGGTAGATCATCCTCGATGGTATCAAAAAAGTCGCCCATTTCGTGGGGGTCAAGGATGTGGTAAAGCAAATGCCGTTGTTCTGCTGTCAAAGACAAGTAGAACTGGGCCTGATCATAAAAGTGCATATTCAAAAAGGTTTTGCGGAAGACCTTATTTTCGCCTTTGACCAGTGCTCGTACTAACTTTGCGTTTAAGATCTCCGTTGGTTCCTGTTTATTTTCCATCCACTCACCCCACTAAGCGACCCATGGATCGGCTAGGATAATTCAGCCCAAAGTCGCGCCATATCCGCTGGTAAAGGCGCGACCAATTTGATTTCTTTTTTTAGGATCGGCTGATAAAAGTTTAATTGCGCGCAATGTAACGCCTGTCGCGGCGCTAGCGAACATTGCGGTCCTTGATATAAGTGATCACCATATAACGGATGGCCCAAGGCGGCCAAATGCACCCGGATCTGATGAGTCCGGCCAGTCAATAAACGCAACCGGACCAGAGAAGCTTGCGGCGCTGTGGCCACAACGCGATAATCCGTCCGCGAAGCCTTGCCATCTGCGGCGATGATCCGCCGCATGCCATGGGTCGCCGCACGCCGGATCGGTAATGCGATCGTGCCTTGCGTCGGCGTCAACACACCTGCGGCGATCGCTAAATATGTTTTTTGTAATTGTTTACTATGCGCTTGTTGCGCCATTAGATTATGCGCATAGGAGTTTTTGGCGAAAAGGATCAAGCCTGAGGTGTCCATGTCCAAGCGGGTAACGATGTGGATCGCTAAGCTGGGCGCTCCCTGCGCGGCCAGATAACCCTTGACGCGATTGGCCATCGTATCTTCAGGATGACTGCGCGAAGGGATCGAGGGCACCAATGGCGGCTTATTCAAAACTAAAAACATCTCATCTTCGTAAATGATCTCTAGTGGCGCTTGGCTCAAAATGATCGAATCCGCCGCTGTCTCTGGCGCTAACATGACGCGGATCACATCACCATCTTGCAAGGGATAATTGGTGTATCGTTGATGATGATTAACGAAAAGTTGTCCGCCTGAAAATTTCAAGCGGGCAATCTGCGCTTTGGAAAAACCATGCTGCTTCAGGAATTGTTGTAAGAAAAGCGGGCGGGCTTGCCCGCCCTCCTGATGGTAGACCCACTTATACGCCATCATGCTGTTCATCGTCATGTTCCCGTTGCGCTCCTAAAAACGAATCTTCCACCCGTGACCAAAAATGCATATGGCGATATTTCGCGAAGCGGATCCGTTCATCAGCAATGCGATATTTGATCTGGCGGATCGCCCGATTATGACTACTCAGCTGATCCACCGTCAAAGTATAATCCGCGGCACAACTGGTTTTGATCGTGATCCATTCATCTGGCGCGATCACGATCGGCGACGACAATGTCCGGAAAACACGATTATTGATCGACGCGATCTCCGTCATTTGTAACGCCTCTAACCGTGGATGCAACACTGCCCCGCCTAACGATTTACTATAACCAGTCGAACCGGTTGGCGTCGCTACACAAATCCCGTCACCACGAAAACTTTCAAAGAATTCATCGCGAATAAAAATATCCGCCTTGATCGTCAAAGCATTACGCCGGATCGAAGACTCATTCAAAGATAGAAAATGGCTAGGCTCCGTTTGGTCGCCATAATCCACTTCCACGTTCAATAGTGGATAACTGACACTTTGACCTTGGTCGGCGACGATCGAATCGACCAGTTCACTTAATTCGTAATCCCGCCAATCCGTATAAAAACCAAGATGCCCCGTATGGACGCCCACAAAACGGACCCGTTCCAACTGGTGGCTATAACGATGGAAACAATTCAACAACGTCCCATCGCCACCGACACTGATCACTAGATCCGGGTCTAAAGGGTCGACCGTGATCTTGGCTGCCGCCAAACGTTTTTTCAATTCGCTGGTCACGCGGGATGATTGTTCCCCGCTATTTCCAAAAACCGCAATTTTCATGATGCCGCCCCATTCTTATCGACTGGTCGTTGTGGCTGACTTGGTGGTTGCTGCGTTGGATCCGCCTGCTCAGATCGTTCGCCGCTGGCCCCGCCAGCCTGGTCACCTTGCTGTTGGTCATACTGATAACGTTGCGCTTCTTGGATCTCTTCTCTGATCTCAGACATTTCCTGATCCAACATAAATGAAGCTTCCGCCGCTCGCTTAAGTCGTTCGTTGATCTCCTCGGGAAACTCGCCTTGATATTTGTAGTTCAAGGAGTGCTCGACTGTGGCCCAAAAATTCATCGACAAAGTCCGTACCTGGATCTCAACCAAAAGTTTCTTCTCCTGATCGATCAGCTGTAACGGATATTCGATCACGATATGATAAGACCGATAACCACTAGGCTTACTATTAGAAACATAATCCCGTTCCTCGACCACAGTCATATCTTGACGTTGCCGGATCAGATCGGCGACCTGATAAATGTCTTCCACAAATTGACACATGATCCGTAAGCCTGCGATGTCTTGCATATCAGTCTCCAACACATCTTCACGGATATAGCGCCGTTGCATTTTTTCGAGAATACTATTGACCGGTTTGACCCGACCTGTCACGAATTCGATCGGTGAATGCTCACCTTGATTTTGATAAAATTTGCGTAATGCCCGAAACTTCAGCTTCAGCTCGTCAACCGCCTGATTATAAGGCATTAAGAATTGCGACCAATTTTCCATTAGCGTAGCCCTCACTCTATACAGTCCAACGTTTATTTT
The DNA here is from genome assembly GCF_024345205.1 of Lapidilactobacillus luobeiensis. Taxonomy (GTDB): domain Bacteria; phylum Bacillota; class Bacilli; order Lactobacillales; family Lactobacillaceae; genus Lapidilactobacillus; species Lapidilactobacillus luobeiensis. The sequence continues at coordinate 41,054 of NZ_BROC01000010.1, read as the reverse complement.
ACCACATAACCGGTGGGAAAAGCACGGTTCTGGGATAGACACCAGCAGATCGCGCAACGGATAAAAATCCAAGCCCAGTGAAAATATCCCGCCACATCCTAGTCGTTCAAACTTGACTGTCAGAGAATCTCGTGGTCAAATCGGGCTGTTGATAAACAACTAGAATATGCAAGTTAGCTCATTGGCTCGGCGCTGAATAATTCTTTTCCGGTGATATTGTGTCCAAAAGCTAACTGTATCCTTGTCTTCAAGCGCTTTTATGTTTATGCCTTTTTTCATCGGATCCTTCCCTCAAGTATATTTAATACAATTGCAATCCAAAAAATGTTACAATGTCCTTCTGGATAAGGAGGCGATTCCAATAGCAGCTTTAGAGATCGAATTCAAAAATTTGGTGACAGCAGCCGAATATCAACGGCTTGTGGCCGCTTATCCGTTTGCGCCCGCCTTCAGCCAAAAGAATTATTATTTTGATACTGCGGATCAGCAACTGCGCCAGCAACATTGTGGTTTGCGGATCCGGATCTTTGCTCGCAGCGCGGAACAAACCTTAAAAGTCCCGGCGACCATCAAAACTGCGGCCGGCCATGAACTAGTGGAGATCACTGATCCGTTGCCGTTGGCTATGGCAGAGTCATTGGTCCACCAGCAAAAAATCAAAGTCGCTAGTCAAGTCAGCGCCGCCTTGAGCCAACGCCAGATCGACCCTGCTCAGTTACACTGTTTCGCTCAGGGCACGACGCAGCGCCGGATCGCCACTTTGGCTGCTGGTCTTTTGACGCTTGACCAAACCGATTATCCCAATGGTCAGACAGATTATGAATTAGAACTAGAAACGAAGCATGTTGCCCAGGCCACCACATTCTATCAGGACCTGTTGACCCGCTTTCAGATCCCACAACGTCCTGTGGTCAATAAGGTTATGCGTGCTATTTCACAGTTATAAAATTTGAAGTCCGCATTTTTTCAAGCTAGAATTAAGATGGTTTTTGAAGTATGATTGTTTTATTCGCTTGATTTTTATTTTTGTTTATCGTTTAGGTTTTTATCAGCATGGGGGAAATACTTTTGCTAGAGATATTTATGTTTGCGAATCCTATCGGTGGGCTTTGTTTGAACACTGAAGTCAATATTATTCGCGGCTTAAAGCAACACAAGCTGAAAGTTCAGCCAAATCTGGTGCCCATTACTAATATGAATGTAGTCACCGATTTTCTAAAACGAAATCATTTGGATACTCGTGATTTGGTTTTACGCAATCAAGTGATGGCGATCACCTTTCAATCAATGCTCGACTACAAGGCGGCCTCTTTTCAGGGCAATAAAAAGGCGCGCGCTTTTACGATGAGCTTACAAGATCACCTGAACGAGGGCTTAGACTGTTATTCCGAGGCGCTGATCAAATTGATCGCCCACGAAGTCCATCTCGATGAGGCTACTTTCTTCGCTGATCGGCAAAGTCAATTGGCCAAGGACCTCTGCGAAGCGGACCGGCAATTGGCCAACAATCTTGGTGTCAAAAAGACACCATCGACTGTCTTCATCGACTATCGGGAAGTTGTTGACGGCGATGGTATTCTGGTCAATGGCGCGGTTACGCCGGAGTTGATCAATCAGATCCTCAACAAACAATTGCCCCGCAAAGCGGCGGCGATCAATCAAAAACCGTTTTTACGGTTATTGGGTCGGCAACAGTCACAATTGCATCTGATCTGAGTGGATCAGCTTTTTCATATTTCAGCACAAGCAGCGTTATCGGTGGTCAAACCGGTAGCGCTTTTTTGCTGGACTTAACGATGCCTTTGTTCCAAAAGCAAAGGCCAATGACTCTGAGCCAATAACTGACGTTGCTGTTTTTCGGATAAGGCTCCTTGCGCCAAATAGAAATCCAATTGCCGCGCCAATAGGTCCGGCCAGTGCGCTACCACCGGCGGCAAATATTGCGGTAACCAAAGTGCCGGCGGTAATTGCTGTAACGGCCAGCCAGCTTGATAACAGCGGCCTTGATAGGCCAGCCATCGGGGTTGTTGCCAAGTCAGTTGTTCTTGCAACCAACACCGCGGGTCAAACCGAGCCGTGATCGCAGGCAAGTACGACGGCGCCTGTCGTGGCACCAAGGCCCGCTTGAGAAAAGTTGCTAAACTCATGCTGAAACACTGATAGTTCAGTTTGGCTTGTGGCGGCTGCCACAAGCAATGAGCCAGCAGTTGGACACAACCAGCCGCAGGTAACCAAAAGGCCAGATAATAGCCCCAAATCGGTTGATAACTCATAAATTTCAAGGCGCCATTTTTTAAAATCCCGTGCTCAAAATAAGTGGTCCCCAGCAACCAAACTGCTTGGATCCCCCACCTTTGATAATCACGCTGACGTTGCCGCAGGGTCGCTAAGGTCAAAGGGGCACACTGAAACTCCAAAACATAGACACGCTCATTGCTGCGCCAAAGAACATCGGCCCGCCGTTGCTCACCTTGGTCAGACAGCAATGGTTCAGTCGGGCGTGCAACCACTTGCTCATCAAGCTTGCTGCTATCAGCGGCAAAGGGCAAGCTGACCTCCAGCTGACTGGTGATCGCCAATTTAGCTAAAGCTTGCTGTAAAGTCTGTTTGCCTGAATGATGAAGCGCCGATTCCATTCCCACACCAACTTGTAGCGGAACATGGCGAAAAAACGGTCGCGTTTTCGGACCAGTGACCCATTGGACGGCCCGCTGACAACGCGGACAGCAAAAAGAAGCCCGCGCCCGCTCAGCTGCCGTCAGGTCAAGCAGTTGAGCGGCGTTAACCAGTCGTCCTTGTTGATCCACTGCTGCATACATGATCACATCACCTCATTATAAATACGCAGACTAGGCCACTCTGATTTATTTAAATTTGAATATCGCAAGCTTGCAAGTACCGCAACAGAATGTTGCTTGCATTGTGATTAAATGAGAATTAAAATTATTCATAAGGTATTCTATTATAAAAGTGGAGGTGGCGTAAATGATCGGTGAGTTCCTGAGAAAAAAAGAATAGCCTTGGGCTTTACTCAAGATTTCATTGCCAAAGAGCTTAAGGTCAGCCGGCAAGCAATTTCAAACTGGGAAAAAGAATCTCGCAATATTGACGTCGATGAACTACTGAAATATGCAAAAATACTCGAGATTTCTTTTGAAGACTTAGAAAAAAATTTGAATCAATCGATCAATCCTTCAGCCGACTACACCAACATTGATGATCCTAAAAAAATCTCTACGCATCTTTTTCGAGCCATCAAAGCAACCCCTGTCAATGACAAAATTAGGAGAAACGTTAAAATTGAAGGCGATAAAGTTGTTGGTGTTCACGCCTTGTTGTCGAGTCTTTTTCTCAACCAGAACACCCTCACGCTCAACAATTGTCCCACAGCCTTTGATTTTCTTAATGTTTTATATCTTTTTGCAAACAACGGTTGGGTCGATGCCCATGTTTCAAAAGATGCCATTACGTTAACGGCTGGGACTGCCCCATTCAATATTACGCTGTTAAACAAGGTCAGTCGCGCCAGTATCGGCGTCATCTCGGCTTTGACTTACAAATATCATCAGCTTCTTTTCAGCTTTCCTGGTGGCAATGACTTTTGCGATCGTCCGATCGATCTACATTTGGAGATCTTGGCGACGATTTCGAATTATCAATATGATGCCAGCGCGAACACTTTCTATGCGGAAAAGAAGGACACCCTGAATCGCAATCTGGTTCTGAACTGCTACGCCGATGGCAGCAAAAGCGTCGGCGCCTTCTTCAACGCGCTTAGTTTAGCCTATGTTTACCCGAATGCGCTCAAAATAAACGGCCTATCACAGGATCCCACGATCCTATTTCTAATTGCCATGTTGGAAAAGTCGACCAATCGCGTCGTCATTCATCCAGCAGCAGACAAGATCTTGATTCCCGCTGTCGACGCGCTAGTGGCCAGGGACTGTCAGGTGACACTCCCACCGGACATGACGATGCTCGTTTCCTATGTCTTACTGCTTTGGGATCGCTTAGAAACGATCACCTTTAGCAACGTTAAAATTTGTGAGATCCCCCAAAATTACGCGGAGCTTTTTGAGAACCTAGGCTTAGCGCTGGCTGAGTCTGACCATACCTTGGTTTTTCATAAAGTGGCCAAGATCAATGAAGAATACTTTGAATTTCTACGCTTAGGCTCGCCTCCACAAATTACAACAGATTTAGGACCGATCATTTCGGAATTCTTGGCCTTCAGAAATATCCCCTCGATTTTGCTGGATGAAGTTTTTGGCAATCGGTCCAGTCATATTTCTGAATTGCAAAGATTAGGGATCAATATTAAGTGTCTAAGAAATGGCGCGCTAAAAACGCAAGCTCGTTCAAAGCAAGCAGCAAATCAAAATGATGTTTTTGACTTACAAGATATCCGTGCCGGGATGGCGATTACAATGGGCCTCGTCCATAGACAGATCCCTGCCGCGCTCTTACTAAACTACGATCAGCTTTTACGTGGCTTTGGCAATATTCAAAGTGCGTTAAGCTTGAGTGGTTATGAAGGTGAGATCTATGGCTAGACCAAGTTTTTAGTCAGACGTAGGCTCGGAAAAGTTCAGGGTAATTTGCTGCTCAGGGGCGTCAATAGGCACCCGGAAAGGAAAAATCGATGGATGAAAATATTTATTGGCGTGAGCAGATCTGCCAAACCTTTAAGGCTAGATCCTTACCTGCCTCCCCCTTAGTTAGATCTGGCAAGAACCTATTCACCTTTTCTCCGATTCAAGACGAATTAACAAAATTCGCGGAACAACCGCAGGGATTTTTCTATAAAGAGCAACTTTGCTTTAGAAATGTTTATCCCGCCAATCTGGTAAATCCCCTTGCTAGTCCTTGCCAAGAATTAGTTAGTCTTTTTTCGTTTGAGCCGGTCTCTTTTGCGCCGGTCATCGCGCAGTTTATCCGGACTATCTTAGATCCATGGCTTAGCGCCAGCGACATTTTTGTGATCGTGCCGGACATCCCGTCCATTGCAACAAATAGCCGCGCAATATCGACGAACGTGATCGAAATACCGCGAGAACGCCTGATTTGTGCGTTGCCGATCCCCGGCCAGCATTACTATCTCAAGGTGTGTGTCAAATTCAATAACGGCCTAGTCACAGTTGCCAATTTTGTACTCGTTGATTATCAGGGTGGCAACTTGGCGCAACTCGATAGTGTGTTCTTCCCGTTAAGATCAACGATGATCAGCGAGCATGCAAAATCATTGTTCGAAACGGCACACTATCGCTCACTTTATCTGAAGGTATTTCACTCAGTCGAAAGCCACGAACTGACCCATTTTCTGGTTGGGCAGCTCGAGGCCATTCGAGTCTTACACCAGGCCGTTGGCAATGCCGGCAATAAGAAACAGCATTACACCCTTAAAAAGTTGGCCCGCGAAATATTTTCAGAGTGCGCCTACCACCAGATCAGCGTGACCGCGATCCTCCAGAACTTTCCCACCCTCGCGGAATTCCTGAGCCCACTTTACGAGGACTTTCTTGCTAACCTCGAGAAATCCATCCGTCAGGTTAAACAAAGTCGCCAACCAATCACCGCTGATTACGCTTATCAAACGTTGGGGATCCCTTATCAACTATTTAAAGCTAGGATCGATCCAACCCTAGTTTTACCAAAATTGCCCAGCAATTTCGCTTATCATCGCAATCCATCCGAAAACATCTACGTCGATCCAATCGCGAGGTACCGCTAATGAAGCACATCTTGATTTTTCATCCGTACCGTGAACAATATACAGATATTTATCAATGTCTGGCGCCCCAGCATGCCTACACCATCATCATAGATCACGCGAAAGCGGCGTCCTTTCAAGTGAATCAACCGGTCAATGTCACACTTGTTTTCGTCAAGAATTACCAACTCGTTAGAGAACGTCAGGCTCGGGAGCTTCTGACAAGCACGCATTTTGACGCGATTATCGCGCTAGACGAATTTGATATTGAACTGGCCGGCAAATTACGGACAGAATTCAATTTGCCTGGTCAAAGTCTTGCGGAGGCGCGGATCTTTCGCGATAAAGCGACCATGGTCCAGCAGGTCAGCGCTGCTGGCTTTAAAGTGCCCCACTCACAAGTCGTTTCTTCGTCTGCCGCATTAGCAGCGTTCTTTGATCATAACCATGATATTATTGTTAAACCGTTGAATGGCGCCGGTTCGATAAATACGTTTCATTTGAAAGAAAAGGCAGACTTGACGCGCTTTCAGGCTGATCATGATTGGATACAGCAAACGTTTTTGGCCCAACAGTATCTTTATGCGGATATTTATCATATTGATGGCTTGATTGCCCACGGTCAGGTTTTGTATTGCGAACCGGCGCGATATATCTATAACCCGCTGTTGATCAAAGCCGGTGTTTCGGCGGCGGCAGTCTCCTTGGATCACACGGATGCCAGCTACCTTAAACTCAATCAATACGCCACGAACCTCGTTAAAAAACTGGCGCCAACTGGAACCTTTCTCTTTCATTTGGAAGTGTTCTTTGACAATCAAGAGATCATCTTCTTGGAGATTGGGAGCCGGATCGGTGGCGCGCGAATTCGCCAAAACTTGGAATTCAAACTGAACTGTAACCCGCTTAAACTCCTGATCTATTCGGTCTGTGCGGAACAACTCCCAGTAATCAGGCATAATTATCCGGTGACTGGGTGGCTCTTAACGGCTAAACAAGCCGGCACGATCCAAGCTCTGCCAGAATTTACTGAAGCGGTCAAGTCCGAATTTTCTATTTTTGATGAGGTGGCCTATGTTCGCGTTGGCAGTCAGATCGGCAATGCGGTCCACAGCGCCGATGCGGTCATCGGACTGTCAGTTTATGGTGCTTCCTTTCGCAGCGTAAAAACGCAGTTACTGCGGGCTGAACGATGGGCTCAAGCAAACACGAGGTATCAAGATCAATGAAATATTTCATCTATCGTTTTTCGCCTGAAAGCGTCGGGCTCCAACCAGCTAACCAACTCGCGATCGTCTGCCCTAGCCAGCAACGCCAGAGCTATCTGAGCGTGGGATTTCCCGAACAGCAAGTTTTCACTGTTGCCGATTTTAGTCTATTAGAGCTGCTATTATTCTTCAAAAGCCAGCCGAGCATTGACGATATTTTTTCCCTTGATGAGGGGCTGATCCATCTCGTTGGTATTTTGAAAGCAATCTTTACCGATGAGAAGAACGCCTGGGAAACTGCCTATGCCTATAAGGACAAGAAATTAATGCGGCAAACTCTGCTGCCAGAAATCAAACAACCAAGCCTGATCGACCCTTGCGAAACCGACGTGCTCCCCGCCAAATTTATCATTAAACCCCGCGGCGAGGACTCTGGCCGAGGCGTCGCCATCGTCACAGCGGTGCCTGACTATTTCAATCCCACTGAGTACCTGCTGGAAACTGTTGAGACGTTTGATACCATGTTTACATGTGATGGCATCGCGATCAACGGCGAAATCGGCTATTTTTTCTCCCATGAATATGTTGGTAACATCTTAGCCATTAAGACTGATTTTTTCAATATAATTAGGACCAATTCACACTATCAAAGCAACGATCATTTGATTGAACGACTAGAAGCGGCCACTCAAGCCGTGCTAACGAGGCTGGGCACGGATACGATCCAGCCGTTTCACGCTGAATTTTTTTATCGTACAAAGACTGATGAACTCAGTTTTTGTGAGATCGGCAAGCGTTTCGGTGGCGGTCAAATACCGCTGTTGGTCAAACAGGCCTTCAATTTCGATCTCCTTGCGACCTATTGGGATTTGGTCAACAACGCCGCTGTGCCCAAAGTTAAGGATTATCAGCGCAGCCCCACTTGTCTGGCGGTAACTTTGGCGATCTTCCAAAACGGCCGTCAACAAGCGCCTCCAGAAATAGCCGTTCCGTTAGCTTTCTTTAGAGAATACCCGCAACAGCCAACGCGGCAAGCCAAATCATTGGCGGATCTGCGCTACCTCCTTGTCTTTTGCCTACCAGGAAATCACGAATTCAACCAGACCTTCCTGTCACTGCGAGGTTACTTCGATCATGAACAAAGAAAATAGAAATATCGGCCTGCTGCTCATCCGCGGGCAAACCACCAACCTTGGCAATATCATCTTTGATTATGGCAATAAACTATTGATCGCCGGACTGGCACGAAACGCCAATTTCTTTATGACGTTTTATCAGTCCAGCGAGGCGCTGATCAGGCTGATCTTTAATCTCTTTGCCGGTCATCTGGCCGATTTCGGCAATAGAAAGCGACTCTTGTTCGTCACAGACTTAATTGCCGGCACCCTGACCTTCCTCCTCTTCTTATACTATGATCCCCAAAACATTTGGGTACTCATCATTATCAACGTCTTACTGGCCGTGCTATTTAGCTTTAATGTGCCAGCCTATAAAGCCATTACGAAAGATTTGTTGAGTCAAAAGGGCATCTATCGCTATAATGCCACGGCCAAAGTGATTGCGGAGATCATCGCCGTTGGGGCGCCACTGCTGGCCATGCTTGTGATCAAACAATTCGGCTTTAAATACGGCATGTTGATCGATGCGCTCTCTTTCTTTATTTCAGCCCTCTGCGAAAACAACTTTGTCATCTTACACGAGGTTCCCACCGTCAAAGCAACCTTCATCACGGGATTAAAGGCGGGGCTTCACTATATCGCCGCCAGAAAAGGCCTCCTGATCATCTTGATCTCCAGCGCGTTTCTCAATTTCTTGGATGCGATTTATTCGTTTTATCTGCCCTTTACCGCAACGTTTTCTGGATTCTCACACATCTATGCCTACATTTTGATTGCCCAATCCCTCGGCAGTGTTTTAGGTGCGCTTTTTGTTAGTATTTATAAAATCCAGCTGGCGCCCAAGTCCTTCTTCCATTTATTATTACCAGCATCCCTGGCGCTGATCCTGATTGGGTTCGTGTGTTCCTCGCAGCCCTTACTCCTGCTTCTCTTTGGCTTATTTTCAGGCGCCGTGACAACTTTCAATATCTCGCTGATGTCCTATCTTCAGGCTTCTGTCGATTCCCGCTTTCTTGGTCGCGTTTTTAGCATTATTTTTACCATCAGCGGTATTTTTATCCCCTTAGGCAGTGTGACCGCCGCGATGATCGACTTTAAATCCTGGCAAGTTTTTCAATTGATTGGTTGTGGCCAGCTTTTGATCTATCTCGTTTGTTTCCCAGCTATCAGGCGGATTATGTCGTAGCTGTAAATAGGATGCCTAAGTCCGCGGCTAATCAAATCTACCGAGAAGATTAGGCTGGGAGTGATGGATTCGTAGACAAAAGTAGCGTGTCCGCAGCTTGCGCTGCACGTGGCGTTGGTGGTGGCAGGTGTAGTGGGGCTCCAGGTCGACTGGAAAGCTATCGCCGATGGGTGGGGAACCATGCAATTAACGACCGTGGTTAGTAGTCACAATTTTTAAATTGGTGATACCAGCGCAGTCTGTTTGATGAACAAACCTAGCTCTCAGCAAATCACCCGAATCAGTCGGCTTTCCACCCAAGAATTGTTAAGGAAACAAGTAGAGCTGTTCAACCTACGTAAAGTGTCCCGACCTCCTGATCCGAATCTGTTGATATTGTAGTACCACCCCAAAAAGGGCAATTGATTGACCTCTAGCTCGCAAAACCACTTCATCAGATACCCAACTTCGATTGCAGATAGGCTCAATTCTGCCAAGCAACCGCCTCAGGGCGTGTGGCTCAGCAGTGAAATTTGTCTTAGTGATTTATCACTTAGACAAAGGCTCGCTTTGAAGACAAGCCGCCGGTTTTGCGGATTGGCTTCAAACGATGCCCACTGCGTTCCAGCCACCATAAACGCCCTGAGGCGGTTGCGTCAACATCCAAACCCGGCAACACCTATAAGCAAGCGGAGAAATAAATACAGAAACGGCACTTTGCAAATCGGCGCAAAACTATCATTCAACTTCATTTAACAAAGAGCCACAAAAAGCAGCCTACCGACGATCGGCAGGCTGCTTAAATTGTTTTTTTATTTGAAAATACCAGCAAAATCAGCACCAACGCTGATTTTCGGCTAATGTTGAGCTAAAAAGTAATGCCGCGTCGTCTGTAAAGCGACTTGATCCATGATCTTCTTGCCATACTCACTTAATACCTCGGCAGTCACCGTGGTGCGTTCACCATATTCATTGGCGATCGCCAACGCGTCCTCGACTGAGATATCATGCATATCATCAACGAAGAAAACAAGTTCCAGATAATATTGATCCTGATACCGATACAGATTCGAGATCCCCGATTCGATCCGCAACGCATCGGCCAATTGGATCAGCGCCTCGAAGTCAGGTAATCTCAGAACCAATTGTTGATAATCGACATCGCCATCTTCCAAATAACGACTAAGTTCATCTTCGTCATCTTCGTCAGAACTTTGTAATTTCTTCTGTAGTGCGGCTAATTGACCCTTGTTCTGATGTTGTTTACTATTTATCCGCCGTTTTTGTAGCGCTGATTCTAATTGTGCGCGATCCGCCAACTCATCTTCATCCAATTTGCTGATCAGCAATTCCAAGCCACCCTTGTTGGGCATCACCTGAAAAGTGACAGCGTCATTATCGGCAAACATATGATCTTCATCTACTTCTTCGAGAATACTATAGAAAAATTTCTCGATCTGTTGATGATTTGCCAAAAGATCCAAAATCTTGACACCGCGTTCCTCCAGATCTTCACGACCAAGGATCACGCGAATCGTATTCTCATCGATCCGTTCCATTTCCATTAGGTCCACCTCATTTCTGTGACCAGCAGCCATCGCCTCTAAAAGCCAATGACCCTATTCTTGCAGTATACTACACTGTTCAGATTAAGAAAACCACCTCATCGCTTTTTCATTGACAAAAAGTCGATCAGGGCTATACTAACTATTAATAAGTAAGATCCTAACGATTTTAACACAAAAAAATATGGAACGATAGCAAAATGCCTCATTCCATATCTGCTTATTCAATAAAGTTAGTTAAACACCGTAGCGTTTAATAGCCAGCCATCTGTTGAGCTTGTTGCAATTCCAATGCCCGAACTTCCCGGGGGAGGAAGCGGCGGATCTCATCTTCATTGTAACCAACTTGCAACCGCTTGTCGTCCATAATGATCGGACGCCGTAAAAGACCAGGATTCTGTTCGACCAGATCCAATAATTCATCCATAGTTAGGTCATCTAAATCGATCCCTAATTCTTGGAAAATCTTAGAACGAGTCGAAATGATCTCTTCAGTACCATCTTCGGTCATGCGCAAGATTTGTTTGATCTCATCTTTGCTTAGCGGATCAGAGAAGATATTACGTTCTTCAAACGGTATATTATGTTCTTTCAACCAGGCACGGGCTTTACGGCAAGATGTGCAACTTGGTGATGTATATAAATTTACCATGACATTCGCTCCCTTATTACGCGATTATGAACATAATCCTTATCAATTCACAAGTACATTATACCCACTAATTAAGAAAAAATCTAGTCCTTTTGATAAAAAAATTGTAAAGAATTTGAAACATAAGAATGATTTAAGAAATATACAATCTTGATATATCAACTAATAGCAGGATATTCACTTGCTATAATTTAATGTGTACTAATAAGAATAGCTTATGATTTTGATAATCTCTTTTAGTTAACAGCTTGTCACTTGTGAACAGTGCCGTTGTCATGGTAATGAAAAGGGTTTCTTAGTTTTCCGTTTGCGGCGGTGAATAAATTTTAATTGATTTCAATTATTTTCCCAGTTTGAGCCAAAGTGATTGGTATAGTTGGCGCGACCGCCTGCGCCTCATGGAGTAAGCGCTGATGATCGATCTGTTGAGGTAAGTGACTGAGCAATAAGCGCTGCACTTGACCACTCAAGGCGACCTGTGCCGACTGGGACGCGGTCATATGCCATAAGCGCCCCGTTTTCCCGTTAACGAAATTGGTATCGGTGATCAGTAGGTCCGCCTTGTGGGCAAACTGCCCTAATTCAGGAAAATAGGCGGAATCCGCTGTGAAAACCAACACTTTATTTTCTTCGTTTTCAATCCGGACCGCGTAAGTTGGCACTGGATGGATCGTGCGTAAGAAAGTGACCGATAAAGGCCCCAACCGTAATGTCTCGGCGGGATCGTAGGCCTGACCACTAGTTGCCTGCGCCCAAGTCAAACTGGCAAAATTCAAAGGATCTTCTGTATTGCCATAGATCGGCAAGACCGCCTCCCGTCGTGGACCCTGATGTAACTGCCAGTAGTACTGCAACACGCCGACATCAGCAATATGGTCATGATGATAATGGGTCAATAAGACCGCGTTCAATTGCAATGGATCCAGCCGCTGTTCCAGCTGACTCAGCACACCGCTTCCACAATCCAACAATAGTCGATAATCCTGTTCTTCGATCAAAAAGCCCGTTGTCCCCGCTGTAGCCGTGGGGTAGCCACCGTAATAACCCAATACAGTTAATTTCATTTTTGTCATCCTTTCAAGAATCGATCTGCCTCAGCGCAATATCAGATCAAACGTTGCGTGGAGATCTGCGTTGTCCGTAATAAGCGCCGATAATTATAGGCCGTGAATAAATAGAAGAACCAATAAACGAGAAAAACAACCAACGTCAACAAATACAATAGTTTTAACGGCAGATGGTCCAAGTGCCAGCCAACAAAGTGCATGATGAAAAGACCATTGGCGATCCCAAAAAGCACTGGGGTCAGAAAGATCCGCCGATTCTGCCGGTCCGAATAGCGGAGCAACTCGTCTTCAGCCACACCTAGTTTTTTCATAGTCAGATAATCGAAACGGTTCTGTTCGACCTGAGACAGCTGCCGCAGGGAAAAGACGCTGGCCCAGGCGAAAGTCATCAATAAGGCCAATAAGCTGATAACGAAGATCACCACGCCTAAGACTCGCCGCAGCATGACTTGGAAAGGCCCACGAACAGAATAACTATTGCTTGAATAGGTGATCAGATCCCCCGACTTTTTCTGACCGGTAACACTTGTTTTGAGCCAAGATTTTCGCAAGTCGGGATCAGCGTGATAAGTCATTTTCCGCAGATTCTTGCTGGCGAAAGACGCGTGATCGATCTTGCGGAGAAAAGCGCTGTCCGGCGCCATTTTTTTGATCCGATAACCGGTCAGCCGGCGGGGCGGATCGCTATGCAATTGCTCAAAAAACGCGTCCGGCACCACCAGTAGATCTGCATAGAACAAGGAGTTGCCAAAAGGATATTGACGCGAGTAACCACTGATCGCCAATTGGGGCAGGCCTGGTTGGGCAAACTTGATTTTATTTTGGCGGAGAACTCGTGCCGGTAATTTCTGATATTGAAAATTATAAGAAATATAAAGCGCTTGGCGTTCTTGGAGTATCAGCGGCGGTAAACCGCGCTGATGCCGTTGGACCCGGCGGTAAGCCGAACTGGGGATAACTTCCACTGGCATATTGCGCTGACCCATGATCTCGCGACTGTGAGGACCGCGCATTTGCGCCGGGACTGCCTTGACCTGAATACTCGTCAACCGCTCCAACTGACCGCCTTGACCGCGGATCTCTTGCGCCACTTGGTCATGGTAAGCCTGATCCACCGCCAGATCAACTGGCGCCTCCTCGTCCAAGTCACGATAATTATCCGCGTAACTGACCGCGGCGATCCCTAATAACACCACTGAGGCCGTGACAAAAACAGTCGTCAAGGTCAACGACTGATGATGACGCCGAAACTCACTGCCGGTCATCGCCAGATCGAGGATCCGTTGATGGCGATAGGCCCATTCCGATTGCCGTAAATGCGCGCAAAGTTGGGGCAAAGTATTGCGAAAAACAAACCACACCCCTAACATGAGCGCCATAAAAATCAGCAAGGTATTCAAAGAGGCGCGGTCGGCTAAACGAAACGGTTCTAACCAATTCAATTTGAAGATCGCCAAATAACTCCCCACGACTAACAAAGGGCCTAGCCAAGCCAATAAGCGGGCCAACCAGGGCGCAGTCATTGGCTGATCGGTACTTTGTTCAGGGTTGAGTAGGCGCACTGGACGCAGCTGAAAGATCCGAATCGCATCGAGCACGCCGACGATCATAAAAATAACCAAATAAGCCACGCTGACATCCCGCAGACCAATCAAGGACCACCAATGGTTCGTTTCTTGACTGATCCCCATGAAGCGCAGCAGCAACATGGCAAATAATTTATTCGTCAACATCCCTAAAACCAAGCCAGCCAGTAGTGCCAAGACCTCACCTAGCAAAGTCTCCAGAAAGAACAGCCAAGCGATCTGCCCTCGTGATAATCCGGAGACGATCAAGAGACCGAATTCAGAATGGCGTTGATATACAAAAAAACGGTTGGCGTAGAAAATGATCAATAAGCTGAAAACCAGCAAGGCCACTAACAAAATCAATAATAGCCCTAAAATCGGATTAAGCCGGTTCATTTTCAAAATGATCGGATTTTCAAACGTGGTCAAGCAGTCATAGGAGATCATCACCAACAGGGCGATCGCGACCAGATATAACACGCGCCCCGCTAAGTGCTGGCGAAAATTTTTAAAGGCGATTTTTGAAATCACTAAGATTACCCCCACCAATAGCTGCCTGCATGTCAATGATTTGATGGAAAAATTGCCGGCGACTGCCAGAACGCACGACCTCAGAATAAAGGGCGCCATCCTTAATGAAAATGATCCGATTGCAATAACTGGCGGTAAACGCGTCATGGGTCACCATCATGATCGTGGTCTCGTCCTCCAAATTGATCGTGGCCAAGTATTGCAACAACTCAGTCGCGGACTTGGAATCCAAACTTCCGGTAGGTTCATCTGCGAAAACGATCTGCGGCCGAGTCATCAAGGCCCGCGCCGCCGCGACCCGCTGCTTTTGACCCATTGAAAGTTCATTGGGGTAGCGGCTCATCAATTCAGCCAAGTTCAAGCGCTCACTGAAATAAGCCAACCGTTGCTCGACTTGGTCAGCAGGCAGACGCAACATCGACAAGATCATGACCAAATTTTCCCGGACCGATAAGGCTGGCAATAAATTGAAATCTTGAAAGATAAAGCCAATATTATTGCGCCGAAATTCGGCCAGATCCCGCTCTGGCAAAGTGGTGATCTCTTGCCCCGCCAAATAGACCCGCCCCATCGTCGGCTGGTCGATCGTTGACATCACGTTCAACAAGGTTGTTTTCCCGGCGCCAGAGGGGCCCATCACCCCAACAAATTCGCCGCGCTCGATCTTAAAACTAATATTGTTCAGCGCTCGGACCAAGTTCTGCCGCGCGCCGAAATTCTTGCTGACTTGTTTCACTTCCGCCATTCGCATCAATCTTCCCCATTTCTCAATGCCACCGTCGTTACTTACATTTTACACGGAAATGCCCTAAGACAACACTAACACTTTTGTAACCAGAAAGTGGCTGGGACGCCGAAGGATCTTTTGTCAGGGTCACGGTCGGGCGTCGACCTGAGCAAATCGCGCTATCAGGATGCTGTACTCACAAGGGTGATGCGCACTGACCGGCCAATATCGCTGGCGCTCACAGCAAAATCGCCATCAACAAAAAACGAACACCACCAAGGGTATTCGTTCAATATTTGTCAACAATCAGACGCCATCGCCTTGACTGTCAGCTTATTTGAGGTCAGCTGTCGCCCAATGGTTGATCGGACCAAACTTATGACCGACGGCGATCGGTTGGGCGATCGCCGTATGAACAAATTTCTTCGCCAAGCGGATCGCTGCCGCCGGAGTCTGACCTTTCGCCAATTCCGCCGCGATCACAGCCGACAATGAATCGCCAGTTCCGTTGACGTGGTCGGTTTTGACATAGGGTTCCGCCAGCCAGAAGGACTCTCCCGTCGCAGTCAGCACAAAATCGCGAACTTCACGTTGGTGCTCGTCATCATGACGCCCCTTGATCATCACATTTTTCGCACCGGCCGCTTGCAATTGCCGCGCTGCGGTCATGATCTGCTCATCAGTCGCCAACTCTAGGCCGGTCAGTTTTTGCGCTTCAAAAAAGTTCGGTGTCAACACCGTCGCCAAGGGTAATAATCGCCGGCGAAAAGTCTGATAGGCTTCTTCTTCTAATAACATCGCGCCGTGCTTGGTAATGATCACGGGATCGACCACCAAAGGACCAAAATCATATTTTTCATAACAATCCGCCACCACATTGATCACTGTGGCATCGGCCAACATACCAGTTTTCGCGGCCCGGATCTTAAAATCCTTGGCTAAAGTCGCGAATTGTTGGGCGATAAACTCCGCCGGCATGACTTGGGCCGCTTCGATCCCGTAGGAATTCCCCGAAACCGCCGCCGTCAAGATCCCCATACCATAAACATGACGCATGAAAAAACTATGCAGATCGGCAGGCATCCCGGCGCTGCCGTCTGAATCATTGCCGGCGATGGTCACGACTTGGATCTGTTCATTAGTCATTGTACTCCCCCTCTTTTTCTAGAAACCCATTTTGACTACCTGGACTATTATAATAGCTCAGCAATGGAAAGTGGATCGTCAAGGTCGTCCCCACACCGACCGTTGAACAAACGCTGATCTGATGACCTAATTTCTGGGCCAATTTCTGGGCCAAATATAAGCCGAGACCAGTCGCGTGGGTGTCCGCATGTCGGCCATTGGCACCGGTAAAACCTTTATCAAAGATCCGCGGCAGATCCGCTTCTGGGATCCCCACACCATTATCGGTGATCTTCAAGTCCAGACCGCGACGATCCGAAACCACGGCGATCGTGATCTCGCCTGCAGGTGGCGTATATTTCAAACTATTAGCAATGATCTGCTGAATAATAAAACTAAGCCATTTTTGATCGGTCAGCACCGTATAATCCAAATTTTTGCGTTCGAGCCGAATTTTTTTATGGATGAAATAATTCATATTATCACGGACGACTGGATTGATGATCGCCTTCAGCGAATATTCTTGGATCAAATAATCATTGGCGAAATGACTCAGTCGTGAATAATACAAGACCTCTTCGACATAATGGTTCATGCGGTCGATTTCTTCAACCAATTGATCATACTTCTGTTCGCCGATCTCATCTTCCAAACTATCGCTGACCAAACGTAACGCCGCCAGCGGGACCTTGATATCGTGGACCCAACTATCGATAAATTCCCGTTGATCCGCCTGTTCATTGACCAAGCTGTTCAAAACCTGTTGATGCGTCTCCAATAAGGTCTCCGAATAGCGGGCAATCTGACGTTCATCTGAACGTTGCGGATTGACTAACGGGTTATTCAAGATATTGTCCGCGTCAGCGATCCGTTCATCCACCTGGCGATACCAACTCCGCCGACTCCAAAATAAAATAAAGAGAAAGACCGCCAGAAAAATCACCAAAAGTAGATCCAAATAGAGCAGGTTGACCAGCGCGACCGAATTGGAAGGATCTAGCCAAATGACCAAATTAAACAGAACCAAGCCCAACAACCAGAAAACGATCTGCAGAAAGTGATCCCGCAGAAACTTGCCAAATGTCATTCGCGCCACCTCATGGAATCAAATAACCCTGACCAACTTTGGTCACGATGTAATCCTGGATCCCCGCTTTTTCAATTTTACGCCGTAACCGATTAACGTTGACAGTCAGGGTGTTGTCGTCAACGAACCGTTCATCATCCCAAAGCTCGCGCAACAATCGATCTCGCGAAATGATCTTGCCATGTTGGCGCATCATGAACTGCAACAGTTTATATTCATTTTTGGAAAGATTGATCGTCTGCCCCTTGATCTGGGCATCGCCATTTTGCAAATTCAATTTCAGCCCGTTATGTTCCAAAAAATTCGCGTTCGAATCTTGATAATCATAAGTCCGCCGCAGCAAAGCATTGATTTTGGCCAACAGGACCTCCATGGAGAAAGGCTTGTTGACAAAATCGTCCGCCCCCATATTCATCGCCATCACCATGTCCATATTGGTATTGCGCGACGAAATGAAAATGATCGGGATCTGCGAAACTTCGCGGATTTTTTGATTCCAATGAAAACCATCAAAAACCGGCAAATTGATATCCATTAAGACCAAATCAGGTTTGGCCGCCGTAAATTCGGGCATGACTTGATTGAAGTCCTGAATGATGTACGCCTTTAAATCCCATTTTTCAAGATTCTCGGCGATCAATTGGGCGATCGTCGCGTCATCTTCAATAATCATGATTTTAAACATCTTTATCCTCCGCTGAAAGGTCTGCCTTCATGTTACTGGTTTTTCTGAAAAAATACAATACAGAGACGACTGGGAAAGTGTTTGCGCTAACTTTTTTTGGCGTGAATTATTGAGGAAATATGTTTGAATGTTGGCCGTGATGATGCTCGCAGCTTACGCTGCGCGTGGCGTTGGTGGTTGGCAGATGTGGAAGGGCTCCAGGTCGGGCTGGGGGTGGTGGAACGCGGCGGGCATCACTTTGAGCTTTTCGGAAGGGCACCGAAAATCTCAAAGCTGAGCCTTATTGTAGGCGATAAATCGCCAACAATAATATCGCGGCTGACTCACCCCCAGCCCGACCTTCCGCCAGACGAGTGAACAGCCCACCAATGCCAGAGTGTGAACCGACCTGGTCAGCTTCTTAGCATTAGCCTAGCAACTATTTTGGAGGCAGGTTTATGCCTCCGGAATAGTTGCGTAGCTAAGCGAAAGAAGCTAGGTCGGCGAACACGTTTCAACGCCACGCTACGCTCCAGCCGCTCAACGTTATAACATCCGTTTGAGCACTCACGCCAACTTACAAGATGTGGTCAATTGATGGGGACCCACGCAAATGACGACCATGGTTAGTGGTCACAATTTTCAAATTGGTGACACCAACGCAGTCTGTCTGATGAACTGAGGCAAGCTCTTGATGAATCAGCTGAATCGGTCTGTTTCCAGTGATGATCCGTCTAAATGTTTGAGATAAAGCTACTGGCTCTAATCCAAATCAGTTGGCATTGCTGTACCACCAAAAAAGTTGGCGATTGTTTTGACCTCTATCTTGCAAAACTACTTCATCAGATATCCAGCTTCGATTGCAAATAGTCTCAATGCTGCCTAGCAACCACCTCAGGACGTGTGGCTCAGCGGTGAGATTATTCTTAGCGATTTATCGCTTAGAATAAGGCCTGATTTTGAGACAAGCCGCTGGGCTTGCGGATTGGCTCAAAACAGTGCCCACCGCGTTCCAGCCACGACAAACGTCCTGAGGCGGTTGCGTCCCAGCCAAACCCACCAAAACCTGCAATTACGCGAAAAATCCAATCGAGCAGTCCCAGCCGGTTGAACTCACACAGAACCCCCAAAAACCCAAAACAAAAAACACCAACTCGAAGCACCGCCACCAGCCGCATAGGGTTGCAACCTACAAGCCGAGGCACTGTCTTCGAATTGGTATCACGTTTCGTTGGCATATTTCATTTTAAAGAGAGCTCACTTAACTAATTTATCCCAAATCACCACGTCGCCTTGGGCTAAAGAGCGCGGCACGTCAATGATCCGCTGGTTGCGACTACCGCGAAACTGCAGGGTCAGATCCTTTTCCGCTTCCAAAAAGCGACCGTCCACCAGAATATCGATTTTACTTAATAATTCCAATTTATCCGGCGTTTCTTGTTGTAACTCCGCCCAAGTATACCCGGTCCAGGACCAAATATCTTTCGTTGACCCAAAGCGCGCGCGAATCGCGTCAACTAATTTCAAACAGACCTGTGTATTCAAGAAGGGCTCGCCACCTAGCAGCGTCAACCCTTGAACATACGATTGGTCCAGGTCCGTCAGAATCCGTTCTTGGAGCTCATCGGTGTAGGGTTGACCGTAATGGAAATTCTGTGCGGCGGCGTTGTAGCAACCGGGACAAGCGAAGCGACAACCGGAAACATATAAACTGCAACGCACCCCTTCCCCGTCAACGAAATTAAAAGGTTTATAGTCGGCGATATATTGCTGGCTCAGTTGGGCTGCTTGCCATTCACCAGGCTGTGGATTTTTCGGGAGACGCGGCGAACGCCAAGTTACTTTTGTCGTAAAAATCACCCATTTCTTTGTTGATTAGCCACCTGATTATTGCTGAAGCTTAGATGTTTGACCCGGGAAACGATCTCCTCGTGACGGCCATGGACCATTGGCCGTTGATTGGGATTGCCCAAATAACCGCATGTCCGCTTGACCACGTCACAACTAGCTGGGTCAGCGTTACCACACTCAGGACACTTGAAGCCCTTAGCGGTAGGAACGAATTCACCTTTAAACCCACACTTGAAGCATTGGTCGATCGGTGTATTGGTACCTAAATAGCCGATCCGATCATAGCCATAATCCCACACCGCTTCAAGCGCCTTCGGGTTCTGCTTTAAATTAGGATATTCGCAATAATGGATAAAACCGCCGGAACAGTATTGAGGGTAGTCTTTTTCAAAATCTAACTTCTCAAATGGCGTTGGATTCTTGCGCACATCATAATGGAAGCTATTCGTGTAATATTCTTTATCGGTGATATCCTTGATCTTACCGAATTTCTTGGTATCCAAGCGGCAAAAACGATCGGTCAGACTCTCTGACGGCGTTGAATAAACACTGAAATGATAACCATACTCTTGTTCCCAATCCGCGCAATGATCATGTAAAGCCTTGACGACTTTTAGCGTGAACGCCTTGGCTTCAGGATCATGTTCCCAAGTCGGTCCAAAGAAGACTGTCCCCACTTCGTAAAGGCCGATATAGCCTAAAGAAACAGTCGCGCGACTATTCTTGAACAACTCATCAACGGATTGATCTTTCCGGAGCCGTTTGCCAAAAGCACCATATTGATACAGGATCGGCGCGTTATAAGGATGCGCTTGTTTTGCTCGATTGACCTTGAAGACCAACGCCTCTTCACAGACCTGTAAGCGCTGGCTCAGCAGTGACCAGAAACGAGCCTGATCGCCTTTTGATTCAAGCGCGATCCGCGGCAGATTCAAGGTGACCACCCCTAGATTCATTCGCCCTGAATTGACTTCCTGACCATTTTCGTCCTGCCAGCCCTGTAAGAAACTACGGCAACCCATCGGCGCCTTAAAAGAGCCCGTTAACTCAACGATTTTATCATAACTTAAAATATCAGGATACATCCGCTTAGTCGCACATTCCAGCGCCAACTGCTTAACGTCATAATTTGGATCAGTCGGTGCTAGATTCAAACCGCGCTTCAATGTAAAGACCAATTTCGGGAAAATCGCCGTCCGATGTTCTTTGCCGAGACCGAGAATACGGATCTTGAGGATCGACTTTTGAATCTCGCGTTCGATCCAGCTTGTCCCTAAACCAAAACCCAAGGTCGTAAAAGGCGTTTGTCCCTGTGACGAATACAAAGTATTGATCTCATATTCCAACGCCTGCATCGCATCATAAATATCTTTTTTAGTCCGTTTGATCGCGTATTCTTTACGTCGTTCAGGTTCATCGATCCATTCCGCCGCTTCCGCCTCATGTTTGGCCAAATTCCGCTCTGCAAAAGGCGCCAATAGCTCATCGACCCGATCGGCAGAACAGCCACCATACTGACTGGAGGCAACATTGGCAATGATCTGTGCCATCTGCGCCGTGGCCGTTTGGATCGAATGAGGTGGCTCGACCTCCGCATTACCGATCTTGAAACCATGGGTCAACATTTCCTTGAAATCGATCAAACAGCAGTTGGTCATTGGACTATAGGGTTGATAATCCAAGTCGTGCCAATGGATCTCGCCTTTAAGGTGGGCGTTGGCGACTTGCGGCGGCAACATTTTCAACCCGATCGCTTTGGCCACCGTTCCGGAAGTCAGGTCCCGCTGCGTATTAAAAACTTGGCTGTCTTTGTTGGCGTTCTCGTTAACGACAGTCGCGTCCCGATTCAATAATTTTTTGATCGTAAAATTGATATCCGTTGCCTGACTCCGCGCGAAATCTCGCTGGGTCCGATAGCCGATATATTCTTGGGCAATCGAATAGAGGTGGTGATCAAGCAAAGTATGCTCCACGATATTTTGGATCTCATAGATCTTCACATTGGTCGTAAAGCGATCAGTGAGCTCCGCCAGAATATCATCCAAGACATTTTGGAGTTCTTCATCGGAGACTTCTTGCCCATCCTGCTCGGTTTTCGTGGCAGCTTTCTGGATCGCTTGTGCGACCTTCTCCGGTTCAAAAGCCATGATGCGGCCATCACGCTTGATTACATTGACTGTGGTCAGTTTACTTTGTAACGGTGTTTTTAGCTCATCCATTTCAATCGCTCCACTCATTAAAGTCATGATTTATTTACTGATCGTTGCCCAGGACTAACTTCATGATCGGGCAACAGCACCGCGCGCTCGCCTGTAAAGACGATAATCGCGCCGATACTCCATAGCACCTATTTTACCGTGCCAAAAATTAAAAGCAAGCAATATCGGCCCACATATAGTAGTGATTTGCAAATATAAAGGAATTATATACAAGATATAGTGTATGAGATCGTCGGTTAGATTGTGCAAAATGTATAATTCTTCGATAATAATAAGCGCTGATTCGGGTAGTTTCAGCTTTGCGATCATCCGATTGGTATTCTGATAAACAAATCTTGGCATAACTTATGTATCCTTATTAATTACGTAAAAAATTTTTGCGCCCGCTGCTAGCTCATGTTAAAAAAACGAACGATCATGACCATTTTGCTAAAGTCACTCAAGTGAGCGATCAGCTACTTATTCATTTTTTAGAGAAGGAAAAAAGCCCCACGCTAACGTGCGACTTCATTACTCCCTGAAGATCCAGACGCTAAAACTAACGGATCTGGTCAACCCGTTGACTTACTCGTTCACCGCCACCGCAGTCTGGTCAGCCAATGACCGCTGGTTCACCCGCGTTGGCGGCGATAATTCGATCAACGTATAAACACCGCGATGATTATCTTGCAGTCGATATTGTGAGGTCGACGCCAATACTTGGCGAATGATCTGAATATCCCGCTGAAACCTTTTCTTGCGATTCTCCAGATCCTTTTCCGTGTGATCAGCCCGATAGAGATCCGTTTCTGCGCTGATCATTTCGGTCTTGGTGATCTGTCGACGGGTCATCAATAACATAAAAAGCCGCAGGATCCGCTCCTGACTATTCATTGCCCAAAACTCCTTTTTCCCACATACCCGTACCAATATGATCCGAAATATCTGGCAATACAGCCAATGATCGGATTCCATCATCCTAAAAACCGTCATTAAGGTCATTATAGCCAATCACCTAGCCATAATATGACATATCAAGCCACCCTTTAAAAAAATCCTCGCTTTTTTCTTCAAATTATTTTCTAAATCTGAGTGCGCACAAAAATCGAGTCTAAAATTTTTTTGAGCGGACAGATGATTTCTCATCAGGAGTTCTAGACCAAAAATCAAACCAACGGCTACAAAAAAACTGCCGAACATTGGGCGATGTTCGACAGTTCTACCTAGCTTGATTGGATCATTTTCGTTTTACAGCTTCCGTAATAACGAATCATGGTGGTCATTTGGC
This sequence comes from Lapidilactobacillus luobeiensis, assembly GCF_024345205.1. GTDB lineage: Bacteria > Bacillota > Bacilli > Lactobacillales > Lactobacillaceae > Lapidilactobacillus > Lapidilactobacillus luobeiensis. Next base: position 17,530 of record NZ_BROC01000010.1, on the reverse strand, counting down.
ACTTAGGCCCGTTTCAACCGCAAGGACATAGCGTTCAACGCCACGATCACGGTGGAGAAGGACATGATGATCGCACCGATCGCCGGTGACAAGACAAAGCCGATCGGAGCCAAGACGCCCGCCGCTAACGGAATCGCGATCAAGTTGTAACCAGCGCCCCACCAAAGGTTTTCGATCATTTTTCGATTGGTCGCTTGCGCCAGATTAAGGAAGTTCAAAATATCCGCTGGATCACTATGGACCAAGATCACATCGGCGGCATCGATGGCCACATCAGTTCCCGCACCGATCGCCACACCAATATCGGCCCGAACCAAGGCCGGCGCGTCATTGACGCCATCGCCGACCATCATCACGTGATGACCAGCGGCTTGATACTCACGCACAACTTTTTCTTTATCTTCTGGCAGTAAATGCGCCTTGAATTCGGTGATGCCCAAACTCTCCGCGACTTTCGCAGCTGTCGCCTGGTTATCCCCAGTCAACATAACCGGCGTGATCCCCCGAGCCTGCAAGGACTTGATGAAGCTACGAGCGCTATCCTTGATCTGATCCCCTGCGGCGAAAATCGCCACCACCTGCTGACCGCGGATCAAATAACTCACACTATTGCCTTGATCGGCCAAATTAGCAAATTCTGCTTGGTCATAAGTCAACTGATGCTGCTGTAAATAATTGACGGTGACGATCTGATAGTCTTGCGCATTGATCGTTCCAGCCAAACCGACCCCTTTGATCGTTTGGACATCGGTAGCCTCAGGCAAAGTTAACTGGGCTTTTTTGACCGCGCTCAAAACCCCGGTGGCGATCGGGTGACTACTATGTTGCTCCAACCCACCGATCAATTGTAACGCCTGATCATCGCTTAAACCCGTTTGGTAACTGTGGACAGCATTCAAGGTGAAATTACCTTCTGTTAAGGTCCCAGTCTTATCCAAAAAAACATGGGTGATCGTTTTCGCGTTTTCTAAGGCTTGACGTTCTTGGATCAACAGGCCATTGACCGCCGCTAATGAGGTACTACGGGCGACCACTAACGGTACCGCCACTCCTAAAGCGTGAGGGCAGGCGATCACGAGAACCGCCACCATTCGTTCCAACGCAGTCGCCATGTCGGCGTTGAAGCCCCAAACAACGAAGGTCAGGATCCCAGCAACTAAAGCGAAGTAGAATAACCAGCCGGCAACCTTGTCCGCCATGGTTTCTGATTTCGACTTGTCATTTTGCGCCCGGCCGATCAATTTCATCACTTGCGACAAATAACCACTTTCGCCAGTGCCCGTGACCTTGATCGTCAAGGTACCATCGCCATTGACTGAACCACCGATCACCGTGGCGCCCACTTCTTTATTGATCGCCTTAGATTCACCAGTGACCAAAGATTCGTTGACCTGACTTTGGCCATTGAGGATCGTCCCATCGGCTGGGATCGACTCCCCACCGCGAACGATCAAGAGATCATTGACCTTGATCTGAGCTAAAGGCCGCTCAACAACTTCACCATTGGCAACTTGAACGTGAGCTTGGCTCGGCAACAACTGCGCCATTTTCTCCAAGGCATTGCCGGCCTTCATCATCGCGTTCATTTCGATCCAGTGACCCAGTAACATGATCAAGATCAGCGTGGCCAATTCGGTGAAAAAGTCCATCACATGATGATTGCCTAAGAAATTCCGGGCGATAAAGGCGTACACACTATAGAAGTAAGAAACGGAGATCCCCAAGGAAATCAAGGTCATCATCGCCGGCTTCTTCTCTTTCAACTCATAATAAGCCGCGTTAATGAACGTCCAGCCGCCGTAGAAGAACAGCACGGTGGCGCTGACCAAAACTAGCCATTCGGAACCAGGAAAAGCCGGGATCACCGCGCGGCTGAAGCCCATGATCTGGGACAACAACAGCACCGGGATCGCCATGATCACTGAGATCCAAAACTTCTTCTTTAAATTACCCATGTGCATCATATGGCCGCCGTGCATCATCATGTCGCCGTCCATCTCGCCCATGTCATGATCCATCCCAGCCATATCATGCCCCATCATGCTATGGTCCATTTTACTGTGATCCATTTTACTATGGTCCATCTGACTGTGATCCATTTTGCTGTGATCCATTTTGCTGTGGTCCATCTGGCTGTGATCCATCTGGCTATGATCCATTTGGGTATGATCCATTTGGGTATGATCCATCTGCTTGTGTTCGTTCATTTCGTTTTTGGTCATTCGTGACACTCCCCTTGGTTTTCGACTTGGCAGTCCGCTAAGCAATCACAGGCGACAACGGCCGGCGCAGTTGCTTGCTTGGTTGCGATCAGTTGGCTCAGTTCGGTCAAATCTTGCTGGCTCAATGTATTGTTCTTGACGAGACGAATCAGGGTCGGACCCACGTGCATCGCACATAAATTGGCGAAAAGCGCATCGGTTTGCTGATTGATCCCGGCCTGTTCTGTGATCGTCGCTTGATAAACATAAGGACGTTGGGTCCCTTGACGTTGCAGATAGCCTTTCTGTTGCAGGCGTCGAATCAAAGTCTTGATCGTTGATTCGGTCCAATCCATTTTCTCTTGCAAGCTGCTGATCAGTTCATGGGTCTGGGCGCCGTTCAAGGTCCAAACGATCCGCATGACCTCCCACTCTGCTGGGCTGATTTCTGGTAAATTTTCAGGTTGCGTTGACGTCATCGTTGCCGCCTGCCTTTCATTAGGATGAGTTAAGTTTACAATTGTAGACTTATTTTGTCAACCACTTTGCTTACTTTTTTATCGTTATTTTTTCGCGGATAAAAGTAGGTTGACCACAGCTTGCGCTGCGCGTGGCGTTGGTGGTTAGCAGATGTGGTAGGGCTCCAGGTCGGGCTGGGGGTGGTGGAACGCTGCGGGCACGACTTGAAGCTTTTCGGAAAACCACCGAAAATCTTCAAGCTCGGCCTTATTGTAGGCGATAAATCGCCAACAATAATATCGCGGCTGACTCACCCCCAGCCCGATCTTCCGCCAGCTAGTAAACGATCCACCAACGCCAGAGTGCGGAACACAACGGGTTGACTTTGAGCATTAACCTAGCCAGGATTTTGGAGGCGGGTCTGTGCCTCCGGAAGCCTGGCGTAGTTAAGCGCAGAAGTCAGTTGTGTGGAGCACGTTTCAACGCCACGCTCCGCTCCAGCCGCTCAACATTATAATAGTTGCTTGAGCACTCACGCTATCTGACAAGCTATCGCCGATTGATGGGGAACCACGCAATTAACGACCATGGTTAGTGGTCACAATTTTCAAATTGGTGACACCAGCGCAGTCTGTTTGATGAACAAACCTAGTTCTCAGTAAATCAACTGAATCAGTCGGCTTTCCACCCAAGAATTGTTAAGGAAACAAGTAGAGCTGTTCAGCCTACGTAAAGTGTCCCAACCTCCCGACCCGAATCTGTTGATATTGTCGTACCATCCTAAAAAAGGGCAATTGTTTGACCACCGCACTTGCAAAAGCACTTCGCTAACTACTTCGCCTAGATTGCAGATAGGCATAATTCTGCCTAGCAACCGCCTCAGGGCGTGTGGCTCAGCAGTGAAATTTGTCTTAGTGATTTATCACTTAGACAAAGGCTCGATTTGAAGACAAGCCGCTGCTTTTGCGGATTGGCTTCAAACGATGCCCACTGCGTTCCAGCCACGACAAACGCCCTGAGGCGGTTGCGTCACCACCCAACCCGGCATACCTGCAATTAAACGCATGTTTTAGAATAGGAACCGGGCAGTTTCAAAACGACGCCCATCACGTTCCCGTCCGCAACAGCAGTCTCAGCCGGTTGCGTCCACACCTAAACCCAACCACACCTGCAATCAAGCGAAGATTCAAGAACAGGAATCCACAAGGCTCAATCATTCAACCGATGCTACTGAAAATCAGTCCACAACACACTTCAACGCAAAAAGACCTCACGCAAAATTGCGTGAGGCTTTTCGGATAGGCGAATATATTAAATCATTAGCGGAGCTTACTTCAAGGTTTCTTTGACCAGCTTGATGTTATCATCATTCGTCAAAGATTCGTTTAAAGCTTTGTTAGCCATTTTAGCCATTTCAGCCGTGTCCAAACGTTTCATCAAGGAACGGATCTTCAAGATCGAAGTCGCACTCATTGAGAATTCGTCAAGACCTAAACCGACTAAAATCGGTGCCATGATTGGGTCACCAGCGGCTTCACCACACATGCCAGCCCATTTACCTTCTTTATGCGCAGAATCGATCACATGCTTGACTAAGCGCAAAATAGAAGGGTTATAAGGTTGGTACAGGTAAGAAACGTGCTCGTTGCCCCGATCAGCAGCCATGGTATATTGAATCAGATCGTTGGTCCCAATACTGAAGAAATCAACTTCCTTCGCGAATTGGTCAGCCAAAACTGCGGCCGCAGGGATCTCGATCATGATCCCCACTTCATACTTGCCAACTTCAGTGCCTTCAGCAACTAATTTGGCCTTTTCTTCATCAAGGATCGCTTTGGCTTGACGGAATTCCTGCAAGGTCGCGATCATTGGGAACATGACCCGCAAGTGACCGAATGCAGACGCGCGTAACAACGCCCGTAACTGAGTCCGGAAAATATCCTGACGACTTAAGCTGATCCGGATCGCCCGGTAACCTAAGAACGGATTCATTTCTTCAGGGAGTGGCAAGTATGGTAAGTGCTTGTCGCCCCCGATATCCATAGTCCGAACAACGACAGGCTTGCCAGCCATACCTTCAATAACAGCTTTATAGGCAGTGAATTGATCGTCTTCAGTCGGCAGTTCTGGTGAGTCCATGTAAAGGAACTCAGTCCGATAAAGACCGATTGCTTCTGCGCCATTATCGGTAGCGCCAGCAAGGTCTTTCGGTGTGCCGATATTAGCCGCCAATTCAAAATGCTTCCCGTCAGCGGTTTCGGTCCGAGCATCACGTAACTTTGCCCATTCCGCTTTTTGCGCCGCATATTCTTTAGCTAATTTTTGATATTTTGCAACGTCCGCATCAGTTGGTTCCACAACGATGTCACCAGTATTGCCATCAACGATCACCCGTTGATCGGCCTTGATATCTGTTGTGACGCTACCTGCACCGACGATGGCTGGGATCTCCAGCGATCGAGCCATAATAGCCGAATGCGCAGTCCGTCCACCGATATCGGTGACGAAAGCTTTGACGTATTTCTTGTTCAACTGAGCCGTATCACTAGGCGTCAAGTCATGAGCGACGATGATCACTTCTTCGTCGATCAAGGCCGGATTTGGCAGTTCGACCCCTAACAAGTGCGCCATGATCCGCTTGGAAACATCGCGGACATCAGCAGCGCGTTCTTGCATATAAGGATTATCTGTCATCGCCTCAAACATCTTGATGAATGTCGTCGCGACTTCATCCAAAGCGGATTCAGCGTTGACTTTTTCATCTTCGATCTTTTGCTTGACGGCACCTGTGAATTCAGGGTCCGCTAAAATCATCATGTGCGCATCAAAAACTTGGGCTTCTTCCTCGCCCAAGCTTTTGCTTGCGATATCACGAATTTGTTGTAACTCGGAATTTGACTTATCGATGGCACTTTGCAAACGATCGGTTTCTTTCGTTACATCATTAATTGCAGACTTCGAAAATGACAAATCAGGTTGAACAAGGAGATAGGCTTTGGCGATTGCAACGCCGTCACTAGCCGCAATCCCTTTCAAGGTTGTAGTCATTATTCAGAAAGTCCTTCTTTCTTCATTGTTTCTTCAACAGCAACGATTGCTTCGGCTTCATCAGCGCCATCAGCAGAGATCGTAACGTCAGCGCCTTGACCAACACCCAAAGACATAACGCCCATGATCGACTTCAAGTTAACTGACTTGCCCTTGTATTCAAGGTTGATGTCTGAGTTGAACTTGCTAGCAGTTTGTACCAAGAGAGTTGCTGGACGTGCATGGATACCTGTCTCAGCAATAACATGAAAATCGCGTTTTTCCATTATAATGAGCTCCTTCATAAATAAAAAATTTTTAGTTGCGTTAAAAAACACAACCGTGAAACAGGTCCATTTGTGGACACTGTTTGCTACAACCTAAATGCTACCATTTTTTGCCAAATACTACAAGAATTTTTGAACTTTGAAATGCCAAAAATCGGCTTAGCTACTGAACGTTACCGCTTTCATCAAAATGGTAGATCACTGTACCATTTCGCTTGGCCTCACCGACGATTTCTTTGCGTTGCGGGAAGGCCAGCCAAGCTTTTCTGAAGCTCATGAAGTCCTTTTCTGTCACTGTTAATGACGATAATCCACCACTGACCAGCGCTTGTAATTGTTGCGAATAATCTTGAGTCATATTGATTGCCCACCCTATCTTTGAAGTTTTAAAATGGTTTTAGGAACTAGACCCCTTTGTTCAAGGTGCCATCTAAAGCTTATGAAAATTTGGTCAGAATTACAAGCCTTAGCACTTGCGCCCATAGAGTGCTAATACTATAATACAAGCATAGGTCAACAAAGGTCAAACTTTGCCTGACCTTTTTCAAGAAGCGACACATCCAGAAAGGTGTGATGGAGACAATGTTATGCCAAAATTGTCATCAAAATGAAGCAACGATCCATTTATATACGACTGTGAACGGCCAACGTCGCGAGATCGACTTGTGCCAGAATTGCTATCAGCAGTTAAAAAATGAAGCTAATCAAGGAGGCAATACGAATATGGCCCAAGATCCATTTGGCTTCTCCAACCTCGATGATATCATGCGAGCGATGGGTGGCCAAGGTAGTGACCCTAATTCCGGGTTCCAGCAGCAAGAACGGCAAGCGCAGGCACAACCTGGTCAAGGCGGCCGCGGCAATCGCCGCGGTAATGGTGTCCTCGCGCAATTCGGCGTCAATCTCACCGATCAAGCGCGACAAGGCAAGATCGACCCAGTGATCGGACGGGACAGTGAAATCGCTCGTGTGATCGAGATCCTCAATCGCCGGACGAAAAACAACCCCGTTTTGATCGGAGAAGCTGGTGTTGGTAAAACTGCCGTTATTGAAGGTTTGGCGCAAAAAATCGTCAACGGTGACGTACCTGCTAAATTACAAAACAAAGAGATCATTCGGTTAGATGTGGTTTCTCTGGTCCAAGGTACTGGCGTCCGCGGTCAGTTTGAACAACGGATGCAACAAATGATCCAAGAACTACAACGCAATCCTAATATCATTTTGTTCATCGATGAGATCCATGAGATCGTTGGCGCTGGTAACGCTGAAGGTGGGATGGACGCGGGTAATGTTTTGAAACCTGCGTTGGCCCGAGGCGAATTGCAATTGGTCGGCGCCACCACGATGAATGAATATCGCACGATCGAAAAAGATTCCGCGTTAGCGCGACGGTTACAGCCGGTTACCGTTGATGAACCGACCCAAGCAGAAACGGTCGCGATCCTCAAAGGGTTACAACCTCGCTACGAGGATTATCATCACGTTCGCTATTCTGCCGACGCGATCAAAGCGGCGGTCAGCCTTTCCGCACGCTATATCCAAGACCGCTTTTTACCTGATAAAGCAATCGACTTATTGGATGAGTCGGGCTCAAAGAAGAACTTGACTTTGACCAATATCGACCCGAAAGTGATTGAAGAAAAAATCCAGTCCGCAGAATCTCAGAAACAAGAAGCGCTCCAACAAGAAGATTATGAGCGGGCTGCTTATTTCCGTGATCAAATCGAAAAACTCAACAAAATGAAAAATAATCAAGCTTCTGCTGACGGCGATCGTCCTGTGATCACCGAAAAAGACATGGAACAGATCGTCGAGGAAAAAACCCATATCCCTGTCGGCGAATTACGGGCGCAGGAACAAGCCCAATTGAAAAACCTATCTGAAGATCTGGAAGCTAACGTCATTGGTCAAGATCAAGCTGTCGACAAAGTCGCCCGCGCGATCCGGCGGAACCGGATCGGTTTTAACAAGTCCGGTCGGCCGATCGGCTCCTTCCTCTTCGTTGGTCCCACTGGCGTTGGGAAAACTGAATTGGCCAAGCAATTAGCGCGGGAGCTATTTGGGTCCGAGGATTCCATGATCCGTTTCGACATGAGTGAGTACATGGAAAAACACAGTGTCTCGAAATTGATCGGGTCACCTCCTGGCTATGTTGGTTACGAAGAAGCTGGTCAGTTGACGGAAAAAGTTCGCCGCAATCCTTACAGCCTGGTCCTCTTAGATGAGATCGAAAAGGCCCATCCTGATGTGATGCATATGTTCTTACAGATCCTTGATGATGGTCGTTTGACCGATTCCCAAGGACGGACCGTTTCCTTCAAAGATACGATCATTATCATGACCTCTAACGCCGGTCAAGGAGATGTAGAAGCCAATGTTGGTTTCGGCGCGGCTGCTACTGGTGAGACTCATTCTGTTTTGGACAAATTGACCGAATTCTTCAAGCCAGAATTTCTCAACCGTTTCGATGACATCGTTGAATTCAATTCATTGACCAAGGCCAATCTAATGAAGATCGTTGACCTGATGATCGCCGATACTAACAAAATGATCGCCGATAAAGGTTTGACCATCCATGTCACTGAACCCGTCAAAGAAAAATTAGTTGATCTGGGCTACGATCCGGCTATGGGCGCACGACCATTGCGGCGAGTGATCCAAGAACAGATCGAAGACCGGGTCGCAGATTTCTATTTGGATCATCCCACGATCAAGCAATTGGAAGCACGCATGGCTGATGATCAGATCCACATCAGTGAACAGCGTCATGACGAATCTAGCGTGACCAGCGCTAACGCCACGACCAAGAATGATTGAGTTTGATGATCGTTTTTCGATCAAGTAAGTCTAAAAAACTATTTACCTAGCGTGATCAAAACGACGCCGCGGTTTAGAATCGCGGCGCCGTTTTTTCATTCAATTGACTTTCGCTGGGCTTGTTTTTCCGCACTAGCTCGCTTGAGCGACCTCATTTCACAGTGTGCTCATAATTTTCCCAGAAATAAGGGCCGAAACGTTTTCAAAAACGAACATTTTATTCTATACTTATGTTAGCGAGTTTTACACAAAAAAATCAACCTCGGAGGGATCAGATGAGACTTTTTGATGTAACCAATAGCTTCAGTAAATTAGTTCATAATCAATTGGCTGGTACTGACGCTAAACTAGTCAAAGTATATTCTTTAGGCAATGTGACGGTTGTCTATACGAAAGCGCCCACCCACCAGGAAATTCTGATGAAGAGCGAGCATCGCGATATTTCTGAAGATGAGATCGACTTTGCCATCAAGACTTTGATCAAGCAACGGCCAAGAAAAACCGAGATCATTCGTGGTAACCATTTGGCGGAGATCTCAATTCAAAATCGTGTCTAAATCATTTTTTAGCAATTTTAGGAGGTCACGAGATGCCACGTGCTGAGGGAGATCGTGCCACCGAGCGACAAACGCCTCCTAAAAAAGCGTCAACGACTGATCTTACTGCATCGGGTCAAGTCACCCGGCGTCAGCATCAAGATCTGGCCGTCTTGATCCGTTATTTAGATAGCACCGCTCATCAACTTGCTGAGCCCCGCCAAATCTGGGGGGCTTTTCGTAGTGAACTCAAAATCCCCTGGCAAACGATCCCCGGTTATCTTCTATATGATATCCGTCACTATCAGACTCAATTCTTATTAAATCAAACTGAGATCGATTTGATCTACACCAAACAATTGGCCGCTCCCTTGATGGTCTTCCATGAAGATGAAACCGGGCAGCTGCTTGCGCCACCAGCCTTCATTCACGGAGAACTGAATCGCGCATTTGCGATCGAACCCTTGACTCGCTACCGGGAAGATTTCGTTAGAGTCGACCATGATCCCCATGGCGTCTTTGGCCAAACGGTCCAACAATTGCATTTCCACTATCGTCTGACCGCGGGCCAACGTCCCCTGACCTTGACTCGAGATAACGCGGTAACGATGCGTCAACCTAAACAGGCCTATTCAAGCCCCCATTATGGTCAACCTTTAGCATGGCCCCTACCTGCCGGCTCGACCTGGCAGATTTTTACTACCGTCAAAAATCCACGGGACCATAGCGTTTGGTTCAATCTTGGCGGTGACCTGTGGATCGATAGTCTGAATACACAACTTCAACAGCATCCGGACTTGCCCCAACCGGCCAGCCCAGCAAAACCGACCGCGCAACTATTGGCCAGTATGCCCTTTGCGATCCTGACCCGCGACGAAACCGTCCGGCGCGGTCAAATCAAAGCCAGTCCCAGTTTTCCGATCTCCCAGTGGACATTTCCCTATGGCCGCGTGATCACGCAACGGCTAGCTGATCGAACTGAAGTCGGTGTCAAGTGCTTACTGACGTTGGAAAATGGCAGTCAGTGGGTCCAGTTAGATAGCGGTTATTATATTGAAATGAAATACTTGCAGGTCTAGCGGTTGCCTCCGGCGGTTAGACCAGTTTTACGGCGGCCGGACATCTCAGCGCCTCTGCCTGCTATTCCCAGCAAAAAAGAGTCAAGTCGGAAAATTTCGACTTGGCTCTTTTTAAAACCTAATTCTCATTGGTTGATCAGGGTCAGCAAGCGCTGTTGAAACTGCTCCCGCTGTTGCAGCTGCGCACCGCTCAACTCCGGCTCGGTTCGCCCTTGATAAGGATTGATCAGCGTTGCGATCAACTGGCGGCTGGTACTGGTCATCACCGCGATGCGCGAACCACAGAAGAGCGCCTCGTTAAGATCATGGGTGATCAACAGCAAACTCACTTGTTCTTGCCGCCAAATACTCAACATCAGGTGTTGCATTTTCTGGCGGGTAAAGGCATCCAGCGCGCCGAATGGTTCATCCAGCAATAATAACGGCGGTCGCGGCGCCAAAGCCCGCGCGATGGCGACCCGCTGCCGCATCCCCCCTGACAAGGCAAAAACTTTCTTGTGCGCCTGTCCTTCCAAGTCAATCAATTGCAGGAGCTGGGTCACCCGCGCCTGTACCGTTGCCGGCGCTTGCTGGGCCGCGCGCAAGCCAAAGCCAATATTTTGGGCGACATCATACCAAGGATACAAGGAAGAATTCTGGAAGACGACGCCACGTTGGCTGGCCGGTCCCTTGATCGCATCTCCCGCCATGGTCAATGTTCCTTCGTAAGGAATGAACCCGGCAATCGCGTTGAGTAAAGTGCTTTTGCCACAGCCAGAGGGGCCGACCAAAGCCACGATTTCGTTGGTGGCGATCGTCAAATCGGTTTGCCACAAAATCGGCGCTTGCTGACCGTAACGAACCGTTAACCCGTCTGCGACGATCAAAGCGGTCATGGTTCTTGATCCCCTTTCCAAATGAAATCAATAAATTGTTGTTCTGAGGGCGCCGTCGTAATCGTTTGCTGACCAGCCATAAATTGACCCGTCCGCGTCATCGCCTGAACAAACGCGCCACTGCTACCAGCCGCGCCTAAATAAGCCGACGAGAATTCTGCGCTGGCGCCAGGCCAGGTCGTGCCCTGCATCTGTAACCGGGCTTCGCGGTGACTAATACCCACTTGACGGGCCGCGGCGCTGACTGCCTGGGAGAAATTCCGCCGGCGCAATTGATGCGCTTGATCCAGGGTCGCCACGAAGCGCTGAGTCAAGCGGGGATGAGCCTGAGCAAATTGGGTGCGCACCAAGGTAATGTTGCCCGTTGTGATCCCCTGTTGGGCCAAATCGGCGCTATCACACAAAACAGTCGCTTCTGGCAAGAGTTGCGCCAAGGTCGGCTGCCAAGTATAGGCCGCATCGATATTGCCCCGTTGCCAAGCCGCCACGATATTCTGCGTATCCATATCCAATAAAGTCACTTGATCGCGAATACCCGCCTGGCTCAAGGCGCTCATCAGACTATAGTGCGACGTCGAAGCAAACGGGGTCGCGATTTTCCTGCCGACCAAGTCCTCAACGCGCTTGATTTTCGCACTGCGCCGCACGACCAAAGCTTCATTGGCGCCGCAGATCTCATTGATCCAACACAATTGGACTGGGATTTCCGCGGCCAAGGCCACCACGCCGTTGGTATCACCCATCGTCGCGAAATCCACCCCGCCGGAAAGTAACGCCTTATTCGCGTCTACACCTGAATCAAAGGTGATAAACTTCAATTTCTGATGGGGAAAAGCGGCCTGAAAATAGCCCAGTTGCCGCGCCACCGCTACATCATTGGGCGTGTTCAAAATACCAATGCGAATCTCGGCTACGGCCTGGCCGCTTTGCGAGTGCTGACACCCGCTAACTCCCGGCGCCAAAATCAGCGCCACCAAGCCCAACACAAGCCCACGGCCCCAACGCGGCCATCGCGCCAGCCACCGCCGCCCCATCAGAGTTGCCCCTTCCAGAAAATCAGCCGCCGCTCCAGCCGCTGTAAAAGCCAATCCAGCAATAGTCCTAGCCCACCCAGCAGCAGAATTCCGAGAAACATGACACTACTTTTCAAATATTTGGAAGCGTCGATCACCATCCAACCAATGCCTGAGGTAGAGGCGACCATTTCCGCCGCCACCAAGGTGGAGAAAGACACCCCCACCGCCGTGCGAATTCCGGTGAACAAGCTAGGCAAGGCCCCAGGAAAAATAACCCAGCGAAAGATCTGTCCTTTACTGGCACCCAGTGAACGGGCACTTAGTTGGTAATCCTGATTCAGATTATGGACCCCCTCCACTCCGGCCAAATAAATCGGCGCGAAGGCCGCCAAGTAGAGCAGAATGATCTTCGAGGACTCGCCGATCCCAAACCAAAGAATCAGCAAGGTATAGTAAGCTAGCGGCGGGATCGGCCGATAGAATTGGACCAGCGAATCGACCAAGCCATTGACGGTGGTCGACATACCTGAAGCCAATCCCAGCGGTACTGCGGTCACGATCGCCAATAAAATCGCGCTGAACAACCGCCACAAAGTGATGCCCAGATGTTGCCAGAAGGGAATGCCATTATAGCCATGCTGCCAAATCGCCACGAAAGTCCGTAGCACTTCCTCTGGAGCCGGAAACAAAATCCCCGAAACTAAGTGTAGCCGCGTCACGACTTCCCAAAGCAAAAGGAGGACCAGCCAAACGGCCAAAGTGATTTTACGTTTTTTGGACATTTTTGTGACCCTCCTTTTGATTGAAACTACTTCATGACTTACAACAAATCGAAGCGGTAATTCGTGACGATCGGTTGCCTCCCAGTCACTTGATCTTGGAAGTATTCATATTCACACAATCCTAAGAACGAACCGACAATATTGTAAACCTGACGATAGCCGAGATTACCCAAGGCGCGCACCATGTTATAGCTGCGCTGGCTGGATAGACAATGAATGTAGACGGGGCGATCCGCTGGGATTTCAGCCAAGCGTTGGCGGAATTCGCTCAGCGGAATATTGATCGCGTTGATAATATGACCTTCCGCGTATTCATTCGGCTCACGGGCGTCAATGATCAGCGCTTTTTTCTCGACTAATTTCCGCACTTCGGTAATCGGCACTTGTTGATACTCACCATTCAAAATATTCTCAGCGACTAAGGCAGCCATGTTGACCGCGTTCTTCGCGGTGCTGAACCATGGTGAGTAGCAGACTTCCAAATGAGTCAGGTCGGAGATTTTCCCGTGCATCGCGATCATTGTCGCGACAATATCGATTTGTTTGTCCACATCGGATTTGCCGACTGCTTGAGCGCCGAGCACTTCACCACTTGGATAAGCAAACACCAACTTCAAGTACAGTGGGGTCGCGTCCGGCATCAAGCCGACCCGATTCTTCGGAATCACGGTGGTCGCGCGGAAATCAATACCTTCCCGTTGACAATGTTTCTCCGTCAACCCAGTGGACGCCACATTCAAATCGAAAATATGAATCGCTTGGGAGCCAATGAAGCCACTATTTTGCACGGTGCGGCCGTATATATGATCCACCGCGTCCCGCGCTTCCATTTGTGCTGGGAAAGCCAAGGCCAGGCGAGTTTTCTTCCGAGTCAACAGATGATTGACTTCGATGGCATCGCCCACCGCGTAAACGTCTGGCAGCGAAGTCTGATAGTGTTGGTCGACAGCGATACCACCAGTCAGGCCTAATTTACAGCCGATCTTGGTCGCCAATTCCGTTTCCGGCGCTACCCCGATCGCCACGATCACCGCCTGCGCCTTGATGGCCCGCCCGGAACCGAGGATCGCGGCTTCAGCGGTGATTTCCGCCAAGCCTTCCTTGAGGATCACATCAATCCCGTGGTCGTACAATTCTTTGTGGATCAATTGGGCGAAATCCTCATCGATCGTCCCCAAAACATGGTCTGCCGCTTCGATCAAAGAAATATGGCGACCGGTTTTGGCCAGATTCTCACACATTTCCAAACCGATGAAACCACCGCCAACAATGGCGACATCAGTGACATGGTTGACCTCAAGGAAGGTATGGATCTTCTTGATATCGACCACATTCCGGACGGTGAAAACATTATCCCGATCGATACCCTTGATACAAGCTGGCATGACTGGCTTGGCGCCTGGTGACAGGACCAGCTCATCATAACTAACTTGCTTCAGCTCACCGGTTTTGGTCTGTTTGACCGCGACCGTCTTGGCCACCGGATCCACGTCGATCACTTCAGAATTGACTTGCGCGTCAATATTATATTGCGCCTTGAATTGCTCTGGCGACATCAAGACGATATCATCGGCGTTTTCAATCAAACCACCTAAGTAATACGGTAAAGAACAGTTGGAAAACGAAACGTGTGGTCCTCGTTCAAACATGGTGATTTCCGCGTGTTCGTCTAACCGCCGCGCCCGTGCCGCCGCTGAAGCGCCACCTGCAACGCCACCGACGATCACGATTTTTTTATGAGTCATGTCATTTCCTCCTTGAATGAAGCCAACTGCGTTAGTTGCCAACTGGCCAAAATAATTAACTGGATCACTTGCTAGCCGCGACGATCACCTTAGCAACCGCGGGCGATTTAATCACCATAAACAGCCTGAGAAACACGGTTGCCGATAATACCGCCGAGGATCAAGACAATCAAGAAAATCCAGCCTGACAGTGAGAATTGGGCAATTGGGCTGTATAAAGCACCCACGTTACAGCCGTTAGCCAACCGCGTGCCAAAGCCCATCGTGAAGCCGCCCAAAGCATACATGACGGTTGTCTTGACCGTCAAACTTGGCACCGCATGGATCGTTTCTTTGAATAATCCCGAGGTCAAAATAAAGACCGCCGCGCCCAGAAAAATCCCGAAATCTTGCACTGTCATCGCGTTGCTCAACCAAGAACCGGTGAAAACTTCCGCGCTTTGATGGGTAAATGCCGCCAAGGACGCGCCAGAAACACCGAAAACATTCAACACTTTGCCAAACCAGAATCCATAAGGCGTGGAGGCACCCCAACCTGATTTGGTTAAGGCCATCATCAAAATGAAAATGATCGTTAGCCCCACCGCGCCTTGTTTCAAAGTCCAGGGCCGGGTGAACAACACGTCATAAGTATGGTCGCTCTTTAATTCGAACTCAGCCACTTTATTTTCATAGTTGGCGTCTTGCGCCCGTTCTGATAAAACCCCACGGTAAGTTTGCGCGTTACGCCGCTTCTTCTCATAGCGATAAGCCAAGTAAGTCACGATCGCGCAGAAAATCCCGGTAATGATCACCGCGCCTAAGTAGCCGTTCAGAATACCACCTTTGAACCAGTCCGGCATAAAGACGCCATTTGAGTACTTCGCGCCGGTCGCGGTCGTGAACCAGGAATCCTTGACCCACGATTGCGTCGCTTGCAGTGGGAACCCAAGAAAAACGCCCAGCGTGAAGAAGACCAAAGTTACCCCTGCCCGTGGTAGATCCGTCGCTAAGTCGGTCATCACCCCGGAAGCACAGCAAGAAGAAAACGACATCCCAAATCCGAACAGCAGTCCACCTAATAATAAACCGAAATTGATCGGATTGACCCACAATGAATATTTGGTCACATCCGGCTCCAACATGAGAAAACCGGCCACCGCTACAGAAGTGATAAAAAACATGAACATCAAGGTTCGCATCAATTTTGTGGACCCCGTATTGTAGGCCCGATTAACACTGCCTGCAAAGCCGGTATATGACCGTGACAAGATATAACCCAACGCCAACCCAAATAATAAACGAATATAATGCATATTGGTTGGTAAAACAAACGGTGCACCAACCAGTAGAATCAACAATAACCCAAATCCTAAGATCCGATCTAGATGCTTCATTTCGCCATCCCTTTCTCCATAAACCTGAATAAGTGCGATAAAAAATAATGATGAGTTTTCAGCTGAAGATCGCTCACCCTTAGATTAGCATAAATATTCTTAATGTTTAAGAGGCGCCATGTGAATGAGAGCCCTTTCTCAATTGTGATTTTATTATAAAATTAGTCGAAACCTAGACTAGGTCATCGTATTTCAAAAGAAGAATCGTTGTCGCTTCCGCATTAGGTAGAAAATACTTAAATTGTTTATTTCACAATAAATTCGTGATATTATATTTCTATATGTTCTCATAAATAATATTTATAAAAGGGAGTAAACGCTGATGTTTCAGGATTTAACTGTCTTTCAAAAGGTTTACGAGACCCGCTCGATCACCAAAGCGGCGAAGGATCTTTATGTGACCCAACCCAGTATTTCGATTCAAATCAAGAAACTGGAAGCCCATCTCGGCGTCAAATTATTCGAGCGTAACGGCAATAAAGGTGTGGTGCCCACCGAAAACGCCAACCGCTTCTATCGAGACTCGCAAATTATCCTCCAGAATTGGGAAAACTCACTGAATCATTTGGTCAAAAGCCATCGCAGTCCTCGCATCCGCTGTGCGATTGGGGTTTCGCCGACGACCTCATTGTTTGTTTTACCAAAATTAATGGAAAATCTGCAAAACTATTTCGATCAATTTGATTTTGAAATCATTACCGCTGATTCCGAAGTGATCTTGGAAGATATTCTCAAACACGAAATCGCTTTTGGCATCTTGGAGAAACCTTTCGTGGCCCAACAGGTCGAACAGATGGCCTTTACTTCCGACGAGTTGGTCCTGGCCGGCAACTTAGAGAGCCCGGAATGGATCATTGGTCGCGCCGGTTCAACCCAACGGGAATATACTGAGCGCTACTTCAACGAACATCACATCCGACCGACCCATTTGATCAAGGTCAGTGATGATAATTTGATTACCAAGCTGGTCAGCATGCGCATTGGCAAGGCCATCGTCTCCAAGCGTTCGATCACCGATACCTTATTGCCCTACCAGCAGCTTTCCAGTGACTTCCGGCGGGAGTTCTATTTATTGAGTCCGACGATTTCCAGTTCCACTGAGATTCAGAAACTGATCAATCGGATCAAGACGTTACTGCCGCAATTTCACTACTGAGAGTTGAGGTGATGGTGACGGGCAAAAGTAGGTTGGCCGCAGCTTGCGCTGCGCGTGGCGTTGGTGGTGGCAGATGTGGATGGGCTCCAGGTCGGGTTGGGGGTGGTGGAACGCTGCGGGCACGATTTTGAGCTTTTCGGAAGTGCACCGAAAATCTCAAAACTCGGCCTTATT
>NZ_BROC01000009.1 GCF_024345205.1 Lapidilactobacillus luobeiensis | reverse complement strand
TAGAATCTCAAGAAACAAAGAAAAAGAGGCCTAATATATCAACTTTCTCTTGACTAATGGTAGAAAACGATGCCCACTGCGTTCCAGCCACTACAAACGCCCTGAGGCGGTTGCGTCCCCAACCCAACCCAACAAATCTGCAATCAAGCAAGTCAGCAAATACAGCAGCGACATTTTCAAATCGGCCAAAATGATACTCACTACGTTTCAGTGGGTCGACTCACAATTTCTCCGCTGTTTTCCCGTCAGAACAGCTTACAGCCGCGCTAAATTATGCTAAACTTAGGGATAGCTAGGATGTTACGTGATATGCTGGGCAAAAACCACTGCATAGCGAATGATTTATCTTTTCACGTTCTATTTACTTACCCAATTTGAATTCAAAGTTAAGGCGGAATTTTTATGAAACTTTTCGGCAATCGTACCAAGAAAAATGAACCTGAGATCACTACGGCCAACTCGACAGCGGTAACACCCACGCGATTGGCCGAGCCACAGTCCCAGGCGCCAGAAGAAAAACCTGCACTGGCGGCAACACCAATGACAACTGATTCCTCAACGCCAATGATCGCAGCGGCGGCGACCACACCAAAGTTAGATACGCATGAACAGCGGCTGGCTTTGGAAGCACAACTGACGCGAATGGCCAGCGATTATCGTCAGGTCAAGGCCCAATTGAAGCAACAATTATTTGCGGAAAAGCAAGAGAACCAGGATCAATTGGCAGCGATCCAGCAGGAATTGACTGACTTAGAAAGCAAAGCGCAGGCTAACACGGAAAAAATCGCCACACTTAAAGCAATCAGTGATGCAAACGAGCAGGCGGCGATCGATGAATTGGCTAATGAATTGGCTGCCTTGGCTCAAACAACAACGCAAGAACAAACCCATTTGAATGGCTTACTGAAAGAAATCGACTCAACGACGAAGGCGATCCGGCAGGTCGTTTTGGAGATCGACGAAAATGAACAGGCCAGCAACCAACTCTCCACCGAGATCAAGGCAGAAACCGACTTGCAAAAAATGTATGAGCTGATGGCCGCGCAAAAGCCACAAGTTGATGCTCTTTACAAGAAGCGGGGCCGTTTGATCAGCACTCGAGAAGAATTGAACGATAAATTCAGCCAATTGAGTAGTCAGCGAGATGATTTAACTGGACGGATCGATCAGCTCAACCAACAAAATAATAGTAAGACTAGTCAGCAAAAACAGTTAGAAACTGCCTTGACCAACAAAGTGGCGGAGCGGCAACGGGAATTGACCAATGCGGACAACGCCGGACAACGTTTAGATCGGCAAATCACCACGGCCAGCAATCAAGTCGCCGCCTTGACCGCGACCATTACTGGCTTGCAGGAACATGTGACTCAGCTTTTTGATAGTCCTTATCTCCTACGTGCGATCCAATATGATCGCGAACAAAACTACCTTGTTTTCACCCCGACTTTGACCACCAAAGCAAACGTTGAACTGGCCCTACTGCGGCACTTGCGCGAAACTTTAACGACAGCGCCTACCTTGTTTACCGCTACTTACCAACCGGCTGGCGCGACGGCCGTGACCGCGATTTTGACCCAGGCTGGGCTCACCGGGATCTCTGTAGTCGATCTCTACGACCAGCTCCAAACTAGTGGTGAAAATACCGCGCCACAAGTGGAACTCCCTCAAAATGAAAATTGGATTCAAAAGGTCGATTTAGAACACCATACCACTTCGATTTTCGATAAAGAAGATCATTTATTGATGACGATCCATCAAAATAACGGGGCTATCACCCAGATCGATTATTTCACCAATGATCAAAAAGTCCGTAGTAAACAATATAATCCCGCTGGACAGTTGTCGACTAGCGCCCAATTCGATGAAGACGCTCAGCTAGCCACGATCGACTACTACCGCATTGATGGCACCGTCGTTTTGACCAAGACCCTGAACGCTGGTAAAATCGAATCGCTTCAACTTTTCGATTCTCAAGGTCTGGTCACTCACGTTTTCGCCAGCGAAGATGAATTGACTGCTTGGTGGTTACAACATTATTTAGCTGAGCAGACCCGGACCCAAGTTTTGATCGGCGATATCCAGACCGGTTTCTATCGCGTTTTGGCTAAACAACAACCGGACTTGACGGTGATCCCCGTGCTGACGAACCTGCATCAAGACAGTAAGCCTTTGAAAAAAATACTCCGGCATACACCGGCGTTTTCACGTTTCCTGGTTCAAACGGAACAAGATCGGCAAGCGTTGGCCACTAGCACCGATCGAGATCTCGAAGTCGATCTGATCGAAAACACGCAGCCAGCACTCCCGAAGAAACTCAGCACCCAAGAATAATTCGCCGATAGATCAATTCAGATCAACAACATCAGGCCAACAACATCAGATAATAAAATCGGCCAAGCAACAAAAATAGCCAGCCCATTTCCGGGCGTGGCTATTTTTTTGGTATTTTGGGACGGCGGTGTCCGACATGCTGTGAGGAAGCAAGTTGAACGAGAATCGTTAATATGGGTTAGCGGATCATTATTTGGAACGGCTTAAATTCGCTGCACGTTAGCGTGGTTTGACAATCTTCCACAAACCGCGAACAGCAACGAACCCGGTCAATAACAGCGCCAAAGTCCCCAATGCTGTGAGGATAGAAGCATGGCGCTCATTTGCTTGCGGCAAGATCGTTGTTTGCTGACCGTTTGCTCGCGCTGTCCCCGGCGTACTTGGCAAATTTGATTGCGGCGTCGTGGCAACCAAATCTGGTGCCGCGGGTTTTTGCGGATCTTGCGGTCCTTGTGGTTCACTTGGCAAGACT
This sequence comes from Lapidilactobacillus luobeiensis, assembly GCF_024345205.1. Taxonomy (GTDB): domain Bacteria; phylum Bacillota; class Bacilli; order Lactobacillales; family Lactobacillaceae; genus Lapidilactobacillus; species Lapidilactobacillus luobeiensis. The sequence goes on along the minus strand of NZ_BROC01000009.1, from coordinate 107,198 downwards.
GGGGCAGGCACTGTTTCCGGATCCGCTGGCTTTTCTGGTTGTTCTGGCGCTTCGGAATCTCCCGGGTTCTCTGGATTTACTGGCGTTTCTGATTCGCCTGGTTCGCCCGGTAAATCTGGTGTTTCCGGTTCTTCCGGGGTTGGCTTTTCTGGTTCTTCTGGTGTTGGCTTTTCCGGTTTCTCCGGGGTTGGTGTTTCTGGTTCTTCTGGTGTTGGCTTTCCCGGTTTCTCCGGGGTTGGCTTTTCCGGTTCTTCCGGTGTTGGCTTTTCTGGTTGTTCTGGTGTTGGCTTCTCCGGTTCTTCTGGTGTTGGCTTTTCCGGTTTCTCCGGGGTTGGTGTTTCTGGTTCTTCTGGTGTTGGTTTCTCCGGTTGTTCCGGGGTTGGCTTCTCTGGTTCTTCCGGTGTTGGCTTTTCTGGTTCTTCCGGTGTTGGTTTCTCTGGTTCTTCCGGGGTTGGCTTCTCTGGCTCTTCCGGTGTTGGCTTCTCCGGTTGTTCCGGTGTTGGTGCTTCTGGTTCTTCCGGTGTTGGCTTTTCTGGTTCTTCTGGTGTTGGCTTTTCCGGTTTTTCCGGTGTTGGTTTTTCTGGTTCTTCTGGTGTTGGCTTCTCCGGTTGTTCCGGTGTTGGCTTCTCCGGTTGTTCCGGTGTTGGCTTTTCTGGTTCTTCTGGTGTTGGCTTCTCCGGTTGTTCCGGTGTTGGCTTTTCCGGTTCTTCTGGTGTTGGCTTTTCTGGTTGTTCCGGGGTTGGCTTTTCCGGTTCTTCTGGTGTTGGCTTTTCTGGTTGTTCTGGTGTTGGCTTCTCCGGTTCTTCTGGTGTTGGCTTCTCCGGTTGTTCTGGCGTTGGTTTCTCTGGTTCTTCCGGGGTTGGTTTTTCCGGTTCTTCCGGGGTTGGCTTTTCTGGTTCTTCTGGTGTTGGCTTTTCTGGTTCTTCCGGGGTTGGTGTTTCCGGTTCCTCCGGGGTTGGTTTCTCCGGTTCTTCCGGTGTTGGCTTCTCCGGTTGTTCTGGCGTTGGTTTCTCTGGTTGCTCCGGTGTTGGCGTTTCTGGATCGACTGGTGGTGCCTCTAAATCATTTGCTTCCACGGTCAACTCCACAATACGCCGATACGATTTGCCGCCATTGAGCGCTGCAGGAATCGTGAAAATCACTTGATAAACGCCAGGTTTATTCGGGTCCACACTGCTGGCGTCAACGTTTAGATCCGTCAGCGCCAACGCGATTCCTTCAGCGCCGACCGCGCCGACAAAATGGTCAGCTGGTGACCAAGCTTCATTCGCCTTGATGGTCAGGTCGTGGGCGATAATCGTAGTTTCAAGCCCTGTAACTGTCAAGTGGGACGTGAACTTGTGATAATCATATTGATAAACAATGGTGTACTTGCCGATTTTCGCCGTGGCCTCTGCTTCCGTGACCTCATTGCCAGTGTTGTCAGCGGTGATCGTTACTTTGATCTTCTTTTTGTCAAGATCTAACGTCTCCAATGGCACTTCTGTACCTTTTTTAGTGCGAACTTGAGTCAAATTATCTTTGGCGATCCATGCGCTACCACGCGCGATTTCTCGGTCTTGAGCTCGCAACATTGGCTGGTAAACGACCGTAACAGATTGGGGTTCGTCAGTTATCCGGTACGGGAGCCGCTCTTTTTGGTCGACATAACCGGAGTAGGAATGATACGTATAGTTTCCTTGCTGATTCCAACGAGGATGTGGTTCAGGCGCAAAACGACCTGCGCCAATCTTTTCCCCGTTCTCATCCATACCTTGAACAAACACAGGCACCCCGACCAAATCAGTGTCATGATAAGGAATAATCACCGTTACCACTGGCTGATCTGTTTCACCACGCTGATAGAGATTGACGAACATGGCATAACGATATTTGTGCGATAAATCAGTCTGCCCAGCAAACTCCGTCGGTAATCCGGGATAGTATTCTTGCTCAGCCAGACCTTCGTAGGTGATTTTAAACCCTGATACGCTGCCATTTCCTTGAGCAGCGCCGTTCTCATAAACGCTGATTTTATTCTGGGGCTGACCTACAGGCAGCGCCAAGTTGAAACGCTGATATTGCTTGAAGTTAAGTCGAGGCGCGCCAAATTGGCTTTCTAAAGTTTCACCACTTAATGGTTTGATGACCCGTGTAAGGTCGTAGGTCTCGGTGGTTTCCCCTTTTGGGACCCCAGTGTTATTGGTCACAACCATCTGACCTTTGTATTTGAATTGTTGCAGTTTCTCTTTTTTTAATCCGGAGAAATTACCGATTGAATTGTTACTGATATCGACAGACTTTAATTTTGCGGATTCGTTTTGAATCCGGATAAGCGGACTTGTGTACCTAAGTTGGTTGCCACTGACATCAATCGTTTCGAGATAGACCATCTGCGCCAACGGGGTCAGTGAGCGAATATTTCCCCGGCGTTGTGGTCGGCCGAGACCTTTGAGAACGACTGATTTCAGATTGGTGGCCTTATTTAATCCGTCCAAAAGATAATCACCGTCAGGATCGTTTTGCGGCACCAGCTCTGAATCAAAAGGTGCAAAATTACCAGGATCGGTCATTGGTTCATTACTGAGCCATTTCAATTTTAACATTTCCTGCTCGTGAATTTGATCCACCGAAGTCACAGCCACACCTTGACGTTGAAGATTGTTCAGCACGATTTGCTGGAGCCGGCGATTGGGCATCCATTTGTTGATGTCCTCCGAAGCCGCCGAAGCTGGCGTTGCCAAGACATCAGCAGTGGCCGCTGAAGTGGATGAACCAGTCGGATCCCCCGCTGCTTCTGCTGTTGCTTGTGAGTCGGACGCTTGACCGGCTTGTGTCAAAATCTCCGCGGTTTCATTTTGCTCGTTTGACACTTGTCGCGCTTCAGATTCGTCCGCGCCCATTGTTGCTTGCGCGCCAGCCAAAGCCGCCTGTTCCGCTAACAAATCGTTTAACAACCTGTCCGATTTTGACTGCTCCACCGCACTTGCCAGCTGGCTTGTCGCTGCCTGAGCGACTGTTGGACGTCCGTTAGCGGCCAAGGTTCCTGGTATCAGCGGTGTGCTGAGTAGCAGGGCCGCCCCGGTCAAGCTTAAGATGCGTCGATATTTTCTTGTTTTCATTACTTCCCCCTGATCTTCCCCAGCCATCAGCCTTTCGAAGAAAAGTAGACCGACTAACGCCAGGCGCTACTCCGTCGAAAACACTGCGCGGGGTGTGATGATCCTTATTTTTTTGTTACTCTTTTGCGGGCGCAAAGCTGCGAGACCCGTTGAGCCCAGTCCAGTCAAAGCCGTCATGATCAGCGCCATTAATGGTGCGCTGATCGTGGTGGCCTCACCGGCTTGTGGCAGCTGTGGCCCTTCAGCCAACTGTGACGAAAAATGCGGAAATTGCACGTGGTTGACGACGCCGCGCTGGTTGTCGGGAACTGACACAGTGCTGTCAGTACCTTGGTGGTCACCCGTTTGACCGTGTTCACGGTTGTTGTGACTATCATTATTCTGCTGCCCTCCTGTATAAAATAAAAGTTCATCGATTATTTGTCCCGCCCTATCATTGCTACGATTTGCAACAAATCGCTGGTTATTCGGCATATCTAGGGTGGAAGTTATCATATCAAGCTGAATTAAAAAAATCAATATGCATAGTAAATGGTATATAAATGCAAAGTTATGTTATAATTTCGTTTTCACATTTTCACGTTTAATATTTATCCATTCATTCTTGTAATAAAATACATAAGCTGCCCCCAAAGTAAACTGTCGCGCGGTGGCTCACAAATGTTGGTCTAACCAATCTTTCAACTGACAACGTCTGCAATGCTGATATCACATGGATAGACAGGTCATCCTGTCCAGACAAGCTGACTATCAGGTCACGGCATTTGTGCACGCTACACAAATCCATCGTGGTAGCCAGCACCTGAAATAAATTTTCAGTTGATTTCCGCTTACGCCAGAAAAAATATTTTTTCAGACACGAAAAAACACCACCAAGTTCAACTTGATGGTGTAGGTGATCACTTGCCAAGTGACCCATTTTGGCGTTATGCTCAATTGGTTGTCAGTTTCGTTTGTAAATAGGCCAGCAACACTTGAGCCTGATTATCCTTCTGATCCTTAGCGCCGTATAATAAAACCACATCACCTTGAGTCAGCTGGGCCTTGACCTGCGCCAAAAAAACGGGGAAATCCGGATTGGCATCTAATTCGGCGCGGTAACGTTGCTGAAACTCGGGAAACTTTTCCGGATCGTGATTGAACCATTTCCGTAATTCGGTGGTCGGCGCGATTTCTTTGGCCCACAGATCCAGTTGAGCTTTGACTTTGGAGATCCCCCGGGGCCAGATCCGATCGACCAGAATGCGATAAGTTCCCGGCACCACTGGACTTTGATAGATACGCTGAATCGTTAACATCACGCCCACTTCTTTCTAACATTATTTTTGCAGAAATATCTGACAAAAGATTTGATTGCTCTCACTAAATTTCGTTTAGCTAACTTTACTCAACTAATTTCAATGATAAGGACTTGACCGAAAAATGCAACTAATGTCACCCATTGACCATCCTGACGGCTTGGACCCGTCTTTCTTCAGCGGTCGCGACACCTTGACGATCACTCGCGACTTGCTGGGCAAATTATTGATCTATGACAGTCCCGCCGGCCAGATCGGCGGGTATATCGTTGAAGCTGAGGCTTATTTAGGCGCCGTCGATCCTGGCGCTCACGCCTATCAAAATCGCCGCGTACCTTCTAACGAGCCGCTCTATGGACTGCCGGGGACGATCTACATTTATGCCATTCGCGGTTTTTATGACTTTGATGTGGTCACCCAAGCAGCGGAAGAGCCTCAGGGGATTCTGATCCGCGCTGTGGAACCGGCGATCGGTCTAGACTTGATGCGGCAAAACCGGCCCCAACAGCCCGACCTAAATCTGACCAGCGGCCCAGGCAAATTGATGCGCGCACTTAATATTCATGATACGAAACTAAACGGTCTGGATTTTCATGAGAGCCCTCTGAAAATCATTTCGCAGGCCAGTCGCATCCCCGAAGAGATCACGACTACGCCACGGATCGGTGTGCGCACCGCCGACAATTGGCGTGATCATTATCGTGTTTTCGTCACCGGTAATCCCTATGTTTCCAAAATGCATAAGCGAGACTATAAGCTAGACGATTACGGATGGATAAGATAAGCCCACAAGATCAGCGTTTGAATCGCATTTCACAATGTAGCTCGGTGAATATTTTTTGCGAAACAAATTGTTATCAATCTAATTTGGTGCTATAATATGCCTTGGGGAAAAGTGAGACCAGCTCGTGGGCAGCGAGTGACCTCTTACTTGATAATTTAAAAATATTATTGGGGATTCAATCAGAATGGTTTATTTACTGTTGTAACAGTAAGTAAACAGCGCTGGTCGGGTCTCTTTTTATTTTTTTGAATAACGCGTGTTTCATTTTTATTGGTTGGGGAACGTCATTTTCTTCTACTTCGCGGGAGACGAAGCAGATCGACTACACCGTCAAATCGGTTTGGATTGATCAACTAAGGAGAAAACTAACAATGAAAACTCGCAATATCACCCTGAAACGATCCCATCGTTTTACTGGGATCGCTGCTCTCGCGGTTGTTGTTTTGAGCTCGCTGACTTTGAGCACAAACTTGACCATCGCCATCAGTGACGATCAAGGTGAATCTAACGTAACCGCCGCAACACAAATCGAATATCAAAAAGAACAAGAGGAAAACCTAGTTCTGATCAAGGCCAATAGTCACCAACAAGCGAAACGGATCGCCACTGCGCAAGCGGCTCAGGCTGCCAAAAAAGCTGCTGAACAGGCCGCTGCCAGTGCTGCCGCTACCGCTGCTAAAAATAAGGCTGCCATAACCACGACAGCAACAACAACGGCAGTATCGAGACCCACAGCAACGCAAACTGCTAACACGAATACGGTAGCAACGCCACAAAACACGCCTGTTACCAGTGGTTTGAATTTGTTCGGTCAACATTTTGCCATCGCCGGCACTTTTACTGCAACAGCCAACAACAAGGTCGTCCCAGCGGATGGTGTTTATCGTTGGTCGTTTTTACCATCAGTGATTTTGGTTGACGCTGGTAACGCCGGCGCCCATAACGCGGTCGTCCAATTAAGCGTTGGCAGTCCGGTCGTGATCGACGGTCAACAACTGACTGTTACCAGTATCTCCGGGGAAGCTTGGTCTTCTTTGAACAGCAATATCGCGAACACCGTCGCACGGATGCAACAGCATCGGGCAGTGATCCAAACTTGTTTAAGTTCCGGTAGTGATCCTTACATCCGTCATATTTTCTTGGACTGATCAGGGTGACCTCTGTTAAAAATCGTTCGGCTTGGCACTGTGCTTCTTGCGCAGTGCTTTTTTGTTTTGACTATGATTGGGGCGAGCTTGCTGTGCTTCTGTTGCTTGGCCGTGGGCTGCGTTGCGTGTGGCGGGCAAGCTCGCTGTGGGCATCACTTTGAGCTTTTCGGAAGTACACCGAAAATCTCAAAGCTGAGCCTTGGTCTAAGTGGCACAGCCACTAAGACCAATTTCACGGCGAGCTCACCCACCACACTCCACTCCGCCCGCTCAACCGTTTTAAGCAGATCAAGCTGCCACGCCATTCTACCTGTTCATTTAAATTGACAGATCTCACCGCAAATGACGACCATGGCTAATGATCACAAGTTCGTACTGATAGTCACACCGTAGCAATTGACTTGATGACTACTGGCAACTCTGGTCAAACAGCTGACAAGACCTTGCCCACAAAATGAAATGGTCTCATTTTGACCACTACACTAGCAAAAGCACTTTGTAAGCTCCTTCGCCCAGATTGCAGATAGGCTCAAACTTGCCTAGCAACCGCCTCAGGGTGTGTGGCTCAGCAGTGAAATTTGTCTTTGTAGGTGCGCCAGCAGCTACTTAGACAAAGGCTCGCTTTGAAGACAAGCCGCCGTTTTTGCGGATTGGCTTCAAACGATGCCCACTGCGTTCCAGCCACTAAAAACGCCCTGAGGCGGTTGCGTCACCACCAAACCCAACAAATCCGCAACCAAACGAAACAGTAAATACAGAAACAGTACTTTTCAAAGTCACTCAAACCAGTGGTCACACTCAAGCCCAGCACACCGCCAGCAAGACCCGGTCGAACTTTTCCCGGAAATGTGCTATCTTTATGGTGTACGAATTTGGCGCTTTAGCGTCAATCATTTTTTCAGCAGATGGAGGTTATTTCATGTCCGAACAAAATATCGAACGTGCTTGTACGACGATTTTAGTCGGGAAAGACGCCAGCATCGACGGATCCACAATGATCGCCCGAAACGACGATACATTCCACGCCGTAGCGCCCCACCGATTCTATATGCATCCAGCGGTTCACGGTGAAAAGGGCCGTGTGCTCAAATCTTATCTCAATGGTTTCCAAATGGAATTGCCTGAAGATGGCTATCGCTATCCAGCGGTCCCTAACGTTGATTATCAGAAGCTGGGCTATTATGACGAAAGCGGGATCAACGAGAAAAATGTGGCCATGAGTTGTACCGAAAGTACTTATGGTAACGAGCGGGCCTTGGCTTTTGATCCGTTAGTCAAGGATGGTCTGGATGAAGACTGTATGCAAACGGCGGTTTTGCCTTATATCGACTCAGCGAAAGCCGGGGTAGAATATCTAGGCAGCCTGATCAAGAAATTCGGGTCGCCAGCGGGAAATTCTGTTTTATTCGGTGACAAGGATAATGTTTGGTACATGGAGATCGTCACAGGCCATCATTGGGTTGCCCAACGGATTCCCGATGACGCTTACGTGATCGCGGCGAACCAAGTGGCGATCCAACAAGTCGATTTCAATGATCATGACAACTTCCTTTGGTCCGAAGGCATTCAAGATTATGTTGAAGAACACCATTTGAATCCAGACCAAGCTGGCTGGAACTTCCGCCATATTTTCGGCACGGACAATGAAAAAGATCGGCATTATAACACGCCGCGGGTTTGGTATGGTCAACATATCTTGAATCCGGAGCTCGACCAGGATCCCGAAAGCAGCGATCTGCCGTTCATCTGCCGGACGAGCCACAAAATCTCGCCTGATGATATTGAATATATTCTCGGTTCCCATTACAACGAAACGCCTTATGATCCGCTAGGCAAGGGCGCTGACGCCGATAAGTATCGTTATCGTCCGATCGGTTTGAACCGGACGCAAAACTCGCATATTTTGCAGATCCGTAATGATGTGCCGGCAGAACACGCCGCAGTCATGTGGTTATGTATTGGCTACCCAACCTTCAGCCCTTATCTGCCGTTTTACACCAACGCCACCGACACCGCCCCGTCTTACAGTGATGTTTCCCTGGACTTCAATTTCAAAGAGGCCCACTGGATGTACCGGGCCCTGTCCGTTTTAGTGGAATCCAATTACAGCCATTTCGTTCAAGATGATCTGGATTACTTGAAGGAATGTCGCCAAGAGTTGCGCGCTCAGATCGCCGCTGTTGACGCCCAAGCCGCTAATTATTCTGGCGAAGCGCTGACCGCCTTCTTGACGGAAAAGAACCACGAAACCGTGGACATGATGCGGACCAAGACTGAAGCGTTCATGGGCCGCCTGTTCACCAAGGGCATTACGCTATCGCGGTTAACTTTCAACATGGATCGCAATCTTTAAGCCCCCGATTTCAAAAAAAATGATCGAGAAAAGCAGTCGACAACGGCTGCTTTTTTTAATGTCGCCATGATCATGCCGGTTTGGCGCGCTGGTTTCTTGCGCGGGTTTAGCGAATTGGTTTCCGCGGATAAAATAGTGCCGTTGATCATTCCACATCTGATCAACAAAACCAACGCCGCCCAAGTTGACCAAACCGTCAACACCTTGATCCCCGTAGTCGCCGCCCTATTCCCTCAACCAACGTAACCGGATTTCGGTTGACGAGCTAGCGCCCCTGACATCATTTGGCGCCAGCGCAAAATTTTCCGACCAGCCACTGGTAATCTATGATAGGATAAGAGATAGATTTAGACGCGCTCTGCGTCAGTTGGAGGACACTCATGCCGAAAAACCAAAAAATAGATTACACCGCCATGGTCGCCAGTGCTGTGGTGATGATGCTCCTTTATTTCCTGATCGACCCCCACAGTAAACTCTGGTCAACGATCATCTTGATTCTGTTGATCGTGTTCGTGGCGACGATCCAAAGTGTACGCAAGGCTTCTCAGCGCGCCAAGGTCAAACAAGTCTTGGCAACCAAACGGATCCGCCGCAAGGACCTGGCCGAGGCAGCGAACATCAGCAAAATCGAGCTCAACGATTTCGTTGACGCCGGTGTGATGGCCAGCAAGAAGCGTTACCGCTTGGAAGCCCTGATCGACCGGAAATTCCCCGACCTTTTACAAAAATAGCGCCAACTCGCCAGTCAGGATCGTCGCTGACTGGCTTTTTTATACGTGCCCACACTCTAGTTCGAACATGGTGGGCGTTGTTTGGAATTGATTTGGACGTTTGATTTCTATTCTTGAACCTGCGCTTGATTGCAGATGTGGGTGGGTGTTGCGCGTGAGCGCAACCGGCTGGGACTGCTGTTGCGGACTGGAACGTGGTGGGCGTCGTTTGAAGCCAATCCGCAAAGGGCGCGGCTTGTCTTCAAATCGAGCCTTGTCCTAAGCGGCACAGCCGCTAAGGACAATTTCACCACTGAGCCGCGCAGTCCCAGCCGGTTGCTAGGCAGAATTGAGCTTATCTGCAATCAAGACAAAGGATTTGACGAAATGGTTTTGCGAGATTGAGGTCAAACAATTGCACACTGTTGAGGTGGTACTGCAACACCTGCAGGTTCGGATTTCGGAGACCGGGATACTTTGCGTAGGCCGAACATCTCTATTTATTTTCTTAATAATCCATTGGTGGAAACCGACCGATTCAGTTGATTCACCAAGAACTAGCTTTGTTCATCAGACAGATTGTACCGGTGTCACCAATTTAAAAATCGTGATTACTAACCACGGTCGCCAATTGCGTGGCACCTCATCAATTGAAAATAGCTTGCCAATTGGCGGGAGTGCTCAAACGACTGTTATAACGTTGAGCGGCTGGAGCGGAGAAATTCGGGGTGAGATCGCCGTGTCGTTATTCTTAGCGGCTCTGCCGCTTAGAATAAGGCTCAGCTTTGAGATTCGCGCACTTTGCGAAGCTCAAAGTGATGCCCACAGCGAGCTCACCCCGAATTTCGCAGTGCAAGCTGCGGCCAACCTACTTTTATCCATGAAGTCGTGCCGCTCAAACTGCGGTCAATATTAGGAGCCCTGAGCAGACCCGGTCCATGTTATAATGATTCCGTTACTAGGGGGGCACGTTATGTCAATTTACAACCGTTTCATTCAAAATATCAAACTGCGCCGCACTGTGGTTTTATTCAGCATCATTCTGTTGCTGTGGTTGGCGCGGGGGATCATGAGTCTGATTTTGCTCACGTTCATCTTCGCTTTTCTGGTCACCCGGGCGATCAATTTCGCGCGCCGTTTCGGCAAAGTTCCGGCCTGGCTGGTGGTCGCGCCGCTTTACATTCTGATCGTCGCCGGACTATCCTACACCATCGTCCATTATGTGCCCGGCATCGCTAAGCAAACCGCGCATCTCTACAACCTGGTCGTGAACTTCTACAACAGCGACGAATTCGCCCACAATCAAACGATCCAGTGGTTGCTTAAATCGATCAATGAAACCAATCTCAAAGGCCAGCTACAAGCCGGGATCACCACCGTTTTAGAATACGCCGGCAGCATTACGGCCATGGGCGTGACCGTGATTTTGTCGTTGATCCTGAGCTTCTTCTTCAGTGTCGGCATCGACGAGCTGAAAGACTTCGGGCAAAATTTCCTCGACTCACCTTTTGGCTGGTATTTCGCCGATTTGAAATTCTTCGCTGATAAATTCATCAACACATTCGGCGTGGTCATTGAAGCCCAGATTTTCATCGCCTTGGTCAACACCCTGATCACCACCGTCACGCTGATTTTCATGAAAATGCCCAACATTCCCGGACTGGCCCTGATGGTGTTCATCCTCTCCCTGATTCCCGTTGCCGGCGCGATCATTTCCGTGATCCCCCTGTCGATCGTCGTCTATACCGTTGATGGCTTCCGCGGCATCGTCACGATTTTAATCATGATTTTGATCATCCACGCGCTGGAAGCTTACGTGCTCAATCCCAAGTTCATGAGTAGTCGCACCAAGATTCCCGTCTTCTTCACCTTTGTCGTGCTCCTTGTGGGCCAGCGCCTGCTGGGCACATGGGGTCTGATCATCGGCATTCCCGTGTTCACCTTCTTCCTCGACATCATCGGCGTCAAAAAGATTCCCGGCAACCCGACCACGCCAAAAACACCAGCTCCAGCAAATCCGGTTGATTTGCCAATACCATCAGATTCACCTAGCCAGTCTAATTCACCAACACCACCTGATTCACTTGGTCCAGCGTCAGCGAAAACGCCACAAAATTCCGACAAATCATAAAAAAATCCTGACACATTTACAGCTGTGTCAGGATTTTTCATTTGGATTTATTCGTGAGCAAACAATTTGTTCTGGTGCCAAAAATTTAGCCAAGCTAGCCCCGGTCAGCGGTACTGTTTTGCTGGATCCGGTGGTCAAGGTCAAGCCCAGCGCCTTTTATTTAGCCGTATCGTGTTTGATGTCTTTGATCATTGCCGCGCCTTGAGCGTCTGAGCGAACAATAATGACCGAACATGACGCGTAGCGCGCTAAATAGGCCGCATGGGTCCCTAAAGTTTTACGCCGACCGCTCTTAGTTTCCGAGCCGATCACCAACAAGTCTGGCTTGAATGAAGGAATCAATTTCTCGGCGATTTCCCGCCCAGGATTCCCCTCTGCCAGCAAAGGTTGAACATCAAGCACGCCAAACTCCCGGGCTTTCTCACAATAAGTATTTAGATCGCGGGTGATATTTTCCCGCCAATCGCTGAGTGTCTCTGGCGATAACGATTGAAATACGTTCATATCACCAGTTTCCAAAACCATCGCCACTCCCAAAGGAATATTGTAGATTTTGGCCACTGTGCAAGCATAGTCAAAAGCCCGCCGCGAAGAAACAAAATCATCATCGTCCACCGCGATCAGAATCCGGGAATAATGCATGGTGCCAACTTGATATGATGCTAGATCTTCCATAACACTCACCTCCGGGTCTAGTATACTGCTTTCCGGAAAATTGGGCTACCAAAAGCTTGGGTAGTGGGCGTGGCATGTTCCAATGTTGGCCGCTGGACTTGGTTGACAAAAGTAGGTTGGCCGCAGCTTGCGCTGCGAAATTCGGGGTGAGCTCGCTGTGGGCGTCACTTTGAGCTTCGCAAAACCCGCAAATCTCAAAGCTGAGCCTTGTCCTAAGCGGCAGAGCCACCAAGGACAATTGGTTCTTTCTAAACTTTGGCGAAGACGCGATCAACACTGATATAGCAGCTTTCCAGACGACGAATAAATACTCCAACTAAATTAATTGGAGCGATAGAAAATAAATGGCTACATCAAGCCAACCTATTATCTAATGTTTGGTGTTGCAATTTCTCAAATTCCAGAAGCAAGACTCGCGATTATCGAGAAATTTTAAGGCCATTCGCCAAACGTTAGAAAGAACCGGACAATTTCACGGCGATCTCACCCCGAATTTCTCCGCTCCAGCCGCTCAACGTTTTAACAGCCGTTTGAGCACTCACGCCGACTGGAAGGCTATGGTCAATTGATGGGGGAGCCACACAAATGGCGACCATGGTTAGTGGTCACAATTTTTAATTGGTGACACCATTATAGTTCGTTTGATGAACAGACCCCGTTCTCAGTGAATCAACTGAATCAATCGGTTTCCACTCATGGATTGTTAGAGAAACAAGTGGAGATGTTCGTCTACGCAAAATGTCCCGACCAACTAATCCAAATCAGTCGGCATTGCCATCCACCCCAAAAAAGGGCAATTGTTTGACCTCAATCTTGCAAAAGCACTTCGTCAGATACCCATCTGCAATTGCAGATTGACTCAATTCTGCCTAGCAACCGCCTCAGGACGTGTGGCTCAGCGGTGAGATTATTCTTAGCGATTTATCGCTTAGAATAAGGCCTGATTTTGAGACAAGCCGCGGTCTTTGCGGATTGGCTCAAAACAGTGCCCACCGCGTTCCAGCCACGACAAACGTCCTGAGGCGGTTGCGTCCCCATCCAAGCCCAGCACACCAGCGCTGACAAAAAAATCGCACCAGTTCCAATTTTAGTGAATCTCAAATTGAAAGCGGCGCGATTTTACTGTTTTTTCCTAGATTAGGCGTTGACCTGGATCTATTTCTTGAAGTCGCGGCCTTTGTTCGCCTCAAAATACTTGGCGAACCGGTTGACGTAATTGTGATCCATGTACCACAATAGCGCCCGTCGTTTGAAACTCAAGTCCGGCTGATAGAACAGTGTCGTGCCCCAGCGCTCTTGACGCAACAACTCCAGCGCTGCCTGTTTGATTTGATTATCTGCGGCGTATTTCTTGAAAATCTTTGCTGGCACACCGATCCACAATTTTTGTTGGGCCTTATTTTTATTGCCGTAAACGATCGGGTCTTCATCGAGGTCAGCGGTAACATAATCGCGAACATAATATTGCGCCAAGTTATATCCGTTCAAGGTCACGTAAAAACTACTGCGACCCTGACGCAGGTTGATTTCAAAAAACTTGAATTGTTGGTCACGAGCGTCAAATTTCAAGTCAAAATTAGCGAAGCCAACATAATTGATCTCTTCCAGAAAACGCTGAACGATCTCATACAGATCCTGATTATATTCCGGCATGATCGCCACATAATTACCGATCGACTGGGGGGTGGGATCCTCTAACAAAGGATGACCCAGACACATCATCTTAACGTGATGATGTTGATCCACATAGGCATTCAGCACCCGCATATTGGAATCATCGCCAGGAATAAAATCTTGTAAAATCAAGGCCGAAGTATAGCCATTATCGTATATTTTGCCGACGATCTCTTGAAATTCTTCATCTGAATGGATCGTAAAAGCTTTTTTACGCCCTTCAAAATGAATATCTAACCATTCCACACTATTGGCCGGTTTTAGCGCCACCGGATAGGCAAACGGCTGCGTCACCGGACCAGCCTGATAATCAGCCTGAGTGATGATCTGCGTTTTAGGGTGAGGTAAGCCATGTTCCTCCGCGATTTTATAGAAACTTTCCTTATTATTCAACTTTTTCAGCAGATCGTAGTCCACATAAGGGCAGACAAAAGTTTTGCTGAGTTCGTCCTTATGTTTGGCGATCAGCTCCGTATAACCATCACTACAAGAAACCAGAATAACTGGTTCAGAATGGTCCGCATATTCTTGGGCGATCTTACGCATTTCCTGAATGAAAACCGGGTCCTCATTAAATCCCGGCCGCAGATCAAGGTCGATGATCTTGCTGTATCTTGTGGGCGCAAATTGCACTCCGGCAATAGCTTTCACTTTTCGCCCATATAACTCATTGAAAGAGCGCGCCATCCCATAAACATTGATGTCACTCCCAAGTAGCAGTGGCGTGAATTCTGGCATTGTCATCAAATTACACTTCATTCCCTTAAAATTTGACCAGAAAAAACTGTATCAATTGTATATTTTACTATAAATAAGTCTTAATGACAAAACTAGTTTTGATTTCTGCATTGCTTGGGTGCTTGGGTTTGGTAAACTACCCCGACTTGCGCTGGGCTGAGCTGGGCTGGCAAAAGTAGCTTGGCCGCGACTTGCGCTGCGAAATTCGAGGTGAGCTCGCTGTGGGCGTCACTTTAAGCTTTTCGGAAGGGCACCGAAAATATCAAATCTGAGCCTTATTCTAAGCGGCAAAGCCGCTAAGAATAACGACACGGCGAGCTCACCCCAAATTTCTCCGCTCCAGCCGCTCAACGTTATCATAGTCATTTGAGCACTCACGCCGATGGGCAAGCTATGGCTAATTGATGGGATGTCACGCAATTGACGGCCGTGGTTAGTAGTCACAAGCTTTAAATTGGTGACACCAGTTTAGTTTGCTTGATGAACAGACCCCGTTCTCGGCGAATCAGCTGAATCAGTCGGTTTCCAACCAATGATTGTTTATGGAGCGGATAAAGATGTTCAACCACCACACTTGCAAAAAAACTTCGTCAAATCCTTCGCTTTGATTACAGATCGGCTCAATTCTGCCCAGCAACCGCCTCAGGACGTGTAGCTCAGCAGTGAAATTATTCGTTGATTTGTATTTCTACTGGATCGCGATCGTTTATCTTTAAAGAATTCATCATATTTTTTCTGAAAATCAACATTTGGAACTTCCACGTGTGTGGCGATTTTGGTCTGACTCAGGTGGGAAGTCCTTTCTGTAGATTGGGGTTTGCTTTGATGCTAACCAGAATACGACAAGGAAGCTTCCTTTTTGTTTTCAGTAATAACTTAGTGTGGATTTAATTTGCATAGAAAAAGTCAGAATATCCCAGTGCTCCCGACATGAAGTGTTGAAATATTCTGACTGAAATCGGACAGAATGAATTGGTTAGGAGCGCTGCGTGACAACTAGGATAATCGGGCCCATTTCAGTATCAAGATGCCCATTGCCCCCATCAGCCGCACGAATGACCCGATTACAACCGCGGCCAAAGTACCCAGGAGGTATGAACAACATAATAAAATCAGAAATGATGCGGACAATTTCATGGCACGAGTGGACGAAAACTCGGCAAAAGGAGACGACAGCATGGCCGTCTGTCATCAATTGTTTGGTTTTTACGAATCAACTACTTGTATCTCTTTGTTTGTCAAATGAAGCTCCCCATCGACTGATTTCTTTAAGATGTTGGTTATATGGTGGCAAATCATCAGCATTGTTACATCAGGCAATGATACTAATCTGTTTTCAATGTCGGCTTTTGATTGCGGATCAAGTGCTGAAGTAGCTTCATCAATCAACCATATTTTCTTTTCTTGAATCAAGCCACGTGCTATCGCAATTCTTTGAACTTGACCACCAGATAAATCGGTGCCATTTTCGTTGATGATTGTATTGAGACCCTCGGGCAAATCATCAAGCAAGGCGTCTAACCCGCTAGCCTGAATTGCGTAGTCTAAGCGTTCTTTAGAAATATCACGATCTAGAGTGATATTAAAGCGAATCGATTCGTTGAAAATATGGGGCTTTTGGTTGATATAGATGATTTGATTTCTAACTGATCGCGAACTGATTTCTGAATATGGGATTCCATCGTAATTTATTTGCCCAGAGACAGGCATCAACGTTTTTAAAATCAAATTAAACAATGTCGATTTACCACTACCAGATTCTCCAGACAATACATATTTATGGCGTGTTTTGATTGAAAACGAGCAGTCGCTTAGCACTGTTTTGTTGCCATAGTTAAAATCGACGTGGTTGAACGAAAGGGACTGGGAAAGCTCTGAAATGTTAACTTTGGCAGCAGAGTCCTCCAACTCATATGCCAGTTTTGAATACTTTTCGAAGATTGGCTTGGTCGTTCGAACTTCCATAAGGTTGGCAAAAAAGCCCGTGGTACTGGAGAAAATAATGGAAGAAAAGTCTCTGGCAGCGCTAATAGCGCCAATGGAAGTTAAGCCCATAATGAAGAGGACACAAGACTGAGCCATGATCAATACTTGGCTTAAAAAGCTGGTTAGGTTACTTGATCCGTGCATCATTCCGCTCGTGGTTGCTTGCCGAATTTTAGCCTGACTGAGTTTTTCAGATGACCGTTTAACAGCACGATGTAGTAAGTAAGGCGTATTTAGCATAAACAATTCATCGAATCCAGAAAGAAAATCAGAGATTGTTTTTGTGGCACTTTCGTTTGTTTTTGTCGTGCTTAGGGCGTTTGCACTCATTTTTTTAGTGAAAATTTTCGGCACAAGGTACATTATAACAAGTAGCAAAAGCGTCGACAGAACCAGGGAATAATGGAACTTGAATATTGCAAATGCGCTCATCGCGACGGTGATCGCTTGAGAAATTGCCAGCTCAAGGCAATCAAAGCCATAGTCGTTGATCGTGGAGATGTCATTTGTTAGCCAGGATACATAAACAGATGGATTTTCGTTGTGAAAGGATGTATATTCAACGTCTTCTAGAAGCAAACAGATGTCATTCCGAATCGCCATATCCATTTTTTGGACTGAAATTGCATACACTTTGTCGTGGAGAAAAATTTGCAAACCCCAGGCAACGCAAATAACCGCTAATGCAATAAACCAATATAAGATCGTGGTGAAGCTGCGATTAACGAGTGCCGTCATAATGTCCGCAATTCCCAAACTAAAAATCGTGACAAATAATGAACCAGCAATATCTATTAGCAAGAGCAATACATTAATTTTCCAATATAACCTAATGTACTTCCAGATTGACATGATTTTCTCCTAGTGGGGTTTATAGTATCCAAATACACGATCATACAAAAATCTTTGGCCTGTATTTAATGACCAAGCTGTTAGAACACGCCACCCCATCTTGTAAGTAGCCCCAAGTCAACATGAGCGAGTTCTTGTTTTAATGTACTGTCCATAGTATTAAGTGATTTTTGTTCTCCAGCCACGACAAACGTTTTGAGGCGGCTGCGTCCACACTCGCCAAAACCAATCATCTCAAGCAATCAAAAATATTCCCCGCGTTATTTACCTGAATAATTGGCCTGCAATTCTGCGATGACCTGCTCGCGGACCGCCGGCGTACAGTAGGCAGCGTTGATCGCATTGAGATTGAACTGTAAGAACTGGGCCTTGGTGATGCCAAAATACTGTTGCCACAGACCATATTCCTTGGTCAGATCCGTGTTAGAAACCGTGCGATTATCTGTGTTGATCGTAATCTTCATGCCCGCAGCCAGAAATTCGGCGACTGGGTAATGAGCCACGTCGCTGATTGCTTTGGTTTGCAGGTTACTGGTCAAGCACATTTCAATAGTCGCGCCAGCTTGGGCGAAAGTTTTTTGAAAATCGGGATGGCCGGCCAGCGCGACGCCGTGGCCGATGCGCCGGATCTGCAAAGCCAGCGCGGCGATGACGTTGTGAGCGCAGTGGCTTTCGCCAGCATGGACGGTTAAGGGCAAAGCCAACCCTTCTGCGTATTTAATAGCAGGGGTGATGACCTCAGTGCCAAAGCCCGCCTCATCGCCAGCAAAATCGCCACCGACTAAGCCTTTTCCTAAGTACGGTAAAGCTTGGGCGAACATTTTCTCACCTTGGGCCAGTGGAAATTGGCGCATGGCACAGACCAGCAAACCGGAATCCACACCGAACTCAGCGCGGCCTTTCGCTAAGCCGCGCAAGACAGCCTCGATACTTTCCGTCACGGTCAGACCTTGTTCTGTGGTGAGGTCTGGAGCATAGCGGACTTCGATGTAGCGAACATTTTCAGCGGCGCACTGACCGATCAGATCATGGGCCGCCAATTCCAATGCCGGCGCGGTTTGGAGCAAGGGCAGCACCACGTCGAAACGGCGTAGATAATCCATTAAGTCCTTAGCGTCGTCAGTAACACTAACCAATTTGCGTAATTCTTGATCATCCTGTGGCAGGTAAAGATGCGCCATAGCGGCCAGTCGATGGATGGTGGGTAGTGGCAGCGAGCCGTCCAAATGGCAATGCAGCTCCACTTTCTTCAATGCGCGTAATTCAGTTTCTGTTAACATCTAACCACCTCATTTTCCAATTGTTGCTTCAACAATAACTGTTTTCTGAGAAAACTGCAACGCCATTTTCAAAAAAAAAACTTATTGTAACGGCAATGACAGCGCTTAATCTTGGTGGTACAATGGAGAAGCTCACCCCAATCTTAGTTGGTCCCTCGGCACGGTCATTAATGGATCGTTCGGATTTTGAGAAATGGTTCCCGCGACAAACCGGCTATGTTAAAATAGGGTCAGGTATGATGTAACTAGACATGAGGAGGTATTTTTTCTATGCGAATGGTAGATTTGATCGCCAAGAAACGTGATGGCGGAAAGTTATCCACACCAGAAATTCAATTTATTATTACCGGTTACACGGACGGGTCGATCCCCGATTATCAAATGAGCGCCCTGTTGATGGCGATCTATTTGAAAGGCATGGCCGACGATGAGATCGCTACTTTGGCCAAAACCATGTTAGATTCTGGCGAAGTGCTAGACTTGAGCATGATCGACGGGATCAAAGTCGATAAACATTCCACCGGTGGCGTCGGTGATAAGATCAGTATTCCTTTAGCACCATTAGTCGCAGCGGCTGGCGCGAAAAATCCAATGATCTCTGGTCGTGGTTTGGGCCACACTGGTGGGACTTTAGACAAGTTGGAAGCGATCCCGAACTTCAACGTGGACGAAACAGTTGAACAGTTCATCGAGCAAGTTCAAGATCATGGCACCGCCATTGTCAGCGCAAGCACTGATGTAGCGCCAGCGGATCGCAAGATCTACGCGTTGCGTGACGTGACCAGCACCGTTGAATCGATCCCGTTGATCGCTAGCTCGATCATGAGTAAGAAATTGGCTTCTGGCACCAACGCGCTGGTGCTCGACGTGAAGTCTGGCAATGGCGCCTTCATGAAAACTGAAGCGCAAGCGAAGAAGTTGGCTGAAACCTTAGTGGCGATCGGTAAACAAAATGGGGTCCCTTGTGTCGCTTATTTGACCGACATGAACCAACCGCTGGGCTACACCATTGGTAATGCCTTGGAGATCAAGGAATCCATCGATGTGCTGCGCGGCGAAGGTCCTGAAGACGTCACCGAATTGACACTGGTTTTAGGTGCAGAAATGTTGGTTTTGGCTGGCATTAGCCCTGATACTGCGGCAGCGCGGGAAATCCTGCAAGCGCGGATCGCCGACGGCAGCGCTTTGGAGGCTTTCCGTCAATTGATCCGTGACCAAGGCGGCGATGCAGACATCGTCGACCACCCAGAGAAATTACCACAAGCGCTCTCCACATTGGACATCACTGCCAAAAGCGCTGGCTACGTGGTTGGCATGCAAACCAATGACTTAGGTATCGCCTCGATGAAAATCGGTGGTGGTCGGGCCAAAAAGACCGATTTAGTCGATCCAGCTGTCGGGATCGTTTTGCATAAAAAGATCGGCGATGCAGTCGCACTGGGCGAACCGTTAGCGACCCTTTATTTGAACGCACCTGCACCACAAGAGGTCCAAGATCAAGTGCTCAACAGCATTATGATCGGTGCAGACCAGCCAGAGATTCCCGCCTTGATCCATGAGATCGTTAAATAATGATCGTGATTTCTGATTAACCCCTACTATTAAAAAAAGACCGTGGCCATAAGTCGTTCTCGCCTCAAGCGAGACAACTACAAGGTCACGGTCTTTTCTGTTGTCAGAATGTCCAGCTCTGCCCCAAGTCTGCCACTGTCACACCATTCAATTTTTAACCCAAGAAGCACCGCGAAATGGCAGCCAGATCCGAACATTACGGAGGGCAGAAATTTCCAGTTTTTCGATAATTTTTTTGCCAATAAAAAAGCGCAAATAGTTTTGCGCCTTGCTGCACAATTATGCTATACTCAGGGCTAATATCCTGAATCAAGGATATTTTTACTGGATGGTTCATAGGTGGCAAAGTTCATTTTTCAGTAACTGATCGACGGCAACTTTAGCGCTGGCCCAATGATCGTTGACGACCACAGTCGCTAAAGACCGCAATGCGGCAGGTACTTGTAAGTCACGTTGGGACTCGACACTGTTCAAGCGTTGTTCGATCGTCGCTGGCGCATCTCCGCGCTTTTCTAGGCGTTCTTTCAGGATCTCAGGATCGGAGATCGTCAGGTAAAGGACGATCAATTGTTGGGGCATGACTTTCGCGTAAGATTCAGCGCCCTTAGTATCCAAGACCAAGCTGACCAAACGCCGTTGTTGCCAAGCGCGTTGCAACGCTTCTCGCGAAGAACCGTAATGATAGCCCGCGTAGCTGACCGATTCGATGTAATGGTTCTGGACAAAACTGGCTTCCGTCTCGAAATAGTAATCCCGGCCCGTTACTTCGCCAGCCCGCGGCGGTCGCGTGGTATGTGTGATCACTCGGGTAATGCCATAGTTGTCGCGCAAATAGTTACTGACAGTCGTTTTGCCCGTACCAGATGCTCCGGTAATGATCAATAATTTGTTCATGTTCATAGCAACATCGTTACTCCTTTTGTTGACGGTGATGGATCTTGGCTATTGGTTCCTGACCAGTCTGATCTGATCACTTGACGCTGTTGACGATCACAGCGTCACATTAAAATCATGCCGGCTCAAGCTGGCGCCAATCATTTCAGCGTCTTTTCGATAAAGCGCCATTTATCAAAACTCGTTGAGCCTAAGGGATAGCCTCCCACAAAAAAATCGAAATGGGGTAGCATCATGGAAATCACAGATATTAATATTGGCGATCAATTCAGTTGCCAGGTCAAAGAAGATATGAGTTATCGTTTTACTGGCGAAGTCGAAAAGATTTATGAACACGCTGTGCTGCTCCATATTATCGAGCACGATAATCGCGACAAAGAAAATGTTTATGAACTCAACCAACGGATCGTGGTCAATTGTAAGCAATTGTCCGCTATCGCTTGATCCTGATCGATCGGCCTAAGATCCGCTAAATGATCTGCGCGCCAACAACAAGTAAATCCAGCCACTTTTTATAAATAAGAACCGTGTCAGAACATCAACTGTCGCGGTTCTTTTCGTTGCCAAAGATCTGATTGGTTCTATTATACCGGATTTCGCGGCCTTAGGGGCCTCTTTTGCCAAATCAGCCTAAGAAAATATCTCCCCGCTTAAGAAAAATTTATAGTCCCACTAATTAACTTTGTGACGAATTGCTGGTAAAATGAACAAGGAGAGAACTATATTATTTTCAGAAAGCAAATGGGCGCTTCAAACTGATCAAGCTGGTATCAAGCAGCCATTAAGGAGATATCATGTGTGGAATTATCGCTTTCAGTGATGAAACAATCACTGATAAGAAGACTGTCATTGAAGATATGATGGAAATGATCCGTCATCGTGGGCCGAATCTTGAAGGCGGTGGCCATTATCTCAACGACCAAGTTGCATTGGGATTTTGTCGATTAAGTATTATTGACCTGCAAGGCGGCGGTCAACCGATCTATAACGAAGATGGTTCAATCTTGATCATCTTCAATGGCGAGATCTATAACTATCAAGCTTTGCGCAAAGAATTATTAGCTGCTGGACACATTTTTAAAACCAAGGCAGACACCGAAGTTTTGCTACATGGTTATGAAGAATGGGGCATGGCCGGTACCTTAAAGCGGGTGCGGGGCATGTTCGCATATCTGATCTGGGACGACAACAAAAAGACTTTATTCGGCGCTCGCGATTTCTTCGGGATCAAGCCACTTTACTACTATGACAATGGCGCTACTTTTATTGTTGGTTCAGAGATCAAGGCCTTCTTGAAACACCCTAATTTCAAAAAGGAACTGAACAAGAATGCGTTGAAATCCTATCTAATGAACCAATATAATGACCTACCTGAAACTTTCTTCAAAAATGTTTATCGTTTCCCAGCTGGCCATTGGTTCGAACGCCACGATCAAGAAACTCAGATCCACGAATACTGGGACGCAAAATACGACATCAATTATGAGCGGACACCTGAAGAAACCGTGAAAGCAATCGACCAAACCATTCAGGACTCTGTAAAAATGCATAATATCGCCGATGTTCCCGTTGGTAGCTTTCTTTCAGAAGGTGTAGATTCCAGTTACGTCACTTCGCTATTACGCCCTAAAGAAGTTTTCAGCGTTAACTTTGATAACGGTCCTTATGATGAAGCTAGCGCCGCCAAAGCACTATCTGATCAAGAAGGCTTGCACTTCAACGCCACTACTGTCAGTGGCGATGCTGCTTTTCATGACTTTGCCGAGATGCAATATCATATGGACGAACCTGACGGCAATCCTTCGCTGATCCCCTTATGGTATCTGTGCCGCCTAGCCCGGAAAAAAGTGACCGTGGCTCTTTCTGGCGAAGGTGCTGATGAACTTTTTGCTGGCTACGTCAATTATGGAATGCATTCCCATCATCAATTGATCAAAGTTTTCGCCAATGGACTGGCGAAATTACCAACTGGCGCTCGTGCTCACCTTGCCCGTAGCATCAAGAAGATGCCGAATTTTCCAGGGAAAACCCATTTGTACACACATACGGCTGTTCCTTCCGCCTTTTATGTTGGCGAATCTGTGATCTATGACCCTGATCAACCGACGATTTTTACCAGTGCGCAGGCAAACCGGCTACTACAAGCGCCTTATCGCAACGACAGCACCGTCAATGGTGTCTATCAGCAAGATTTCAAGAAAGTCGCCAACGCGGAAGCCGTTAAGCAAATGCAATATATCGATCTACATCATTTCATGTTGAACGATATTTTGCAAAAGGCCGATAAGATCTCAATGGCGCACTCCCTTGAGTTACGGGTTCCTTTCCTCGATAAAAAAGTCGCGGAATTGGCCAACACGATCCCGTCTGATTTGCTCCTGACCAAGAATGATACCAAAGATATTTTCCGCCAGGCAGCCGCACGCCATTTACCAGAAGATTGGGCGACACGTCCGAAATTAGGTTTCCCCGTCCCGATCAAAACGTGGCTCCGCGAAGAAAAATACTTCCAGCAAGTCAAGGCCGTTTTCAGTCAAGACTGGGTGCGCGAGTTCTTCGATCGTGATCAGATCCTCGGCTTATTGGTAGACAACTTCAACGGCAAAGTCGATGCTCGTCGCCAGATCTGGACGATCTACACCTTCCTCGTCTGGTACCAACTTTACTTCCGCGATTTCGATCAAACGGTTAAGGATTACGCCCACGTCCAACCCGAAGTTCAGGCTTTGATGGCCAGTGGCAAGTTGACCAACTGATCAACTTTGATATTTAGTTTCGTCCGATTGAAAACGTCTCGATCCTTGAGACGTTTTTTTCTGTTCTGATCTTGAAACAGCGCAGGCAATCATTGGAACTGATTTTGAATAGCGGCGCCCAGTTCTAAAACCAACACAAGTCCTTCGCCGAAGTATGCGCCACAGCTGATCAGCTGGCAGGATCGCTTAGACTGGAACGGATGACTGAGCAGGTACAGCGGAGAGATTCGGGGGTGAGCTCATCCCGAATCTCGCAGCGTAAGCTGTGGACAGCCTAATCACTTCCACAGACAAAAAAACGATCGCGCATCCGGGCAAGATGGCAATCGTTTTCATTTAAGGGGAGGAGTAAAAAATGAAGAAAAATTTGGTTGTTAGTCACACCGGGCAAGTGTGAACCAACAGGTGCTTCGTGGCGGGCAACCACTATGCACATCGTCAGCATTGACGGGCAATCAATTCTGACTTATTTAGGTTTAGGGTTTTGTTTGGAGTTTATAGATCACAAGGTCTTGTAGCGCACCGGGCAAGTGCTCTTACATTTCCTTTGCTTTCTATGTTAATAACTATAACCTGAATGTTTGAAAAGCATTTGCTCAAATTGTGCTACTTGCGCGAATAAAATTTGAAGAAATTATGACCGTGACTAACCATCAGACGATCAATGAATCTCCGCGCTTTTTTTCTCAAGCAGCCATACACGTTTGGTGTGGTTATCGCCTCATCACTGGTCGCTTAGAGAATCACGGGGATCCCAAAAATTATCTAACAAAAGGCCGATCAATAAGCCTAAGATCGCGGGGAATAGCCAACCAACACCATAGTCGGACAATGGCAAGGCGGCATTCCACCAAACTAATTGACTTAAGATCTTCGAATCGTCAAGTAAGTCTCCTGGTAGGCTGGCCACCGCTGCCAAAATCGCAGGCACGATCACCAAAAACATTGGTCCACGATAGGCCCAGCGGTGTGGTGGCTTCACGAAAACGGTGGCCAACGCGCTGAGCACTAAAGCGATCGCCAAAGGATACATGAACAGCAAAAATGTATCGGAGTAGGTGATCAATTGGTCAAGGCCAACATTGGCGATCAAGATTGCAATGCCACTGACCAGTAAGATCCACTTTTGATAAGCGACTTGTGGGTAAAGTTGTTCAAAAGTTTCGCCAAACGAGGTGATCAAGCCCACTGCGGTTTTCAAACAAGCTAGGATGACTAAGGCGCCTAAAACCAGCTGACCTAGACTACCAAAATAATGATCCGCGACAATCGCCAAGACGACCGCGCCATTGGTTTGAACGCCAAAATCCTGAACACTGGTGGCGCCTAAATAAGCCAAGCAACCATAGATCACACTCATCAAGACCGTACTGATCAAACCGGCCCGAATCGTTTCCTTCGCGATCATTTTAGGCGTGGTCACACCACGTTGTCGCACCGCATTGACGATCACGATCCCAAAAGCCAACGCCGCCAACAGATCCATCGTATTATAGCCAACACTAAAGCCAGCGCTCAGAGGATGATTGGCGTACCCACCCAACGCTCGTTGATCCAAAGCACCCAGTGGCTGAATAAATGTAACCAATAACAAACCGGCTAAAATCAGTAGAAACAACGGATTCAAAACCTTGCCGACATAAATCAATAGCTTGGCCGGTTTACGCGACAACCAATAAGCCACACCTAGAAAGACTAACGAAAACCCCAGCAAAAACCAAGTTTGCGTCTGATCAGTCGTATAAGGACCAAAGCTGATCACAAAAGCCGTATCGGCCAACCGCGGCAAAATAAACAAGGGACCGATCATTAAATATAGCAACACCGTAAAGATGCGACCGAAATGACGACCGACCTTACTGGCGATCGCCAATAGGCCGTTACTTTGGGTCACTCCGACTGCGCAAACCCCCAATAATGGTAATCCCACCGCGCTAACTAGCATACCCAATAAAGCTGGCCAAAAATTTTGACCCGCATGTTGCCCTAAAGACACTGGAAAAATCAAATTTCCCGAACCAAAGAAAAGCCCAAATAATAGTGAACCCGTGAAAACCAAATCACGAACACTCAATTTCTCTTTTACCAAATGACTACCCCAAAACTTTCTCAACTAAACTCAATGATGACAGCCCCAAATCGTTGGTCATACAAAATACTGGACTACTTTTTGCCCGAAACTAGTCTTCACTAACAAAAGTGCTGGAAGGAACCCGGATCATCGTATATTCCAAAGCATTATGACCCACTTTCATGCCTAGGCCATTCCAGAATCCTGGCTTATAAGTCGCTTCGACCCGCGCCGCGAACGCCTGATTATATTGCTTATCCGCCTTCTTGATCATCTTGTTAGGAAAATGATAGACCTTCGCACCAATCGGGATCGGCTTACTGCCTGTGGCGATACTAGCATGGATACTCTTAACCTGATTACGATGACCTTCTGTCCAATACGTGTAAGTCTGGATTGCTTCGCGACCCTCACCACGCGCCACCGTCACCATGTACCCCGTGTCACCACTAGTCTGCAGTACCAATGGCTCAGTCGTATACTTGACCTCCACGCGATCTTGCGCTGTCACTTCGACCCGACTAAACAGCGTTTGATACGTCATGAAAACAAAACCCGCGAGAAAGACCACCACCAAAAGCAGGTCCTTACTGAGGACTTTCCAACTGAATGTTTTCTTGTTCATCACGATCATCCGAATATGCCGATGACGAATGTTCTGGATAATGATCACAAGATAGACCATCAACAATAGCCAAGCACCGATACCAATCAAATTCCAGCCAAAATTCATTTTCAATACCTCCCAAAAGCATCTACTTAAAATTATAACTTATTCTGCCAACCCCTGCACGGAAACAAAGGTCATTCCTGCGAAATTTTCTGGAAACGCGAACTTTCCGCGCTGGCTAGAAAAACTGGGAAAAGTAGATTGCCGTAGCTTGCGCTGCGAAATTCAGGGTGAGCTCGCTGTGGGCGTCACTTTGAGCTTTGGTCTAAGTGGCAAAGCCACCAAAACGTGTTCGCCGACCTAGCTTCCTCCGCTTAGCTACGCAACTATTCCGGAGGCAAAGCCCAGCCTCCAAAATAGTTGCTAGGCTAATGCTCAGAAGCTACCCAGGTCGGCTCACACTCTCAACCCTTTCACGGCGATCTCACCCCGAATTTCTCCGCTCCAGCCGCTCAACGTTATAACAGCCGTTTGAGCACTCACGCCATCCGTCAAGCTATCACTAATTGATGGGGATCCACGCAATTGACGGCCGTGGTTAGTGGTTACCAGTTTTAAATTGGTGGTACCAGTACAGTTTGCTTGATGAACTAGGATATGATCTTGATGAATTGGCTAATTCGGTCGGTATCCTGCCAAGGATTGTTGAAGAAACTGGTAAGGATTTCCCGCCTACGCAAACTGTACCGACCAACTAATCCGAATTCGTTGGCATTGCCGTACCATCAAAAAAGTGGGGATAGTTTGACCTCTAGCTCGCAAAAGCACTTCGTCAAATCCTTCACCTCGATTGCAGATAAGCTCAATTCTGTTCAGCAACCGGCTGGGACTGCGCGGCTCAGTGGTGAAATTGTCCTTGGAGGCTTTGCCGCTTAGGACAAGGCTCGATTTGAAGACAAGCCGCACTTTTTGCGGATTGGCTTCAAACGACGCCCACCACGTTCCAGTCCGCAACAGCAGTCCCAGCCGGTTGCGCTACGCGCACCACCCAGCACACCCTGCCATCAAGCGAAAATAAAGAATAGGAGCCCAGTCCAACTCAATTGCCCACCCTAAGCTCGTGGTGCGTTGCCCAGATAGCGTGGACCATACACTTCCGCTAAGTGATGGCGGATCGTTTCGATCATCAGTCTAGTCGAAGGCGTTTTTGCTTGGACCTTATTGCTGATCAAACAGATCGTGCGGTGGAACGGCTGGTCAAAGGGATAGATGTGGACGCGGCCGGTCAATTTTTGCAACGCCAACTCAGGCAGGATCCCCAAACCGAGGTCGCTTTCGACTAATGAGAGGATCGATTGGTCATCGATCGAATAGGAAATCGAGCTGGTGGTCACGTCGTAACGATCTAGGGCTTTTTTCGTATCGCCGTCGTAATCGATCTGTTGCAAAATAAAATGGCTGCTGCCAATATCGTTCAAGGTGACGCTTTCCCGATTGGCGGGAACGAAACTGGTAGGCGTGACGCAGCGGATCGGATCGGCCAACAGCGGCTCAACGATCAGGTCGTCATCCACTGGCAACGTGGAAAAGCCCAGATCAACGCGGCCTTGGCGCACCATCTGCTCGATTTGGGTGAAGGTGCCTTGAATAATGCTGATCTCAATGCTGGGAAACTGCTGGCGAAAAGCTTGGATCACCGGCGGCAGCCAGTTGATGCAAACACTGCTGAAAGCACCGATCCGGATCGAACCGGCATTCAAGCCCTGGATATTGGCCGCCACCTGCTGCAATTGCGCCTCCATATTCAGGATCGCTTGGACCAACGGATAAATCGCTCGGCCGTCGCTGGTCAACTCAACCCCCGTCCGGCGGCGAATAAACAAAGGAAAGCCTAGCTCGGTCTCGAATTGATTGATCGAATGGCTGATGGCGCTGGGCGTCACATGCAGGGCTTGCGCCGCTTGATTGAAGGTTTGACAAGCCACAACTTTAGCGAAGACTTCGTATTGAAAAATTGCCATCACTTTTTGCTCCTTTTAGAGTGAAAAACATTCATCATAGATTCAAGTAGTTGAAATTTACTATTGTCTAAAAATAGTTTACCATACTGTTGAACCAAAATTAAGGGAGGTCATCAAAATGAAATCATTCGCAACTCGGACCGCATTGACCAGCAACACAGGTGTCGAAGACCTCATTCCTGACTTTGACGCTAAACTGATTTCTTTTGCCGGGGGATTGCCCGATCCCAAACTTTTTCCTAAAAAAGAATTAGCGCTCAGCAGCCAACGTGTGCTGTTAGACGGTACAGAGAATCCATTACAATACCACAACGCCAAAGGCTATTACCCACTGCGCAAATTGATTGCCACCGCCTTGGCTCAAGAAGGCGCCGCCGAGGATCCGCACCACATCCTGCTGACCCAAGGCGCGCAACAAGGCTTGGACTTGGTCGCGAAATTATTCCTGAATCCCCACGACCGTATTGCCGTTGAAGCTCCCACCTATGTTGGCGCCCTAGCTGCTTTCGCTGCTTACGAGCCTACCTACTTGGAATTGCCCATGTCTCCCGACGGTTTGGACTTGGACTTATTAGAGCGAGCTTTGAAGCAAACCACGATCAAATTTCTCTACACCGTTCCTAATTTCCAGAATCCCACCGGCTTCGTCATGTCCTTGACCAAACGCCAACGGCTGGTCCAATTGGCGCAAAATTACGATTTCTATATTTTGGAAGACGATCCCTACAAACATCTGCGCTACTCCGGCGCTGATCTCCCTTCGCTACGGTCGTTGGATCACAGTGGTCACGTCATCAGTCTGGGCAGTTTCTCGAAAATCCTGGCGCCTGGCCTACGCTTAGGCTGGCTCGTCGCCGATGATCCCATCTACACCCAGATCCGGCTTTTGAAAGATGGCGCTGACTTGGAATCACCAGCGCTGATCCAACAGATCGTCGCCGATTACTTGGTCAATAATGACTTCAGCGCCCATTTGCAACAAGTCCAAGCCGATTACCAACAACGGCGCGACTGGATGCTGAACGCGCTTGAAGCCAATCTACCTGCTGGTTGGCAAACTTCGCAACCCAATGGTGGTTTCTTCCTCTGGGTCACTGGCCCGGAAAATGTCGATCTCAATCAGTTGTTGCGGACAGAAATCGGGCCGCAAGATCACATTCTCTACGTGCCTTCGACCAATCTCTACGCCAGCAAAAATGTCAACAACGGCGCGCGGCTCAGTTACGCTGGCGCCTCGCACGCTCAGATCGACGCGGGGATCAAGGTCCTCTGCGACGCCTTTCGCGTGCAAAAGCCACAGTGCGAGACCCAATCGGTTGCAACCAATTAGGTGCAGATTTCCAGATAAAAGTAGATTGGCCGCAGCTTGCGCTGCGAAATTCGGGGTGAGCTCGCTGTGGGCGCTGTTTTGAGCCAATCCGCAAAGTACGCGGCTTGTCTCAAAATCAGGCCTTGTCCTAAGCGGCAGAGCCGCCAAGGACAATTTCACGGCGATCTCACCCCGAATTTCTCCGCTCCAGCCGCTCAACGTTATAACAGCCGTTTGAGCACTCACGCCATCCGGCAAACTATTGCCAATTGATGGGGAGCCACGCAATCGACGACTGTGGCTAGTGGTTACCAGCTTTAGATTGGTGACACCAGCACAGTCTGTCTGATGAACTGGGGCAAGTTCTTGATAAATCAATTCGATCGGTCGGTTTTTACTCATAAATCGTTCAGGAAACAAGTAGAGATGTTCAACCTACGCAAAATGTCCCGACCTTCTAATCCGAATCCGTTGGCCTTGCCGTACCATCAAAAGTGGGCAATGGTTTGACCTCTAGCTTGCAAAAGCACTTCGTCAAATCCTTCACTTCGATTGCAGATCGGCTCAATTCTGTTCAGCAACCGGCTGGGTCGGTGGGCACGTTTCCAGCCACGACAAACGTCTTAGGTCGGTTGCGTCACCAACAAGTCCTCAATCAGCACAGGTTCAAGAACAAACTCAGTTGACATTGCCGGACCACCCCAAAAGAAGGAGCTGTTTGATTTCTCGCTTGCAAAAAAACTTCGTCAGATACCCAACTCTGATTGCAGATAGGCTCAATTCTGTTCAGCAACCGGCTGGGACTGCGCGGCTCAGTGGTGAAATTGTCCTTGGTGGCTTTGCCGCTTAGGACAAGGCTCGATTTTGAGACAAGCCGCGGTTTTTGCGGCTTGTCTCAAAACGACGCCCACCACGTTCCAGTCCGCAACAGCAGTCCCAGCCGGTTGCGCTCACGCGCAACACCCACCTACACCTGCAATCAAGTGCAAGTTCAAAACCAAATCACACCAACCTATCTAATAATATGCAATGCCGAGGCATAAATTCCCGCAAAAAATGTAACACGATTTTAACTTGTATCAGGTAAGTCTTGAATCCAGCGGGTTCGAGACTTTTTTTGTTGCGCTGGTCCGCGCGGTGAAAAGTGGGACTGTTAGCGACAATCGTGGCTTTACACAATAATTTGTATACGAAAATTTGTTCGAGCACAATATGTTGTGTATTCTTGCTGGCGTCGGTATAATCAAAATCATCAACTTACGCAGTTTTGACCACTCTCGACAATTAGTCCGCTCGGCGAAAAATCGTGTCGCGGCCACTGCGTTGCAAAATTATTGGGAGGTTTTACCTATGAACAAGCAAAAAATCATCTTATATACCCGTGATGGCTGTATGCAGTGCAAAATGACCAAGCGTTATTTAAGCGAGCATCAAGTCGACTTTCAGGAGATAAATATCAGCGAGAATCCGGCTTCGGCTGCTTATTTGCGGGAAAAGGGCTTTGCCAGTGTGCCGTTGGTTTTCCGTCAGGATCAAGACGCGCCGATCGTTGGTTTTCGTCCGGAAGCTTTACAGAAGTTGGTCGGTTAGATGGCGCTGGCTTTCTATTCGATCACCGGGCAGACGCGGCGGTTCCTGGCTAAAACAGGGCTGGACGCTTACGAGATCACCGATGCTGATCCCTACCACGCGATGAACGCGCCCTATTTGCTAGTGGTGCCGACCTATGATGACGAGATGTTGGAGCCAGTGATCGAATTTCTCGGCTACCAGAATAACGCCCGTGATCTGCAAGGCGTGGCCGGCGGTGGCAACCGCAATTTCAACGAGCTGTATATCCACAACGCTAAAGACATCGCCCGCGGCTTAGACGTGCCCGTGGCTTTCGACTTCGAATTCAACGGGACCGCAGCTGACGTGGCCCAATTCCAAAAGGTGGTGCGCCAATTTGAGTCTCAAAAGTCTCGATCTTAATGAAATCACGTACTTCAAATTAAATAACGAATTGAATCGGCCCGTTGACGGTCAGATTCCTTTGGGGAAGGATCAGGCGGCCTTACAGGCTTTTCTCACAGAAAATGTGGCCCCGAACACGCGGAAATTTGCCACGATCAATGAGAAGATCCAGTGGTTATTGGCTCATGATTTCCTAGAGCCTGATTTTATCGCCAAGTATGCGCCCGCGTTTATTGACCAGCTGGCGGCTTACCTGCGCGACCAACATTTCACCTTCAAGTCGTTCATGGCGGCCTATAAATTTTACAATCAGTATGCGTTGAAAACCGATGACGGCAATTTTTACTTAGAAAATTTCGAAGATAGGGTTCTTTTTAATGCCCTTTATTTCGCGGATGGTGATGAAGCGTTGGCGCAACAATTGGCTGACGAAATGATCCATCAGCGTTATCAGCCAGCAACGCCAAGTTTCCTCAACGCTGGGCGTCAACGTCGCGGCGAGTTCGTGTCCTGCTTCTTGATCCAGATCACTGACGACATGAACAGCATTGGTCGCGGCGTCAACAGCGCCTTGCAGTTGTCCCGGATCGGCGGCGGCGTGGGGATCACCCTGTCCAACTTGCGTGAGGCCGGCGCGCCGATCAAAGGGATCCAAGGCGCTTCTAGCGGAGTTTTGCCGGTGATGAAGTTACTGGAGGATAGTTTCAGTTACAGCAACCAATTGGGCCAACGTCAAGGCGCCGGTGCTGTTTACTTGAATGTTTTCCACCCGGATATCATTGCCTTTCTTTCCGCCAAGAAAGAAAACGCCGACGAGAAGGTCCGCGTCAAAACACTATCCCTAGGCGTGATCGTTCCGGATAAATATTATGAATTGGTGCGCGCTGACGCGAAAATGGCGCTGTTCAGCCCTTATGACGTGGAACGCGTTTACGGCCAGCCCTTCTCCTACGTGGATATCAGCGCCGAATATGAGCGCATGGTCGCCAACCCTGAGATCCGCAAATATTATTTGCAGGCCCGGGAATTGGAAAATGAGATCAGCAAATTGCAGCAAGAATCCGGCTATCCTTATATCCTCAATATCGACACCGCCAATCGCAGCAATCCGATCCCGGGGCGGATCGTGATGAGCAACCTTTGTTCCGAGATTCTCCAAGTCCAAACCCCAGCCCAATTGAACGACGCCCAAGATTTTGTCAAAATGGGCACCGATGTGAGTTGCAATCTCGGTTCCACGAATATTTTGAACTTAATGGCCAGCCCTGACTTCGGCCGCTCGGTCAACGCCATGGTCCGCGCGCTGACCTTTGTTTCCGACACATCGAACATCACCGCCGTCCCGACAATCGCGTACGGCAACCAGCGCAGCCACGCCATCGGTCTTGGCGCCATGGGCCTGCACACCTTCCTAGCCAAAAATCACATTGAATATGGCTCACCAGAAGCCCTAGAATTCACCAGCACTTATTTTATGTTGCTCAATTATTGGACCCTAGTCGCCAGCAACGACCTGGCCCACGAACGCCAGGAAACCTTCGCTGATTTCGCAGACTCTGCCTACGCGGATGGCTCCTACTTTGACCAATATCGCCAACAGGATTGGGGTCCACAAACGGCCAAAGTCCAAGATCTGTTCAAGCATATTTTCATACCAGGACCAGCTGACTGGGCCGAACTCCAGGCCAAAGTCCAGCAAGACGGCCTTTACAACCAAAATCGTCTGGCCGTGGCGCCGACTGGTTCGATTTCCTACATCAACGATACCAGCGCCAGTCTACATCCGATCACCCGCCTGATCGAAGAACGCACCGAGAAGAAAAACGGCAAGCTGTATTTCCCCGCGCCCCTGCTAGATAACCAGACTTTGCCATACTACAAGTCGGCCTACGACACTGATATGCGCAAGGTGATTGACACTTACGCGGCGGCGCAAGTCCACGTGGATCAAGGCATGAGCTTGACTTTGTTTCTGCGGGCGACGATTCCCGCCGGTCTCTACGAATGGAAAAATGAGCCGGAACAAACGACCCGCGATCTGAGTATTTTGCGGAACTACGCCTTTTATCGCGGAATCAAATCGTTGTACTATGTCCGCACGTTTACCGATAACGCGCAAGAAGTCGGCAGTAACGACTGCGAGAGCTGCATCATCTAATAGCTTGACTAAAAAGTAGGTTGAGGTTGGCCGCAGCTTGCGCTGCGAAATTCGGGGTGAGCTCGCTGTGGGCGCTGTTTTGAGCCAATCCGCAAAGTGCGCGGCTTGTCTCAAAATCAGGCCTTGTCCTAAGCGGCACAGCCGCTAAGGACAATTTCACGGCGATCTCACCCCGAATTTCTCCGCTTCAGCCGCTCAACGTTATAACAGTCGCTTGAGCACTCACGCCGACTGACAGGCTATGGTCAATTGATGGAGTTTCACGCAAATGATGGCCATGGTTAGTGGTCACCAGCCTTAAATTGGTGACACCAGTGCAGTCTGTCTGATGAACAGACCCACTTCTCGGTAAACCAGCTGAATCGATTGGTTTCCACCCAAGGATTGTTAAGGTGCAGGTAAAGATGCTCAACCAATGCAAGCTGTACCAACCAACTAATCCAAATCAGTTGACATCGCGGTACCACCCCAAAAGGGTAAGCGTTTGACCTCTAGCTCGCCAAACCACTTCGTCAAGTCCTTCGCCTTGATTGCAGATCGGCTCAATTCTGCCTAGCAACCGCCTCAGGACGTGTGGCTCAGCGGTGACGTTATTCTTAGCGATTTATCGCTTAGAATAAGGCCTGATTTTGAGACAAGCCGCAGTCTTTGCGGATTGGCTCAAAACAGTGCCCACCGCGCTCCAGCCACGACAAACGTCCTGAGGCGGTTGCGTCACCGCACCACCCAGCACACCCTGCCATCACACGAAAACAAACTTCAGAAAACTTAATTTAGCCGTGGTCTTACGGCCATCAGGAGGAAAACAAATGGTTCAGACTTATTACGAGGCCATCAATTGGAACAGCATCGAGGATGCCATTGATAAGGCGACTTGGGAGAAACTGACCGAGCAATTCTGGCTCGATACGCGGATTCCTTTGTCCAACGACTTAGACGACTGGCGCGGACTGAATACCGCCGAGAAGACAGTGGTCAATCATGTTTTTGGCGGCTTGACCTTGCTGGATACGCTGCAATCCCAAGACGGGATCGAGCAACTGCGCCGTGATATTCGTACACCGCAGGAATTGGCGGTTTTCAACAATATCCAGTTTATGGAATCGGTCCACGCCAAAAGCTATTCGTCGATTTTTAGCACCCTTTGTACCAGTGAAGAAATCACCGAGATTTTCACTTGGACCAACCACAATGAGTATTTACAGCGGAAAGCAGAGCTCGTCAATTCGATTTACCAAACAGGCACGCCTTTGGAGAAGAAGGTCGCCAGCGTTTTCCTGGAAACCTTCCTGTTCTATTCTGGCTTCTATACGCCGCTTTATTACTTGGGCAACAACAAGCTGGCCAATGTCGCCGAAATCATTAAATTGATCATTCGCGACGAGTCGGTCCACGGGACTTATATTGGCTACAAATTCCAACTGGGTTTCAACGAGTTGGACGCGGCGGCTCAACGTCAATTTAAGGATTGGCTCTACAATTTACTCTACGATCTTTATGATAACGAAGAGAAATATACCGCGGCGCTTTATGATCAGGTCGGCTGGACAGAGGATGTCAAAACGTTCCTCCGTTATAACGCCAATAAAGCGCTGATGAACTTGGGGCAAGATCCGCTGTTTCCAGACACTGCCGATGATGTCAATCCGATCGTGATGAACGGTCTCTCCACTGGGACGGCCAATCACGACTTCTTCTCCCAAGTTGGCAATGGCTACTTGCTCGGCCATGTCGCCGCAATGAAGACGAGCGACTATGAGATCGGGCGACAAGACTAATCAGAACAGGTAAGCTCCGGTGCGCAAAATGGCGCGAAAAAAGGGCCGTTAACACTTCTAATGCTGCCGCGGCGCCAGATCACCAAGCGAAAGCAAACCCGCTGAACCATTGATAGTGCTGCACAATTAAAAATAATCCGGCCGTTATAACGCCGCTACGTCACGATCTATGCTGATGGTAGCGACGTTTTTGTTTGATCGTCGCTGGCTTATTGTTTGAACCCCAACTGGATAACGCTTATGATTAGACTAATTATTGGTAAACAACCGCTCAGCCCAGTTAAAAAATTGATTTCGCCTGCGCTGCCGATCCTAACCTCTAAAAATAATGATCAGTCAATTCTAGTGAGGAGATGAGTACATGATCCATGGTCCTAAACAAGATTTCATTGCACCGTTACAAGTCCAGGCCACCGCGATGATCCCGGTTTTTGTTCTGTTATGGCTTTGGCTTGTTCTCCGTAATCTCCGCAAAAACCAACTCAGCTGGGCTCATCAAAGCGTCAGTGCCCTGCTGTTGATCTACTTGAATCTACTACTGAGCGTGACCGTTTTCCCTTTCTTGATCTTTCCACTCGGCTCTCCGATCCACCAGCTCGACTTTGGCCGGCAAACTTTATTGACTGAATTTGACCCTTTCGCTTTTCTCAACTATCAAGTATCGCAAAATCTCGGTAATCTGGTCATGTTGGCTCCCTTGACCTTACTAGCGCCCTTGTTAGTTCGCCGTTTTCAGCAGTTCCGCAATGATTTGGCCTTAGGCTTCCTTACCTCACTGAGCATTGAATGTACCCAACTTGCCATGAATTATTTTTATTTAGGCAATCGTGTTTTCGATCTAAGCGATCTGCTTCTAAACACCAGCGGCGGCCTGCTGGGTTGGCTGATATTCAAACTGATCCAACGCTGGTGGCCACGCTTGTTGAACCGCCTCCACGTCGCTTGACCTACCTGTGATAACCGCTACCACTTGGGTTGGCCGTATTCTGCCGACACCATATCTGATTTTTCTGTTTCAAATCAGAGTGCGAGCCACCCCGGGTAGCTCCCGAGCATTAGCCTAGCAATTGCTTTGGAAGCCGAACTTTGCTTCCGAAACAATTGTGTAGCTAAGCACAGGGAACTGGGGCGGTGAGCACGTTTCAAAAAAGAGTGCGGTACGCAACGAGTTGACTTCGCGTATTAACCTAGTCAGGATTTTGGAAGCAGGTTCTGCTTCCGGAAGCCTGACGCAGTTAAGTGCAGAAGTCAGTTGCGTACCGCACGTTACAATCAGCGGGCGCCAACAATGAGGATCACTACTATAAGTAAAGTATTGCTTACTTCTAGTGCCTCAAGGTTGGCGCCCGACTCTTTTATTTTAGGATCCTCAGCTTCTTAGCGAACTGTGAACGCTGTGCAAAAATCAGGACCTTATTTTTTTCGTTTCTTGCGGAGCGCGTTGACCAATTCCTTTAATTCATCCATATGATTGCTGGCATTCTCTACTTTCATATTGGGGAAACTCCGGAGCAAATGACGCTGACCGAAATTCAAGTTGGTCAAATGCGCCCGCCTTTGCGGGTATTTCTCCAAAAAATCATCCCAGCTCTCATGAACATCTTGCCGCAGACCGGCGACACCAGTGCTGAGTTCGCTGCGCCGTTCTTCGATAGCCAAATTGAGTTTTTGCATTTTGGCCCGGAAGGATTGTAAGTTGGCCAGCGTGAAGCCGAAATCAAATGACCCGATCGCAATCAATACGACTGGCAAAATAAAGCCGAAGCGCCGGGATAACTGACCGACTAGGATCATCACTTCCGGTTGCACGAATTTAATGATCAGCACACAACAGATCCCCCAGAACAACGAGATCGGCAAGGCCACATAGCCCTGAATATTTAGCGGCACATTGGCATAATTCCACCATTTTGTGTGAAACATTTTCTCCAGCAAGAAGCCGGTCAAATATTCCAGGGCGGTCACTAGAAGCGTGGCTAGAATAAACAGTAGCACCACTTGATTTTGCCAGGGGCGCAACAAATACACCACCCCAACGACGCCGAAGCCATAGATCGGCGTGATCGGCCCGATCAGAAAGCCCGTGTCCACAAAACGATGTTCCTTGACCGCCTTCAGTCCAGTTTCCCAAAGCCAGCCGATCAACGCATAAATGAAGAATTGTAAAACCACTTCGGTAAAAACTTGCTCACTCATGCCGGCCTCCTTATTTCGTTGTTTTGGTGGTCGCTTGTTTGCCGGTTATCTTTTTAGTCGCACCGGTTTTTTTCACTGCCGCTTTGGGGGCAGCTTTTTTGGTCGTCGCTTTTTTTACTGCAGTTGTTTTAGTCGCTGTTTTCTTCGTGGCGGCCCGCTTGGTCGTGGCCTTCTTCGCCCCGGTCTTTTTGGTGGTTGTTTTCTTCGCTGATGCTTTTTTGGTGGTCTTCTTACTTGTTGCGGCTTTCTTGGTCGTGGTTTTTACGATCGGCGTTGGTGTTTTCGGTGCTGGTGGATTCTGGAAGTTGGCCACGATCTTGGTCCAATTTGCCGCCATGATCATGGCGGCGGACTCTTGATAACTTGTCAGGTCGGCTTCGCTACTGCCCAAAAGATCAATATGAAAATGGGACACGTTCAGGTGCTCAGCTCTGGTCACCAAATAGAGATTCAACGCGACTGGCGCCGTCTCATCAGTGAAAAATTGATTGACCTTTTTATAATCGGCCATCGGTAAATTGACGGGGCTAAGCTCCACGCTAAATTCCGCCGCCGGTTCACCGCCCAGCGCGTAGCTTGCATAACCCAAGCGGCCCTCATCCAATAGATCAGCCGCTTGAGTCAACAGCGCCGCGGCCACCTTTTGGAAAAACGCCGCATCATGATCACCAGTTGCCGGTAGCGTCACGATCCGTAATTCTGGCTCCTGCTCTTTTAACGCTGCTTGAAATTGCGCAACAGACATCTTCATCTGAAAAACTCCTATCCCTAACTTTTGACTCCCCTAGCATACCATAATTTCCCTGAAAATCGCTAAATTACCATGAGCAGTGTCCAATGATCACCAATGCCAGTGTCGTGGGCCCAATCAAGACAACCAACTGACGAGCAGACGGCACACTCCGACAGCAAGGGTGCGGTCCTCTCCGCGCACGTTTTGATCGGCGAAGCATTGATCAGATGTAGCATTGATCTAATGAAGAAATCGTCAACAAAAAAACCGCGCGGACGAGGCGCGGCTCTATGGTCAAACATTTCATAAACGTTGACATTGACTGCTCTAATGATCGGCTTGTTGATGCGATGTAATGATGTTCTCGGTAATATTCTGTAGTTGCCCCTGCTCGATCTCTAGATTTTCCGGTTTCGCCTGAACGCCGGTGATCGTCGTCAACATGATCTCCCGATATAATTGATAACCAACAAATGTTTGCGATTTGAAAGAGGTCTTGATCGACTTAACAGCCGCGCCATACTGTGGTTCCGCCTTCAACAGCGCCTGATATTCCTTACTACGGATCGCCGAGCCAGTCACAGGCACATAACCAGAATCGATCGCCCAAGTCGTCACTTGTTTTTTCTTCAAAAGAAAACGCATGAACTGCCAGGCGCCCTTTTGTTGTTTCTTGGAGGCCTGTTTGAAAATGATCAGATCATTTCCAGCCAAAACATTCGTTGAGCTGGTGCCATATTGGGGTAAGATCGTCGTCCCCCAACTCAACCGTTTGGTTTGTTGTTGCAGTTCTGGGATCGCCGAACTAGAACCGAAGCCAAAGAGCGTATTTCCCTTGAGAAACTCATAGGTAAAAGAGCGATCGGCCGGTGCCACTCTGATCAAGCCTGTTTGTGTGGCTTGACTGATCATCCG
Source organism: Lapidilactobacillus luobeiensis (assembly GCF_024345205.1). Classification (GTDB taxonomy): domain Bacteria; phylum Bacillota; class Bacilli; order Lactobacillales; family Lactobacillaceae; genus Lapidilactobacillus; species Lapidilactobacillus luobeiensis. The sequence goes on along the minus strand of NZ_BROC01000009.1, from coordinate 67,499 downwards.
CGTCAGTTGCTGATTCGCCGAAGAATTGATATTGACGTGCAACTGCGAATCGATCGGCTGTTGATCAATACCAAAAGCCATACTCTCCAATTCCAGATCTGGTGAGTGATCCATGGCGATCGGCACAAGTCCTAGGGATCGTGCTTTTTTAGCGGTGCGCAAAAGCTCGTCCCAAGTTGTTGGCACTTGCAATTGATACTTATCAAGTAAGGCTTGGTTGTAATAAAGGATCCGCGTCGAGATCGAGAATGGTAGCGCATATTGTTTACCATCATATTGACCGGTCGCCAAAAAACTAGGATTGATATCGACCAACTGTTTATGGGATAAGGCACTTTTGCCCTGATACATCGCCTGATCCAATGGTTGCAACAAGTCCGCCGCCACATAATCCGCAATATTTGTGTACGGTGTCTGCGCCAAAACTGGTAATTCATCTTTCTTGGCTGCCTGCTTGATTTTCTTATTCAGTTTTGTGTAACTTCCCCAAGATTTTGCAACGACATGATATTTCTGCTGTGACTGATTAAAATCATCGATCAGTTGTTGCTGCGACTGCGCCCAAGTGCCCGTCATCCGATGCCAATAAGTGATCCGCACTGGTTTTGCGTGATCGACTTGACCTGCGACCGTATGCTGACACGCAGTTAGCAATAATGCCCCCCAAATGAGCAAAATCAATTTTGCGCTTTGGCCGTGTTTTCGCATAATTACCCCTGTTTCAATTCGGTTTAGAAAGTCCTTCTCCATTATGCAACATTTGAAAGCGCTTGACAAATGAAATTTATACGAACCCCTTTAGCGCACCGCGCCCAACCGTGATCCTGAGTGCCCTGGCGCAAACAACATTAAAAAGCGACCCACCTTAACATGGTGCTTGCGGGTCGCTTTGAGCAAGACGTTCAACGCCATTTTACTTTACTGAAAACGCGTCGACCTAAGACTTCGCGCATGAATAAGAAGAGCGGCCACGCCAGCAAAAGTAGGCCAAGATAATACCAAACATATGGCCAAGTCAAAATAGCTTGAAGACCGAAAATAGTCGTGCTAAAAATAAAGGTCGCCAGAAAAGTGAGGATCGACAGACCGATCAATAATAATTTGCGCCCGACGTACGGCCGACTGATCGCCAACAAGGCGCAAAAACCGATCGCACCGATCGCGAAAACAGACATGGTCGAAGTAGCCAAATACTGCCAATTATTGAAATGCCCAACCACGCTGATCCCGATCAAGAGCAAGATATCGCAGATCGCGGCTGGCGCGGCGATCTCCATCACATTACGCATGAAACGTCCGGCTGGCGGGCGATAATTCGGCTCCAACGCCAAAAAGAAAGTGGGGATGCCCACGGTCAAAGCGTTGACCGGAGTCAGTTGCGACAATTGAAAAGGATAAACGGTGCCTAAGATAATGAAGAACAAAGAGAGTACCACGGAATAAATCGTTTTGATCAAATATAATGAAGCGACTCGTTCCACGTTATTGATCACCCGGCGTCCTTCGTTCAACATAAATAACAAAGACTCAAAATTATGATCCAGTAGCACGAAATTCGCGGTAGCCTCCGCCGCCTCACTTTCTCCAGCCATCGCGATACTACAATCAGATTGGCGCATCGCCAAAACATCATTGACCCCATCGCCGGTCATCCCCACGGTCAACCCATTGGCCTGCATCGCCTTGATCAATTTGGCTTTTTGTTCTGGACGAACGCGTCCGAAAACCTGATAACGTTGGGCTAAAACTTGATAGTCACTTTCAGCGGGCAAACTACTCATATCCACATAGGCCGCCGCACCTTCGATACCTGCTTGGCGCGCTACATTAACGACTGTGACTGGGTCATCGCCAGAAATGATTTTTAAAGCCACGCCTTGGCTACGTAAATAATCAAAAGTACCTTTAGCCTGCGGTCGCACTTGATCAGCGATCAGGATCAGGCCTAAGACCTCTTGCGCCACTTGTGCTTGCTCCGCGACCACGGCCAAAACACGATAGCCTGCTGCCGCCGCATCCTGCGCCTGCTGTTTCAGCGGGCCATGAAAATCATGAATAATAAATGCCGGCGCGCCCATTAAGTAGCGAACGCCTTTAGTCGTCACAAAGCCAGATGCCTTCGTCTCAGAGGAAAAAGGCAATACCTCCGCAACATCGACTTTGAGCGGCGGCACTGCTAATGCTTGGATCGCTTGAGCGGTCGCGTTCTGTTCCGCCGTCGCCGCGACGATCTTACTGGCCACCGCAGTCACGGTCGCGACCTGATCAGCGGCGATCGGCAAGACCCGTTTGACCGTCAGTTGCCCAGTGGTGATCGTCCCGGTTTTATCCAAACAAAGCGTGTCCACCCGCGCCAAAGTCTCGATCGCGTTCAATGACCGGACTAAGATCCGTTTCTTCGTCAAATTATAGGCGCCCGTCGCCAAGGCGATCGACGTCAACAGCACTAACCCTTCAGGGATCATCCCGATCACTGAAGCCGCCGTGCCCAAAATCGCGTCATTGAAACTGCCACTTTTACCATAGGTCCGGAAAAACAAGAGCAATCCCAGCGGTATGATCGTATAAGTCAACACGCGAATGATCCGATTGATGATCCGTAATAACACACTTAACCGCGGCTTTTTCTGACTGACCGCGTTAGACAATTGCGCCGTAAAACTTTGTAGTCCGACCTGAGTCAATTGGATCAACCCTTGTCCCGCGACAACGAAACTACCAGAATAAACTGGATCTTGCGATTTTTTAGCAATAGAGTCCGCTTCGCCGGTCAGTCCGGATTCATCCACTTGCAATCCCGTCGTTTGCTGCACGATCCCATCGGCCGGCACCGTCTCGCCCCGTTTCAATAGGACCAGATCATCTAACACCAAGGCTTCTAAGGCGACCTGCTGCGACTGCCCATCTCGTAGGACCGTCAGCGTTTGCTGATTGACCATATTCAAACGATCGATCCGCAATTTAGCCCGGATCTCTTGATAACTACCAATAACAATATTGACCAACACCGGTCCCATGAAAAAGAGATTACGATAGGAGCCAGTCATGAAAATCAAGATTGCAATCACCAAATTAAGCAAATTGAATAGCGTGAACAAATTAGCGCCAATGATCTGCGGGATCGATCGCGATAATTTCTTGATCTGGACGTTGGTTTGACCGGCCGCGGTCTTATCTGCAACTTGTGCGGCAGTCAAACCGGTCTTTAAGTTGGTTGCTGTTTTAGGAATCAAACGATCCGCCATTTCGGTCGGCCTTCTTTCCACTCACTATCTACCCAGATTTTAGCACAACTGGCTGATAGGCGGGCCTTTCATGCTAGCAAATCACGCAAGCATAATGATTTCTTAACAGATCATTCAGGGGTGGTGTCTGTTCCGTTTCTAGTTTGGCCGCGGGCTGCGTTGCGTGTGGCGGGTGAGCTCACTGTGCTCCCATATCTTGGCCGTAACTTCCACTGCGTGGTTCGGGGTGAGCTCGCTGTGTCTCCTCTGTTCCAATCTTGGCCGCGAGCTGCGTTGCGTGTGGCGGGCAAGCTCACTGTGCTCCCATATCTTGGCCGTAACTTCCACTGCGTGGTTCGGGGTGGGCTCGCTGTGTCTCCTCTGTTCCAATCTTGGCCGCGGGCTGCGTTGCGTGTGGCGGGCAAGCTCGCTGTGCTCCCATATCTTGGCCGTAACTTCCACTGCGTGGTTCGGGATGAGCTCGCTGTGGGCGTCACTTTGAGCTTCGCAAAGTACGCGAATCTCAAAGCTGAGCCTTGGTCTAAGTGGCACAGCCACTAAGACCAATTTCACGGCGATCTCACCCCGAACCACTCCGTTGCAGTTACTCAACAATTGTAAGTAGAATAAGCTGCCACGCCATAGTGCCTGCTCGTGTAAATTGACGGATTCTCACGTAGTTGACGACCATGGTTAGTAGTCACAACGTAACAATCAGCTTGATGATCACAGCAACTGAATGGCGTATCACAAAACTTGGATTTACTAGTCTGGGCAATAGGTTGGAACAACCAGTCAGAAATTTTTTATCAATCGAAGTGGTACTATTTTGACCGCCACACTAGCAAAAGCACTTCGTCAACTACTTCACCCAGATTGCAGATAAGCTCGATACTGCCTAGCAACCGCCTCAGGGCGTGTGGCTCAGCAGTGAAATTTGTCTTTGTAGGTGCGCCAGCAGCTACTTAGACAAAGGCTCGCTTTGAAGACAAGCCGCGTCCTTTGCGGATTGGCTTCAAACGATGCCCACTGCGTTCCAGCCACCACAAACGCCCTGAGACGGTTGCGTCACCACCAATCCCAACTACACCTGCAAGCAAGTCAGTAAATACAGAAATGACACTTTTCAAAGCAATTCAAAACATCGCCCGAGTCTTGCAAGTTCACCTACTTTTCACTACACTAAAATCAATAGTAAGACAAGGAGCACAAATCATGATCATTGGTATCGATGTGGGTACGACCAGCACCAAGGCGATCCTTATGGACAAAAACGAACAAATTTTAGCGACTGCTGAGCAAGGCTATCCTCTAAACCAGGCTCAACCAGGGCAAGCCGAGCAAGATCCACAAACTATTTGGCAGGCTGTCCAGGCGGTGATCGCAGATATTCAGCAACAGCTTCCTCACGCGGATACGATCACCGCGCTTAGTCTATCAACGGCGATGCATAGTTTGTTATTGTTGGACCAGCATTGGCAGCCCTTGACCCCGATCATCACCTGGGCGGACAATCGGGCCGCGGCGACCGTGGCTCAATTGCGAGCAGACCCGACTACGCCTGATTTCTATCAGCAGACGGGCACGCCTTTACATCCGATGACCCCACTGGCCAAACTGTTTTGGTTACAAGCGACGCAACCAGGATCATTACGTCAAACCGCTCACTTTGCAGATCTAAAAAGTTACTTGGTTTGGCAGTTGACCGGCGAATTCGTTCTCGACATAAATTTGGCCAGCGCTACTGGACTGGTCGCTTGGCGGACCGGTCAATGGTCTGAAACTATTTTGAAAAAATTAGCACTACCCAATAGCGCCTTACCGCGGATCGTTCCGATCACGACTACTTATCCGCTCAAGCCGCAAATGGCGACTACCTTAGCCTTGCCGTCAACGACTCGTTTGGTCTTAGGTGCCAGTGACGGTGCTTTGGCCAATATCGGGATCGGCGCTGTTCACCCTGACCAGATCGCCCTAACCATTGGGACCAGTGGCGCTGTTCGCGTGATCAGTGACCGACCACAACTGGCCCCGCAAGGCGAATCCTTCTGCTATCGGATCGATACCGAGCATTGGTTGCTGGGCGGTCCTGTCAATAATGGCGGGATCATTCTCCAATGGGCGTTGACGACCCTTTGTCCTGATCTCAAAAACACCAACGACCCGATCGCGGCCATGATCGCCTTAGCCGCACAAAGCCCGCTTGGCGCTCATGGTCTGATTTTTTTGCCTTACTTGAACGGTGAACGCGCACCGTTTTGGGATGGTAGCTTGAGTGGTCACTTTATTGGTTTACGCAGTCAACACACCCGCGCTGATCTCCTTCGCGCGATCTTAGAGGGGATCACCTTCAACTTGGCGGTCGTTACACAACAATTAAGTACCCTCGTTCCCGCTGCCAAAAAGGCCACCTTACTAGGAACAGGTGGTTTCGCTCGTTCACCGTTCTGGTGCCAATTGATCAGCGACGTTTTTGCCCGCGCCTTAGTGATCCCCGACCAGATCCAGGGCTCCGCGTTAGGCGCTGCTCGGGTGGCGCAACAGGCCCTCGACTCTACCCAGCCTTGGTGGCACGCACAACCACCCATTGCCTCAACGACCTATCAACCTAGTTCGGCCACGTCACAAATGTATCAACGCTTACTGCCGTTATGGTGGCAATTGGCCCAACGGTCTGCGCAGCCCGATCCAGATTTAGTGGCTTGGCAAACTTTGACCTCACAGTTTGGAGCTCTTTAATAGCATCCAGCCGACTTGTCTCACTGCACTCACTGGGTTTTTCCAGCGCGAGCCACTGCTGTAAGCTATCTTGCCGTGAATTATCGGAACCAACCCGTTTGTCCGTATTGGCTGCTCCGCTTCTTCCAGGTGCTTGAAAGTGACGATCACTTTCAGGTAAAAAGCGGTTCAGAGAGCGTTTACATTGCCGCTTTATAGGGATATAATAAGAATTGAGCAAGGTGATAGCCTGACGTTCAGTGCTTGGCGATCAGTGATCAGGATTATTTTTTCTTTATTGATACAATAGCCATCACACTAAGTTGGTTCCTTGATCGCGGGGGGATCCTTCGAAATAAGACGAGATCACTAAGTGTTTTTTTACGGGCGGTATTAAAAGGGGTGTGACTATCAGTGAAACTCGATCTAAAAAAGATCAGCTGGGGCGTGCTGATTTTAGGTTTAGTATTTTTCGGTCTATGGGCCAAGCAGGCCTGGTCCCCAAATGTAGACACAAAAAAGGTCGTGACCAGCGATAAGCAAGGGCAAGTCATTAACACTTCGCGTAGTGAGATGATTGCTACCCTGGTTCGCCAAGAACGACTCTCCGCGGAGCAAGCAGAAAAAAAGCTGTTCCCTAGAATGACTAATGGCGTCGTCAGCCTATCTGATCCAGCTATCAACACGGGCTATGCGATCATCACTGCAACGACCTATGCGCAAAAAGCGGTCAAGGATCTGAAGATCGGCACCATCTATTTCTACTGCACTACCAACCGATCTGACCCGCTCAAAACGATCAAGTCGATCCAATACGCCAGTTTTCAGCCGGCCAACACTAAAGCTTACGAAGGTACGGTGCAATATTTACTAGCCGGAGGCGACACAGTCCACTACACGTTAAACGGGCGCCTCTACGATCGTGGTCTCGTGTCACGCTCAGGCGGCAAAGTTGTTGCTAAAGGCGACGATCCCGTTTTCATCAATTACAGTCTTATTGAGAAGACTTTCCACTATCAAGACGTGTTAGAACATTACGATATCGCTCTTTAAGCAGAGTAGCTGGTGATTGTTGGATCATTAGCTACTTTTTGATTTGTTCCAGATATATTTTGAGCAGCTCTTTACTTTCTTCGTTCTAGGTCGGCTTGGCTTTTTGGGAAAATTATCTTACACTTGAACCAATTGATTAAATTTAAGCACAGGTCCACGTCAAACGACCTTGGCCCGAAACCGCCAAAATGCTAGCACTAGAAATGAGATATTATGGTAAAAAAACTCGGCATTCGTGAACTGATCGAATTCACTTTAAAATCAGGTGATTTGGTGCCGCAACCTTCCAGCAATCACACCGCGTTGGCAGGCGCGCGGATCCACCGCCGCTTGCAAAAACAAGCTGGGCCCGATTATCAAAAAGAAGTCCACTTGACTTATGAAACTGAATTAGATGGCACGGCCTATCTGATCGAAGGCCGCGCCGATGGTGTCGTGATCGATCCTGATTCCGGCGCTATTTTGGTGGACGAAATCAAGACGTCCGAACCGGCCTTCGCCGACTTGACCGCCGACGCCTTGACCCGCTATTGGGGCCAAGCCAAATTCTACGCTTGGCTATTGGCGGAGAAACAAGACGTGTCCACGGTCACTGTGCAACTGACCTATTTTCAGACGTTGACCGAAACGATCACCCGGGAACAGCAGGTTTGGTCGCGGACTGATTTACATGATTTTGTGACCAAGGTGCTGACAGAATACGAATATTGGCTCCAGCTCCGTTCCAAGTGGCGGGCACGGCGAAATGCGGCAGCCAATAACTTAGCATTTCCCTTTCCCGCCTTTCGTGAGCAACAACATCAATTCGCTGGCGTTGTTTATAAAACCATCGCCGCCCAGAAATTTCTTTTGGCCGAGGCGCCCACGGGAACAGGAAAAACCATCGCCACACTTTTCCCCACGGTCAAAACTTTCGGAACAGAACTGAGTGAGCGCATTTTCTACCTCACCGCCAAAACCAGCACCCGCCAAGTCGCTGAAGAAACTGTTCAATTGCTCAATGACCACGGCGCCCAACTGAAAAGCGTCACGATCACCGCCAAGGACAAAAGTTGCTTGATGGTCCAACAAGGTCTGGAACCGCAAAATTGTCCCAACCACGTGGGCTATTACGACCGCAACAAAGACGCCCTCAAGGACCTGTTCGCCCATGAAAACCGCTGGGACCACGCCACGATCGACCGCTACGCTGAGAAATACACGATTTGCCCCTTTGAATTCAGTCTCGATGCCAGTTTGTTCGCCGACGTGATCATCGGCGATTATAATTATCTCTTCGACCCCCAAGTTTACCTGCAACGTTTCTTCGCTGACCCTCAGCCTGGCAGCGTTTTTCTGATCGACGAAGCCCATAATCTGGTCAGCCGCAGCCGTGAAATGTACAGCAGTAGCCTTGATGAACAACTGATCAAGAATCTCAAAAAAGAAATCCGCGGTCACCAAAGCACGGCCGTGAAACAATTACGCCGCGCCCTGAAACCTTTGCAGGCCAGCTTCAAGACCCTGCAACAACTTTTCAGTGGCGCAACGCCAACGACCGCCGCATCAACAACGCCGACCACACCGGCAAAAGTTGAGCCTGTGCGGCCAGTTGCACTAGCACCAGCAAAAATCAGCCCTGTACAACTAGCAGACACTCAAACTATCTCGCCGCCGATTTCTGAAAAAGCTAAAGAACAGGAAACCGAGAATAGAACCGAAGCAACGATTGAAGCGGTCCCAGCCGCAAAAACTACAGCAAACGGCGAAACAAGCGATGTCGCAACCGTTGAAACCAGCGGCACCAACGCGTCTGAAAACAAATCCAAGAACGAACCTGAAAGCGAACCTGAAAAAGCACCGGAAAAACCACCGATCACCGTGCAACTGTTGACACAAAAATATGGCGGCAACAGCACACGCGGTGCGGCGCCTGACTTGGCGCTTTTAAGTGAGCCTGATGAGGACTTCATTGAGCTCCTATATCAATCTCTGGAGAAACTGGGGCTCTGGTTGCAAGACCATCAAGAGTCCGAGTTTCATGAATCAGTCTTGGACCTCTTTTTTGCGGTGAACACTTTTCTGAAAATTTACGACTTCTATGGCGAGAACTATCAAACGATCGTCACCACGACCCCGACTATAAAAATCACTTTGCGCTGTTTGGACGCCAGCGAATTTTTGCAAACCTCACTTCATAAAGGCGATGCAGCGATCCTTTTTTCGGCCACACTGACGCCACTTAGTTACTATCAAGAAACGCTGACCGCCGCGGATCCCGATAGCCTGATCTACCGGATCACCTCACCTTTTCCGCCGGAGAACCAAGGCCTGTGGATCACCAATTACGTGCAAACCACCTATCGCCAGCGCGAAAGCAACCTACCCCGAATCGTGGACACGCTGTTAGAAATGATCAACGCCCAGACCGGTAATTATCTTGTTTTCATGTCTTCCTACGGCTTCTTGCAACAAGTCGCCACTGCTTTCAGCCAAGCGACGCCTCACGTGAAAATCATTCAACAAGAAGCCGGCGCCAGTGAAAAAGTCCGGCAAGACTTTTTGGACGCTTTTACTCATGACCCTGACGAAACGCTGGTCGGTTTTGCCGTGCTCGGCGGCGCTTTCTCGGAAGGGATCGACCTGCAAGGTACCCGGCTGATCGGCGTGGCGATCGTCAGCGTTGGCCTCCCCGGGCTTAGTCTGGAAAACGACCTACTTCGGGATTATTATCAGGAGAAAAACGGTCAGGGCTTTGCCTACGCCTATCAACTTCCCGGCTTTAACAACGTGTTGCAAGCCAGTGGTCGCGTCATTCGTGGCATGGCGGATCGCGGAGTGATCTTGTTGATCGATCAGCGTTTTGCCAGTGGGCGTTACCGGCAGCTGTTTCCGCCACACTGGCAGCGCGCACAACTGGCTCGGTCGCCGCAGGAACTAGGCCTCAAGCTCGCTGACTTCTGGGTACGGCAAGCTTGATTAAAAGTAGGTTGGCCGCAGCTTGCGCTGCGAAATTCGGGGTGAGCTCGCTGTGGGCGCCGTTTTGAGCCAATCCGCAAAGTGCGCGGCTTGTCTCAAAATCAGGCCTTGTCCTAAGCGGTAAACCGCCAAGGACAATTTCACGGCGATCTCACCCCAAATTTCTCCGCTCCAGCCGCTCAACATTTTAACAGCCGTTTGAGCACTCACGCCATTTGGCAAGCTCTCATCAATTGATGGGGAACCACGCAATTGACGACCGTGGCTAGTGGTTACCAGCTTTAAATTGGTGACGCCAGTGCAGTCTGTCTGACAAACAGACTTAGTTCTTGGCGAATCAACTGAATCGGTCGGTTTTCGGTCAAAAACTGATTAGGAGAGCGGAACAACCGTTCATGCTACGTAAAATACAGCGGGTCATTTGCTCCAAATTAGTTGGCATTGCCGTACCACCCTAAAAGAGGGAATTGTTTGACCGCTTGCTTGCAAAAGCACTTTGTCAGATACCCAACTTTGATTGCAGATAGGCTCAATTCTGTTCAGCAACCGGCTGGGACTGCGCGGCTCAGTGGTGAAATTGTCCTTGGCGGCTTTGCCGCTTAGGACAAGGCTCGATTTTGAGACAAGCCGCGCTTTTTGCGGATTGGCTCAAAACGACGCCCACCACGTTCCAGTCCGCAACAGCAGTCCCAGCCGGTTGCGCTCACGCGCAATCCCCACCCACATCAGCCAGCAAACACAAAAAAACCGTCAAAATGCGACGGTTTTTTCAATCCAATCATTTCAATCAATCCAAGCGCCGCCAAAACGACCGTTGGAAATACCGTGACAACACCCCAGCGACGACCAGCAAGATCACCGCGGCGATCACATTCGCCCAAATCGGCTGCCACGTGACCGCAGACGCATAACCAACCACAGCTAAGGCGCCAAGGATCATACTGCCCCCTAAAACGAGCACTAAAGAGAAGTTGTCGCCACCACGACTGAACAGTTGGTTGATGTTGGTCCAGTCTGGCAAATGCAGCCGAAAATCACGAATGAAGTAATAATGACTCAAATAATAGGCGCCATAGACAACGCCGAGGAGCGTCATCACCAGTAGTAATGGCGGAATGTGGACCACGAAGGCGGCGATCAGGGCCACCACCGCGCCCATTAATGCCTGGATCAGAAAACCAAGGCGGAATTTCTCCCGCAGATAACGATTCAGGGACAGTGGTAAGGCTTGGACGAATTCATAGTTTTGCTTATCCAATGAAATCAAGTTGGCGACGAAAGAAACTTTGTCGGTGATCAGCGCCGCTAGGACAATCCCACCCACGAAGAAAACGCCAAACCAAGGATAAAATGACAGCCGACTTAAGTTGATGCGGCCGCCCAGACCAAAGGACATCAAGAAAATCAGTGGTGCCATCAAGGTCGTCGAAATAACCTGCATGATCAAATTGGGTTCTTTTAACAATTGGCGATTATAAAAGCCTAATAGTGGCCGCAAACCACTGGGAAGTCGGTGTTTGCGCGTGCCCCCACCCATATCGGTGTTGGACTGGGTCAATTGCGTGAACAGATCCGGCAAGATCCATTGACGGATCACCAGCAGCAAGATTCCTAAGAGCACCACGAAAATGCCTAAACCCAATAAACCCGCGCCGCTGAATGGTTGGTCGAGCAAATGATATAAGGGCATGAAGATCTGGAGCGGTTTCGTATCGATGGTGTTCGCGCCGGCGGAACTAGACTTCATATTGGTGAAGAAAATCCCCACCATCATAAAGATCATGGTCAAGCCCAGCAACAAACTGGTGGCTGTTTTCTTATGTTGCTGGAAGAACTTGGTCTTGGTCAAGCCAAAGACGACCAAGCTCGACGCTGCCAAGACGACCGCCGTGAACAGAATAAAGACGACCAGGGCCAACAGGACGGCCAAGGGGATCATGATCCCCGCGCGCCAGCTGAGCATGAAGAAAATAATCACCATTGGCAGAATGAACGGGATCACCCCGATCAAAACGACGATGATTTTAGCGAGGAAAATTTCTAAATTACGCAAAGGTAGCGGCAAATAGCCTGGCAGATCCGCGCCTTCGAAGAAGATATTATAAATCGCGCTGATGGCTTGGGTCACCCCCATCAACACAAATAAGGCCACGTAATAAGTGAAGATCCCGGGAAACTTGTGGAAGTCCAGACTCAACATCAAAAAGCCATAAATCAAAATGAAAATCAATCCAGATGAGATGTACTGATTCAGCAAGCTTTTGGTCAGCCGCTTCCCCGCTTTCCCTTTCTTCCGCAGCTTATCGGTGACTTGGGGACTGATCAGGCGCAAATTGACCTGGGTCAGGACGCTGAGTTGGCGTTTATTCATGTTGCTCACCATTCAGGTCTTCCACCAAATGCCCTTCCGCCGACTGCCGCCCAACCATCTGCAAGTAGATTGTCTCCAAGGACTCTTGCGGATGGGCCGCCAACAGGTCCGCCACCGAACCCTGATAGATCAGCTCGCCTTGCTTCAAGATCGCCAATTCATCACATAATTGTTGGGCCGTATCCAAAACGTGGGTCGAGAAAATCACGGTCTTGCCCTTGGCCGCATGTGCCTTCATCATCTCTTTCAAATCGAACGCCGCCTGAGGATCCAACCCTTGCAAAGGCTCATCCAACACCCAAATGTCGGGATCCGGCAACAAAGCGCCAATAATGATCGTTTTCTGGCGCATCCCATGAGAGAAACTGGCCAGCGTTTCGTCCTGATGTTCCGCCATCTCGAACAGATCCAGCAATTCCTGCCGCCGTTCCGCTACTGCCTCGTCTTCCAAGGAATAAGCGGCGATGATCAAACTCCAATATTCGTTGGCCGTTAATTGCATGAAAATATCCGGAATATCCGGGACGTAAGCAATCTTCTCTTTGACCGCGTGCCGCTGGGTCGCCAGATCCAACCCGTCCACCGTGATCGTCCCACTGGTCGGCTCAATAATACTGACCAAACTTTTCAACGTGGTCGATTTACCAGCGCCATTGTGCCCTAAGAAGCCGAAGATCGCGCCCGACTTGATCTTCAACGTCAATTCATTCAACGCCACTTTATCGCCGTATGTTTTCGTAACTTTATCAAACTGAATCATTGATTTTCCTCCCCTAAACTCAGGTAATAATTCAAGTATACCAATAACACTGACGCCTTGCGACTGCTTCAGCAATTATTTATGAAATAACTCGGTCAAGGAAAACTAATGATATCAGGTTTCTAATTGATCATGATCGTCCTCCTGAACAAAAACCAGTCACTGTCACTAAGCAAGGCGTCCAACTACTGTTCTCGGCCCACAAAAAACAGAGTGCGAGCCACTCCGGGTAGCTCCCGAGCATTAGCCTAGCAATTGCTTTGGAAGCTGAACTTTGCTTCCGAAACAATTGCTAGGCTAAGTACAGGGAACTGGGGCGGTGAGCCCGTTTCAAAAAAGAGAGTGCTGCACGCAACGGGTTGACTTCGAGCATTAACCTAGTCAGGATTTTGGAAGCGGGTTCTGCTTCCGGAAGCCTGACGTAGTTAAGCGGAAAAGTCAGTTGCGTGTAGCACGTTTCAAAAAAATCGACGACCGTTTAGCGATCATCGACTTTGTATTACTTTTGTATTGATTCATCCTAACCGATACGACGGCTGACTGAAACGCTGACGGCATCGCTACATTGAACCGTCAGCACTAACGAGCTCAACACTCAATCACTAACACTTGTTCTTGATACTGGATCCGTAGCTGGCCTGCCTGTAACGTCACAGTCGGGACCGTGGTAACTGGCGCCACGCCGCCGTAATGAGCGCTGAGCAACACTTGTTCCCCCGCCGTCATTTCACCACTGGCGCCTAGATACAAACTATTGGGGAAAAGCAGATTAGTATTCGGTTCCGTAAAAATCGGCGTAACTTCATGATAACCCTGATAAGCCACGCTGGCAGTCACGCCAATGGTCGAGTGAAAACTAAGACCCTGTTTGATTTGATCAAACTGATAATCACTTTCATGACCATTCTTTATTTTGTTCGAAAAACCACCGTCCACATACTTAAGCGCGCGCTGCGATTGGATCCGATGATAACGAATATGCCAGGGTCCTAGGGGGACCACGATCGATTCGATCAGCACTTCCGGCAACGGTGACCAGCGATGTTTGATCCGCTGGGCGTTGACGTCATAAGCAAGTTCAGCCTGTTTGCTGACAAAATTCTCCGTTCCGACTTCGGCGACCGCTAAACAATTGTCACCAGCGAACTGGGCGATTCCATCGTTGCCGCGGGATACGCTAAAGCCAAAGTCAGCGGAATAAACTAATTTACTATATTTTTCCCCACAATGGAGCTGACCGGTTAATTGATCCGCCGGGTAAAGTTGTGTATTCAGGTCTTGTTGATGAGTCACGATCATTTTCGCCGGCGCGATCAATTCTTGATCATGCAACCCCAATTTCGGCGCTGTTTGCGCTTGCCAGAATGGGTGCTGCGGAGCGGTGGCCAAAACGATCATCGTCTTGAACCCCCAATAAGGTGAGCCCGGACCATTATAATGCTCGGTCATCTCAAAATTCTCATAACCATAGCCCAAACTCAAGATCCCATCACTTTTTTGGATCGGCCGTTGCGACCAATCCGTCAAATTTCCCAGTAAAAGTGTGCGCATCTCCGCCCAAGGGACCGCCTCAACATTCGCGAAAACACACGCGGACCAAAAGGCGCTTTGGGCGAAACGATAGATCAAACTACGTCCAAACGCCACCGCGACCCCATGGCGATCAAACCAATACTTGAATGAACGCGCGAACGCGATCGCCCGCTGACGATAACGCTTTGCCCGCTGAGGATCTTCCTGACCCATGTAATGAGCGTATAACAAGCCATAATAATGAAAGGCCCAAGGAATATAGTAATCTTGTTGATGGGGATTCCCATCAAAATACCAACCATCTTTAAGATAAAAAGTATCCAACAAGTTTTGATCCGCCGTCATTTTTTCCTGATCAACAGGCAACCCTAATTTCAAGAAAGCCACGTTGACCAACACACGGAAAAAGCGCCAATTATTGGGATGGACCTGCACCTGATTGATTTGATCCAGCCAGCGATAAATGTTCTGTTGATCGCGCGGCGCCAATCGATCCCAAAATTGCGCTTTGGTTTCGATCAAAGTAACCGCCAGTGGCGTCATTTCAACCAGCAGTTGATCAAAGTCTTGCACCTTGCCCCAATAAGCCGGGTCAGCAGGATCAACACTATGGACGATCGCGTCAGCATAAAAATCCCAATCCGCCGCGCTGACCAAATGTTGCCCTGCCAAAGGACCGATTGCCCAAAGCTGGCGTAAAAAAGCCTCGATCTGGATCTGATTCTCGTCATAATGGGTCGCCGTGGTGCCAAAATCGAACCGACCATTATGGGGACGCCGATACTTCCGTGTTGCTGTATTTAATTTCTCAAAATAATCATAAAGTGCTGTCCGACTATCGATCACCACAATGATAACTCCTTCGATAATAATCTTAGTATGCCTTCGACAAAATAATAATCACCGTAGATCAGTGGCAAATGCGTCTCTTGCTTTTTTTGATAAGAATGGCTGGAATGGGTCACTAAGCCATCGTGCTGCGGGTCATAGTCGACCCAATTCGCTTCCGTCGCCTGCAATAAGGCAATGGCGGCATTGCGATACAACGGCGCCTCTTCAGCGGCGACCCAAGCTGCGATCTCCAACAAACCGCAAGCCGCGCAAGTACCCGCGCTGGCATCATACTTTGTTTTATCATATGGCGCCGAAAAGTCAACCACAACTCATTTCATTTTCTTTCGCTGTGTTGCGGGCGGTATCCCTAATGATAAGCGATATTTCGTGACTGTTCGACGTGCAATAGCAAAACCTTGTTCTGATAACATATTAGTAAGCTTCTGATCGCTCATAGGATTATTTTTATCTTCATGATCAACCATGGACTTTAAATGTGCTTTTAGGCCAGCAACCGAGAGTCGCGAATTTATATCATTGTGTTGGCTATATCTTGCAAAAAAGAATTTTAATGGGAAAACTCCTCGATCCGTGTCGATGTACTTACCGTTTATTGCTCGGCTGATTGTTGATTCACTTAACTGCAGTGTCTGGGCAACATCTCGAAGTAATAGTGGTTCAAGTATTTCACTTTGATGTGCCAAGAACGGAAGTTGTCGTTTAACGATCTCCCCAGCAACGAGAGTTAATGTTTGTTGTCGACGCTCTAGGTTATACTGAATTTCTTGATACTGTACCCTTTTTTCTTTCAAATAGACTTGAACATCTAAATCCACTGATTGGCTAAGTTGGTCAAAATCCATTTGATTAAAAATCACTTCTGGTTGCCCGCGTCGTAAAATATGCAGACTAAATTTTTTCCCAACTATTCTGATTTTTAATTCCGGCAAAATATATGGTACTTCTCGAGCACCAATCTGCATTCCAGGGCTAGCGGATAGTGTTCTTAGATATGTTAAAATATGCCTCCACTCTTCCTCGGTCAGTTTCATCTTTTCTTGAATTTCATTAAAGCGATGGTGCTCAAGCAAATCAAAATATTCCTTTAGCACAATAATACTTTGTTTCGCACTAGTACTCTCATCAGATTCTGCTTGATAAAGCAAACAGTCGCGTAAGTTGCAGGCCCCTATCCCTGGTGGATCTAAATGCCTCAATAATTCTTTTGCATCTGCTAAAGCAATATTTGATATCTTTAACTGCCGCACGATTTCACTATCCGTCATTGTTATATACCCATTGGCATCAAGTGTTTCAATCAAGAAAATAACGATTTTCCGTAACGGTGTATCACGCATTGTTAAAGACACTTGATCCAGTAGGTAATCATAAAAGGATTGATAATGATCGGCGATTTGAAATGTCGCTTCTGAGAAAGTGAGATTCTTACTCGGAACAGCCAGATTTGAACGCACATCAACAAAAGGATTATCCAAGCATAATTCACGTAAATAATCTGTTAAATCCAGTGTATCTAACTGCAACATTAGAATCGATTGTCTCATATTTTGCGTTAGCGCTAATTTTTGACTTTGAACCTGCCCTAGATTCAACGTTTGTCCAAAATTCATTCTTCTGACTCCTTTCCCTTATACCAATCTATAAGCAAAAAGTGTGCCAAGCCTAAACTGGCACATTTCTTGCTTATAGTTTATTTGAAAATATGATTAATAGAGGCGGATCAAAATGACACTTACTTTAATGCTGTGCAGTCACAAAGCTACTTTATCCCAAAACACTGGAGAAAAACAAACCTATCTTACCTATTTGCATCAGTTTGCCCAAGGTGATTTTTTCCAAGTTCAGACTGATCATTTGCCCGCATTTGTTTGGGTTCAACTTGATGTCAGTTTGCGCCCAGCACTCATTTATTTGACCAAACAGAATTGGATTTTCTCGATTCCTTTCAATCAAGAACGCGAATGGCCTTACCCCGTCAGTGCTTTTTCGGGTCGTCGTCACTATGCCACTATTCGTTATGCTACTACTCAGGAGATACAATTATCCAGAAACTTAGCCGAGAATAGTCACGACCTAAAACAAGCAACGGGGAGTTATCCCCACGCCACTGCCAATGCCGAAACAAGAGGTGAATTGGTATTTCAAGCTCGCAATGCTATTGATGGCTTCATTGCGAATACTAGCCATGGTTCCTTCCCGTTCCAGTCATGGGGAATTGACCAACGAGCCGATGCCGAATTCAAGCTCGATTTCGGTCGACCTATCCATCTTGAACAAATCATACTGATTTTACGGGCGGACTACCCCCATGATAGTTATTGGTCGACCGTTCATCTCAAGCTATCCACTCAACATACTTTTATCTTAAAACTCAAAAAAACCGTACGACCTCAAAAATTTACGATTGCCACTGACAACGTAGAATGGCTGATTCTTAAAAATCTACATAAAGAATTGGACAACTCTGCTTTCCCTGCGTTGACCGAAATCCAGACATTTGGTCATGATCAAATAAATGTTTGATTCTACTTCATATTATTGACTCACAACATTTTCCATTATTCACAATAATCAAAATACGCAAAATCAGCATACCGTTGATGTTCGGCCATATCCTGACAACAGATTCCAACCATTGCACCAGTAAAGGCCAGCTTACCATGATCCTTGATGAAATCATCACTCAAATGATCGGCCGAATATCGCATACCGATTTGTTGCCACTCTGACGTAGCAGTTTGATAAAAATATTGGGCCTGCTCATGATCTACTTCGACCGCCAACCCTATCAATTCATCGTCAGGAAGATATACTTTCTCAGACAAATACCGAAATTGATTGATTTCGGCATTTTCTATTTGTAAGTATCGGCAGTGCAAAACCTCATCATAAGACAAATATAAATAGCACCAATTATCGGTGTCATAAAACAAAACAAGGCCTGCCATTTGCTGAAAGTTAAGAGGGTTGAATTGAACTTTAGTTTCTGCTCTAAAGGAGAAATTCTGCCAACGACGTGCGATCAATGACTGTTCAAACTGACTTGACAAGCTTTCATTTCCAAATAAACGTAAATATCCGGCCTTAGCTGACAGCGAGCCACGCTTTCCTAATGGATATCGTAAAGTTTTGAAATATTTGGGTAAACTAGGCTGTGTGAAATCACACCTAGTTGTATAATCCTTTTTCTGAATGATTTTCTCTTCTGACGATCCAATCAAGACTGTAGCACTAGGCAAATGGCTATTATCAAGCAAATGGGGCCAGGCGTTCTCGTCCCAACTGATTGGAGCAATTGCCGTCTCACGACCCAGAGGACAATTTCCATGAACCCGCAATGGACGCGCGCACAAAAAGGCAATATACCAACCCTGATCAGGCCCTTGAACAACACTTGCATGCCCACACTTCTGCAAAGGCCAATCATCATGATACTTAGTTGAGATAAGTGGTTGATATGGTGATAGTGAAAATGGTCCAAATATGTTTTTACTCCGTGCAACTGTTTCTGCATGGCTATAACCAGTTCCACCAGCCGCACACCACAAATAATACCAACCATCCTTCTTAACTATTTGTGGACCTTCACAGACTCCTAAATCAGAGCCGGAAAAAATCTTTTTTCTAACTCCGATCAGTGTCAGTGTGTTTCCATTGAATTCTTGAATAACAACACCACTAAACCCTGGCTGATCCAAGCGATGATCAAATAGCATATTCAAAAAATAATGATGTCCGTTCTCGTGAAAAATCGATGGATCAAAACCGCTAGCATTGATAAAGTGTGGCCGTGTCCATGGCCCGGTTATTTTTGAACTAGTTATCACAAAATTTAATGTGTCTTTAAAACATGTAGCACTCTTAACCAAAGTAAATGTTAGCCAAAATTTCTGATCCGCAAAACTTAAATTTGGTGCCCAGATCCCCCCCGAATTATAAACACCACGTAAATCAATCAATGATTCATCATCAAGTGGTTCATTGACCAATGCCCAATTGATCAAGTCCTTCGAGTGATAGATCTCTAGCCCAGGCCACCACTCAAAAGTCGATGTTGCTAAGTAAAAGTCGTCGCCTACCCTTAAGATACTGGGATCCGGATTAAATCCGGGTAATACTGGATTCTGTACAACATTATTAATCAATTTACTTGCCCTCCAAATGGTATTTCGACCCAAGGTATTCTTAAATCTCGCCCATTGGTCTCAATCGGTAAAATACTATATCCAGAACTTCTGAGGTCATCAGGGTGCCAATGATCAAGCATTAAATATGAATGTTGATCAACTTCTAGAACATACGTTGGTTGTCCATCATAGGTTGTCTTTCGACCAACTCCCTGACAGGGGTTATCGATTAATTTTTGCCCCGACAATAAAAAATGTGAGCGTGAGAAAAGCGCTGGATTTGGGTGCCACCCCGTACAGCCAGACGTAATCATGAAGAACCAGTCGTCATGTTGAAAGATAGTTGGTGCTTCTCGCTCTTGATCAACAAAGGCCTTAGTCATGAAACCTGTGGTATTCAGATAATCTTCTGTCAGTTCACTAAAGTAAATCGTCTTATTCATATCCGAGCTGTGAATCAAATATGCTTTTTTTTCATTTTGAAATAGGGTCATATCTCGGCTTTCTTTACCGTTCGGCCGCAGAATATCGACAACTTTGAAAGGTCCAGTCGGACAATCCGCGATAGCAACACAACAACCTGCAAAATGATAAGCAGCGTCATCAAAATGACACCACATAACAAACATTTGTGTTTGGCGATTAAAAACAACCTTAGGCCGTTCAACAACACTGGTTCGATTTATTCGGCCTTCTAAATCACTATTTTCATTCAGGACCAGTCCTTCATAGTGCCAAACCTTCAAATCCGATGACGAATAACACGAAATCCCCACGAAAGGAACCTGTCGCTGATTGTGCCCAAAATTGCTAGCATCTTTGTTCTCACCATACCAATAATATCGACCTTGGGATTCAAGAATCATGCCACCATGTGCCTGAATAGGTCGCTCAAGATCATCAAACCAAATATGTCCATTCTGATTCACGATATACTCACTCCTGATAAAAAAAGGCTGTGTCCACAACTCAGACACAGCACTTTTTCAATTATTTTAAGCGCCAGTAATACCAAGAAATGTCAAAGCAAATCCCAAAAGTACAACAGCGATCAACACTTTTACTGGGCTAACATTTTTCCGTAATAATACAAAACAAGCAACAGCAAGTGCTAAAGGCAACATCGATGGAAGAATTTGATCTAGCACTTTCTGTAATTCAAAAGTCGTCCCATTGATCTTAGTTTTAAAGATAACAGGGACTTTTACTAATGTTGCGATCATCCCACCAACGACCGTAACTCCCACGATTGAAGATGCCTTAGTAAACATTCCCATTAGGCCATCTTCAACTGCCTTACTAATATACTGACTACCGATTTTGTAACCATATTTTTGTCCATACCAACGGATCAACAAGTTAGGTAATAACGCGACCAGTGGCAAAATAGCTACAACTAAGTTTCCTTGCTTAGCAAAGCTAATAGCAATCCCCATAATAATCAGTGCCCAAACACCAGAGAAGAAAGTATCACCAATACCTGCTAAAGGTCCCATCAAACCAATCTTCATACCACTGATCCCAGCAGTATCAAATGAACCCTTGGGCGCCTTAGCATTCTCCTCTTCCATTGAAACAGCCAGTCCAGAAACAGTCCCAACCATATTTGGTGTTGTATTAAAGAACTCCATGTTTCTTTTCATTGCTTCCCAATATTGGTCGTCATCTTTATAAATATCACGATAGATTGGCGCATGGATCCAATCCCAAGCAACACCTTGCTGTCGAGTATAACTCATATCAAAACCTAGAAACATATTTCGCCAAAAAAGACGCTTAGTTAACTTTTTTTCACGATCCGTTAATTTCAATTTAGTCATTGAAGAAGTCCTCCTCATCGTTTCCAGAACTCGATTTTTGCACAGTACTTCTACTATGTTTGACTTCATTGATTTGCTTATCAATGAAGAAAGTGATCAGACCAAAGACAACACCAAAAATACTGATTGCCATAATCGGCAGTTTTAAATAGGCAGCGAACAGAAAACCCGCTAAGAAAAATGGCAGGAAACTAATATTCCAAACATATTTCAGTAGCATTCCCATCCCCACAGCTGGTAACATGCCTGCAGCAACTGTTAGTCCTGTTAGGAACGGTTTAGGAATGCTAGTAACAAACGCTTTGACCCCATTTGTTCCCAAGAGGATTGCGCAAAAGGCTAGCGCAAAATATGCTAATAAATAAACACCGATCTGAATCCACCAAAGGCGGTTAAACTTACTCATATTACGTTCATCGATATATTTATCAAAAATTTCTACGTTTGCAGTAAACCAAAACTTCAATAAGTTCCAAACAACAACGGCCAGCATTGAAATTGGCACTGCTAAGGCCACAGCTACAGCCGGCTTCTGATTCAGAATAAGAGCGAACGCAACACCTAAAGTTCCACCAACAGCCGTATCTTGTGGTAAAACGGCACCAATTTGCATAACACCATAAAAAGCTAGTTCAACGGCTGCACCGAGGATAAGGGCCTGAGCAGGGTCTTTACCTAAAAGTAACGCTAATAAAATATAGGTGATAAAAGGCATCAACTGTGCAAATGAGCCATATGCATTGATCCATTTACCGAATGCCATGACAAGACCGACAACAAGAGCTTGGTATAACAACATGGATACTACTCCCCTTTCAGCAGATCAATAAACTTCTTAGGATTATCATTGGGTAACGGTTGATAAACCAAATTAGCATTGATTGCCGCAACTTTTTTAACTGCTATAATTTCCTGATCAGTCAAATACACTGTTTCCGTTAATTTCTGCTTACTTTTGAGATTCCCATTGATTCGACCGACATTAGCTATATCCAGTTTGGGCCTGACGGGAATATTTTCAGTTAACGCTAATAAATCATCAACATTATTGACTACAATCAGGATTTTAAGTTTCTCTGACCGTGGATCTGTAACTAAATCAATAGCTTTTGCGACTGACACAGTTGCTACTTTAATACCCGTCGGCGCCGCTAATAATAAAGCGTTCTTTTGAATTTCACTTGTAGCAACTTGATCATTTGCTACGATGATCCGATTGATCTGTAATTCCTTAGACCATAGTAATGCCACTTGCCCATGGATCAATCGATCATCCACACGAATCATTTCAATCATTTTTAAATTCCTCCAAAATAATAGCGTTGTGCTACTTAAAAAAATGCTCCTTTCTAAAGAATTGTTCCATTTTATTATAAGCAACTATTGTGCCAGCGTTTACAATCCTTAATCTAGCGCCTTTCTGTTGAATTTAATTTTAAAAGAATATAGTGTTTAGGTAAGTAATAACAGTGTGCAATCACATTTCATATTTCTTCAATAACCAGCGCTGCGCAAAGAAATCCTTTTGTGGACGAGCTAAAGGTAACCCCACCGCCATTAAATAATCTCCAGAATAAATAAGGCCAGTATTTAGATCTATAAATCTCTGCTCTTGTGAGAGCCCAACTAATAGTTGGCGTTTCGGTACAGTATTAGGCTTCACCAAAATATCAATATGATCAACCACAATTAATTCCTGATCACTTTTCATCCAAGCATATTCGTTCATCAAATCGTAAACTGGCAATTGGGCCAGCTTTCCAAATTGTAGCGTTTTTCGTAATTGTTTATATTGGTCTATCTCTCGTTTAATTTGTACCAGCTCATTTTGGCTCAGTATACTTAGATTCAACTCAAGTCCTAAACTCCCTTGTTGAGCAACAATCGCGCGAGTTTTCAGAGGAGTGATTCGTCCGACTTGTTGGTTTGGAATCATCGAGATATGCCCACTGACCGCTACCGGCGGATAAACTAGCATCGTGCCTTGTTGAATATTTAATCGGGCAATCGCATCAGTATCATCTGATGCCCAGATTTGTGTGTTGAATGCTAACATCCCTGGATCAAACCGGCCACCACCACCGGCGCATCCTTCCATTAATAAGTTAGGATATTTTTTTAAAGTTACTGTAAGGACTCGATATAGTCCCAAAATATACCGATGTTCGATTTCTGTTTGTCTAGTATGATCAAAATGACCACTAAAAACATCAGTAATATTTCGATTCATATCCCATTTTAGGTAATCAATTTTATTTTCTGATAAAAGATTATCTAGTGTTTCAATTAAAAAATCCTGAACTTGTGGATTACTCAAATCAAGCACATATTGATGTCTAGTCAATTGTGGTAGATGCTGACCATCTTTAAGAATCCAATCAGGATGCCGTTGAAAGAGGATACTTTTCGGTGAAATCATTTCCGGTTCAATCCAAAGCCCAAATTTTAAACCAATTTCATTGATTTCTTTGATTAGAGCGGATAATTTGCCTCCCAGTTTTTGCTCATTTGGCTGCCAATCGCCCAGTGAAGTCGTAGTATCACTTCTTTGCCCAAACCATCCATCATCCATTACGAACATTTCTACACCGATTCGCTGTGCTTTTTTCGCTAAGGTTATAATTTGATCATGATCAAAATCAAAGAACATAGCCTCCCAACTATTTAAAACAACAGGACGTGGCTGTTTGCTGAGCGGCTCTCGCATTAACTTGTCTAAGTAAAAACAATGATAGCGTTGACTTAATAAATTTAGACCTTGGTTTGAATAAATAAGTGTTGCTTCAGGAGTTGCAAATTCTTCACCTGGTCCTAATCGCCATGAAAAATCAAATGGATTCAGTCCGATTTGTATCCTAGTATTCTGATGCATGTCTACTTCGGCTTCGGCGATAAAATTACCGCTATATACCAGGCTTGCGCCTAAGACCGCGCCTTGATTCCAATTTGCTCCAGATGTAGCCAAAGCAATAAATGGATTTTGACCATGACCGCTGGCTCCTCGCTTACTATCAACTCCTTGAAATCCTTGATGCAGATCTGTATATCCTAGGTTGTTTTCACGTGACCATGCACCTGTCAAGGTCAGCAGTTGATACCGATCATCCATTAAATCCCAACTAAATGAATAGGCACGCTCAATTTGGAAATTTTTCGACCCGATATTACGAATCACAACATGTTGGGTGAAAACATCATATTGGTAATAAGCAGAAATAAAAATAGTAACCTCAACACCCACAACAATATCTACTAGCTTGATGGCATAGGTCTCCGAGTCTCGGTCATCACGACTGCTGGGTAGGCCTGATATTCTTACCTTTTGAGCCGTTTTTTTTGCTTCTACAAACCTCAAGTCAGTTGTAATGCTTCCCACTTCATCACGGATTATCAACGCGGGCGATCTGAAATCAGTATTTCCAAAAGTAGGATACATTTGAGGAAATTGTTCCAAGCGAAAATCTGTTACACCATCAGTGTCCGCCAGGTAACTTGCTTTTGCCATTGCTGTAAAACGTTGGCGAAAGGATGGTTTTGAAGGTAATTTATCACCAAAATACAAAGAAACAATATTCCCGCTACCCAAAACACCAATTGTCATTTGGCAATGTTGCGTGCAGAAATCAAACTGTTGGACAACTTCTCGATAATCATTTACCATTTCTGCTACCATATTAAAAAGTCACTGCTCAACAGTCCAAGTAACGCTTCAATAAAATAAAAATCAGAGTAAATCAGTTTAACATTATGATTGTTATCGTGGTAAGCCCCCGCTCCCCCTTTAACAATACCATCAGTATTTGGATCTAGATCCAAATACTCCGAAGCTACTGCCTTAATGATACGAAAGCCCGCTTGGTAGTAAAAATCACGTTCATACTTTGGAACCTGTCTGGCTATTTCGAGCAAACCACACGCCGCACATAGTCCGGCAGAGGTGTCAAACAAGCGCGGATGTTGGGGCGCCCGAAAATCGACTAAAGGAATATAATTGGTTTCTACGATATTAGCAATAAAATAATTAGCAACTCGTTTTGCTGTATTTAAATAATCGTTATTTTTTGTATGTCGATAGCTTAATGCGAAGCCATAAATTGCCCAAGCCTGTCCTCTTGACCAAGATGATCCTGTTTCATACCCTTGGCCTCCGAGCGTTTCTAGTAATTGTCCCGTATTAGGATCAAAGACTCCAATATGAGCAACCGATCCATCCGGCCGCACCAGATTATTCATCACTGTATCAGCATGGTCTGTCGCGATAAACTTAAATCTAGGATCGTTCAATTCTTGCGCTGCCCAGTACAATATCGAGATATTCATCATACTATCGATAATAACCCAGCCTGCCCGATCATGATTCCAAGAGCGAATGAATTTACCCCGTGGATTATAACGCCCAGCTAATAAGGTTGCTGCATGTAATCCTCTGGCCTGAGAGCGTTCATTGTCCGTTAAACGATAGTCAGCAACAGCTGAAAGTTGCCACATAAAACCAACATCATGATGAAGACCGATAAATTTATCAAAAGCGCTATCCAAGCGCATCTCACATTTCTCGGCACATTGCCTAAATATTTCATCATGAGTTTGTTGGTAAAGAAGCCACAACAAACCTGGCCAAAATCCATTTGTCCACCAAACAATATCTTTTTTCCCCATATCACTATACTGACCTTCCACAGGAATATATGGGATTTGATCATCCAAACGTGAAATCTCAGCTTTTATTTTTGTTATGACTTGCTGTAATAGGGTCTGCGCTAATTCTTTCTCATTATCCATCTTGCTCACTCCTTATGATTTTGTTTCAAAAAAATCATCATTCTG
Source organism: Lapidilactobacillus luobeiensis (assembly GCF_024345205.1). GTDB lineage: Bacteria > Bacillota > Bacilli > Lactobacillales > Lactobacillaceae > Lapidilactobacillus > Lapidilactobacillus luobeiensis. The sequence continues at coordinate 41,253 of NZ_BROC01000009.1, read as the reverse complement.
CCCAACAATCTGTAGTCTACCCTCCGCTGGTTGTAAGACTGCAAGCTGCGCCTGATCAACTAACCGTTTGAGCGATTCGCTTGACAAAGTTTCCGAATTCATTACCAAAGAAAGTACTATTGGTAAATTAACACCAGTGATAACAAAAATATTTTTTTGGTCATGAACCTGCAGTAACACTTCCTGCGAAACACTTCCACCAATAATATCTGTTAAAATCACACCAGTTGTCCCCTCAAGCTGTTTAATGAATTTAGTGATACCTTGTTTCAAATCATTCTCATCAATATAAGCATCGATCACATCCAACTTATCTTGTAAACCTGTTAATATTTCAATTGAGCTCTTAATCCCACTAGCCATACCACCATGTGTAGCCACTAAAATCTGTTTCATTTATAGATCCTCACTTTTCCAAAAGTCAATCATCATAATTATAAGCAAATATCGTGCCAATAATAGTGACCAACTAAAAAGCGATGCCGGTTCTTCAACCAATCATCGCCTTTTAAAATATTATTGACGCACACTAAACTGACAATCAATCGATTTATTTCGTGATATCAAATATATATTTGAATAATTCATAGAGTAAAGAAAGCTCATAGTCATTGATTGCAATATTATACTTCAATTCCAATGGCCTAAAAATTCCTTTCGCGATTCCAAAAAAATCTTTTTTACTAGTCGCGGTAATTGGCATAGTTAATGAATCCTGCTTAGTACTGACACCTGTCATCAAGCGTTCGACCATTAATGAGATATGCATATAAAGATTCAGCTTGATTTTACCATCGATTTTTATATGGTAATAGTTCTCAAATTTAAAAATCACGGTTTCGACTTCTTGAATAATAACTGCCGGATTTAAAAACGATAGTCGTTCTGTTACTCCTTCAATCGATAAAAATCTAACGATTTCATTGTATAGACCGTCAAAATCCTTGGCAGATAACGTACCATTTATTTTCTCTCTGAGTAATGCTTCGCCACCTGCATCAAGTAGATCATAAATATTGATATGATCGATTGCAAAAGAATCCGGTAGATTTGTTGTTGTAATCACCAGTAGCGTTGATTCAAAACCGCTAATTTCATTAGCCTTAATATTTTGTTGTAGATTAGCGAAATCCATTGTAATAATACTGATATTATTACCCAGCCACTGTTGAAAGATTCCTTTTAGCTTCTCTGAGATACCCAGTCCGGACATACAAGAAATCACAATATTCTTTTGATTAGAAAATCCTTCAAAATACTGAGTAGAAATCTGATAGTCTTGACTAGCGTGTTCAGCAATCTGTGTGAAAGGTAATCGTTCTTGAATTTTCAAAGCCACGTCTAAGGCAATCGCCGTCGTCAAATTGTTAACTACGAGCAAGTCACCGCTTAGATTATTCTTGATTTTCCGATAGAGTTGGCCCAGTGATCCCATATCGACTAATAGAATAAATCCACTAGAAGTGTCAAAGTCATGGATTCTCTGAATGGCCTCTTTTGATATTTCTTCAATCGTTGTATCAATCGGCATATCGATTGCATCAACTAAGTATGTGCCACATAACTGGTTAACGACTGCTTGGATACTTGTTGCGGTATGGCTGCCATGAGCAACCATCAAGCAACGCAATGGCAATTTTTCATTGATTTCATCCGCAATACAACAAGCTAAAATCAACTTTAACGCTATTTGACTGTTCTGATCAATCACTGCTAAATGCTGATAAAAATATGATGTAACTTGCAATGATCTCGAATAATTATTTTGAAGTCGATCCAACAATTGTTGGCATAGTTTTTTATCTAAAACAAAATGCGTCTGATATAATTTGAAAAAAGCGTTCTCATAAGCGGTAGCGGCCTTCAATCCAAATTTCTGACAAATAATGTGAACAAATTCTCTTTGATGCAACTGATGCAAAACATCATCTGTTTGAAATGAATCTTGCTGCTGGTCTTGATCCCAATGTTGAATGAGATTACGAATCTCACCTATCCAATCACGTTCATCTTGATCTGTGCTAACTAAAACCCTCTGAATTGATTCCTTCAATTCAGAGAACAATGGTAAATCAGCATTATTCTGTACTATTGCTGTATCGATCTTCAGCTTAAACTCATTTGAGATAATACGTTCATATCGACTCTTTGGTACATTTAACTCCAAATCAAAATCCGTTAAGTCTATAGTTAAAACCTGCTGACTCTTTGAGACCCCAGCAAAATTCTTCGCACACGCTACTTTAATCATATTTTTTAGAGTACCAATATTCCCGATAGGATCAACATCTAACAAATATTTAACTGCTGCTGGTTGAATAATAATTCGATGTCGTAAACGCTTTGCTTCTTGCTCAAAAAGATAGCGAATAAATCGTAACCGCTCATCGATAGGACGCTTAACATATGCGGTTAAAGAGATTGTTATCGGTACCCGTCGTGCAAAAGTATTTAAGAATGTTATTTTCGGATCCTCAGTTGTTGCGAAGATAAAGCGAACATTTGAGCATGAATCGGACTGATTTTCCCCGATCGGTCGAAATTTGCCCGTATCTAAGAACGTAAACAATTTTTCTTGATTCTCTCCGGATAAACGGTGCACCTCATCAAGAAATAGAAAGCCACCATTAGCCGTTGCAAGAAGCCCGCTTTTAGAAGTTACTGCACCAGTAAACGCCCCTTTCACATAGCCAAACAGAATCGAAGATAATAATTCAGGATTGTTGGCATAATCTGCACAATTTAAAACCTTGAAAGGGGCAGTGGAAGTGACCCAATTATTGTTCTGAGCATATTGATAAATCTTTTTTGCCAAAAAGGTCTTCCCGACCCCACTTGGTCCAGTTATCATCAGATTAAGACCGCCATGGGGGTACTTGACCGCGGCGATACATTGTCGGATATTCTCTTTCTGACTTCCTTGGACACCGACGATTTCTTTAAATGCTGTTAGATCACCAAAATCATTTTCCTCTGTATTCTTCTCGCTAATTACATACCAAATAACTGGTCGGCCATTAGATTTTTGAATTCTCTTTTCTGCGAGTAGTTGAGATAAATAATGACTAGTTACTGAACGACTCAACTCTAACTTTTGAGCAATTACTTGAGTAGTCACATTTTTTGACCCATCATTCAATAATTCAGCTAATGCTTGATAGACACGTTCTTTTGAGGTCATTACACTTACAACTTTCTTTTCAGATATAGTTTTTCGCCAAAACGAGCATAACATTTTATCAAATAGACTTCAAGACAGTGTTTAAGCGTTTGCCTTTCCACTAGTGTTCAATTCATTAAACACTATTTCGATAGCTCGACCAGTTTTTGCTAATTAAAAAGCCATGACCTTCTCAGGCCATAGCTCCTTATTACATTTAATGATACGAGTTCTAATTCGTTTGCAACGCGATATTGATCATGTCGTTGAAGGAAGTTTGCCGCTCTTCCGCAGTCGTCTCCTCACCGGTGATCAAATGGTTGCTGACCGTGAAGACGCCCAGCGCGCGGCGTTTGAACTTCGCCGCCAAGAGATACAACGCTGGCGTTTCCATCTCGGTCGCTAAAACGCCGTAATCGATCAGTTTGGGCATGTCGATCTCGTCATTGTAGAACCGATCCTCGCCTAAAACATTGCCGACATGATAACGAATGCCATCTTGTTTCGCTACCGCCACTGCTTTAGCTAACAGCTCATAATCCGCCACTGGGGCAAAATTGATGCTAGGACCAAAGGTATTATTAACAATGGCGGAGTCGGTCGAAGCCGCTTGGGCCATCACCACGTCGCGGATCTTGACATCTGGGCCTAAACCACCAGCAGTGCCGACGCGAATCAGCGTTTGAACATCGTAAAATTGGATCAATTCGTTCACATAGATCGAAATCGAGGGAATCCCCATCCCCGTCGACTGAACTGAGACCCGCTCGCCGCGATACAGGCCGGTATAGCCAAAAGCGTTCCGAATCTCGTTATAAAGATGGATATCAGTCAGAAAATTCTCGGCAATATATTTTGCGCGCAAAGGATCACCTGGCAGTAAAACTTTTTCAGCGATCGCACCTTTTTCGGCGCCAATATGTGTACTCATGTTTTTTCCTCCGTTATCGTGTATTGTTTATCATCCGCTTGGTATTGCTTAAACTGTCTTGAAAGTAGATTGTACGCAGCCTGCGCTGCGCGTGGCGTTGGTGGTTGGCAAGTGTAGTGGGGCTCCAGGTCGGGCTGGGGGTGGTGGACCGCTGCGGGCACGATTTTGAGCTTTTCGGAAACCCATCGAAAATCTCAAAACTCGGCCTTATTCTAGGCGGCAAAGCCGCCAAGAATAATATCGCGGCTGACTCACCCCCAGCCCGACCTTCCGCCAACAAGCAAACGATCCACCAACGCCACGCTCCGCTCCAGCCGCTCAACGTTATCATAGTCGTTTGAGCACTCACGCCAATTGGCAAGCTCTGGCAAATTGATGAGGAGCCACGCAATCAACGAACGTGTTTAGTGGTCACCAGCTTTAAATTGGTAACACCAGTACAGTCTAGCTGATGAACTACGCAAGTTCTTGATGAATCAGCTGAATTGGTCGATTTCCAACCCAAGTCCGCTTAAGTAAGTGAGATAAAGTTGGCGGCACTATCCGAAACGTACCGACCCACTGATCCAAATCAGTTGGCATTGCCGTACCACTCCAAAAGAGGGCGATTGTTTGACCTCAATCTTGAAAAAACGCTTCGTCAAATCCTTCGCCTTGATTGCAGATCAGCTCAATTCTGCCTAGCAACCGCCTCAGGACGTGTGGCTCAGCGGTGAGATTATTCTTAGCGATTTATCGCTTAGAATAAGGCTCGATTTGAAGACAAGCCGCTGGGCTTGCGGATTGGCTTCAAACGATGCCCACCGCGTTCCAGCCACGACAAACGTCCTGAGGCGGTTGCGTCCACATCCAAACCCACCTGACCTGCCATCAACGCCAGAAATCTCCTACTTCAAGTCTGCCAAGAAGCTCTGACCCTTGCCATTACCAGCAACATGGAAGTTATCCAAAACAGTTGCGCCTAAATCAGAGAACGGACTGTGGATGCCAATGCTGCCACCTTGCGCGAAGCTTGGTGAGAAGAAGAGTAGCGGCACATATTCTCGGGTATGGTCGGTGCCTTTGAAGCAAGGATCATTCCCGTGATCAGCCGTAATGAACAACAGATCATCATCATGCAATTTTGGTAAAAGTTCGCCTAAACGTTTGTCGAAAGCCATCAAAGCATCGCCATCACCTTGCGGGTTCCGGCGGTGGCCGTACATGGCGTCAAAGTCAACTAGGTTCGTGAAGCAGAACCCAGTGAAATCTTCGTCGGCGGCGGCGATGGTTTTGTCCATGCCATCCATGTTGCTGACGGTATGCCAACCTTTCGTGATGCCGCGTCCAGAGAAAATATCATTGATTTTGCCGACACCCAGAACGTCTAGACCAGCCGCGTGCAGCCGATCCAAATCGGTGTCTTCGGTTGGTTCCAAAGTATAGTCATGTCGATCACTAGAGCGGACGAAGTGGTCCTTGTCTGGACCGCTGTATGGCCGCGCGATGATTCGGCCCACATGATACTCGTCAATGGTGATCGAACGAGCGTACTCACAGATCTTATACAATTCGGCCAGTGGGATAATGTCGGTATGCGCCGCGATCTGTAAAACAGAGTCGCCGGAAGTATAGACGATCAAGTCGCCTGTCGCCATTTGTTCCTCGCCATAATCGTGGATCACATCGGTCCCACTATAAGGTTTGTTGACGATCACTTTGCGACCGCTGAAATCTTCTAATTTTTGTAATAATTCTTGGGGGAAACCATTGGGGAAGAAGCCTAACGGTTTAGTGACCGGCAAGCCCATCATTTCCCAGTGGCCATCCATGCTGTCTTTACCGGCGGAGATCTCAAACATCTTGCCGTAGTGACCAGCGGGATGTTCGATCGGTTCTGCGCCTAAAATCGGATTGTCTTCGCGAATGTTACCCAAGCCGATCTTGACCAGGTTAGGGACTTGGAACTTACCTTGGAAGAATTCGCCGATATGACCTAAAGTGTCGGACCCTTGATCGTCAAACTTAGCGGCGTCTGGTGCTTCGCCGATCCCGATCGAGTCCAAAACGATCCCAAATACACGCTTAAAACGATAATCAGTCTTTGCCATTTGCTTGTGCCTCCTTAAGGATTGTGACTGAGGCGCTGGCCCCGATCCGGTTAGCGCCAGCCGCGATGACCGCTTCGGCCTCCGCTAAGTTATGGACGCCACCAGAGGCCTTGACCCCTAATTTATCACCGACAGTGTCCCGCATGATTTTAACGTCATGAGGTGTCGCGCCGCCAGTTGAAAAGCCAGTTGATGTTTTCACGAAATCAGCTTCCGCCGCCATTGACAATTCGCAAGCGCGCTTGATCTCTTCATCAGTCAATAAGCAAGCTTCAATGATCACTTTCAATAAAGCGCCAGCGCCGTGGGCAGTATGCGCCACATGTTCGATATCCCGTTGGACTGCTTCATTATGGCCCGCCTTCAATTCGCCAATATTGATGACCATGTCGACTTCGTTGGCGCCATCTTGGATCGCTTGCACAGTTTCAGCAACTTTTGAAACCGTTGAAGTTGCCCCCAGAGGGAAGCCGATCACCGTACAGGTATTGACAGTCGTGCCCTTCAATTCCTCGGCGGTCATGCTGACCCAGTAAGGATTGATACAAACTGAGGCGAAGTCATATTCCTTCGCTTCGGCGATCACCTGGCGCACCTGATCCTCAGTCGCGTCTGGCTTCAAAAGTGTATGATCAAAATACTTTGCAAATTTCATGTTAGCTCTCCTTTTTTGAAACGTGTTCATCAGCCTTGCTTCTGCCACTTAGCTACGTCACTGCTCCGGGAGCTAAAAGCGGCTCTCCTAACAATGACTAGGCTAATATTCTGAAGCAATGCAGGCCGACTCTCACTTTGTCGTTAAATGAGTACCTACTTGAATCTTATCATGATTAACCATCGTTTGGCGATTTTTTAAAAGAAAAATAGCATAAAAATCTAGTTATCCGCATAAAAACTGGACTTATCACACTTTATCAAGGTCAAAACCACTCAATTTACTACTAATTTACTACTTATGAATGAGCTTTGATACGACGATTTATCCTTGAAAAGTGAAGATATAAAGATACTTCCAATAAAATTTGAATATTTAATAGGTAGACACTTCAAAAAATGAGGTGTCTATTTTTTTACCCGATTTTGAAAGGAAGTGAACTTATGAAAACAAAAAATCAAGAATCAAAAGGTCGTTCCCCACTCTTTAAGACCATCAAACATTCATTCAGCCAATAAAAAAGAAAGGATAGGTAAAAATATGGAACTTAAATTTGTGATTCCCAACATGGAAAAAACATTCGGCAATTTAGAATTTGCTGGCGAGGATAAAGTCGTTCAGCGAAGAATCAACGGACGGCTAACTGTCTTATCAAGAAGCTATAATCTCTATTCTGATGTTCAAAGAGCAGATGATATTGTGGTGGTGCTTCCTGCTGAAGCTGGCGAAAAACATTTCGGCTTTGAGGAACGTGTGAAGTTAGTCAATCCACGTATTACCGCAGAGGGCTACAAAATCGGCACTCGTGGTTTTACAAATTACCTTTTACATGCTGACGACATGATAAAAGAATAAAGAAAGAGAGGAAAAATGATGAGATTAGCAAATGGCATTGTATTAGATAAAGACACGACTTTTGGAGAATTGAAATTCTCTGCTCTACGTCGTGAAGTGAGAATCCAAAATGAAGACGGGTCGGTTTCAGATGAAATCAAGGAACGTACCTATGACTTAAAATCCAAAGGACAAGGACGCATGATTCAAGTAAGTATTCCTGCCAGCGTGCCTTTGAAAGAGTTTGATTATAACGCACGGGTGGAACTTATCAATCCCATTGCGGACACCGTTGCTACTGCCACCTATCAAGGAGCAGATGTTGACTGGTATATCAAGGCAGACGATATTGTGCTGACAAAGGATTCTAGTTCATTCAAAGCTCAACCACAAGCAAAGAAAGAACCGACACAAGACAAATAGTCGCTAGGTAGAAAGGAGACTTTTTCGCATGAAACAGCGTGGTAAAAGGATTCGCCCATCTGGTAAAGATTTAGTCTTTCATTTTACGATAGCGTCACTCCTGCCTGTTTTCCTGCTGGTTGTCGGACTGTTTCATGTGAAGACAATCCAGCAGATCAACTGGCAGGATTTTAACCTATCACAAGCAGATAAGATTGACATTCCCTATTTAATTATCAGTTTCAGTGTCGCAATTCTTATCTGCTTGCTGGTAGCGTTTGTATTCAAACGGGTTCGCTATGATACGGTTAAACAACTTTACCACCGTCAAAAACTGGCAAAGATGATACTTGAAAACAAGTGGTATGAATCTGAACAGGTCAAAACAGAGGGTTTCTTTAAAGATAGTGCTGGTCGTACAAAGGAAAAGATAACCTACTTCCCTAAAATGTATTATCGACTTAAAAATGGCTTGATACAGATACGGGTGGAAATCACGCTGGGAAAATATCAAGACCAACTCTTACACTTGGAAAAGAAATTAGAGAGTGGCTTGTACTGTGAGCTGACGGATAAAGAGTTAAAGGATTCCTATGTGGAATATACTTTGCTCTATGACACCATAGCCAGTCGTATTTCTATTGATGAAGTAGAAGCTAAAGATGGTAAACTTCGCTTAATGAAAAACGTATGGTGGGAATATGATAAGCTCCCTCATATGTTGATTGCTGGTGGTACAGGTGGCGGTAAAACTTACTTTATACTGACACTGATTGAAGCCTTGCTTCATACAGATTCAAAACTGTATATTCTTGACCCGAAAAATGCTGATCTTGCGGACTTAGGTTCTGTGATGGCAAATGTCTACTATAGAAAAGAAGACTTGCTTTCTTGCATTGAAACATTCTATGAAGAAATGATGAAACGTAGTGAGGAAATGAAGCAGATGAAGAACTATAAGACTGGCAAAAATTATGCTTACTTAGGTCTCCCGGCACACTTCTTAATCTTTGATGAATACGTCGCTTTCATGGAAATGCTGGGAACAAAAGAAAACACCGCAGTTATGAATAAGCTGAAACAGATTGTCATGTTAGGTCGTCAAGCTGGCTTCTTTCTAATACTGGCTTGTCAACGTCCAGACGCAAAATATTTAGGCGACGGAATCCGTGATCAGTTTAATTTCAGAGTGGCTTTAGGTCGTATGTCTGAAATGGGCTATGGCATGATGTTTGGCAGTGACGTACAAAAGGATTTCTTCTTAAAGCGAATCAAAGGTCGTGGCTATGTTGATGTAGGAACAAGTGTCATATCAGAGTTTTATACTCCCCTTGTACCAAAAGGATATGATTTCTTGGAGGAAATTAAAAAGTTATCCAACAGCAGACAGTCCACGCAGGCGACGTGCGAAGCGGAAGTCGCAGGTGTGGACTGATCTTGCTGGCTGGTGTGGCAATAGCCACGCCAGCACTTAACCCCCCGTATCTAACAGGGGGGTACAAATCGACAGGAAACAGTCAAAAAAACATTAGAAAATCCTTTGGTTACAAGGGATTTACAAAATTTCAGCGTATGTCAAATGGGCTTTAAAAGTTGACATACGCCTTTTTGATTGGAGGGATTTTTACTGAATGAACAAACTTGGTTACAGCATTTAAAAGAAAAACGCTTGGCTTATGGACTATCTCAAAACCGTTTAGCTGTTGCGACTGGTATTACAAGGCAGTATCTAAGCGATATTGAAACAGGAAAAGTCAAGCCATCAGAGGATTTACAGCAGTCCCTTTGGGAAGCTCTGGAACGCTTCAATCCCGACGCTCCCCTTGAAATGCTGTTTGATTATGTAAGAATTCGCTTTCCGACAACAGACGTACAGCAGGTGGTCGAAAACATCTTACAACTGAAACTGTCCTATTTTCTTCATGAGGACTATGGTTTCTATTCTTATTCAGAGCATTATGCTTTAGGCGACATATTCGTCCTTTGCTCCCATGAACTGGACAAAGGAGTTCTGGTGGAATTGAAAGGTCGTGGGTGCAGACAATTTGAAAGCTATCTTCTGGCACAACAAAGAAGCTGGTATGAGTTCTTTATGGACGTTTTGGTGGCTGGCGGTGTGATGAAACGCCTTGACCTTGCCATTAACGATAAGACAGGGATTTTAAATATCCCTGTACTCACTGAAAAGTGCCAACAGGAAGAATGTATCTCCGTCTTCCGCAGTTTTAAAAGCTATCGCAGTGGCGAACTGGTACGCAAAGAGGAAAAGGAATGTATGGGAAACACCCTCTATATCGGTTCATTACAAAGTGAAGTTTATTTCTGTATCTATGAAAAGGACTACGAGCAGTACAAGAAAAATGATATTCCCATTGAAGACGCAGAAGTAAAAAACCGTTTTGAGATTCGATTGAAAAATGAGCGTGCCTATTATGCAGTCCGTGATTTACTCGTCTATGACAATCCAGAGCATACCGCCTTTAAAATTATCAATCGGTATATCCGTTTTGTAGATAAAGACGATTCCAAACCTCGTTCTGATTGGAAACTGAATGAAGAATGGGCTTGGTTTATTGGGAACAATCGTGAACGATTAAAACTAACCACAAAACCAGAGCCTTACTCCTTCCAAAGGACGCTGAACTGGCTATCTCATCAAGTTGCCCCGACCTTAAAGGTTGCGATTAAACTTGATGAAATCAACCAGACGCAGGTTGTAAAAGACATTCTCGACCATGCGAAACTGACAGACCGACACAAGCAGATTTTGAAGCAACAGTCAGTAAAAGAACAGGACGTGATAACAACAAAAAAATAACTCAAATACAAATTCATTGAATATAGAGAGGAGAACATTTTTATGAATTTTGGACAAAACCTTTATAACTGGTTTCTATCAAACGCTCAATCACTGGTGCTTTTAGCAATCGTTGTGATTGGCTTGTATCTTGGCTTCAAGCGTGAGTTTAGCAAACTGATTGGCTTTTTAATTATTGCGATTATTGCGGTTGGCTTAGTCTTCAACGCTGCTGGAGTAAAAGACATTTTACTAGAGCTATTCAATCGCATTATTGGTGCTTAAATAAAACCGTTCTTTTGTGGAATATAAGTGGTTTTCTTATGTTCCGCAAAGGAATGGTACACCAAACGAAGTGCGGTAGGGATTTTTGAATCTCTACAAAGAAAGGACGTGAATATATGGACGATATGCAAGTCTATATTGCGAATTTAGGCAAATACAATGAGGGCGAATTGGTCGGTGCGTGGTTTACCTTTCCCATTGACTTTGAGGAAGTCAAAGAGAAAATCGGCTTGAATGATGAATATGAGGAATACGCCATTCATGACTACGAGTTACCCTTTACGGTTGACGAATACACTTCCATTGGCGAACTCAATCGACTATGGGAAATGGTATCGGAATTACCCGAAGAATTACAATCGGAGCTATCTGCTCTGCTCACTCATTTTTCAAGCATTGAAGAACTAAGCGAACATCAAGAGGATATTATCATTCATTCCGATTGTGATGATATGTATGACGTGGCACGCTACTACATTGAAGAAACGGGTGCTTTAGGCGAAGTACCAGCTAGTCTTCAAAACTATATTGATTATCAAGCCTATGGTCGGGATTTAGACCTTTCAGGAACGTTTATCTCAACCAATCATGGGATTTTTGAAATCGTCTATTAAATCTGTCGGTACATTACTACTGGCAGATTTTCTATTTTACGGGGTGGCTCAATCAGCTACCCCTATTTTTTATGAAAGGATTGATTACATGAAGAAAATACGAAGCTATACCAGTATCTGGTCTGTGGAAAAGGTACTGTATTCTATCAATGATTTTAGACTTCCGTTTCCCATAACCTTTACGCAAATGACATGGTTTGTCGTGTCACTCTTTGCAGTGATGATACTTGGCAACTTGCCCCCTCTTTCCATGATAGAGGGAGCATTTCTCAAATACTTTGGGATTCCTGTGGCTTTCACATGGTTTATGTCTACAAAAACTTTTGATGGTAAAAAGCCTTATGGATTTTTGAAGTCTGTCATTGCTTATGCACTGCGACCAAAGCTGACCTATGCAGGAAAAAAAGTAACGCTTGGCAGAAACCAGCCACAAGAAGCCATTACAGCAGTTAGGAGTGAATTTTATGGCATATCCAATTAAATACATTGAAAACAATCTCGTCTGGAATAAAGACGGGGAATGTTATGCTTACTATGAGCTTGTTCCTTACAATTACTCATTTCTAAGTCCAGAACAGAAAATACAAGTGCATGATTCTTTCAGACAGCTTATCGCACAAAATCGTGATGGCAAAATTCATGCTTTACAAATCAGTACAGAATCCAGCATACGTTCTGCACAAGAGCGTTCCAAAAATGAAGTCACTGGCAAGCTCAAAGCGGTTGCCTATGACAAAATCGACCAACAGACAGACGCTTTAATATCCATGATTGGCGAAAATCAAGTGAACTACCGTTTCTTTATCGGCTTTAAGTTGCTTCTCAACGATCAGGAGTTTTCTATGAAAAGTCTTACCGTTGAAGCAAAAAATGCTTTGTCTGATTTTGTCTATGATGTGAACCATAAGCTGATGGGCGATTTTGTTAGTATGAGTAATGATGAAATCCTGCGTTTTCAGAAGATGGAAAAGCTCTTAGAAAATAAAATCTCTCGTCGTTTCAAAATCCGCAGGTTAGATAAGGACGACTTCGGCTATCTGATTGAACACCTTTACGGACAGACAGGCACTGCCTATGAAGAGTATGAGTACCATCTATCAAAGAAAAAGCTGGATAATGAAACGCTGATTAAATACTATGACTTGATTAAGCCTACTCGCTGTTTGGTGGAAGAAAAACAGCGATATTTGAAAATCCAGCAGGAAGATGAAACCGTCTATGTAGCTTACTTTACCATTAACAGCATTGTCGGAGAACTGGACTTCCCGTCCTCTGAAATCTTCTACTACCAGCAACAGCAATTTACATTCCCGATTGATACGTCAATGAATGTGGAAATTGTAGCGAATCGTAAAGCCCTATCTACTGTCCGCAATAAAAAGAAAGAACTGAAAGACTTGGATAACCACGCTTGGCAAAGTGATAATGAAACCAGCTCCAATGTGGCGGAAGCTCTGGAAAGTGTGAATGAGCTGGAAACCAATTTAGACCAAAGCAAGGAATCTATGTACAAGCTGTCTTATGTGGTAAGGGTATCAGCAAATGATCTTGACGAACTCAAACGTCGTTGTAATGAAGTGAAAGATTTTTATGACGATTTAAGCGTAAAACTGGTACGACCATTTGGGGATATGCTCGGCTTACATGAAGAATTTTTACCTGCCAGCAAGCGTTATATGAATGATTATATTCAATACGTGACCTCTGATTTCCTCGCTGGTTTAGGTTTTGGTGCTACTCAAATGCTGGGGGAAAATGAGGGGATTTATGTTGGCTACAGCTTAGATACTGGACGCAATGTCTATCTGAAACCTGCTCTTGCCAGTCAAGGGGTTAAGGGTTCAGTAACCAATGCGTTAGCGTCGGCTTTTGTTGGTTCGCTGGGTGGTGGTAAATCCTTTGCGAATAACCTTATCGTCTATTATGCGGTGCTTTATGGGGCACAAGCAGTGATTGTAGACCCAAAAGCAGAACGTGGCAGATGGAAAGAAACCTTGCCAGAGATTTCCCATGAAATCAATATCGTCACTCTGACTTCTGATGAGAAAAACAAAGGCTTACTTGACCCTTATGTGATTATGAAAAATCCCAAAGATTCTGAATCACTGGCTATTGATATTCTGACATTCCTTACGGGGATTTCCTCTCGTGATGGGGAACGCTTCCCAATCCTTAGAAAAGCCATTCGTGCAGTAACCAATAGTGAAGTACGAGGGTTGATGAAAGTGATTGAGGAATTACGGGTTGAGAATACGCCACTAAGTACCAGTATAGCCGACCATATCGAAAGTTTTACAGACTATGACTTTGCACATTTATTATTCAGTAATGGTTATGTGGAGCAGTCTATCAGCTTAGAAAAACAACTGAACATTATACAGGTTGCGGACTTGGTACTTCCCGACAAGGAAACTTCCTTTGAGGAATATACCACTATGGAGCTTTTATCCGTTGCTATGCTGATTGTCATTAGTACCTTTGCTTTAGACTTTATCCATACAGACCGAAGCATTTTCAAGATTGTAGATTTAGACGAAGCATGGAGCTTTTTACAGGTAGCACAAGGAAAAACACTATCTATGAAGCTGGTTCGGGCTGGTCGTGCTATGAACGCTGGGGTATATTTCGTGACCCAAAATACAGACGACCTCTTAGATGAAAAACTGAAAAATAACCTCGGCTTAAAATTTGCATTTCGTTCCACTGACCTTAACGAGATTAAAAAGACCTTAGCCTTTTTTGGTGTAGACCCAGAGGACGAAAACAATCAGAAGCGATTGCGTGATTTGGAAAACGGGCAATGCCTTATCAGTGATTTATATGGTCGTGTCGGTGTGATACAGTTCCACCCTGTATTTGAAGAACTGCTCCATGCCTTTGATACCAGACCACCTGTGCGAAAAGAGGTGTAAATGTGAAACCATCAATAGTAAACAGAATAAAATCAAACTGGACGCTGAAACGTCTAGGTAAAGTGGCAATGACAGTGGCTTTCACACTTGTGATTGCCATTTTTCTTTTAGCCATGCTGGGAACGGTGGTTCAAGCTGCGGGCTTGGTAGATGATACGGTCAATGTGGCAAATGAATACAGCCGATACCCACTTGAAAACTATCAACTGGATTTTTATGTGGATAATAGCTGGGGCTGGCTTCCGTGGAACTGGTCGGACGGGATTGGAAAACAGGTCATGTATGGACTATATGCCATTACCAATTTTATTTGGACAATCAGTTTGTATGTTTCCAATGCGACAGGTTACTTAGTACAGGAAGCCTATTCCTTAGACTTCATTTCCGCTACAGCAGATTCCATTGGTAAGAATATGCAGACCTTAGCTGGTGTGAGTGCAAACGGATTTTCAACAGAGGGTTTCTATGTTGGATTCCTCTTACTCTTGATTTTGGTTCTTGGGGTTTATGTTGCCTATACGGGACTGATAAAGAGAGAAACCACAAAGGCAATTCATGCCATTATGAATTTTGTGCTGGTGTTTATCCTATCGGCTTCCTTTATTGCCTACGCTCCCGACTACATTAAAAAAATCAATGACTTTTCATCAGACATCAGTAATGCCAGTTTATCACTTGGCACGAAGATTGTCATGCCCCATTCCGATAGTCAAGGCAAGGACAGCGTGGACTTAATTAGAGATAGCCTGTTTTCCATACAGGTTCAGCAACCGTGGCTACTGCTTCAATACAACAGTTCAGACATTGAAAGTATCGGTATTGACCGTGTGGAAAGCCTGCTCTCCACCAGCCCAGATTCCAACAATGGCGAAGACAGAGAAAAAATTGTTGCGGAAGAAATTGAAGACAGAAGCAATACCAATCTAACCATTACAAAGACCATTAACCGTTTAGGTACAGTCTTCTTCCTATTTGTCTTCAATATTGGGATTTCCATATTTGTATTCCTATTAACAGGAATCATGATTTTCTCGCAGGTACTTTTTATCATCTATGCTATGTTTCTGCCTGTGAGCTTTATTTTAAGCATGATTCCATCATTTGATGGTATGTCAAAACGAGCCATAACAAAGCTCTTTAATACCATTTTGACACGAGCTGGAATCACATTGATTATTACGACAGCATTTAGTATTTCAACCATGCTCTATACCTTATCGGCTGGTTATCCGTTCTTTTTGATTGCTTTTCTACAGATTGTGACCTTTGCAGGAATCTACTTCAAGCTGGGCGATTTAATGAGTATGTTTTCTCTACAGAGTAACGATTCTCAAAGTGTGGGAAGTCGTGTGATGAGAAAACCTCGTATGCTTATGCACGCTCACATGCACCGTCTACAGCGGAAACTTGGACGTTCCATGACTACTCTAGGGGCTGGGTCTGCCATTGTTACAGGTAAAAAAGGACAGTCGGGTTCGGGGAGTTCTGCAAGGACACAAGCAGATCACTCCCGACCAGACGGAAAGGAAAAATCAACACTTGGAAAACGTATCGGTCAAACCATCGGTACAGTAGCTGATACCAAAGACAGAATGGTAGACACTGCTAGTGGTTTGAAAGAACAGGTTAAAGATTTGCCGACCAATGCAAGATATGCAGTATATCAAGGAAAATCCAAAGTAAAAGAGAATGTCCGTGATTTAACCAGTAGTATTTCTCAAACCAAAGCGGACAGAGCCAGTGGACGCAAGGAACAGCAGGAACAAAGGCGAAAAACCATTGCGAAGCGTCGCTCTGAAATGGAACAGGTCAAACAGAAAAAACAGCCTGCTTCTTCTGTTCATGAAAGACCGACTACAAGACAAGAACAATATCATGATGAACAGACCTCAAAACAGTCTAATATTCAGACTTCATATAAGGAATCTCAACAAGCCAAACAAGAGCGTCCAGCAGTTAAGTCCGATTTTTCAAGTCCAAAAGTGGAACGCCAAGGCAATACCGTTCAAGAAAAAACCGTTCAAAAGCCAGCAACTTCAACCACTACAGCAGATAGAACTTCACAACGTCCAATCACAAAAGAACGTCCGTCTACTGTTCAAAGAGTACCACTACAAAATACAAGAAGTAGACCACCAATCAAAACCGCCACCATTAAGAAAGTCGGTAAGAAACCATGAAGTTGAAAACTTTAGTGATTGGTGGTTCTGGATTATTCTTGATGGTCTTCTCACTGCTTCTGTTTGTTGCCATTTTATTTTCAGATGAACAGGACAGCGGAATTTCCAATATTCATTATGGAGGTGTGAATGTTTCCGCAGAAGTGCTGGCTCATAAGCCTATGGTAGAAAAATATGCCAAAGAATATGGCGTTGAAGAATATGTCAACATACTTCTTGCGATTATACAGGTGGAATCGGGCGGTACTGCGGAAGATGTTATGCAGTCCTCGGAATCCCTCGGTCTTCCACCTAATTCATTGAGTACAGAAGAATCCATTAAGCAAGGTGTGAAGTATTTCAGTGAATTATTAGCCAGTAGCGAAAGGCTCAGTGTAGATTTAGAATCGGTTATCCAGTCCTACAATTATGGTGGTGGTTTCTTAGGGTATGTGGCTAATCGTGGAAATAAATATACCTTTGAACTGGCTCAAAGTTTCTCAAAAGAGTATTCAGGTGGCGAAAAAGTGTCTTACCCCAATCCCATAGCCATACCTATCAATGGGGGCTGGCGATACAACTATGGCAATATGTTTTATGTGCAACTGGTAACGCAGTATCTTGTCACAACAGAGTTTGATGATGATACGGTACAAGCCATCATGGACGAAGCACTGAAATATGAGGGCTGGCGATACGTTTACGGTGGAGCTTCCCCGACTACTTCTTTTGATTGTAGCGGACTGACACAATGGACGTATGGAAAAGCTGGAATTAACTTACCACGAACCGCACAACAGCAATATGATGTGACCCAGCATATCCCACTATCGGAAGCACAAGCTGGCGATTTGGTTTTCTTTCATTCTACCTATAACGCTGGCTCTTATATTACTCATGTTGGGATATACCTTGGCAATAACCGTATGTTTCATGCAGGCGACCCAATCGGTTATGCCGACTTAACAAGCCCCTACTGGCAACAGCATTTAGTGGGAGCAGGACGAATCAAACAATGAGAAAGGAAGATTTAATGATGAAATTTAGAAAAAATCAGAATAAAGAAAAACAGATACCAAAGGAAAAGAAACCTCGTGTCTATAAGGTCAATCCTCATAAAAAGGTTGTGATTGCCTTGTGGGTACTTTTAGGGCTTAGTTTCAGCTTTGCGATATTCAAGCACTTTACAGCTATAGATACTCATACTATTCACGAAACAACTATCATAGAAAAGGAATACGTTGATACTCATCATGTAGAAAATTTTGTAGAGAACTTTGCGAAAGTCTACTATTCATGGGAGCAATCCGATAAGTCCATTGATAATCGAATGGAAAGTCTAAAAGGCTATCTGACAGATGAACTTCAAGCTCTCAATGTTGATACAGTACGCAAAGATATTCCTGTATCGTCTTCTGTAAGAGGATTTCAGATATGGACGGTAGAGCCAACTGGCGACAATGAGTTTAATGTAACCTACAGTGTAGACCAGCTCATTACAGAGGGAGAAAATACAAAGACCGTCCACTCTGCTTATATAGTGAGTGTCTATGTAGATGGTTCTGGAAATATGGTACTGGTTAAGAATCCGACCATTACCAACATACCTAAGAAATCAAGTTATAAACCAAAAGCCATTGAAAGTGAGGGGACGGTTGATTCCATTACAACCAATGAAATCAATGAGTTTTTAACGACGTTCTTCAAGCTCTATCCTACAGCGACAGCCAGTGAACTTTCCTACTATGTGAATGACGGGATATTAAAACCAATCGGAAAAGAGTACATCTTTCAAGAACTGGTAAATCCTATTCATAATCGTAAGGATAATCAAGTCACGGTATCGCTGACAGTGGAGTATATCGACCAGCAGACCAAAGCAACGCAGGTATCTCAATTTGATTTGGTACTTGAAAAGAACGGGAGTAATTGGAAGATTATAGAATAACAAATATTGGTACATTATTACAGCTATTTTGTAATCACGTACTCTCTTTGATAAAAAATTGGAGATTCCTTTACAAATATGCTCTTACGTGCTATTATTTAAGTATCTATTTAAAAGGAGTTAATAAATATGCGGCAAGGTATTCTTAAATAAACTGTCAATTTGATAGTGGGAACAAATAATTGGATGTCCTTTTTTAGGAGGGCTTAGTTTTTTGTACCCAGTTTAAGAATACCTTTATCATGTGATTCTAAAGTATCCGGAGAATATCTGTATGCTTTGTATGCCTATGGTTATGCATAAAAATCCCAGTGATAAAAGTATTTATCACTGGGATTTTTATGCCCTTTTGGGTTTTTGAATGGAGGAAAATCACATGAAAATTATTAATATTGGAGTTTTAGCTCATGTTGATGCAGGAAAAACTACCTTAACAGAAAGCTTATTATATAACAGTGGAGCGATTACAGAATTAGGAAGCGTGGACAAAGGTACAACGAGGACGGATAATACGCTTTTAGAACGTCAGAGAGGAATTACAATTCAGACAGGAATAACCTCTTTTCAGTGGGAAAATACGAAGGTGAACATCATAGACACGCCAGGACATATGGATTTCTTAGCAGAAGTATATCGTTCATTATCAGTTTTAGATGGGGCAATTCTACTGATTTCTGCAAAAGATGGCGTACAAGCACAAACTCGTATATTATTTCATGCACTTAGGAAAATGGGGATTCCCACAATCTTTTTTATCAATAAGATTGACCAAAATGGAATTGATTTATCAACGGTTTATCAGGATATTAAAGAGAAACTTTCTGCCGAAATTGTAATCAAACAGAAGGTAGAACTGTATCCTAATATGTGTGTGACGAACTTTACCGAATCTGAACAATGGGATACGGTAATAGAGGGAAACGATGACCTTTTAGAGAAATATATGTCCGGTAAATCATTAGAAGCATTGGAACTCGAACAAGAGGAAAGCATAAGATTTCAGAATTGTTCTCTGTTCCCTCTTTATCATGGAAGTGCAAAAAGTAATATAGGGATTGATAACCTTATAGAAGTTATTACTAATAAATTTTATTCATCAACACATCGAGGTCCGTCTGAACTTTGCGGAAATGTTTTCAAAATTGAATATACAAAAAAAAGACAACGTCTTGCATATATACGCCTTTATAGTGGAGTACTACATTTACGAGATTCGGTTAGAGTATCAGAAAAAGAAAAAATAAAAGTTACAGAAATGTATACTTCAATAAATGGTGAATTATGTAAGATTGATAGAGCTTATTCTGGAGAAATTGTTATTTTGCAAAATGAGTTTTTGAAGTTAAATAGTGTTCTTGGAGATACAAAACTATTGCCACAGAGAAAAAAGATTGAAAATCCGCACCCTCTACTACAAACAACTGTTGAACCGAGTAAACCTGAACAGAGAGAAATGTTGCTTGATGCCCTTTTGGAAATCTCAGATAGTGATCCGCTTCTACGATATTACGTGGATTCTACGACACATGAAATTATACTTTCTTTCTTAGGGAAAGTACAAATGGAAGTGATTAGTGCACTGTTGCAAGAAAAGTATCATGTGGAGATAGAACTAAAAGAGCCTACAGTCATTTATATGGAGAGACCGTTAAAAAATGCAGAATATACCATTCACATCGAAGTGCCGCCAAATCCTTTCTGGGCTTCCATTGGTTTATCTGTATCACCGCTTCCGTTGGGAAGTGGAATGCAGTATGAGAGCTCGGTTTCTCTTGGATACTTAAATCAATCGTTTCAAAATGCAGTTATGGAGGGGATACGCTATGGCTGTGAACAAGGATTGTATGGTTGGAATGTGACGGACTGTAAAATCTGTTTTAAGTATGGCTTATACTATAGCCCTGTTAGTACCCCAGCAGATTTTCGGATGCTTGCTCCTATTGTATTGGAACAAGTCTTAAAAAAAGCTGGAACAGAATTGTTAGAGCCATATCTTAGTTTTAAAATTTATGCGCCACAGGAATATCTTTCACGAGCATACAACGATGCTCCTAAATATTGTGCGAACATCGTAGACACTCAATTGAAAAATAATGAGGTCATTCTTAGTGGAGAAATCCCTGCTCGGTGTATTCAAGAATATCGTAGTGATTTAACTTTCTTTACAAATGGACGTAGTGTTTGTTTAACAGAGTTAAAAGGGTACCATGTTACTACCGGTGAACCTGTTTGCCAGCCCCGTCGTCCAAATAGTCGGATAGATAAAGTACGATATATGTTCAATAAAATAACTTAGTGTATTTTATGTTGTTATATAAATATGGTTTCTTGTTAAATAAGATGAAATATTTTTTAATAAAGATTTGAATTAAAGTGTAAAGGAGGAGATAGTTATTATAAACTACAAGTGGATATTGTGTCCTGTATGTGGAAATAAAACACGATTAAAGATAAGGGAAGATACTGAATTAAAAAAATTCCCCCTCTATTGTCCGAAATGCAGACAAGAAAATTTAATTGAAATAAAGCAGTTCAAAGTAACTGTGATTACAGAGCCAGACGCAAAGACGCAGAGCCGATAAAATGAGATTAATACAATCTCATTTTATCGGCTCTTTCCGTTATGTATGGATTCTTTTAATTAGTCTTCGATGTTTCTTGCTTCGTTGATACCGCTGGCTAAAGATTCCATTAAGGATAGTTCTTTGTCTGTAAAGCTATCCATGTATTTCTCTATCTGTAATCGTCGGGTGCTTTTTACCAAGTTATTAGCAGGTAAGAAAAATTCATCAACGGAAACATGAAGTAACGATACAAGGTCATAAAGAACTTGTATGCTGGGGTGTTGCCCTTTATTTTCAATATTAGTTAAGTACCGTGGGTCAATTTCAATCAATGCTCCCACTTGTTCACGAGTTAAACCTCGTTTCAATCGAGCTTCTTTAATGGCTAAACCAAAGGCTCTAAAATCATATTTATCTTCTTTTTTACGCATAGTAGACCACCTCTATACATTTTATTGTTCCTACTGAATTAAAAACAGGTATAGAAAAACGTGTTATATGGTTTATAGGTTTATATTTAATAAAAAGCACTACTAAACGCCAATAAAAAAAACCGTTATATGGTAGTGCTATTTACGCTGTTAAAATATTGTATATTACTTCCAAATGGCGGTTTGTTGGAGGTCAACGTCGCCATGAAGTACATCATATACAATAAATTTCCTTACATTGGGTTCTTGTCAAAAAAAGTCGTCTATCTGCAATAGATAAGTACGTCCACCAATGTGGTTTTATAAATCATATAGATAGAATAACAGAAGCATGTAAACAGAGAAATAAATCTGTTTATATGCTTTTTTGGCTATTCAGAACTTTTTTACAAAGTTTATTTATCAGTAATGCAACAAATCCCCCTTTCACATTGGGACTAAGAGTGAAAGGAGATAAACGAGCAAGGCTCACTTCCTTTCCTAGACAGAAAGGGGGTGAGAAACATGAAACCATCTTCTTTTCAGACCACAATAGAAAATCAGTTTGACTATATCTGTAAACGTGCTATGGAAGACGAGCGAAAGAATTATATGCTTTATCTTTCAAGGATTGCAAAGCGTGAGGTGTCCTTTTCGGATGTTGGCGATTATCTTGTTAGCCAGTTTGCGACAACAGATAACTATTCAACTGACTTTCAGATTTTTACACTCAATGGGTTATCAGTAGGCGTTGAAAATGATTTGTTGAGTGAAGCATTACGTGAGTTGCCAGACAAGAAACGTGAAATTCTACTGCTGTTTTACTTTATGGACATGAGCGATTCAGAAATTGCAGACCTGTTGAAATTGAACCGTTCTACTGTCTATCGGCATAGAACCAGTGGACTAGCCTTAATTAAAAAGTTTATGGAGGAATTTGAAGAATGAAAACACAATATCCTATGATTCCCTTTCCTCTCATTGTAAAGGCAACAGATGGCGATACCGAAGCGATTAACCAGATTCTACATCATTACAGAGGGTACATAACGAAGCGTTCCCTACGACTTATGAAAGATGAATATGGCAATCAAAGTATGGTCGTTGATGAAGTCTTACGTGGAAGAATGGAAACCAGACTGATTACAAAGATTTTGTCATTTGAAATTAAGTAATATCCTCTCTCCTTTCGTGGAAGCGTGCTAAACCATTCCACGCTTCCCGAACAGGGAGGTTTGTTATTCCACCAAAGCATATTGAGCTTTCAATGTGTTTTGATAGGCTAACGAGCCATTGTTCTTTGAAAACTGAATAAAAGTAATCGAATACGTTTCGATAAGAAAAGAGCCAACGGAACTAACCGCCATGACCTATCTTATAAAGATAGCGAGCGATTCATGTTAGTGATCCGAGAAGCAATCTTTAGCAGGATTGCCTGCAACGACATTCTTATCGTGATAATGATACTCCCATACAGTCAATAGTCCGAGCGTGATAAAACCGTCGCAGGCAATGAGTATGGCTACATGAGAACCATGCAGGGGTGGAACTCCCGTGAGCTTTGCTAAAGCTGTTCGATTGCTGGTAAAACAACTTTTATGAAATCCAAATAAGTGATTTGGAAAGGAGGATTTTATGAAGCAGACTGACATTCCTATTTGGGAACGTTATACCCTAACCATTGAAGAAGCGTCAAAATATTTTCGTATTGGCGAAAACAAGCTACGACGCTTGGCAGAGGAAAATAAAAATGCAAATTGGCTGATTATGAATGGCAATCGTATTCAGATTAAACGAAAACAATTTGAAAAAATTATAGATACATTGGACGCAATCTAGCGTCGCCAAAGGGTCTTGTATATGATAAAATAGTATTAAGTCGTATCAAGGCTCTTTCCATAAAGGAAAGGAGCAAATGCCATGTCAGAAAAAAGACGTGACAATAAAGGTCGAATCTTAAAGACTGGAGAGAGCCAACGAAAAGACGGAAGATACTTATACAAATATATAGATTCATTTGGAGAACCGCAATTTGTTTACTCGTGGAAACTTGTGGCTACAGACCGAGTACCAGCAGGAAAGCGTGATTGTATCTCACTTAGAGAGAAAATCGCAGAGTTACAGAAAGACATTCATGATGGTATTGATGTTGTAGGAAAGAAAATGACACTCTGCCAGCTTTACGCAAAACAGAACGCTCAAAGACCAAAGGTTAGAAAAAACACTGAAACTGGACGCAAATATCTTATGGATATTTTGAAGAAAGACAAGTTAGGTGTAAGAAGTATTGACAGTATTAAGCCATCAGACGCTAAAGAATGGGCTATTAGAATGAGTGAAAATGGTTATGCTTATCAAACCATCAATAACTACAAACGTTCTTTAAAGGCTTCATTCTATATTGCTATACAAGATGATTGTGTTCGGAAGAATCCATTTGACTTTCAACTGAAAGCAGTTCTTGATGATGATACTGTCCCTAAGACCGTACTAACAGAAGAACAGGAAGAAAAACTGTTAGCCTTTGCAAAAGCTGATAAAACCTACAGCAAAAATTATGATGAAATTCTGATACTCTTAAAAACAGGTCTTCGTATTTCAGAGTTTGGTGGTTTGACACTTCCAGATTTAGATTTTGAGAATCGTCTTGTCAATATAGACCATCAGCTATTGAGAGATACTGAAATTGGGTACTACATTGAAACACCAAAGACCAAAAGTGGCGAACGTCAAGTTCCTATGGTTGAAGAAGCCTATCAAGCATTTAAGCGAGTGTTAGCGAATCGAAAGAATGATAAGCGTGTTGAGATTGATGGATATAGTGATTTCCTCTTTCTTAATAGAAAGAACTATCCAAAAGTGGCAAGTGATTACAACGGCATGATGAAAGGTCTTGTTAAGAAATACAATAAGTATAACGAGGATAAATTGCCACACATCACTCCACATAGTTTGCGACATACATTCTGTACCAACTATGCAAATGCAGGAATGAATCCAAAGGCATTACAGTACATTATGGGACATGCTAATATAGCCATGACGCTGAACTATTACGCACATGCAACATTCGATTCTGCAATGGCAGAAATGAAACGCTTGAATAAAGAGAAGCAACAGGAGCGTCTTGTTGCTTAGTAGTACAAATGAATTTACTACTTATTTACCACTTCTGACAGCTAAGACATGAGGAAATATGCAAAGAAACGTGAAGTATCTTCCTACAGTAAAAATACTCGAAAGCACATAGAATAAGGCTTTACGAGCATTTAAGAAAATATAAAAAGATAATTAGAAATTTATACTTTGTTTACTGATAAAAACAGGGCAACTTTCAGGAATTTTGCTGATTTAGTTGCTACCTATTTCTTCGATCGTCTCTGATCGCCTCACGAAAAGCATCAGTTGATTGCTGATCACCGTTAAGTATTCACATCCCGTGCCCATACCATCAAATTTGACCTCCTAAAGATAGTGATCCAATTCTAATTAAAGCGCTTTCTAGCCAAAAAAGCAACCGTTTTCTCAAATTGGTGCGGTCCAAATCCGACAAAAAAGCAGCCAGGGAAAAGTGCCTTCATTGGACCTTAATAGCTTTTTCCGTAGTCAAGAAAAAACCATCACAATTTGTTCATCATTTTATCGGAAAACTGACCCAAACCAATCACGAACGCTTCACGATTATCCGCTATTCTAAGAACATAGCAAAACGAAAGAGATGATGCCCATGAATCAACCACAGTTTCTAAGCATCGCCAAGATGTTCTAGAAACCCTTGCGCCAATCCTAAATAAAACCCTAAACCTAGGTGCTCCTAGTTGCCCGCTAGTGATCACCACAGGTGGGCTTGGTTTGCCCACCAAGCCCACCCAAATTTCTTCATTTTTCCGCATTGCCTGGCTGGCGACGCGGACTCCTCCCCTTAAACAAGATCCCCCGCGCAGATTGACTTGCGCGGGGGATCTTGTTTTGTTTTGAGATCGATCACTTAACACTCAAGAATGAATTTTGGCTTTGAGTAACGGTTGTAAAAAAACTCAGTTCACTATTTTGGGCTGGTGCTGGCGTTAAATGTCCCTTGGGCGCTGAGTTCAGTTTGCGAGTTGGGGCCGACATAAACTTGGAACGGTCCCTCATCAGTGCGCCGCTGTAAATCGCTGTGGACATAAGCCAGATCCGCCGCGGTCAAGTCAAATTTAACGGTTGTACTGGCGCCAGGTGCCAGTGTGACTTTTTGCCAATGGCATAATTGCCGTTGCGGCCGGACGACTTCTGTATTTGTTAGGCTGAGGTAACACTGGACCGTTTCGATTGTTGGATAGTCGCCAGTATTCGTGACGGTAGTCGTGATTTGCGCCGGCATAGTCATTGTAGCCTGCGCCTGCGTGAAGTGCGGCGCGGTATAACTGACCGGGCTGTAACCGAGGCCGAAACCGAAATCAAACAGACCGCCATTAGCCACGTCCATAAAACGGCTGCTATATTTGATCGTATTGGCTTGATTCGCCGGCCGACCCACGCGCAATTTGTTGTAATAAAGCGGCGTTTGACCTGTCGCTCGCGGCAATGTCATCGCCAAGCGTCCTTGAGGCAGCGCCTGGCCTCGTAATAACGCCGCCAAAGCCGTGCCCCCTTCAGTACCAGGGTACCATGCGTAAAACAAAGCGGTGACCTCAGGCAAGATCGCGGTTAAAACTAGGGGCCGCCCTGAGAAGATGACCGCGATGATCGGCTTGCCCGTTTGCTTCAAGGCTTTGACCAAAGCAATCTGGTCTGGTGGTAAGGATAGATCGGCTTGGCTCGAGGCCTCACCCGTTGCGTTCTCCCGTTCACCTAATGTGACCAAGATCGCGTCGACCTCGTTATAATCAGCCGGATCCGCAGAAACTGGCGCTGGCAAAACCGTTACCTGCTCGAACTGTTGCTGTAAACCTGTCAGCACAGTGACGGTATCTTCGTAGCGACCTTGACAATGCCAACTACCTAATAAAGCGCCAGTATCGGCGAAAGGACCCGTCACGGCTAAGCGACATTTCTCTGACAACGGCAAGATCTGTTCATTTTTCAATAAAACCGTACTGGCGACAGCGGCTTGATAAGCTAATGCACGAGTTGCTTGCGTCGGCGCGCTCTCTGGCGCTACCAAGGCGGTCGCGACTTGGCGATAAGGATGTTCAAACAAGCCGAGATCATTCTTCAGCGTCAGGATCCGCAGGACAGCTTGATCAACTAAAGATTCCGCGATCTGGCCGTTTTTGATCAAGGTCGTCAGTCCAGTCAAATAAGCCCCCGACATCATATCCATATCCACGCCGGCGTTGAACGCCTTCTCACTGGCTTTGGTCAGATCGGCGGCCACACCATGACTCACCAATTCGCGGAGCGCGCCCCAATCAGAAATGACCGTCCCATCAAAATGCAATTGTTCCCGCAAAACCTGCTGGATCAAGAAATGATTCGCGGCCGCTGGCACACCCTCGAACAAGGTAAAAGCTGGCATCACCAATTTCGCGCCGGCGTCGATCGCCGCCGCAAAGGCAGGTAAATAGTCTTGGGCCAAGGCTAAGCGTGAAAGATCGACGGTATCATAATCTCGTCCCGCTTCCGCGGCGCCATAGCCGACGAAGTGTTTGACACAAGCGGCGATCCTACTGAAATCAGTCGCCAGATCAGCGGGCGCCCCTTGATACCCACGAACCATCGCTGCGGCCAAAACACTGTTCAAATAAGAATCCTCACCAGTACTCTCCATGACCCGCCCCCAACGTGCGTCACGGACCAGATCAGCCATCGGTGAAAAAGTCACATTGATCCCTGCTTGCGCCGCCTCAGCGCCAGCGGCATGGGCCAGTATTTCGACCAACTCAGGATCAAACGTGCTTCCTAAACCCAAGGGGATCGGAAAAATCGTGCGATAACCATGGATCACATCTTGCATAAAAATCAGTGGGATCTTCAAGCGATCATGAGCTAAATGTTCTTTTTGGATCGCGATGACTTCCTCACGATCAGTGGTCCCTAAAACAGAACCCAGCCCATTCAGATAAGTTTCTCCATCGGGAAAATCAGCTAAAGGTCCGGTGATCACGCCTTGCTCACGGCCCAGAAATTGCGGCGTCAGTTGACTCAATTGCGCTACTTTTTCTTGGACTGACATTTGTTCGAGCAACTGTTTGATTGCAGTTTGTTCCATTTTCTACCCTACTCTCTTTTTTAATGATCATTTACTTTTCTCAGTTCTAAACTTAGCGAACGCCCAAACCAAAATACTGCGTCGCCAAGATTTAGACCAAAGTAAAGGGTGGTCAGCACGCGTCTGATCCCACCCTTGATGATGCTTGATTTTAGTCTTTCCTGAAGCCAAGCTAACTCAACTCACGAACACTAAACTACTTTTGCTAAATCGTTCGTGATCCCTGCGTTAACCTAGATCAGCGCCATTACTGGCGATCACTTGCTGATACCACGCGAACGAATCCTTGCGGGAACGAGTCAGTGTGCCTGTGCCAGCGTCATTTTTATCCACATAGATGAAACCATAGCGTTTATCCATCTGGCCGGTGCCTGCGGAAACCAAGTCGATGCAGCCCCAAGGGGTATAGCCCATTAGGTCGATGCCGTCAATGGTCACGGCCAATTCCATCTGTTCGATGTGGCGGCGCAAATAATTGATGCGATAGTCATCATGGATCTGGCCATCAGCAGCGATCTGATCGACCGCGCCGAAGCCATTCTCGACAATGAATTGTGGCAAATGATAACGGTCATTGAACCAGTTCATCCCATAACGTAGACCCTCGGGATCGATCGGCCAGCCCCATTCAGAAACTTCCAAATAAGGATTATCGGTGCGATCATGAGCTTCGTTATAATGATATTCTGGGCCGTTGCCTTGATCGGCGATACAGTTAGACATGTAATAGCTGAAACCAATATAGTCAACAGTCCCTTGTTGCAAGGTAACCAGATCTTCCGTGGTGATGTCCAATCGATAAGCCTGTTTGTCGAAATAAACTGGTAACCAATTAGGATAGCGCCCGTTACAATGGACGTCCGCAAACCAATACCGAGCCTGCATCGCCTTTTCCGCGGTCATGATATCATGCGGTTTTGCGGTCAACGGATAGATCGGCACCATGGCGATCATACAACCGATCTGATTATGTGGATCGATCTCGTGGCCTTTTTGAACAGCCAAGGCGCTAGCGACCAATTCGTAATGACTCGCTTGATACATTTCCCGTTCCATATCTTTTTGCGGGTCCATTGCCAAGCCAGAGTTGGTCATCAACGCAAAATCACTTTCATAATTGGTTTGATTATTGATCTCGTTGAAAGTCATCCAGTATTTGACTTGACCCTTGTAGCGCTTGAAACAGACCGTGGCGAATTTCACGAAAAAGTCGATCATTTTCCGATTACGCCAACCACCATACTCCTTGACCAAGTGGTAAGGAATCTCAAAATGGGACAAGGTGATCACGGGTTCGATGCCATATTTATGGCATTCCGCAAAAAGGTCATCATAAAATTTCAGACCGGCTTCATTAGGTTCAGCCTCATCACCATTAGGAAAGATCCGTGTCCAAGCGATCGAGGTCCGGAAACATTTGAAACCCATTTCCGCGAACAATTTAACGTCTTCTTTGTAATGATGATAGAAATCAATGGCTTCATGGTTGGGATAGTTTTCCCCAGGGAGCACGCCATCCGTGATCCGCCGCGGGATCCCATTGGCGCCTGCGGTCATGACGTCAGCCACGCTGACGCCTTTGCCGCCAGCTTGCCAGCCTCCTTCTAATTGATGGGCGGCCACCGCGCCACCCCAAAGAAAATCTTTACGTAATCCTGCCATTGGTCAAACCTCTTTCTATTTTTTACTAAATATTACTTAATCTTACCACTTTTTTACTATTCAGAGGTCAAAACCAATTCTTTTAACATGATCGGACTCGTTGTTGCTTGTAAACGGACCGTATTTTTTGCAAACGCGTGGAGCTCGATCGTGGCGATCCCACGCTGGAACGTGACCGAACGGGGATATTGATCGTTTTCCGTAACTGTCAAAGTTCCAGACGCCAATGGATCCCCTTGTAGCTTCAGTAGCTGACCAGACTCAGTCGCGTTGAATGTGAAAGCCACCCATTCCTGCTCGTGAAGGTGCACTTGATCGTCATCGTAGCCGATATCGAAAGTAAAAGCCTTTTTGAACCCAGCCGTTGCTTTTTGAATATCGATATTGGTCCCCTGACGAATACCAAGATAATTATTCCGAGCAGTCAAGCCTTGCGCTCCAGCTGGGCCATCATCAAAACTCGTCGCCGCTAAGCGATAAGGTGGCTGTAATAACAATTGCCGATCGATCGCTTGGTTTTTCGTACAATTCGTCCAAGCGGCGTTTTCTAAAAATTCAGCGAACAAACGTTGGCAGGTCGCCTGATCAGGCCGCTCACCAGTATCGACATAATGCTGGATGCTGTCCCAACCGGCAGGCTTTTCAATAGTCACGCAACTGTTGTACTTGCCCATTTTCTTGTAAGGCCAGAAATGATAACTGATATTGTTCTCTTGGCAAAGTTTGGCCATGCCAGCAAACCACAATGGGGTATTCTCCCCGGTCTCACCTAACCACAGCGGCACATTATATTGCGCTCTGATCTGTAAAAAGTCGGCTAAGGTCGCTTGATCAGGAAAGACACCATAACGATGGAAATGAATGACCATTTGATCATCGAATTTTTTAACAAAAACACTAGGGTCACTAGCCCAATGATACCCTTCCAAAGAAACCAGTTGTTGTGAACCAGTCGCGCGGATCACCTCGATCGCTTCTTCATAAAATTGCGCCAGTTTTGGTAACAAATAATCAAAATCCTGTAATTGACTCGTGCCTGGTCTGATCGGCTCATTGAGCAAATCATAGCCTGCGACCGCCGGTTCATCATGATAATGTTCGGCTAATTTTTGCCAGATCAGTAGACCTTGGCGCCAATATTCCGGAACGATGAACAAGTTGGGCACATCGGCGACAGAATCGTCGATGTTCGCGCCGGTTTGACCACCAGGCGCGCCATGCATATCTAACCAAACATAGAGATCATACCGTTTGGCCCACGCGATCACTTGGTCCAATAACGCCAACTGTTGCGGCGCAAACTCGCCCTGATCGTCCAAAAACAAGCTGGCGTTGAACGGGATTCGGATCGAGTTGTAGCCCTGGTCGTGGATATACTTTACATCCGCTTCCGTGAAATAGATCTCCCGATATTGACGCCAAAACGTCGCACTCGCGTCAGGTTCGATCAACTCACTGATCACTTGACTGATCCGCCGCGGTCGATCAAAACGCTGACCGCGCACATCCCACATGTAACCTTCTGTCAATAACCAATTCCCGATGCCCCACCCTTTAAGCAGGATCTTCTGGCCTTGGTCCGTTTCAATATCTTGACCATTCGTTCTTAAAAAATGTTCGATCATGGCTTGATCACCTCGCGATTTCTTTCATGATTTGATAAGCTGCGCCGACCAAACCAGCATCGTTGACCAACTTAGCCGGTTTAACGGGGATATCGATCAAATCATGGATTCGATTTAGACTTTGATGCCGCATTTTTAAATCATTGACCGTGGCCACTAGTTCGGTCACAAATTCTTGGTTGACACTGATCCCACCGCCGACCAAGACAACTTCTGGATCAAAGCAAGCCATCAGATCAATGATCCCGATGCCCAGATCATAATAAAAGTTGTCCAAAGTAACCCGCGCCAATTTCTCGCCTTGTTTCGCCGCGGTCAGGATCTCCCGCGCGTCTTGCGTCCCCGGATAATCCGGCTCGATCTGTTGCCGCGCTAACGTATATTGACGGCACAGACCGCCGACGATCGCGCTGCTTTGATTCAAGCTCTTCGCTTCCAGATCTTGAGTCAGGTCGATCTCTTTAGTGACCATCCAGCCAAATTCACCGGCCATGCCATGAGCCCCGCGATAGATCTGATCATTGATCACGATCCCGCCACCAAAACCAGTACCTAAAACCAAACATAGGTAATTCTCACAGCCGCGCGCACTCCCGATCCATTGTTCCGCGATCGCCGCCGTATTTGCATCGTTGTCGATATGGATCGGTAGCTTGGTCAATTTCATCAACGCCGCTTTAAGGTCAAAGCCGTAAAGACTGCGGATCGCGCCAGCCGTCGTGAGGAAGCCGTTTTTTTGAACGATCCCTGGGATCGAGACCCCGATGCCCTCAGGCTGATATTTCTCAGTATATGATTCGATGACTTGGTGCAGATCATTCAGAATAGCTGGCGCGGTCGTTGCCGTGGGCAGTGCTGACTTTTCTAAGATCACGCCCTGCTCATCGACCACCCCATATTTAATGGTCGTGCCGCCAATGTCAAAACTAATATAGGTTTTAATTTGAATTACCCCCTTTTACATCATTTTGCGGATCATCGGGCTGATACTTCGCAAAGACCCGTAGCAATACCTGACTCCCCATAAAGATAGCGAAACCAGACCCCATAAAGAGCCAAAGAAATAACAATTTAGGCACGTACAACGGTAAAACAAGGATCAAAACCAGATTCAACATAAAAATCAAGATCCCCGCGCCGACTTCATGTAGGCTCATGTATACCGCATTTTGCAGATGTACTTTTAATTTATTCTGATAGTGGCCCAATAGTGGAAAGGCGAAGACGCTGGTCAACGCGATAAATGTTGTGACCACCGCGATCAGCAGTAAAACGATCATATTCTGCTGATGCGCGAATCGTTGCGCGACCAAGTACAAGCCGAATAAAATCACCAAGATCGCCAGCCACAGTTCTGTCGCCTGTTTGAAATTACTTTTGAAATCATGCCAGTAGTTCTGGATCAAATAACTGTCTTCCTTAGCTTTGATGCGGAAGAACGCTTGATAAGCCGCAGTATAAGCCGCGCCGATCGTGACCACGGGGATCGAGAATACCAAGAATAGCAGATCGATCATTAAGATTTGATAGACCCGTGTCATAAGGCGAAACAGCGGCGTATCAAAAGCCATAAATTTTTTCATAATCTTTCATCCACTCCATTTTCTGATGATCCTCGTGCTGATCGCGGCAACAGAAACCGCTAAGCTGGCGATCTATCAACCAGCTCGTTGGCTCTCGACCAAGATGACTTTAACGAAAACAGGACTGGGACCAAAATCGTGATCTGTCCCAGTCCTGCACCATTACCATGAACATTCAGCGCTCACGTGCTCAGCGTCTGATCAGCCACGTAGCCACCGAACGTCATACTATCGGCGCCACGTCACGTTGATTTTACTCATTCAACTTCTTGATATTTTCTTGGATCTTCTCATTACGGATCTTGTTGATGCCTGAGATATTATTATCTTTTTGGAATTTCTTGTATTTCGCAACATTCGCGTCAAATTCGGCTTTGTCCTTAGACCGGATCAAACTGACCATCGTGGTGCTCCAGTTTGTTTGAACTGCGCTCAACGCCCGTGATTCTTGCGTACTTGGATCTGGCGCGATGTTTTCGATCTTGAATTGTGGCTTGAGATACTTCTTGCCCCAATCCTGCATTTGCCAAACTGCTTCAACATAAGAACTCTTATTCAAAGCCTTGTAACGGTCATGACCAAAGAGAATGAATTCACCGATCCGATAATCTTTTTGCCATTTAGTTGGCTCGTTCAATTGAACATTGTTCGCAAATTTCGTCCAAGTAACTTGACCATTGCTAGCCTGAGTATACATCTTGCCTTTTTCACCGAAGCTAACTAACATTTGACCTTTGTCGCTCAACAAATATTCGAACAATTGGATCGCTTTAGCTGGATTCTTGGTTTTATTAGAGATATAGCTGATCAACCAGCCAGAGATCCCTGCTTGTGACAAGGTTGGTTCATTGCCTTTAGTGCTTTGGATCCCATTGATCGCGACATATTTGCTATTAGGATTCTTGGAAGCAAAATCTTGTAAGTTGGTACCATGGTTAACATCAGAGCCCATCATGATCGTTGCGTATTGACCATTGGAGACCTTCTCGTTAAAGGCGTCTGAGTCATCAGTGAAGCTATCATCGCTGATATTACCATCGCTGTGGACTTCACGGAAAGCATTCAACCAAGTCAAGTAATCAGAGTCAAGGTCACGGTCATAATACTTGTTGGCCTTGGTAGTGATCGGCACGCCTAACATATCTTGGACGACGTTTTCCAAAGAACTATTGCCACCACTGAAATCATTAAAGCCAAATGGCGTTAATTTAGGGAATTTAGTTTTGATTGCTTGCATCCCTTTGATAAAACCTTCTGGTGTCGTAAAGTCCTGATCACCGATAGCGTCTAACACGTCTTTACGAATGATAAACGCGTCCCGTGGTAAAATATTGCCACTCTTGTAATCCGCTGCCGTGTTGGAGTAGTTTGGATAGCCATAAGACTTGCCATCAAGTTTATACCAGTTCAA
This sequence comes from Lapidilactobacillus luobeiensis, assembly GCF_024345205.1. Classification (GTDB taxonomy): domain Bacteria; phylum Bacillota; class Bacilli; order Lactobacillales; family Lactobacillaceae; genus Lapidilactobacillus; species Lapidilactobacillus luobeiensis. The sequence goes on along the minus strand of NZ_BROC01000009.1, from coordinate 7,018 downwards.
AGTATCCTTCCGAGCAACTTTATAGAAATATGGGTCATATTTAGTCGCCAGATCTTGTAACGGATAAGCCCATTGCTTAGCTGTCCGGGCAACTTTTGAGTTCGGATCGCCGATCGTCACGATGTCAGGCATATCACCACTGGCGAAATAAGTGTTCAACTTCGTATCATCACCGGTAATAAACTTGATATTCAAGTTAAGGTCTTTCTTGATCGTCTTGGTGATATAGTCCTTACCATATTCCTTGTTCCACCAATCAGCGTTGACATACCAAGTCAAAGTGTTGTTTTTGCGGTCATCACTCTTCCACGCTGGCGTCTCTTTGCTGACTTTATAGGGGGAATCAGGCAAGTTATCGTTGCTACCTGACGAACTCTTCTTGCTTCCAGAACCGCAAGCCCCTAGCACCACTGCTGTTGATACTGCTAATAAAGATGTTGCTAAAATTTTCCAAGCCCGTTTTTTCATAATGAAGATCTCCTTACTCCTTATTATTCTTTAACAGCTCCAAGCATTGTACCCGTAACAAAATACTTCTGTAAAAATGGATAAAGAACCAAAATCGGTAACATCGTCACGACGATCGTCGCTAGCTGCACCCCCTTCGATGTCGTTGCAATCGTAACTTGGGCATTCAACCCAGCAGTTGCCGCCGCTTGTGATTGCACGATGATATCGTACAATCGCATTTGTAATGGATAAAGCGCCTCATTGGTCACATATAATTTGGCGGTCATGAAATCATTCCATTGCCAAACACCGTGGAACAATCCGATCGTCGCCATGGCCGGCTTCGATAATGGCAAAATGATCTTGAAGAAGACTAACCAATCATTCGCCCCGTCGATCTTAGCGGACTCTTCCAACGAATCAGGGATATCACGGAAGAAATTCATTAAAATCACGATATCGTAATAGCTGAACATTGACGGAATAATGTAGACCCAAAACGTATTGAGTAAACCTAAAGATTTGATCAGTAAGTAGGTCGGGATCATCCCACCGGAGAAGAACATCGTAATGATCCCCATTGACGCGTACAAACCCCGGCCACGCAAATTGCGTTTACTTAAGGCATAGGCCACGATCGAGCAAAGCATCAAGTGCAAGAGCACCCCGACTAAAGTTTTAGCCACCGAGATAAACATGGCGTTCCACAAACTATTATCACTAAAAACGCGAATATAATTGGCCATCGATAATTTATTAGGCCAGAAAATAAAATTGCCGGAATTTTTTGCCGCGAACGAGGAAATCACGATGTTCCACATCGGCAAAATGATGATCAGCGAGAACAGCGTCATGATGACCACATTGATGACATCAAAAACTCGGTCGCCTTTGGTTTTCTTAACTTTACGACTAACAGGTTTTGCTACTTTTACATCCATGAAATGGCCTCCTCTCGCTATAATACGGATTGATTATCATTGAGTTTCTTGGTGATCTGGTTAGTCACGATCAATAAAATAACAGAAATGATCGAAACGCCCAAACCAACGGCAGTGGCGTAAGAGAAATCGCCTTGCGTCAAACCGACTCGATAAACGTATGAATTGATGACTTCAGCTTTCGGTTGGTTTTGTGAGTTCATTAAAACCAAAGTTTGATCCAAGTTTGAATTGAACAGACCGGAAACTGACAAGATCAGATTCAATGAGATGATATTGGTCATTTCAGGGATCGTGATACTCCAGATCTGGCGCAATTTCGAAGCGCCATCCATCTCTGCGGCCTCATAATAGGTCGGATCGATTTTTGACATTGTCGCTAGGTATAAGATCGTGCCCCAGCCGGCTTCCTTCCAAACATCAGACAGTGACGCGATCCACCAATATTTATTACCGTCTAACATGTAATTGGTGTGCACCGAAATGCCTAACGCGTTCAAGACTTGATTCATCATCCCATTGGAAGATAACCAAGTAATCAACATCCCACCCAAGATGATCCAGGAAAGGAAGTGGGGCAAATAAGTAATGGTTTGAACGACCTTTTTAAAAGGTGTCCATTTTAATTCAAAAATCAGGATCGCCAGAATGATCGGTAAGAAGAATTCAATGATCAATTTGATGGCACTGATGCCGACCGTATTTTGGACCGACTGCCAAAAATACTTATCTGAAATGATCGTCTTAAAATTTTGAAATTGGACCCATGGCGCGTCGGCCATCGTACTCGTCACTGAATAACTCTTAAAGGCCAAGGTCAATCCATAAATCGGAATGAAATTAAAGATGACCATAAAAATGATACCGGGAATCACCATGCTTTGTAGCTGCCACTGATGAATCCACTCGCGACACCAATTAACGAACTTATTTGGCCGCCGCTCATGCTGTATCTGTTCCTCAAGCATTTTATTCCTCCTCCAAAGCAAAAATAAAAACGTTTTTATTTTTTTAAAAAATAAAGAGCCTTGATCAATCTAGTTGTTTCGTCGATTCGCGGATCACTAAGCGACCGCTGAGTTCCGCACTGGGAATACTCACATTCTCACCAAGCATCAGTTGGTTCAGTGTCTTCAAAGAACGAAAAGCTTGTTCTTCCACTGGATTATTGATCGTTGTTAATGGTGGATCGAAATATTGAGACACATAGATGTCGTCAAACCCGGTAACACTGACATCAGCAGGTACTTTGATACCAAACTGCTTGAAAGCTTTGATCGCGCCGATCGCACTATTATCATTACCGGCGATAAACGCAGTTGGTAATGCTTGTTGCTGACGTAAATGCGTGGCGATATACTCGCTCACCGCTTGAAAAGACGCGTCTTCTTCAAACTTACCTTCGATCAGATCCGCCGCTGCGATCCTGATGTGATGTTGCGCCAAAGCTTCTTGGATCCCGTACAACCGCTGCTCACTATCATAAACACCAGCAAAACCATAGATATAGGCAAAATCACGATGACCGATCTGATAGAGATAATCAGCGACCCGATAACCTGCCTGACGTGAATCAAACGTCACACTCGTTAGATATTTCCCTGCGATCCGCCGGTCTAAAAAGACCGAAGGAATGCTCTCGCTATCCAGTACCGCCAAGTCTTCCTGAAGCACAGTACCATTGAAGATCAGCGCGCCGTCAACGATATTACCGCGAATATTGTTGATCACTTGGTCATGATCGCCCGAAATAAAAACGTTTGTATTATAGCCCAGTTTCTCGCTATAATCCGCTAAAGTATCGATCAATAGGGCAAAGTAAGGTCCTTTTACACTATTCGTGAACAAACCAATCGTCTTGCTAGAACCCTTTTTCAAGCGTTTTCCCAACAAGTTAGGCGTGTAATCCAATTTTTTTGCAGCCGCGATCACTTTCGCACGCGTTTTTTCTCTAACGACATCAACGTTATTTAGAGTATTGGAGACAGTTGAAATGGAGACCCCCGCTTCTCTAGCAACGTCTTTGATAGTTATTTTAGCCATATCTATTATCAGACTAGTATCTCATTACATAAGAACAACGATAAAAAATCATTCTGAATCTACTAACGTACTAGTTGAAGGTTCAACTCCGATCGGATTAAATAAAATCGTTTTTATAAGCGCTTACAAGTTTGTATTATAAACCTGAATTTTGGAAAAGAAAAGCGATTTTCAAATTTTGGAACATGTTTGGCAAAAAAAACATGTTTCGCTTCTGTAATCTGTTACGCTTCATCGCTACGAGTCGCCTGTACAAAGCGTTTGGTCAATGTTTCCAGGAGATAGACCACCGGTACTTGAGTAGTCAAATTAACATGATCCCCTGTATTTTGATCCGGCATGTAATAGGAGATCACCAAATCGGCCAATGAAGCCAACGGAGAATGTCCATGATTGGTGACCGCGATGATCTTCGCACCATGTGCCTTGAGATTGGTGACCTGTTTCAAGACCTGCTCAGTTTCACCAGAAACAGAGAGACAAACTACCGCAACATCGCTTAAGTCATATTGCCGCCGAAAACCTTGTTGAAACGGGTCTGTTAGAGCAAATGCTAAACCACCAGCATTTGTCAGAAAGCGCGCGCCATAATTAGCCAAAGCGCCACTGCTGCCAATGCCCATAAAAACAGTTGTCTTGGCCGCCAAGATCAAGGCGACCCACTCATTTAATTTGATCTCAAATTCATCCCGCGAGACCTTAGTGAAGAAATCGGTCAAAGGGGTATTGATGTCATAACTAGGATAAACATGTTGTTCATCACTCAGTTCATCGCGCACCACGTACTTTAGCTCCGAAAAACCGTTTAAATTCAGCTTCTGACAAAACCGACTGATCGTCCCTGTCGAGACTGCCGCCTTCTGCGCCAATTCGCGGATGGTTAGCGTTTGGATACTCTTTGGATGACTGATGATGTAGTTGTAGACCGCCAATTCCAATTCGCTCAGACTTTTCAGATCAACATTATGAAACATTCCATCACTCCCATTCACTTACTTATATTCTATCATGCTCGTCGCCAATAAGCGTACTTTATCGAAAACGCTCTCAAAAATATTTGGGTGAGTTGAACCGGTTTTCTATTCTAGCCATTATCCTTATTTTTTATATAAAAAAAGATGACCCTCTAAAAAGAGAATCATCTCATGTGGTGACTGCTGATCGTTGACCGATCATTTGCCAATCAAAGTCCGCTCCACAACGTCCTTTGAACGTGACACTCGCAATCCGGCGAGCCACCTGATGCGAAGCAGATGGAAGTCACGCCACGATCGTTTGCCCAGAAAATGGGCGCTCGACTCATCGCATGACTTTATTTTACCACAAACACGAAATAATGGACAGACTTTCCGTAGTCTCCCGGCTGTGTCAAGTCGCCTTGGGAAACTCATTTACCTCGGCAGTCAGCTAGCTCTAACAATCAAATCGCCATAACCTGCTGTGGTAGCTTGATGGTGAACAATGCATTGTGCTGGTTCGTAGTGGATCGGATTCTAGCATGGACTCGTTCAGTGATACCAATTTAATAGTTACTGGACCAGACTCAAACCTTTTAGAAAATTCGGCGTAAGCGACGATCACTGATCCTTTGGCGGCGTTTTGGTCAGCGCCTGTTGTTGCGCCCGGCGGTGACGTAGCCGCGACCAGATCTCCGAAAATAGCGACGTCAGCATAAATCCGATCGCGATCGCGCCAGCGACCATTGCCACTCTGAACGTGTAGACGATTGCTTGATCAACGCTGCCCAGAACCATCTCATAGACGGCTTGATAGGCAGTCACTCCAGGCACCAAAGGAACGATCCCGGGAATATTGAATAAGATCGCTGGCATTTTTTTCCGCCGAGCAAACACTAAACTCATGATCCCCAAGACTAGCGAACCCGTTACATTGGCGATCATCCGTCCAGCTCCCAGCTGAAAAACGGTCCAGTAGGCTAACCAACCGATCATGCCACATAATCCGCAAGCGTTGAGGGCACGACGCGGATTGTTGACGCAAATCGCAAAGGCGGCTGTCCCCAAGTAACTGAAAGCGGCTTGGATCAAGAAAATCAACCATAAAGGCATTGGGCACACCCCCTACATGAAGAAACGGAACATCAACCCGATGCCCGTCCCAATTGCGCAAGCCGTGAGAAAGGCCTCGACAGCGCGAACCGTACCTGTCAACAAATGCCCAGCAAAAAGATCTCTTAAAGAATTAGTCAAGGGGACGCCTGGCACTAAGGGCATCATCGCGCCGATCAAAATATTATTGATATTTTGTCCCAGACCAAAATGGACGGCGCCATAAGCCAAGACCCCGATCACAAAAGCAGCCAAGAATTCGCCAAGGAATTTTACTTTAGTCCAAAGGCTAAGATAATAATTGATCAGATAACCGCCGCCACCGATCACACCACAGATCGCGAAATCGACCCAATCATACTGTCCGGAAAATAAGACCATAAACATCGCGCTGACGACCATCGCCCCCACTACCTGCAACCACAGTGGGAAAAAGGTCGTATTTTGATCGATATCTTCCAGCGCCGTATGCAGCTGCCACAAGGTGACCTCATGATCAGCGAACTTCCGCGACATCGTGTTGACCCGCTGGACCTTTTCCAAATTGATCGTGCGTTGATTGATCTGGCGGAATTCAGAGACCGGCTGTCCCTTGACGCCAAAGAAAAGGCCAGTCGGAGTCGTATAAACAACACTATTTGGGACACCGGCATTAGTTGCAATCCGTGTGATCGTATCTTCGACGCGATACATTTCAGAACCACTTTCGATCATCACGCGACCGGCCATCAAACACGTGTCGATCAAGAGATCCATTTTATAAGCAGAGATGGGCAATTGGGCTTTTTCCACGGAAAGGCCACCTTTCCTTCATTCATTACGACCAGTTCTCAGTCGCTACTTATTTTATCATACCCAGCGTTCCCCACGATTACAACCGCTTTATTCAAAAAGTGCGGAGCGCAACGGTTTGACTTTGAGCATTAACCTAGCTAGGCTTTTGGAGGCTGGTCCTCGTCTCCGGAAGCCTAGCGTAGTTAAGCGGAAAAGTCAGTTGCGCGGAACACGTTTAAGCCAGAGTGCGGAACGACCTAGATTAGCTTCTGAGCATTGACCTAGCAATTATTTTGGAAGCTGCACTTTGCTTCTGGAACAATTGTGTAGCCAAGCACAGGAAGCTCGGGCACGCAGTACATTTCAAAAATCAGAGTGTAGTACGCAATGCGTTGACTTCTAGCATTAACCTAGCTAGGATTTTGGAGGCAGGTCTTTGCCTCCGGAAGTCTAGCGTAGTTAAGCACAGAAGTCAGTTGCATGACGCACGTTTCAAAAATCAGCCTCCCAAAGCACTTATCAAATGAACAGTGCCTAGATTCATAAATACTATTGATTTCATTTTAAATTGGTTGCTTCTTTGATCCGGATTGCTTTTCTTTTTGGTACACAAATTTTCCTTTTTATATACAAAAAAACCGAGAAATTAATCTCGGTTTTATTTAGCGTGGCAACGCCCTATCCTCGCAGGCAGTCTCCCACCAACTACTTTCGGCGCTAAGAAGCTTAACTTCTGTGTTC
>NZ_BROC01000008.1 GCF_024345205.1 Lapidilactobacillus luobeiensis | reverse complement strand
TCGCCGTGTCGTTATTCTTAGCGGCTTTGCCGCTTAGAATAAGGCTCAGCTTTGAGATTTTCGGTGCACTTCCGAAAGGCTCAAAGTGACGCCCACAGCGAGCTCACCCGCCACACGCAACGCAGCCCGCGGCCAAAATTGAAACAGTATACCTGCCCAAACACAGCCCACGGCCAACATTAGAACGGTATACTTTGCCGTAGAGAAATCACCGACCGCAACAACGGTAACAATTTTAACGATTGCTTGATTAATGCTCAGAAGCTGACCAGGTCGGTTTGTATTCTAAACGTGTTCACCGACCTAGCTTCTTCCGCTTAGCTACGCTCTTATTCTGGAAGCAAGGAACGCTTCCAAAATAAGAGCTAGGTTAATGCTCAGAAGCTGCCCAGGTCGGTGAACACTCTTTAAATCTTAACTCGTGACCCGTTTTTAGCGTGGTTGCGAGTTTTCTGTTTGGTTCGTGAATTGGTGGAATGAAAGCCTCACGGAATTTTAACATTCTCAACGGATTTTTTTGTTATAATAGTAGTCTGGATATCAACAAAGTAATGGGTTTCGGGAAAGGACGGCAACATGGTCGCGAGTAAATTATTGGCAGGTTTGAATGATAAGCAGGAAGAGGCGGTACGGACAACTGAGGGGCCGTTATTGATCATGGCTGGAGCGGGCTCTGGGAAGACGCGGGTGCTGACGCATCGGATCGCTTATTTGATTCAGGAGAAGAACGTGATGCCTTGGCAGATCTTGGCGATCACGTTTACCAATAAGGCGGCGCGGGAAATGCGCGAGCGGGTCGAGCGGTTACTTGGCGCTGACGCTGCTGAAGTCATGGTCGCGACTTTTCATGCGTTGTGTTTGCGGATCTTGCGGCGGGAAGCGAAAAAAATCGATTATAGCAGTTCTTTTTCGATCGCGGATCCGGCGGAGCAATTGACTTTAGTCAAACGGATCTTGAAGCAACTGAATTTGGATCCTAAACGTTATGATCCCAAGGCGATCCTTGGTGCGATCAGTCAGGCCAAAAATGAATTACAAACGCCAAAAATGTTTGCGGCGGCTGCTGGTCAAGGATTCGAGCAGATCGTCAGTCAGGTCTATACGATCTATCAACGGGAAATGAAACGAAATCAGTCCTTTGATTTTGATGATTTGATCATGGAGACGATCCTTCTTTTTCAAAAAGACGCGGAGACTTTGGGTTATTATCAGCGGCGTTATCGCTATATCCATGTCGATGAGTATCAGGATACCAATGAGGCACAATATCAACTCGTGCGTTTGCTGGGCGCAGGTTATCATAATGTTTGCGTTGTTGGGGATGCCGATCAGAGTATTTATGGCTGGCGGGGCGCCAATATGGATAATATCATGAACTTTGAGAAAGATTATCCAGACGCGCAAAGTATTTTATTGGAACAGAATTATCGTTCAACCAAAAACATTTTGGATGCGGCCAATGCTGTGATCGCTCACAATAATTATCGTAAGCCGAAAAAGCTTTGGACGGATAATCCCACTGGCGCGAAACTGGTGTATTATCGCGCGCAAAGCGAACGTGATGAAGCGAATTTTGTGGTCAGTCAGATCCGTGATGGTCTGACGCAAGATCGGCGGTCCTATGGTGACTTTGCGATTTTATATCGGACCAACGCGCAATCGCGGGTGCTGGAAGAAGTCTTGATGCAGGCGAACATGCCCTATAAATTAGTGGGCGCGCATAAATTCTATGATCGTAAAGAAATCAAAGATGTCCTTGCTTATTTGCGGTTAGTAGCCAACCCGGCCGATTCATTGAGTTTCAATCGGGTCGTCAATGAGCCCAAGCGCGGGTTAGGCGCTGGTTCGATCGGTAAATTGCAAGAATTCGCCGATGAACATGATTGGTCATTATTGGAAGCGGCACGGAATGTAGATCTGGCTAATTTACCGGCCCGAGCACGGACCAGTCTCCTAGATTTTGCCCAGTTGATCTATGATCTCCGTGAGCAGCGTTCGATTTTGTCGATGACCGCATTGACCAAGCAATTATTGGATAAAAGTGGCTACCAAAGCAACTTGGAAGCACAAAAGACGGTCGAAGCGGAGACGCGTTTGGAAAACTTGGCGGAATTTTTAACGGTCACCCAACAATTTGATGATAGTTATCAACCAGAAACTGACGAAAGTGAGCCGCTGACTGACTTCATCGCTGGTCTGGCGTTGACTTCTGATCAAGATGATCTGGAAGAAGATATCAAACAAGTCACTTTGATGACGCTACATGCCGCTAAAGGTCTGGAATTTCCAGTAGTCTTTCTGATCGGTCTAGAAGAGGGGATTTTCCCACTGTCTCGGGCTCTGCTGGACGATGATGCGTTAGAGGAAGAGCGGCGGCTGGCTTATGTGGGGATCACGCGGGCCCAGCAGCAGTTATATTTGACCAACGCATACGCGCGAATGCTTTACGGGCGTACCCAGAGCAATCCACCATCGCGTTTTCTAGGTGAGATCGATCCGGATGTGGTCATTGAAGAAAATCACGCGTTGACTAGCGCTAGTTCGCAAGGCGCATTTCCCTTTGATCGGGGACGAGGCGCTGGTAGCACATCCGCAAATAGTGGGGCCACACGGCGAGCTCAACAAAGACAGGCGCGCGCTTTGACCCCGAGTTATTCGCCGGCAAAGACTGCTAAGGCGGCGGCCGGCGCGATCGGCGCGGAGCAGGTCGGCTGGCAAGTCGGAGACAAGGCCGAACATCGCAAGTGGGGTGTTGGCACCGTCGTTCAGGTCGAGGGTCAAGGTGATGATGTTGAGTTAGCCATCGCTTTTCCGGAGATCGGCATCAAGAATTTGATGGCTGTTTTCGCACCGATCAAGAAAGTGGCTCGATCATAAGTTTCAAGTGCAACCTGACTGGGTATTCAAGGCCTGGTCCCAAGATGCATTCAACCTGATCCTGATAACGTTAGTAGCAGTTAAGGAGGTCAATCATGCCTTTACCAAAAGCAATCACAGCATACACGTTAGCCGAAGCGACCAGTGTTGTCGCTCAATTGCGTCAACAAGTACGCCAATATGCGCAAGCTTATTACACCAAGGACGCGCCTTTAGTTGAAGATGCGGTCTATGACGATCTTTATCAGCAATTGCAACAATTAGAAGCGGCCTTTCCCACGTTGATCACTTCTGATTCACCAACTCAACAAGTAGGTGGCACGGTTTTAGCTGGTTTCAGTAAAGTGACCCATCAAGAACCGATGCTTTCAATGGGAGATGTTTTCTCTTTTGGTGAATTGGCGCAGTTTGATGAGCGCATGACCAAGGCGATCACGCGCCCCACTGAGTATAACGTGGAATTGAAGATCGACGGTTTGGCGATTTCATTGCGTTATCAGGCTGGCAAATTGGTTTTAGGCTCGACTCGTGGCGATGGCGCGGTTGGCGAAGATGTGACCGCAAATTTGCGGACGATCAAGTCGATCCCCCAAGAACTCGCGGAGCCAATAGATTTGGAAGTGCGCGGCGAATGTTACATGCCCAAGCGATCCTTTGAGGCGCTCAACGCAGAACGAGATCGTAACGGTGAAGCGGTTTTCGCCAATCCTCGTAACGCGGCGGCAGGAAGCCTGCGGCAATTGGACACCGCGACCACAGCTAAGCGGCAGCTCGATACTTTCATTTACACTATCGTCGACGCGCAACGCTACGGTATCAGTACTCAGGCTGATGCGCTGAAACAGTTGCGCCAATGGGGATTTCACGTTAATCCCGAAGCGATCGTTGCCCGCGAGTTAACGCAGATCCACGCTTTTATTGAAAAATATCAAAGCCAGCGAGATGAGTTGCCTTATGGGATCGACGGCGTTGTGCTAAAAATCAATCAACTAGCGTTACAGGCTGAGTTAGGCAATACTGTCAAAGTACCGCGTTGGGAGATCGCCTACAAGTTTCCTCCTGAAGAAGCGCAGACGATCTTGCAGGCAATCGAGTGGACCGTTGGCCGCACGGGGGTAGTCACACCGACTGCGGTAATGGATCCAGTCACGTTAGCGGGGACCACGGTTGCCCGCGCGACCTTGCATAACGTCGATATGTTACGCGAAAAGGACGTACGGATCGGTGATACGGTCTTGATCCACAAGGCTGGTGATATCATTCCGGAAGTTTCCCAAGTTGTTTTGAGTAAGCGCCCAGCAACCGCGGAACCTTATCTTGTGCCGACGACTTGTCCGTCCTGCGGTTCAAAATTGATCCATTTAGCCGATGAAGTCGCGTTACGTTGTGTCAATCCCATGTGTCCGGCGCAGGTCAAAGAGGGCTTGACCCATTTTGCCTCGCGCAACGCCATGGATATTTCCGGGTTAGGGCCAAAAGTGATCGCCCAACTTTATGACCGCCATTTGATCAAAGATGTGGCGGATCTTTACCGCTTGACTGCGACTGAATTGGCCCAGTTGGATAAATTCAAGGAGAAATCGATCAATAATCTTCTAGCCGCGATCCAACGTTCAAAGCAAAATTCGGCAGATAAATTATTGTTCGGGCTGGGCATTCGCAATGTTGGTGCAAAAGCCGCAACGTTATTGTTGGCTCATTTTGGCTCGATCCCCGCTTTGATGCAGGCGGATCCCGCTGAAGTGGTGGCGATCAAAACGATCGGGCAAACGATCGGGGATAGCTTGACGGCCTATTTTGCCAATGATCAAGTGCAGGAATTGATTCGTGAACTGACGGCGGCGGGGGTCAACCTGAATTATCTTGGTCGCTTGACCGAGGCGCAAGATAACTTCTTTAAAAATAAAAAGGTTGTCTTAACAGGAAAATTGGTTCACTATACTCGTAGTGAGCTGACCCAGAAATTAAGTGATCTCGGCGCGCAAGTCGTCGGTTCAGTTTCCGCGAAGACCGATTATCTGATCGCTGGCGCCGATGCAGGCAGCAAGTTGACCAAAGCGCAACAGCTCCAAGTGCCCGTTTTGACTGAAGATGCGGCGCAGCAATATTTGAACGAGGTGAAATAATGAAGTTTTCCGCAAAACGTTTTTTTCTAGGACTGCTCAGTTTAGTTGGCTCAGTGGCATTGGCGGCTTGTGGTAATTTGCAGAACGCGGACCTTAGCGGCAGCGATACCAGTACGTCAACCAGTAATAAATCGGCCTCCTATCAAATCACAGGGAATACCGATGGCACGCAATATAGCGCCTTACTCACTGATGGCAAGTATAAAGTCAGTACCTCACGCGGTTTGACCGTTGATCAAAATTCAAACGCGTTCAATCTGGCGAGTTTTGAATCAGGTTTGACCACGATCAGTAAAGGTACCTTTTCTCCAGAAAAATACGCGTTTCAGGAAGGTCAGTATATTTCCCGGAGTACGGCAAATAGTTGGTTGAAACGTGAATCTAGCACCAATGAAGAGGGCTTGAATCCTAAGGATAATGGCTCGACAGAACCGGATAAACGAGCCCCCATCTATCTGCAAGAGATCCTCGAGCAGGATTTTCTGGAGCGGACCAGCACCAGTTACAAGATCGCCGGTGTGACGATCGGTCTGGGCCTCAACGAGATCGATTATTACCAAAAGGTTCAATATGGCGCGACTTTCAAGACCACGATCAGTCAAGCAGAACGGGAGAAACAGGGCAAAGAAATGGCGACCAAGATCCTAGCCCGTTTGCGAAAAAAGAAAGAATTAGCCAACGCGACGATCGTTTTTGGTTTGTACAAGCAGGCAGCTAATGATAGCTTGGTTGGCGGGACTTATTTTGCCACTGCGGTCAGTAAATCAGGCACGACGATCTCTGAATGGAAGACCCTGAATCAGGAGAATGGCGTTTTGCCAGTGGTCAATAATCAGAAAGCAATCAATGACGGCGATGCCGATTCTTTTAGTAATTTCAAAACGAAGATCCAATCCTTCTTCCCGAATTTAAGCGGGGTCACTGCCCAAACGCACTATGAGAACGGAACTTTACAAGGAATGAAGATCAAGATCAGCACCCAATTCTTCGGGGTCAACGAGATCCAAAGCTTCACCCAATACGTGGATACCGCGGCCAAGCGCTATTTGCCAGCCAATATCCCGATCGAGATCACGATCTCTTCGGTGGAGGGCATCCAATCCTTCCTCAGTCGAGAAAGTGGCGATAAAGATTTCTACACCCATGTTTTTAGCAGCTATTAGTTTGTAAGTTGGGCGTTAAATGATAGAATTAGTTTTGACTGATAAACGAATGGAGGACGTTTAGCAATGATATCAAAGGATCAAGTTGCTCACGTGGCAAAACTTGCACGGTTATCTTTCAGCGATGCGGAGTTGGAACAATTTACGCATCAGTTGGACCAGATCATCGCGATGGAAAATGAATTGGCAGAAGTGCCAACAGATGGGGTAACGCCAACAACTCAGGTCAGCGACGAGCGCAATGTCTTTCGGGCAGACGTGCCGGTGACTGACGGACCGACGCGAGACCAATTGTTACAAAACGTACCAGAAAGTAAAGATGGGCTGATCAAAGTACCAACGATCATTGATAAGGGGGAAGCTGACGCATGAGTAATTCCGATTATTTAAGCTACGACCTGCAAACGTTGCATCAGCTTTTGGTCGACAAGAAGGTTACCGCCGTCGCTTTGACCGAAGCGGCGCTGGCGAAAATCAACGCGCAGCAACCAGCGTTGAACGCCTTCATTACGATTAACCAGAAGAAGGCTTTGGCGCGGGCAGCCGAGCTGGACGCGAAAGGAATCGATCCTGACGACCTGTTGGCGGGGATCCCAATCGCTTACAAAGACAATATCGTCACCAACGGCATCCGCACAACGGCGGCGAGCCATATTTTGGATAACTTCAATCCGGTTTATGACGCCACCGTGGTTGAGAAACTAGACGCCGCCGGCACGATCAATCTGGGGAAAACCAACATGGATGAATTTGCCATGGGTTCTTCCACCGAAACGTCTCATTTCGGCGTGACTCATAACCCTTGGGATCTCGAACGGGTTCCTGGAGGCTCTTCAGGCGGTTCCGCCGCCGCTGTCGCCGCTGGTGAGGTCTTCGCGGCCTTAGGTAGTGATACTGGTGGTTCGATTCGCCAGCCAGCCGCTTACAATGGTATTTTCGGGATCAAACCAACTTACGGGCGTGTTTCCCGTTGGGGCTTGATTGCCTTTGGTTCCAGTTTCGACCAGATCGGCGTCTTTACCCGCCGGGCGCAAGACGCTGCAGTGCTGTTAGGCGCGATCAGTGGTCACGATCCGAAAGACAGCACTAGTTCCGAACAAGCAGTGCCTGATTTCACCGCGGCGATCGGCCAAGGCATCAAAGGCTTGAAAATCGCTGTTCCTGACGAATTCTTTGGCGAAGGAATCGCTGAAGATGTTAAGGCCCAAGTTGAAAAAGGCCTGCAACAATTAGCCGACCAAGGCGCGATCATTGATCACGTCCAATTGCCGCATACGAAATACGCGGTACCGGCTTATTATGTCTTGGCTTCCAGTGAAGCGTCCTCTAACTTGCAACGTTTCGACGGGATCCGTTATGGCTTCCGCGCCGCTGACGTGAAGAATTTGGAAGACGTTTACGTTCGCAGTCGTTCTGAGGGCTTTGGGCCTGAAGTTAAACGCCGGATCATGCTGGGCACCTTCGCCTTGTCTTCTGGTTATTATGATGCTTACTTCAATAAGGCCGCGGCGGTCCGGACCTTGATCAAACAAGACTTTGAAAAGATCCTGGCGACCCACGACCTGATCATTGGGCCGACCGCGCCAGATACCGCCTTTAAGATCGGTGTTAATGATGATGATCCGATCACACTGTATATGAAAGATATTTTGACCATTTCCGCCAATATGGCTGGGGTCCCTGCCGCGTCAGTCCCTGCCGGCTTCAATGCTGAGGGCTTGCCCGTGGGCATGCAGATGATCGCCAAACGCTTCGACGAAAGCACGATTTTCCGCGCGGCCGCCGCGTTTGAAGAACTCAATCATTACAATTTGGAAACGCCGACTTTTAAAAATGGAGGTAACGCCTAATGAATTTCGAAACAACGATTGGGCTGGAAGTCCATGTGGAGTTGAAAACCAAGACTAAAATGTTCAGTCCCTCGCCGGTGGCTTATGGCGCGGAACCGAATATGAACACCAATGTGATCGACTTCGGGTTTCCTGGGGTTCTGCCAACGGTCAACCGCGAAGCTTATCGCTTAGGCATCATGGTGGCCTTGGCTTTGAATGCGGAAGTGGCGACCGAGACGCACTTTGATCGGAAGAACTATTTCTATCCAGATAATCCGAAAGCTTACCAGATCACCCAGTTCGAACAACCGCTGGCCCGCAATGGCTGGATCGAGATCGAAGTCGGTGGCAAGAAGAAAAAAATCGGGATCGAAGAAATGCACGTGGAAGAAGATGCCGGTAAAAACACCCACGGCGACGCGGGTTATTCCTACGTCGATCTGAATCGGCAGGGCACCCCGTTGATCGAGATCGTCTCCAAACCAGATATCGCTTCGCCGGAAGAGGCCTACGCATATCTGGAGAAGTTACGGCAAACGATCCAATTCACCGGCGCGTCTGACGTTAAGATGGAGGAAGGCTCGATGCGGGTCGACACCAACATTTCGATTCGACCGATCGGCGCTGACAAGCTAGGCACCAAGACCGAATTGAAGAACTTGAACTCCTTCAATTACGTGCGCCAAGGTTTGGACTACGAAGAAAAACGGCAAGCCGAAGTGCTGCTGTCTGGCGGTCAAATTCGCCAAGAGACGCGCCGTTTTGATGAAACTTCTGGTGAAACGATTTTGATGCGGGTCAAGGAAGGCTCTGATGATTATCGCTACTTCCCCGAACCTGATATTCCGCCATTTGATATCAGTCCGGAATGGATCGAAGAAATCGGTGCCAAGATCCCGGAAATGCCAGACAAGCGGCGGGCCCGTTACGTCGGCGAATTGGGGATTCCCGAATATGACGCTAACCTGTTGACGGACACCAAGGAAATGTCGGACTTCTTTGAAGCGACCTTGGCTGCCGGCGCTGATCCTAAACTGGCGTCGAACTGGTTGATGGGTGAAGTCAACGCCTTCATGAACGCGCATAAATTGGAGTTGCAACAAACCAAGTTGACACCGGCTAATTTAGCGACCATGATCAAGTTGATCCAAGATGGCACGATTTCCTCGAAGATCGCCAAGAAAGTCTTCCAAGAGACGATCCAAAAGGGTACCGAACCAGAAGCGTGGGTCAAAGAAAAAGGTCTCGTTCAAGAGTCTGATCCAACTGTTCTGACCCCGATCATCACCGCGATTCTCGATGACAACGAACAATCGATCATTGACTTCCAGAATGGGAAAGATCGGGCAGTCGGCTTCTTGGTCGGTCAGATTATGAAGCAGACCCATGGCAAGGCCAATCCTAAGGTCGTCAACACGATTCTCATGGCTGAGTTGAACAAAAGATAGTAGAAAGTAGGGTTGCGTAATGCGAATGCGTGCGCGCTTGATTTATAACCCCACGTCGGGACATGAAACCATGCCCCGCAATGTTGGGGAGATCCTTAATGTTCTCGAACGCGCTGGGTACGAAGCTAGCGCGTTTCAAACTACGCCAGAACCAATGTCCGCGGCTAAAGAAGCGCGGCGTTGCGCCCGTGATGGCTTTGATCTGGTGTTAGCGGCTGGTGGCGATGGCACGATCAACGAAGTGGTCAACGGCATCGCGCCGTTGAAACATCGCCCCAAGATGGGGATCATTCCCGCCGGGACCACCAATGACTACGCACGGGCTTTGCGGATCCCACGGGAAGACCCGGTGGAAGCCGCGAAAGTCATTTTGAAGAAACAAACCATCAAAATGGACATCGGCAAAGCCAACGACAATTATTTCATGAATATCGCCGGTGGTGGTTTCATGACGGAATTGACCTATGATGTGCCTTCCGAATTCAAATCGGTCCTCGGCTATTTGGCCTACGTGCTGAAGGGCGCGGAAATGTTGCCGCGGATCCGGCCGATCGACATGCACATTGAGTACGACGATGGCATTTACGAAGGACCAGCTTCGATGTTCTTGCTGGGACTGACCAATTCCGTCGGCGGCATGGAATCGATCGCCCCAGACGCTTCCTTGGATGACGGGAATTTCGCGATGATCTTGGTCAAAACCGGCAATCCCGCGGAGATCATTAAGTTGATGACCATGGTTCTCAACGGCGGGCGTCACATCAACAACCCGAATATCATTTACACCAAGACCCGCAAAGTTGTCGCTAAAACCGTCCACGGCGATGAAATGAAAATCAATCTGGATGGCGAATTCGGCGGCTTGGCGCCGATGACCTTTATTAACCTGCGCCAGCATATCGAAATGTTCGCCAACGTGGATGAGATCCCCAAGACGGCACTGTCGCCAGCAACGGTGGAACAATTTATCGATCAGCAAAAGAACGCGGCTGACGGTGAAGATACCGCAACAACGAAGTAAACAGGCAAGCTTATTGGTCGTCAGTTAGGATTCGGCGCACCGATAAGCTTTTTGTTGCCTTGCGCCGTGCTTGATTGCGGGTTTTGATGGGTGTTGCGCGTGAGCGCAACCGGCTGGGACTGCTGTTGCGGACTGGAACGTGGTGGGCATCGTTTGAAGCCAATCCGCAAGCCCGGCGGCTTGTCTTCAAATCGAGCCTTGTCCTAAGCGGCAAAGCCGCCAAGGACAATTTCAACACTGAGCCGCGCAGTCCCAGCCGGTTGCTAGGCGGAATTGCGGTTACCTGCAATCAAGGCGAAGGATTGGACGAAGTGCTTTTGCAAGTGCGGTGGTCGAATAATTCCACTTGTTTGGTGGTACGGTAACACTAACTGTTTTGAGTGAATGTGTCGGTATATTTCGGATAGAGCCAGTATCCTTGTCTCACGAATTTAGACGGATTCTGGTTGGAAACTGACTGATTCAGTTGATTCACTGAGAACTAGATTTGTTCATCAGACAGACTGTGCTGGTGTCACCAATTTAAAGCTTGTGACCACTAACCACGGCCGTCATTTGCGTGGCTCTCCATCAATTGGCCATAGCTTGCCAGTTGGCGTGAGTGCTCAAACGACTGTTATAACGTTGAGCGGCTGGAGCGGAGAAATTCGGGGTGAGATCGCCGTGAAATTGTCCTTGGCGGCTCTGCCGCTTAGGACAAGGCTCAGCTTTGAGATTCGCGGGTTTTGCGAAGCTCAAAGAGACGCCCACAGCGAGCTCACCCCGAATTTCGCAGCGCAAGCTGCGGCCAACCTACTTTTAACTGAACCAGCAATCATTCAGAAAATCCCTAGAAGTGATCAGACATCACTTTTTCAAGAAAAATGAGGTAAAACATGGCAAAAATTCAAGCACCAGTTCGCAAGAATGAAAAAGGTTCCGGCACCGTAACTGATTTGACCTATGAAGCAATGGGCGTGATCAAGGTCGATGATTATCCCCTGTTCATCGCCAACGCTCTCCCTGGCGAAGAAATTGATTATCTGGTCACCAAAGTCAACGCTCATTATGGCTTCGCTCGCGTGTTGGCGGTCAAAAAGGCCAGTCCAGATCGAGTCGAAGGGGTTGAACGCGTTTATTTGCAGGCGGGCATTGCTCCCTTGGCGCAACTGTCTTACCCAGCCCAGTTGAAATTCAAACAACAACAAGTCATCAACTTGTTGGCCAAAGTGAAATTGCCGTTGACCGTGGCGCCAACGATCGGCGCGGATCAACAAATAGGCTATCGCAATAAGGCGCAAGTGCCGGTGCGAACGATCAAGGGTGTTTTGGAAACGGGGATCTACCGCCAGAAGTCCCATGATTTGTTGCCCTTGAGCAACTTCTTGATCCAGGCGCCGCAAATCGATGCCACCATCAAGGCAATTCGCGATTTGTTACGCGAGTTTGGCGTGCCTGCCTATAACGAACAGTACCACAGCGGCGTGATCCGCCACATTATGGTGCGGCGGGGGCAGGCGACGGGGCAACAAATGGTGGTGCTGGTCAGCAAGCAGCGCCATTTACCCCATGAGATCGAATTAATCGAAGCCATCGCGGCCTTGCCAGAAGTCGTCAGCATCATCATCAATTACAATCCGAAAACCACCAATGTTATTTTGGGCGCGCAAGAACGTTTGGTCCACGGCCAGCCTTATATCGAGGACGAACTTTTAGGCCACAAGTTCCACATTTCGGCGCAATCCTTCTACCAAGTCAATCACGATCAGACTGAGAAACTTTACAAAACCGCAATCGACGCCGCCGACTTGCAACCCGATGATGTGGTCGTTGACGCCTATTCGGGCATTGGTACCATTGGCATCTCCGTGGCGGAAAAGGTCAAAACCGTCAAAGAAATCGAAGTCGTGCCCGAGGCGGTGGCGGACGCCAAAGCCAACGCTCAACTCAATGGTTTGACCAATTTGGAATTCACCGTGGGCAAAGCCGAAGAAGTGATGCCAACTTGGGCTGAACAGCAAGTCAAAATGGACGTCCTGTTTGTCGATCCACCGCGCAAAGGCCTTTCCCCAGAATTTGTCGCAGCGACGCTCCAAGTCAAGCCGGCCAAAATCGTCTACATTTCCTGCAACCCGGCCACATTGGTCCGCGACCTGCGCCTGTTGGTCGATGGCGGTTACAATGCCAAAACCGTTCAGCCAGTCGATATGTTTCCGCTGACAAACCATGTTGAGACGGTGGTATTGATGTCAAGAGTGGATAAGTAAGACTGTAAAAAGGTAAGTAAATAAAGGCTTTCCGTGATTTGAGGTCTGGTTATAAGCCGGAAGGATAATCACGGATTTTTGCTTTGTGGGAAGATATCTAAGAGTGGTGAATTACTCAGTAGATTGACTAATTTAAATATAGGGTTGGTGAGTTGATAAGATTGTTGGCAAAATAACGGTGAGTTGACAAGATGGATATAGGATTGAACTGATAAAATGTTTGAAATGCGTTCATAAAGTAATTACTTTTTAAGTATATATAAAGGTTGAAATAAGAGTGGTAAAATGTTATGATAAAAAGAAAAGGTGGATTTAGGTATGGATAAAGAAGACAAAGTCCAAAAAGAACCGATGGAATTCTATAACATGTCAGATTTTCTTAGAGGACAATCATCAAAATTAATTACTGGATTATCAGATGAAGATAAAACGGCATTTATTTTGAAAAATGGAAAGCCTGTAGCAGTTCTTATCTCACACGAGAGATATGAAAGATTATTAAAAGCAGGAATAGATATAACTGAATACTAAAATATAAAACACTTAATTGCACTAGTCCCTGTCAAGTTGACAGATGAAATAATATAAAGTTGAGTCTGTCTCTAAGCGGCTTCATTCCAGTATTCATCTGGAGTGAGGCCGTTTCTTTGTGCAGAACGATTGTGGTGATTGAAGTATTCAACCCCTTCTTCAACTAGCCTATCGAGTTCTTCTCGGGTTTTCGACCTCGGATGACGAGCCATCCAACGCAATTTAAACTCATTCCACCAACGTTCTATTGGCGCATTATCGTATGGTGTGCCTGGACGGGACATGCTGCGAGTCACGTCGTGACGCCCAAGGAAGTTGTTGAAGGCACCAGATGTATACGCTGATCCGCGATCTGTATGAATCAGTGGATGAACGTCTCCGACACGATCAAATGCATGTTGAAATACTTCTATCTCCGCAGCTGAGGTTTCGGTAATGCTGAGATGATGTGACAAGAGAAGACGTCCATAGAGATCAAGAACACCACTTAGCCGAAT
Source organism: Lapidilactobacillus luobeiensis (assembly GCF_024345205.1). GTDB lineage: Bacteria > Bacillota > Bacilli > Lactobacillales > Lactobacillaceae > Lapidilactobacillus > Lapidilactobacillus luobeiensis. Next base: position 13,331 of record NZ_BROC01000008.1, on the reverse strand, counting down.
CTTGTATTCACCGTTCGGGCCAAATCTCAATTCAGTGGAATCTGACAACCAAACCTTGTTTGGTGCATCTGTTTCGAAATTCTGGTTCAAGACATTGTCTTGAATATATTGCTCATTTGCTTTTTGACGACTGTGTTTCTTGACTCGAATTTGACATCTCAATCCAAGCTCCCGCATCACTCGGCGAACCATTTTATGAGTAACTTCAAAGGTGATCGACTCGTCATGTTGAAGATTTACTAAGAGATTCCCGGCACCGATCCCTTGATGATGGAAGTCAAACCAGTATTGGATTCGTTCCTTGAGTTGACGATCACGGGCTTCCCAAGCAGTTTCTTTTCGTTTTAAGCCTTTGTAGTAAGCCTGCCGGCTTACACCGACAACAGCTAATAGCTTGGTGAGTGCACCGTGCTTGCCTTGACTGACCTCTTTGATTGCGACGTAAGCCGCTCGATGTTGTTTGTTCACCCCTTGTGCTGAAGTTCCAGAAATTTTTTTACGAATTGTTCCACCAATTCTTTGTCTTTAAGCTCAGCTTCTAGTTGACGAATGCGAAGGTTCGCTTTATCAAGATCGGTCAGTTCTGATTCGGGTTTGTGATGACCACGATTATCAACGAGGCCTTCATAGCCGCCGTTCTTAGCCTTAAGCACCCAAGAACGTGCTTGCTGATATGAAACTTGAAAATGTTCTGCAGCCTCAGTGTATGAATGCTTGTGTTTCACCACATACTCAACTACTTCAATTCGTTCTTCAAAGGTCGTCTTCCTACGCATATTGGAGACCTGCTTTCTGGATGACTCTTATAGTGCAGTTGTGGGTTTTGTTCTAATGATAAAAACATACTAATATTTCTCGATCTATTATGTGGGGGAATTGATGTTACTGAGGAAGATGAGTAGCACTAATTTACAGCTGAATCCCTTTTAAATCTAAGGATGTTGAAGCGTGATATAAGGTTATGTCCTATGCTCCAATTACATGTTTGTTGAAATAATTGAATCAACTCTTGACACACTGGGCTTCAGTTGATATTGACAAAATTATTTCAAATGATATACTTGTATCGGGTACAGATACAAGCACAAATACAAGTTTGAGGATTAATTGTTTAAAATCCTCTTATACGTTTAGTGAGGGAGTTATTATGGATACTAAATTTTCAGTTGCTATTCATATTTTGGTTATGATTACAGAGAGTGAGAAAAGTCTGACTTCACAAGCTCTAGCAATAAGTGTTGGAACAAATGCAAGCTACATTCGTAAGGTTATTGGACTTTTAAAGAAATCAGAGTTAATTTGCTCATATCAGGGGAAAAGTGGCTATAAGCTAACCAAAGCTCCAAATCAAATTAGTCTGTTGGACATTTACTATGCTACTCAGGAAATTGATCGCGTTAACCTTTTTCAAATTCATCAAAATCCCAATGAAAGCTGCCCTGTAGGTAAATATATTGAAAATACTTTGAAACTTATTTTCTTGGAAGTTGAGATTCATCTTGCAAAGGAGATGTCTAGTCAGACGCTGGAAGATGTCATCGCTACTCTTTACCAACAAGCCAAAATAGCACGTTGACTAACTAAAAATCTAAATTATTAATTCTAGAACGAACATGTATTTATATGCCATGCAAATAAAAAAATATTGATTGAGAAGGAGGATGTATATATATATGAAAACAGCACAATTAACAGAATATAATAAAAGCAATATTAAACTAAAATTAACAGATGCGCCAAAACCAGAGGTTAGTGCTAACGATGTCTTGATAAAGGTTTCAGCAGTAGGGGTTAATCCTCTTGACAACATGATCTCACGTGGTGAAGTGAAGCTCATTACACCTTATAAACTTCCGATTATTGCGGGTAATGAAGTTGTTGGTACCGTTGAAAGTGTTGGAAATCAGGTTTCGGGTTTTAAAAAGGGAGACCGTATATTTTCTCGACTTCCCTTGAATCGTATTGGGGCTTTTGCCGAATATGTTTGTGTTGATAGTGAAGCGATTGCCTATGTTCCATCTTACTTGTCCGATACCGAAGCAGCGGCTGTTCCTCTAACGGCTCTGACAATCACTCAAGCACTTGAACTGATGGGGGCTGAAAGTGGAAAAACCCTCTTTATTTCGGGTGGTACGGGTGGTGTTGGAGCTATGGCAATTCCGATTGCAAAAGCAAAGGGTCTGACAGTCATTACGAATGGCGACGGCTCAAATAAAGAGCGTGTTATAGGACTTGGTGCAGATCGATTTATTGATTACAAAACGGAAGACTATACCCAAACGTTGCGTCAAGTTGATTACGTTCTTGATACACTCGGTGGTTTAGAGACGGAGAAACAAATGAGCATCCTTAAAAAAGGTGGTCGGCTTGTCTCTCTTCGTGGTATGCCAAATGGTGTTTTTGCAAAACGAATGAATCTACCAAAATGGAAACAGATTCTTTTTGGAATTGTTGGACGTAAATTTGATAAATTGGCAAATAAATATGGTGTGACTTATGACTTTATTTTTGTTGAATCGAATGGTCGACAACTCCAAGAGATTGCAGATTTATTTACAGAACTTCAAATCAAACCATCTATTGACGCCGTCTACTCCTTTGATCAAATCAATGAAGCGCTATACAAAGTTGCCAATGGTCGTTCAAGAGGGAAAACCGTTATCAGTTTTGAAGAAGAGAAATAATGACATACTAAAAACAAAAAACTAATTAATTACTGTTGAGGGACAGAAATCGCTTACCGTGATTTAGAAAAACGCAATTTTAAAATTTCCTTACTTGAAGAAAATCAATATGAATTAACTAGCCTTGTGAATAAAGGAAAAGACTATGAACACGTAGCGGATAAAATTGATGATTTACGCAAAAATCGTCAAACCTTTCTTGTGGAAGAGGTTTCTCTAAGTGGCGAAAATGAACGAATCAAGAATTTGATTGGGTTTATACGCAAGAACAAGTTTCGAACCCTAAAACATCACGATAGGCTAGTGAGGAAAATAGTCGAGAATGCCATAGTCTATGAAGACCACTTCGTCATAGCCTTCAAATCAGTCATTGAAATGGAAATATAAACATAAGCGAAAATAGCCCATGACTATAGAGGAGTTGTGGGTTTATTTGTGCTCGTACAAATATAACAAAATTCTGATAACTATTGTGTTTATCAACCAAATGGTTTATAACGTTATTAGTGTATCCTTGGAGGTGCTTTATGACTACGGCTGAAATGATTAAAGAGCTATGTGAACAAATGAATATAAGCGTTTCAGAACTGGCTAGACGTGTTGGGCAGACACCACAGAATTTTAGTAAGAAATTAAAACGTGAAACGGTGTCCTTAGACGAATTAAAAGTTATAGCTGATGTGCTTGGGATTAAGTTTGAACAGGCTTTTATATTGCCTGATGGTAATGAGATAAAGACTGGTAATAAGGAGGTTGAGGATGAGTAAATTTGATATTTTGACAAAATACATACCTCTAATCCAGTCAGATAGTATCGGAGAATGGATTGTTGACAAAGAGAACGATGGAACACCAGAGCATCCGATAAAGATGCCTTTTGTGAGTTATTCCGAAATGGTAGATAAATTCATTGACGATATTTATAGCTTTGAAGAAGACAATAAGGATATGGAAATGACCCGTTATAAAGATATCCTAAAAGACAACGGATTAGAATGGGATTTTGAATCAATAAAAAATGCTGATGTTACGAACTTGGATGCAAAATGCGTTCTTGCAATGATTATGGGTGCTATAAGGGCTGATCGTTTTTCCGAAGGTACATTATTAAGTTTCTTTAAGAGCGGTTGCATTTTGAAGTGGCTTGAAAGGTTAAGGAACATAGAGTGAAGGAGGTTTGATTTTTTGGATATTAATAAAATGAAAGCTTTACCATATGATGAATTACGTGCCTTATACAGAGAGTTCCTGAATAATCAGAATGTATCGCAAGTAACGGCCAACACAGCATATACGGATACCTTTTATCTTTGGAGGAAAGCCAGCAAGGAGTTGTTCTGGAATACAGTGACTTCTAGTGATTTTGAAAATGAGGCAAGGATTACATTAACAAAGGCTCTTTCTGAGAACTCGACAGGCAATGTAAAATCACTTATTAGTGGTTATACATCTCACCTTAGGAAATTTCGCTTGTTTTTAGCTTCTGATGAAATAACAGAACCATCTGCTATAAAACAGGAAAAGGTTTCAAAACGTGAACATTCCCGTAAGAAGAGATTTGATGTTGAAGTTCCGAATCCATCAAATGAACAAGTTGAGCTATATCTGGCGAAGTGGGAAAACCTAGAGAACTATCGTTTGCAGGAAGATGCGCTAAACAAACTGTTTTTTGAACTCTGCCCGAAAAATACCGATGTCATTGATATTCTTTTAAAGGCTTCTACGCTTAATGATTTTTATAGCACTAACATTTTTTCAATCTATCCAGTTGCTAAGCACATATATAATCTGGATATTGATGCGAGACTTAAAGCTGGTGATGTTACCCTAGTTAGAGATATCCAATATGTAACAATCGGTGATACAAAAAAGAACTTTTATCGCCTATTATTCACGGCGAGGGAAAAGAGTGAATGTCTAAAGATAACAGCAATTCTCCTGTCTGGCTGATGATCAACCAGCTTGAGACGATTCAATGACAACCAAGTTCTGTCCAAGCATGGCTTTGCAACTACGTTTTTACTTGAATAGGCTAATGACTGCAGCCAAAAGAATTGATACGTTCTTGATAGAGAAAAATTTAGAATCAAGTTAAAGGAGCAAACCAATGACTCATCATCAAATTATGTCAGCGCCAATGCCAAACGACAACAGTGCCATCTATCTCAATGAACCGTGGCTGCTCGATCAGTCAAATGAACCCCAGGCGAAATCCGATATCAAAAAAATTCAACAACCGGATACTAGCGCTGATAATGTCCGGGTCTACATCCCGCTAGACTTGAATCGTGCAGCAATTTTAGGCCGTCTTGATGAGGTCATTAGTAGAAATGGAGTATGCAGCGAGGCGAATGAATTGGATTATTCATTGGAAGTTGCTGCCGTTATTTCAAGGCTGGAAATCTATGACCAGGTTCATTTCCGACATGACCAGGAGAATGGTCTCGCCTACGCTGATCGTGATCACAGTCAGAACGGTCAGGCGCTGGCGCAGAAGATAATCGCAAAACTGGCGGAGATCCCAGATGGAGGCGCAGAGTCGTTTCCGTTTGACCTGATTGCGGAACTGAAAGTGGCGTTCGGGTAAATGAAGCTGCTTCGGATATCACAGTCAACGTCGATTTCATTGGCATGAACAGTTCTCCATGATTGCAGCTTGCGGAAATGGTATCCTCCGGCTTGCCAAAAGTACCCAAGCGCTTCATAACGCGAAAGGAGACAAACCATGGCACCAGCAAATCAGGATCAGCTAACAAATTCCAGCGCGGATCAGCAACTATTAAGAGTGGCAACATTTTGGGGACTTGCTTTTGTGTCTGAAGTGCTGCCTATTTTTGAGGCGAATTATCCTGATGATTCCCGACCGCGGCAAGCGTTGGCCGTGACGACCAAGTATGTCCAGGGCGAAAAGCGGGGTCAGGCGCTGCGTCAAGTGTCCATGGCGGTTTTCAAAATCGGGAAGGAGGTTACTGAACCAGCGAAATATGTGACCAGAGCGGTCTCAGCGTTGGCGGCGGTTCCCTATACCCACACCGATCTTCGCAGTGGTGATCAAGGTTGGCGCCAAGCGCGGCATGTCCTTGGCCCAATCGTGTATGCGGCCTATGCGCTGGAGTTGGCGGGTCAGGCGCAAGGCGCTGGCGATGACCTGATTGAGCGCGCGATCACCGCGGCGCCACCTGAAGTTCGGACAATTATCCGTCAATTCCCCCCGCAACCTGACAAAAGGATGCGGCTAGATGAGTTATTTCAACAATTAGACGCTGGGTTTCGCGCCTGAGAGCGTATGTCAATTGGAAACTTCGTGGGGTGTTTGTCACAGAATTTGATCAAACAAGGATTGGGTAATGTTGCTGGAAGGAAAGAGAGGGATTGTAATGATCAGTGCTTTGCAACGTGAGCAAGTTCGACAAATTTTGTTAGAGCAGGTCGAGGTTCAAAAGGGCAACATGATTGCTGATTGTGGTGCGAAGGGTATCATTTCTGGTCAGTTTTATTATGGTGAAGGTGACTCTGATATGTCGGATTTAGCAATCGGCTTTTACGAGATTCTCTATCGTGAGCTTCTTGCTGGCAAAAAAGTTCTTGTGGCAGCAGATCGGAATGGAGCAAAGGGGAAACTTGTTGATCTGAATCTAGCAGGCGACACCATGAACACAGGCGTCTACCACGGAGGAACGAAAGAAAGAATAGAAGGTAAAAGGCGACATTGTTTGGCCAACTTTTGGTTGATCCCAATGGTTCATGGTCGTCGCTCACAGAAGTTGCATCGTGATTATATGAAGCAGTATTGCGATGATGTTGTAAGAATGATTGCCTCTCAGAGTGCTTATTTTTCCGCTTTTCAAGATTTCCCTGATTTTATGGTGCGCCATTTCATTCCTCGTGAGTTTTCGTCTGATACAATAGAAGCACAACTCAAGTTTATTGATGATCGGGCCAAACTGATTGCGAACTCTTCAAAGGCCAGCGAGTTATGGGATTACTTTAATAGGTTGAAGCTTGTTGATAAGCATATTTCCTAATACGTGTTGGGTTTTAAAATTGTTTTTCTGCAGTTAACGGTACTGGAGCTCGCAATCACTTCTGCCGGTAATCATTGACGCAATCACTTAGTCCATTACCAAAATATGAGAACCAACCAGTAACGGTTCAGCTTGACCTGGCGAAAATTTCCGCCGTGATCGAGCTGAACCGTTATTTGAAACGTGTGCACCGACATAGCTCCCTGTGGCTTAACGACGTAATTGTTCGAAATCAACGCGCGGTTCCAAACAATTGCTAGGCTACTGCTCTGGAGCTATCCGTGTTGATTCACACTGGGTTGTTACCGAAGATTACATGCAGAGATCCTGAAATCCAGAGTTCGATCGGTCAATCTACCAGTTTTCGTTCAATCTACTTGATCGCCGTTTCAATATCGCTCCAGCCGTCAAGCAGGTCGGAAATGGTGCGCCCTGGCAAAATTTTGCTGTTTTAGCGTATAGAAATGACGCTAAATCTGCTATGCTAGGGTTAAACTAATGCGCGCGCTGGCTGTTTGAAACGACCCGCGGAAATCGTGCTCAAGGGCGGTTGATCGCGGAGATTTGGTGTCATAGTGAAAACCGCGACGAACACTGGTTGGGCAATCGCTAAGCAGCGTGTTGACCTGATGTGGATAATATCGATATTTTATATTAAGAATAGTTGATAAGCCTTGTTTGGCGACCAGACAACGAAAGGAGGTCATGATTATCTTCGAGGAGTTTTTTAGCCAGGCGCCCTTGACCAAGTTGACGCTGACTTCCAATTATTTGCAATTCTTCCCGGCGGAGATGGATGAAAGTCTTATCCAGCAAGTGACGATTGATGTTCAGGGACACATTGAATTCATTGAAGAGTTGAGCCATTCGGGTTTGAATCTGCGCCGCAAAAAAATTCAAAACGAACCACTCGTTGCGCAACTACTATTAGTGACCATCGGAACCGCTTTTCTGCAGAGGTTGCCAGAGGTGTCGCAAACAGACCGGGGAACTTGGGAACTGAGCTTGGAGAATGCTGCCGGTCTGACACAGCCTTTTCGTGGTTCGTTGGGGCAGTGTTTTGCTGAACCAACGCTGAACTTGTCGGAATTGATCCGAACAACGATCAAGCTCCCGAATGTCATTGCGTTTGGCGAACCGCAGCCAATTGACCTGATTCAACGGATCACGATCGATTATCATAAGGTGCGGCAATTTAACTTCGACCAGTTTGCGAACTGGCTTCACGATCCAGAGTTCCCTGCAATCAAGTTCACGGACGACCAGACAGAACAACTGATCATCGACCGACCAACCGCGACGATCACCCGTATTCAAGATCAAGGCTCAGGTTGTAAAATAACACGAAAATATGAATTCACCAATCAAATTGCTAAATTACTTGACGATTTTGCGGAGATCGGCTTATTTGCTTATACGGAAGGTCAGGCAGCTAATGGAAATGCAACTCCCGACCAGTTCAAGGATTATCGCATCACGATCGATTATGAAAAGAAGCCGCAACGAGTGCTTCGCGGCAGCTTTGATAAAAATGGGCTTCCTGAGGACTTTCCCACCTTCGCGGAAGAACTCAATCAGGTTTTTCAGCTTTATGATCAAAGTGACTTGCTAGACCCGGAGATTTATGACAAGACAGAACGGCGCGCCTCGGATTTGATTTTTTGCCGGGTCATGTTTAAAGGTGGCGGGAAGAGTTATTACTACCTAACTGATGATGAACAAATCGCCGCTGGGGATTTTGTTATCGTTCCAGCAGGCCCCGATAATCATGAGACTACTGTTAAAGTGATCGCAGTCGAATATTTTAGCTTAGCGAATGCGCCAATGCCCGTTGAAAAAATCAAACGGATCATTCGTAAAACAATTCCGCCAGACTAGGATTGCGTTGGCCGGCAGATCAATTGCGTTGCTCTGAAACGGACTTGTACTGAGAAGAACCTCATGGCGAAAATTTCTATCTCGCACGATCAAGTATTGATCGAATTGGCATTAGACATACGGAAAAATATCGGAGGATGTAGACCATGGCTAGACCGACTTCAAAGGCGGAACTACTGATGGCCGCGGCGACCCAATTTGATCAATTGAAAAAGTGGATCGCCCAGTTACCAGCGACCGCGCAGACGGCGGATTTTACTTTCCCACTGACCGCGAAGGATCAAGCCGCCCATTGGCAACGTGATCGTAATTTGCGCGATGTTTTGGCGCATTTGCTGGAATGGCATCAGTTGCTGTTGAACTGGGTCGCGGCCAATCGTGGCGGGGTTCAGGTGACGCCGTTTTTACCCGCGCCTTATACGTGGCGGAATTACGGCGGATTGAATACGGAATTTTGGCGGCAACATCAAGCGACTAGTTTGCTGGCGGTGCAGACGGCTCTGCGGCAAAGTCATCAGGAAGTGTTGGCCTTGATCAACACTTTTTCTAATGAAGCACTGTTCACGAAGGCGTATTTCAATTGGACTGGCAGCACCAGTCTGGGCAGTTATTGCATCTCGGCCACCAGCAGTCACTACGCTTGGGCCGCTCAGAAAATCAAACGGCAGTTGCGGGCACTGAAGTCGACGTAACGCGGTTGCCCGATAATTCGCGAGTTAATTCAATGGTAAAATGGTGACTTGTTTTTCCCGTCATCATTGTCAATCGCAATGGAGAAGCTGAGAAACTAGCTTTGACGAAAGGGGAGAATGGCATGCGCACACTTGTGGTTGGTGATCTGCATTTGTTGGGCTCAACGATCTTGCCGCTGGTGACGGCGAAATTAACGGACTTGGCGGTGGATCAGGTGGTCCTGTTAGGCGATTATTTCGATCAGTGGTCGGAAACTGAAAATAGTAAACTGTATCAGCGTGAGTTGGTCTTTTTGACGGATTGGGTCACGGCTTTGCGTGCGCAAGGAACGCCGGTGGTTTGCTTATTGGGCAATCACGATGTTCCTTACCTGACTGGGAGTCTGAGCCACTATTCCAGCGCCGATCCTGTGGTTGGCCGGGAAATCAGTGCTGGCCTATTCCACTTGGGTTGTCAACTGGCGCTGAAAAGCGATGGTTATCTGCTCAGCCATGCCGGCTTCGTTGATACCGAAGCACCGGAGCACTGGTATTTTGCACCGCTCAGTCGAAGTCATTTGTCCGACTTGAGCCGTTTAGATCACACCATTGGTTTTAGTCGTGGTGGGTTGGCGCGCTGGGGCAGCTTATTGTGGGCTGATTTTGATACTGAGCTGAGTGGTTATTTCAATCCGGATTATCCGCGGCAGATCGTCGGCCACACCCCGGTAACGCAACTGACCCGTGAGCGTGCTGACGGGACGATTATTGATGTGGACACGTTTAGCTTGTTTTCGAATCATCGCCCGATCGGCAATGGTGATCTGTTATTGTTGGTTGATGGACACGTTCAAATTATTCCCACTGATTTTTGTGAAGTCCTCGCCGCTAAGCAAACCCATGGTGATTTGTTTCCTCCGTCATAACAAAACCGGTTCTAATTTTTACTTATCATTTAATGGTCAAGCATTTTAAAATCGCCATTTCAAAATCGGCTGGTGCAAATTCAACTAAGGAGCATCGTTATGGAAGTGATCTCAGTTCGAGAACGGCCGGAATTCGCGCCGGCCGCGATCGCGTATTTTCAAAGTAAGTGGGCCGATGCGGACAGTCGCATGGTCTATCAGGATTGCATCACTAATTGTCTGACCACGACGGCGGCCTTGCCCCAGTGGTATTTGTTGCTGGATCAAGGGCGAATTATTGGCGGCGCCGGCTTGATCCCCAATGATTTCATCAGCCGGATGGATCTGTACCCCTGGCTGTGCGCGCTGTTCATTGAAGAAGATCACCGCGGCCACGGGTATAGCGCCAAATTGATCCGGCGCGCCGAACAAGATTGTCGACGCGCTGGTTTCGAGCAGTTATATTTGTGTACGGACCACATCGGCTATTACGAACATTATGGTTTTCACTACTTGGCCGCCGGTTATCATCCGTGGGGCGAACAGTCCCGAATCTACCAAAAACAGTTGTAAACCAGAGTGCGGAGCGCAACGGGTTGACTTTGAGCATTAGCCTAAGAATTGGCTTGGAAGCTGGGCTTTGCTTCCGAGCCAATTCTGTAGCTAAGCGCAGAAGTTAGTTGCGCGCAGCACGTTTCGACCATGCCCGCGACTTGCACTGCGAGAATTGGGGTGAGCTCGCTGTGGGCGTCACTTTGAGCTTCGCAAAACCCGCGAATCTCAAAACTGAGCCTTGGTCTAAGTGGCAAAGCCACCAAGACCAATTTCACGGCGATCTCACCCCAATTCTCTCCGTTTCAGTCGCTCACCGTTTTCCAATTTTTTCTCGCTGGTGAGCACGTTTCAAAAAATAACGCCACTCACTGAATCAGGTTGGTGACTCGGTCAGCGCACCTGTTACATCGCCGATCCAGAAGGTAACTTGATCGAGATCGGTTCCTTTAACCAACCTTTCTTAGAGAAAGATTAGGAGCAGGACTAACCAGCGGTGCGGGTCATCTTTTGAAAGAATCATGATCGATCAAGAAAAAAGCCCGCATGGCGCGGGCTTTTTTGAAACGTGTTCACCACCCCCAGCTGATTTCAGAACAGAATTATGCCGATCTGCAATCGAGGTTAAGTTTTTGATGAAGTACTTTGGTGGGCTAGCGGTCAAACGAAAACCTGCGCTATTATGATCGAGCCCGTGCCAGCCATTGCGATACTCCGGTGACACCCTTAGCCAAGCAGAACAATCCAGTTCAGACAAACTGGTTATGCGAATCTGTCGCGACAAATTTTGGGTTGTGATCGGGGTTGCCCTAGTACATCCGGCAAACTGTTCCGGTGTCACCCACACGAGAAATTATAATCACTAATCGCGGTCGTCAATTGCGGTGAACCACATCATTGAGACATCGCTTCCGAATTGGGCGTGATCGCTCAATCTGGAAAGTACGACGGAGCAGGTGGAGCGGAGAGATTCGGGGTGAGATCGTCGTGAAATTGTCCTTGGCGGCTTTGCCGTTTAGGACAAGGCTCAGCTTTGAGATTTTCGGCGTCCTTCCGAAAAGCTCAAAGTGATGCCCACAGCGAGCTCACCCCGAATCTCGTAGCGCAAGCTGTGGCCAAGCTATTTTTCAAAGCAATGGCTAGGCTAATGATTAGGAGCTACCCGGGGTGGTTCATACTCTGCCAACGCGGCTAGCGCGCGGAGATTGGTCAGAAAAGCGTGCTTGGTGATCGGTCGCAACAAGGTCAGCGGGACACCGGGAAGTGCCTCGGTATCAATCATCACCGTTTCCGCAACAATGGTACTGGGGCCATTGTCGATCAGTTTGAATTGCACGCGGTAGGCTAGCCGTTCGCCTTGAATCGAATAGGTGATCAGATCCGTGTTTTGGCTGATCGTTAGTTCTTCAGACTGATTGATCGCCTCGCGGTCGCGCCCGATTTGATAGCGTCGAGTGCTTCCCGTCGGTTGATTTGGGTGGCTTGATTTGTTCGATTGAATCGGTTGGATCGATTGGATCGCCGGATTCCACCGGATCAAGCGACTGGGATCCAATAAGATCGCGCCGATCGTCGCCGCCTCCGCCTGAATAGTCATGGTGTTGTCGAAAAAATTTTGCATGATGAGTCACGCTCCTTCTAAAGAATGACTTCAGCATACTTGTGATCGTGCTGATCGCCTAATCAGAATACTGATATCGATTAGGACTTCATCGGCGAGAACTCCATTAGACTAAAATTTGTAAACTTTTTCGTGGAAAAGCTCGGCAAGAAAAGTGGCGTGGTCGTGCGCCTGTTTTTTCTCTGGGGCGGTCCCGGCGGATTCTGTGAGCAAGGCCCGCAAATAATAGCAGTTGGCCAAGAGATAGTGAGAATCGTGGGCGGTGATGAAATCGATCCCCTGCGTTAATTGCTTGAGCCCAGCCCGTGGTTTGTCTAGATAATAGTTGGTCAGGGCGGCCAAATAAAAAACGATATTGAGATTTTCATCAAAAGGGGCGCTTTCAATATCGGCCAGCGCCTGATCGACCTGGGTCATGACTCCCTGAGTTTGGCCCGATTTGGCTGTGAGACAGGCGTAAGTCACCTTGGCCAACCGCGTTAATGCAGGTTGCGCTGTTGTTGCGCTAGCCAAAGAGAGCCGGAGTGAGCCTTGAACTTTTGCCAAATCAGGTTGTGGCACCGCTTGCAGTTGCGCCACCGCCAGATAATAGTAATAGGATTGAGTTTGGGCAGTTGTACTGATCGAAGCGATCACATCGGCTCGTAAAAGCAGCGCCAACAATTCTTGATAGCGATGTTGGTTGCATAGCGCGATCGTCTGGGCATTGAAGCTCGGCTGGCCGCTGACCGCATAGTTGGTTGCCAGACTAAAAGTGTCCAGCGTCAGCGCCAGACGATGACTCAAGGCGATCAATAGTTGGGCATTAGGAATATATTGGTCGTGTTCGATCGCCGAAAGCATGGATTGGGAACAGATCCCGGCGCAGAGTTGAGTTTGTGTCAGTTTAAGTTCCTGACGCCGCCGTTTCAAAAGACTACCGATCGTTACCGCCATTAAGTTACCCCCTTTATTACTAGAGAGTGTGAACCGACCTGAACAGCTCCTGAGCATTA
>NZ_BROC01000007.1 GCF_024345205.1 Lapidilactobacillus luobeiensis | reverse complement strand
ACCTAGCAATTTTTTTGGAAGCCGCATTTCGCTTCCAGAACAATTGCGTAGTTAAGCGGAAGAAGCTAGGTCGGCGAACACGTTTACTAGAGAGTGTGAACCGACCTGAACAGCTCCTGAGCATTAACCTAGCAATTTTTTTGGAAGCCGCATTTCGCTTCCAGAACAATTGCGTAGTTAAGCGGAAGAAGCTAGGTCGGCGAGCACGTTTCAGAGTGCACAGCGCAACGAATTGCTTTTGAGCACGACTAGCGATTTATTGCAGATTGGCGTTAGACAATCTGTGACAAATCGTGTATCGGCGCAGAAAGCAGTTGCGCGGAACACGTTTCAGAGTGCACCGCATGTTTTGACCAGAATAAAAAGCAGTTACATTTTTGAACAAAGGTCGAAGTGAGTCATTCATATCATACGTGAGTTATTTGGGTGTGGCAATGTGCGGCGATGATATGTCAGGACAGAGCGGACGCTTGGCACTACGCATTTATTGGCGGTCTACCGCTAAACACAGGCAGGCGTTGCTGAAAAGAATGAGCAAATTGACTGTAATCAAAAATATTTTTTGAAAAAATGAATTTCTCCGGTGAAAATAAATTCTTTCGCGTATTTATCTGTGAGGATCCCAAAATCAGCGTCTTAATTTTTTCTGGTGGGAATCGGTCAGGAATGGTCACTGGCAAGGGCCAACTCTGGTGCTGATTCCTGATAGAATGAATTTGGGTGAGGCGACTCATTCGCAAAATGGTCAGGAGACACTGATCAAGGAATCGATCAAGAGATCATGAGGAGGAGTTTAGTTGGAAAAGCAAAATAGAACCCGACGACAGTATTTTAATTGGGTCGTTGTTTTCAGTTTGATCATCAGCGTCTTGTTAGGGCCTAGCAAATCGTTGTTGGCAGCGACGAACAAGGCGGCGACAACAGCGGCAACAGAAGTCGTGACGATCATGCACACGAACGATATGCACGGTCGCTTGGCGAATGTACCGAATAAAACGGTGGGGATGGCGCGTTTAAAAACCTATCGCGATCAAATCCAGCCAACTTTATTGGTGGACGCGGGCGATGCCATGCAAGGCTTGCCGCTATCCAATTATTCTCAAGGGATGGATATGGTCAAAGCGATGAACGCAGTTGGTTATGATGGGATGACTTTGGGTAACCACGAGTTCGACTTCGGCCTAGAAACAGCGCTCAAGTATCAGCAAGAACTTAATTTCCCGATCGTTTCGGCCAATGTTTTTTATCGTGATGGCTCACAACCCTTCAAATCTTATGCGTTGACTACCAAGAAGGTCAATGGTCAGGATAAGAAATTTGCCTTGATCGGGCTGACCACACCAGAAACTGCCTACAAAACGCACCCTAAAAATGTCGAGAAAATCAAATTTGAGAAACCTTTACCAGCGGCGATCAAAGCAATGACCGCGGCTATTCAAGATGGCGCCGATTATTTTGTTTTCATGACTCATCTGGGTGTTGATGAAACGACTTTGAAAGATGAACAGTCCACTTATTTGGCCAGTGGTCTCGCCAAAAAATATCCAGACAAACGGATCTTTATCGCTGATGGGCACTCACATACGCAATTACCGACAGGTTTGAAGTTCAATAATGTGATCGTTGGTCAGACAGGTAGTTATTTAAGCACAGTCGGCCTGATGACGGGGACTTATCGTGCGCAAGACGCGACTTTGAAGGCCGAGCTGCATTCGGCCCAAGAACTGCAAGCCTTACCAGAAGATCCTCAGGTCAAAGTAATCGTTGATCAGGCGCAAGTCAATTACGATCGCGATAATTCGCAGGTGATCTTACCCAACAATCAAATTAAATTCAATGGTTTGCGCGACAATGTACGGACCCGGGAAACCAATTTAGGTGACTTGATCGGTGATGTGCTTTGGGAATACGGTCAGACCGGTTTCACCAAAAAGTCAGATTTCGCCGTTGTTAACGGTGGTGGGATCCGTGAAAATCTCGAAGTTGGACCAGTAAATAAAGGCCAGATCGTCGCAGTCATGCCTTTTGGCAATACGATCTCGCAGATCACGGTTACGGGCGCGCAGATCTATCAAATGTTTGAACACTCTCTGCGGTCACCTGCGGCGAAAGATGCTCAAGGTCAGGTTATTTATGATGAGAACAATCTGCCAAAATTAGGCGCTAATGGTGGCTTTTTGCAAGTATCACATACGCTCCAAGTTAGCTATGACTCGACGCGACCAGGCTCAGATCCAGAAAAGCAAACTGTCGGCACTCGGGTCACCAGTATCAAATTGAACGGTAAATTTATTCCGCGCGATAGTCAAGACACTTATCAAATGGCGACCAATGATTTCATGGCCGCTGGTGGTGACGGCTATACCATGTTGAGTGGGAAGCCTGTTCAACAGGGACCTTCAATGGATACGGTCCTACTTGATTACATGAAGAAAGTTACGCCGGCGACACTGGCAAACTACCGCACCGAACTACCAATGACCCGAATCGTTTCTCAGGCGCTTGCCCAAAATCCTGCCCTGATTGCTTTGCAACAATTGGTTACCGAAAAATCTTTAGCGGGCAAGAATGTTGCGGACTACACTGCTTATAGTTGGGCTGCAGTCTCTGCAAAATTAGCTCAGGCGCAGAAAGTTTTGGCCGCGCAAGATATTGCCCAAGCAAATGTCATCACACCACAATTGCAACAAACGCACTTGATCAGCACGACGACTTTACAAAAGAGTGTTGCGGCCGCTAAAAAAGAACAGCAAGCAAGATATACTGTTGCTAGTTGGCTCAAAGTAAAGCAGGCGCTGATGGCGGCAGAACAACTGCTGACCCGAGCAAAAGCGGCTGATCAAGGTATCTCCGCCGATGAACTTACGATCGCCACGACCCAATTAGATCAGGCGGTCGCTGGTTTGCAAGTCGCTAAAACGACCGAGAACAATAAGCCGCAAACAAGCAATACCAAGAATAAAGGTAAAAATACTACGGGCACCAAAGGTAATTTACCACAAGCCGGTGAAACTACCTCAGCGTTGGCGATCTACGGCCTAGTCGCCTTAATGACAACTGGGACAGTTGCTTACCGCTTGAAGAAAAGAGAAGATGCCGCGTGACCTTTGTTAAGTGGTAAATGTCAACGATTAGAATATCAACGAATTGTATCTAAACATGAGACAAATCGTTCGCACTAGGTTCATTTCAGCATGATTAGCTTTTATTCCAGATGTTCTCAGCTGTCTGGCATAATAATCATGCTGTTTTTTCTAGAGAAAAATTTCTCAAAATGATGAAGGTAGACATTTTATGTCACAGGACCGCTATATAATGAATATATTCACGCTTGGAAATGTTTAGCGTGATTTAATTGAGTCGAGAAATGATTTCGACTAAAAAAGCGAAGAAGGTGATCAACTTCATAGACGTGATGCGCAAGCATTAAGCGAAGTTAATAGCGTAATTGATCGTCAGAGCCAAAAGCTAGTCAGCTATCAGGAAGAAACGTTGCATATGCACCAAGAAAGCCAGTTAGCACTGACGAAAATAGCCAACGAATTGGCTGAAAATTCGCAACAAATGACTGCAGAAGTAAAAAGAATCAATACAGCTAATGAACAATTGGCAAAACAATTGAAACTAACTCAAATTTTGCTGGCTGTTGGTGGGGGCATTGTTTTTGTATTAATATTTTTGATAATGGGTGGTGTTCTTTGATGATCTCTGAAAATTATGGGAAGTTATTAGAAAAGCAGGCAATAGAAATTGATCGGCGGACAGCTCACAAGTTTGATCTTTCTAAATTGGCTCATGAGATAACCGCGGACAAGAATGATGAAGTTGCACTAGAACTTATCTCAACACTTGGTAAAATCAAATCAACGGAATCCTATCCGCAACAGTGGCAAACTGAACAGGAAATTATTGAGTCCCTTTACAAGTATTTAGGAGCCAGTCAGGTTGACGACTATTTTCTGGCTCTAAAATCATCATCAAATATGACCTTGAGTCAGTCGCTACACGAGTTAGATGAATTAGTGGGCTTACCATTGGTTAAACAGCAAGTTCGAGATTTGATTGCCTTCAACCAGATCCAGCAACTCCGAGTTAAGAATGGCCTGAAAAAAACCAATAAAACGCTGCACATGGTATTTTTAGGAAACCCCGGGACGGCCAAAACAACCGTGGCGCGAATCGTTGGGCGAATGTACAAATCAATTGGTTTATTAAGCAAGGGACAATTCATTGAGGCCAGTCGTACTGATTTGATTGCGGAATACCAAGGGCAAACCGCAATTAAGGTACGCAAACTGATCAATCGTGCTCGTGGTGGCGTTCTTTTTATTGATGAGGCGTACAGCATTACCGAAAATGATCATGGCGATAGTTACGGTCGTGAATGCTTGACCGAATTAACCAAGGCTCTGAAAGATTATCGTGATGATCTGGTAGTGATCGTTGCTGGCTACACTGATTTGATGACTGATTTTTTTGAGTCGAATCCCGGATTGAAATCTCGGTTCAATACATTTATTACATTCGATGATTACTCGTTGGATGAATTGACCGGTATTTTTAAATTTCAATGCCAGCAATATGATTATCGTGCCAGTGAACAGGTCATTGCTGAAGTGCGGCAATATTTACAGGCGCAATTGGCTCATAAGGATGAATATTTCTCTAACGGTCGTTTAGTTCGGAATCTTTTCGATGATATCACGATGAATCAAGCCAAGAGATTGGCTAACCAGCCAACTGAAGAAATCAAGGCTGAGGATCTGATGAACCTATTACCGATCGATGTGCTCACTATCTCTCAGGACACCTCCTCGATCAAAGCCAATGAGCCTGTGGTGTAACTAACCTCGCCACTTGTACCTATGATAGCTACGATTAATTGTTTTTCGCGCATTATCCAACTGGGGCTTAGTCCAATTGAGTTGGATAATGCTTTTTTGAAACGTGCTGCACGCAACTGACTTCTGCGCTTAACTACGTCAGGCTTCCGGAAGCAAAGTCCGCTTCCAAAATCCTGACTAGGTTAATGCTCGAAGTCAACCGGTTGCGTGCCGCACTCTTTTTTTGTTATCCGGCGAGCAATTGATTTTGGCGATTGGATGATTAAGTGCGGCAATTAATCATCCGTGTCGAGTATTGTTCAGAAATGGTTCAAAATAAATGTAAATGTTTTCTTAGGTAGACAGCTAATGTCGTGCCGATGGCGTATAATGAAAATATACTCACATTATTATTGCTGAATAGCGAGGAATATTAAATGTACAAATTGGAAGACTTCAGTATTTCTTATCCACAAATCAGGCATCCGATTAAGGATGAATCAGTGGAGTTTAAGAAGCATTATTTATTCGTAGTTTACTATTTTCTACAGAAGTTTCGCGTCAATCCTACAGTGGCAGCGTTCCAAACTAATTCTTTAAATAAAGCGCTTGATGGTCCGCAGGATATGAATTGGGAGACCCTTCACTTGGATGTCGAGTTAGAGAAGATCCATCATGTATCCTATGGGCTTTCAAACAGATTTGTTTATTATCGGGAACAGTTAGTTCTGGACGTTTTATTTTTTATTTATCCGTTGTCAGCGGATTTAATTGATTTAATTACTAAAGAAATCATGGCGCTTCTACCGGAACCACATCGTCATGGTGGAGACTGGCCAAGAAAGTCACTTGACCTAAAAAAACAAATTTTAACTATTCCTGAACCAGTGCGGTCGGCCTGGCAGGCTAATTATCTTTATCGGTCTCAGAATATGAGAAATATAACATTTACGGCGACGATGAGTGCCGGAAAGTCATCGCTGATCAACGCGATTATCGGAAGAAGGATAGCTCCAGCCAAGAAAGCCGCTTGCACAGCTGCAGTCAACTCGTATTTGACTAGTCCAATCAAAAGCGATTTACTGAACTTAGCCATCGGAGGTAACCGCTATCTCAATATTTCACTTGATGATGCAAAGGATCCCTTAAGCAACCATTCGGAAAATTTCTCTGAGGTTGTTGGGCGTTTTTATTCGACGTTAAGTGATCAAAAAATTCAACTCATTGATACCCCAGGTGTCGATTCCGTTGATCATGTGGAACATCGGGATGTGACTTTTGATTATTTGAAGAAGGCGCAACAAGATTTGTTGATCTATGTGATGCCTGTGAGCTTTATTGGATCGGAACGTGATTTTAACTATTTGAAGTTTATCAAGGAGCAGGTAACTTATCGAAGAATTGTTTTTATCGTTAGTATGATGGATATGATTGATTTAGAGGATGATTCTGTTGATGAAATCCTTCTGGCAGCAAAAAAGCTTCTTGAAAAAATTGGGTTTGAGCATTCGGACGTCTTGCCAATTTCTGCGTATGCAGGATTATTGTTAAAACGCAAGATGCTAAACCTAGCATTATCGGATGACGAATTAGAGGACGCCCAACACTTTACCCGTCAATTTAGATCAAAGGGCCTTCGTTTAGGTGAATATTATCCAAATTGGGAGGATGATGGTAAGCAAATTGGCTCTGAGCCATCAGCAGATCAGCAACTTAAGCAAGCATACTTAAATACCGGATTACTAGGATTTGAGGATTTATTAATAAAAGATATTGAGGAGAATCAAAATGCATAAAGTAAAATTAACGCATAACCCTTATCGAGTTAAAACAACGATTTCATCAAACGGGAATGAGTTAGCCGTTGATAGTAAAATGAAGAATTTTTTAAATCGGCGCTTTCAACTGTGGGTCGACCAAATCCCCGAGCTATTGGTGGGCGAATATAATGATTTTGATTTTGAGCTGGATTTTTACGGTACTGAATTGGACTACCAAGATTTAGAAGTAGCGGTGCATGATGCTGTTACGACGAACAAAGGCAAGTGGAAATTCAATCTGACCCATCATCAGGCTAAAGCTTTTGGTGAAAAAGAGAAAGAATTAAAAAAATTATTTAAAGAAATCAAACAGCTTCCGTTTGATGAACTGAAAAATCCCCAGTTGGAGAAAAAATTCAATGAGGCATTAGGTGAAAAGTTTGATGTTACGGTTGTTGCGCCGATGAGCGCTGGTAAATCGACTTTGATCAACGCTTTATTGGGTAAGAAATTGATGCCATCAAAGCAGGGCGCTTGTACCGCAAAAATAACGCGGATCATTGATAATGATCAAGATAATTTTGAAGCAACTGTGTATCGAGAAAACAGTGAGGAAGAAATTCGACCTACAACGAATGAAGAGTTAGCCAAAAAACTGAAGAAACTCAACGACGATAAGTCAGTCAGCCAAATTGATATTTTTGGTAATATTCCATTTGTCACAAATGCGGATTCTTCATTGGTTTTAACGGATACACCGGGACCTGACAATGCGGGAGATAAAAGTCATCGCAAAATTGCTGATCGAGCACTCGAGGAGTCTTCGAAGACGTTGGTACTCTTTGTGATGGATGGTGTTACGCTCAATAATACCTCACAGGATGAGTATCTCCGTAGAATTTCAGAAGCGATGAAAGTTGGCGGGAAGCAGTCAAAAGATCGCTTTCTGTTTGTGATCAATAAGATGGATGGTTACACCCAGTCCGATGAGGACAATAGTGTTAAAGATGCGGTTGTTTCAGCCCAAAGTTATTTACGTGGTCATGGGATAGATGACCCTAATGTTTTCCCGGTTTCAGCTAGGTTAGCGCTTGATATTAGAAAGTATCAAAGTTTGCCATATTATGATGATCAAGATTTGCTTGATGATGATGAACAAGACCTACGTGATGACATTATACTGACTTCGAGAAAAATGGCACGTCGAAAGCAATTTTATTTAGAGAATTATCAACAGGTGACGAAACAAGTAAAAGAAAAAATAGCAAATCAGTTGGCGGAAGCGGAAGAAAATAGAGATATAATGAAACAAGGGCTTATTCATAGCGGCATCCTCGGTATCGAGGGGACGATCGAAATGTATGTGACCAAGTATAGCCGGCCGGCGAGAATAACAAGCATCGTCCAGACTTTTGAGAAAACCTTGGAAGACAGCGATGCTAAAATTGAGCTCGAGAAACAACTCACTTCCAATACTGAGAAACTAGAAAAAATCAACGCGGAAATTACAGGCTTAAACGAGAAGCTAAGGAGTAAAGAAGCGAATAAAAGTTACAAAGAGAAGATCAGGAAGCTTGATTTATCGAGTAAGTTGATGGGAAATTTACGGACCTCACGAGCTAAATTTGAAAATGACTTAACCCAATTCTTTAATGATAGTCCTGAGGAACTTAGTGAAGAGGCCGCTAAGAGTGCAATCGAGAAGTTTGACATTACGGCAGGAAGGGCTCAGACTGAGTTTCGCAAATCCGCTAGGGATCAACTGAAACGCGACATTGAGGATCAGGCGCAGCGTTTATTAAAAGAGTATATCGCTCATCTTAAGAGTATTAGCGAAAAAGTTGATTTTGGCGAATTGAATTTCGATTTGACCAAGCTGGTTAGTAGTAAACTCGCGGACTTAAGTGATTTTGACAAAATAATAGATCAGTCAGTGGATACGCGGATCGACACCCACACGGAGACCAAGACTCGTCAAGAAGAAAGGCGGCATACAGGTTGGGCCAGATGGATTTTTCCTTGGCGCTGGCTTGTTCCTGAATATGAAGTAACAGTTAGTTATGATGAAGAAATATCAGAGGAAGTCAGCTATGTGAGCCGTACAAAATTGGCGGAAAATCTCATCGGGCAGATTCGAATCGGTCTTAAAGATGATTCGAATCAAGTCCTGGAATTTGCTAAACAGGAGAATGAAAGAATCAAGACGTTCTTTGCTGAACAGTTTGACCAAGTTGATCAAGCTCTTGCTAAAATCATGGAAGAATTGGCAGAAAGTACCCGAAATGAGGCCGCCGCTGATAAAGCCAAGAAAAAGGCTGAAAAGAACCGGCAATTACTGGATCAGATCAACCGACAATTAGCTAATATTTTGGAAGTTTAAGGAGGATCATTATGACAACGATTTCGGCTAGTTTTCAACAGATAGTTGCAGCAGGGAGTACGGACAGAGTTAAAAGCGCACTGATCGACTATATGATCATGGATAAGAGTTTTCAAAAATTTGATGTCGCTTTTCAATTTGCCCAAGATAAGATGGACTTACTTGAGCCCTTTGATGAGGGACCGTTGGAGCAAGATGTGACCAAGTGGGACAAGGATTATCTGAATATGCAGAAGGTAGAATTGCTCGACAATTTTGCGATGGAACGAATCGATCACGTTAAACAAATCATTCAAAAAGTTTTAGGGGTGGCCACGCCAGCGGCGACTACACCTATAGGCGCTCAGAAAAAGACGAACCCAACGAATCCAGAAAGTAGGACCGGTCGTAAGGTTATCAGTCGGCGAGAAGTTCCAGCAAGTTCGAAAGAGGTCAACGTAAAAAAAATAGCAAAGGTCGGCGGAACCACCCTTTTAGCTGGCGGCGTTGTGGTGACCGCGGTGGGGATAACGATCGCTGAACCCGTCGTAACTACTATTGGCGTTGCGGCGATTGGCGTCGGCGTGGTTTCAATAATTGCTGGTAATCACTAGGAGGTCGATCAGATCATGAAGACCGAAACCAGAAATTCTTCAAAGCAAGGATCAAATCATGAGATGATCAGGGTTCCCAGTCAGCAGCGATTAAGTGATGATTCTGAGTCGGCGACAAAGCTGATCGATGATATTGTCTTAAAGAATTATCTATCTAAACTAGATGATGCAGACGCCAATTTCAAAGTGATCCCAATTGATCAAGACATGATCAATAATCGACTGGATAAAATACGACTGTTCAAAATCGAGCAGATGGTTTATCCGTTGCATGAATCGGTTGCTTATAAGTTTGCCAGTGTCTTTAACGCGGTCTCAGCAACCAATAGTGCGGTAGTAACGATAATCGATAGTGATGGTAGTAAAACGGATTTCTATTTTGGGATTCGTTCGCTAGATGATACAAAAAGTACGCAGACTTCATATGTGACTTTAACGAATGCAATGAAGGGACAGTTCCCGGGAACACGAATCAGTAATTTGAGAAGTAATCGCATCAATAACTTGCTGTATTCCATGAATAGTGAGTCTATTTCAGTAGTTTCATGTGTTGCTAATAATAAAAATAAAGAACTCCTGAAAAATGAGGAATATCTTCAAGGTCTAGAAAAGTTTGCACTGGCGATGCAGGGAAATCGCTATACGGCTGTGATCATCGCAGATCCAACTAAGCAAAATCAATTAAATGAAATTCGTAAAGGCTATGAATCGGTTTATTCACAGTTATCGCCTTTAGCAAATAATACGGTTAGTTATGGCACAAACAGCTCGAATAATCTTAGTGATACTGAGACTTCCGGAACGAATGAGAGCACCTCGGACATGACCTCTGATTCGATGACTAGTAGTCAAACGAAGACGAAGAATGAGCCAGTAAAATCAACCACCACCACAACCAAAGCAAGCAAAGCTGGGGCGATTACAGTGGGTGCATTAGGTGTTGTAGGAGCGGCTCTTGCTGCAATGACTGGGGGATTGGGATTGGCGATAGGTGCCGCGGCAGTAGCGCCGGCCATTACAACGTTAACGAACGGCACCGTGACCAAAACCTCAGGGAGTCAGTCCACGAGTCAAAGCGAATCCAATACAAAGGGATCTAGTAAGACTCAAATGAATGGGGCCTCACATAGTACTGCTCAAACTAAGGGTTCAACGATAGGCAATAATCAGACGATTCAATTAACAGTAAAGAATAAATTTATTTCTGATGTATTGCGCAGGATCGACAAACAGCTGATTCGTTTGGAGGATTGTGAAAGCATCGGAATGTGGGAAACGGCTGCTTATTTTCTAAGCGATGATACTTCAGTTTCTGCAGTTGCTGCCTCCACCTACAAAGCGCTAATGAGTGGTGAGAGCTCAGGTATTGAGACTTCGGCAATAAATACCTGGAATAGACAGCCGGACGAAACAAAAAGTAAACGTTCTAGTAATGAGTTGATTGCTGATTATGTTACTAGTTTTGTTCATCCGATTCTGGAATATCGAACTGATAAATATACGATCGATGTCCGTCCGACTAATTTTGTGAGTAGTAATGAATTGGCGATCCATATGGGACTACCACGGCATTCCGTTCGTGGGTTCCCTGTAGTTGAACATACCGACTTTGGCAAGGAAGTCGTTAAATATGATAATAGTCAGCAAGATGAATCGATCAAACTGGGTCAAGTGTTCGATATGGGTCGCGCGATCGAGCATGCAAGTGTTCAACTGGATCTGGAAAGTTTGGCGATGCATACTTTTGTTGTTGGGGCGACTGGTAGTGGTAAGTCGAATACGATCTATCAGATATTGAATGAGCTGCGTGTATTGAATGAGCTGCGTGAAAATCAACGGCCAATCAGTTTTATGGTTATTGAACCAGCGAAAGGTGAATATAAACGTATTTTTGGTCAAGAGACAGATGTGAAAGTCTTCGGGACTAATAGTAGCTATACAGAATTACTTAGGATCAATCCGTTTATTTTCACAGAGGGTATCCACGTTTTGGAACATGTGGATCGTCTGATAGAAATTTTTAATGTTTGTTGGCCGATGTATGCAGCAATGCCGGCAGTTCTGAAAAAAGCGGTGTTACTGGCCTATCGTGATTGTGGCTGGGATCTCAGCACCTCCAGAAATCGGTATTCGCAGAAGCTTTTCCCAACATTTCAGGATCTATTAAAGAAATTAGATATTGTGATTCGAGAATCTAGCTTCTCTGATGAAGTCAAGTCAAACTATGCCGGGTCATTGATCACACGAGTAGAATCGTTGACAAACGGGTTAAACGGTGAGATTTTTTCTACCTGTGAGATTGATAATAGCGTGCTATTTGATACTAATGTTATTGTTGATTTAAGTCGCGTAGGTTCCCAAGAGACGAAATCATTACTGATGGGAATCTTGGTTATGCGACTTTCCGAATATCGCTCTGTTGATATTAAGGGCGCTAACCAATCCCTGCGTCATGTCACTGTACTTGAAGAGGCGCATAACATCTTACCAGCGCAGACTAAAGCGAGTACGGCTGATGGTGGTGATTTGGCTGGAAAATCAGTTGAAATGATCTCGAACGCAATCGCTGAGATGAGGACCTATGGTGAAGGCTTCATTATTGCCGATCAATCACCAAGCGCGGTTGATAAATCAGCAATTAGAAATACCAATACGAAAATAGTGATGCGATTACCCGATGAAGTTGATCGCCGCATCGCCGGTAAATCAACGTCAATGAAAGATGAACAATTAGATGAACTGGCACGATTACCGAAGGGTGTTGCGGCAATTTATCAAAATGATTGGTTAGAGCCTGTTCTCTGCAAAGTCGATCGTTTTGATGGGAAAGATGCGGCCTATGAAGTTTCTGAAAAAAATGAAGTTATTGCGCATAATAAAGAAAATAACCGGACCTTGATCGAGTTTATTTTACCTGAACTGCCGCATAAAGACTCTGAACCAACGACAATCGAGCAGAAAGTAAGGGATTCGATCGAGCAGGCTAATTGTTCTGCAAGTACTAAAGTAAGATATTTCCATCTTTTGGATGAATATCATCACGATAGAGAATTGGAGATTTGGCGCCAAGATGAGCAGGCTCGCTCAAAAAAGGGTGGCTTACTCGCAGAATTATTGAATCTGGGCAATGCGATCGATCAGATGGTGGCTACAGAAATGGATACGAGTCAGATCGTTATTGGTGTGAATGACATTGTGAGCGATCAAACCGGTTTTAACGGCGCTTCATTGGTCCAAGTTTCACGGTGTTTACTTTGGAATTATTGTGATCGTATGCAAGCCGATCAGCTATGGCAAGCTCTCAACGATATTTGGAGGGTATAAGGATGGATCATTTATTCGGCAAAGCGTTGATGACAGAGTCCGTGGAAAAATCAAAAGGTAATGCGTTGAGGCCTGAATTCAATGTTCTAA
The DNA here is from genome assembly GCF_024345205.1 of Lapidilactobacillus luobeiensis. Taxonomy (GTDB): domain Bacteria; phylum Bacillota; class Bacilli; order Lactobacillales; family Lactobacillaceae; genus Lapidilactobacillus; species Lapidilactobacillus luobeiensis. Next base: position 74,552 of record NZ_BROC01000007.1, on the reverse strand, counting down.
AAGAAAAAGGTGAGGGGACCTCGACGAAGTTAGGAAATAAATTAGAAAATAACGCTGAACACCTTGTTGAGCAAGATCTTTCAAAAGCAGATATCGGTAAGAATAAGTCGGACATTGGTAATAGTAATGCTAATATTGAATCACTAAAGACCAATGCTGAATTACCAGAAACTAATACTGAATCACTCGGGCGACTACCAAAATCGGATGGTTTCTGGGAAGGTGAGCGAGGAAATTCAGGTTGGAAACCAGATCTGGAGAAAATTCCTAGTGATAAAAATGGTACTAATCCAGAGCGCTTAACTTGGAAAAAAATCTTGAACCAACACGGTATTGATAAAATAAATTTTAAGGATGGCGAGCCTGACTTCTCCGAAATAAGCAAGGGAGAAGTCAAAATCGATGATTATACAGGCGACCGTGCTGATAATTTCGATCAGGCTGATGAAAAGCTTGCTAAGGAACGGGGCTGTACGCCGGAAGAGGTTCAAAAATGGCGTCATGAAAATAAGTATACCTGGCATGAATGTCGCGATTGTCAGACAATGCAAAAAGTTCCCACAGTTGTTCATGGGAACATCCCTCATAGTGGTGGCATCAGTGCCTATAAACATAATCAAGCGAATAATAGTGAGAAGGTGTAGTTGATGGCATTAGAATGTCAAGATCCTGTTTTTGGGAAGATGACCTATCGGCATCGCTGGAGAAAGGAAGCAACAATTGTTTTCCTAGGCAAGAAAAAAACGATTGAGATCGGTGCAAAGGCCTATTCGAAAAAGCCGATCACAGACAAACAGCGAGCAAGCTATACAAAATTCCAGTCAGAGAGTGCCGAATTGTTAGAAGCGGCAGGTGACTCGCTGAAGGATTATGTTAACGAAAACATCGCTGATCTGGTTAATAATTGGCCAAGTGCTCGGCGAGTTAAGACGATGTCTGATTTGCGAAATTTGGTTGAACCGACAACATTACTTTTTACACAGGACGGGACCTTATTGTTTCTGCTTGAATGTGACTGGGACCCAGAGAATGGCATTGCTGTGCAACTACTGCCTAATATTCGTGTGGGTAGTCAGGACCTATTCTTATAATTGTAGCAATTGAATGTTTTGAGCATCAGTGTTGATTTATATTAGTCGTAGACCCTGCCAGAGATCATGGCAGGGTCTTTGTGTACCTGAGAAATCAGGCGAGTTGTTATGCGTAATTCGTTTTTATCGCCATAGACTGATTTAAGAAAATTGCGGCAAGGCAGATAGTTTTTAAAGTTTTTGACCCCAAGTTAAGACCAAATGGGTGCGAAAAGAACAGAAACTAGGTTAGCAAGCTGATTGGCGATCAATAATTGTTGATCTAGAAGTTAAGGACTATTAAAGGATAATGTAAGTGGGCTATTGCAGCAAGATGAAAGAAAAAATCTTCTAAAATTTGAAACTAACATGGATCATTTCTATTTGGAAGAATTAAGTTGATTTGCCTAATTCAATCGGTTATGATTAGCAGCTAGTAATTGAATCAATTGGCTTTGCATGCTACAATTTGAGACATTAGATTAAGTGATTTTTTTGATTGGAACTGTTTGAAAAAGTAATTTTGGGGCCGAGCGTGGGGCTGATCTTGCTGGATCGATTCTTTTCTGCGCTTGATCGTGCTTGTGTTCTTGTACTTAATCTTTCTTTGGAGGTTTTATAAATGACAAATGACTATGTGATCAGTTGTTGTTCGACTGCTGATCTGACTGAAGACCATTTTCGCCAAGCGGGTATCGCGTATATTCCGTTCCATTTTGAGCTGGATGGCAAATCTTATCCCGATGATCTGGGCAAATCAATGCCGTTCCATAAGTTCTATCAAGCGATGGCCAATGGTGCGGAGACGAAAACGTCTCAGGTCAACGTGGAGGAATTTACCGCCTATTTTGAAAAGTTCTTGCAAGCGGGCAAAGATATTTTGCATGTGACGTTATCATCAGGTCTGTCAGGCGTGATCAATTCGGCGAATTTGGCGAAAAATATTCTGGCGGAGAAATATCCTGAGCGCAAGATCTATATCGTGGATTCGTTGGGCGCGTCTTCTGGCTACGGCTTGCTTATGGACAAATTGGCGGAGTTACGCGCCGGCGGTATGGGTATCGACGAGTTGCACGAGTGGGTCGAAGCACACAAATTGGAACTACATCACTGGTTCTTTTCAACTGACTTGTCTTTTTATGTTAAGGGTGGTCGGATCTCAAAAACGAGCGGTTTTGTTGGTGGCTTATTGGGAATCTGCCCATTATTGAACATGGATAAGGTCGGCCATTTGATTCCTCGTAGCAAGATCCGTGGCAAAAAGCGGGTCATCCAAGAGATCGTTAAGCGCATGGAAGAACATGCTGATGATGGCTTGGCTTACGCGGATAAATGTTATATCTCGCAGGCGGATTGTTTAGAAGATGCGCAAAAGGTCGCGGACTTGGTAGAAGCGCGCTTCCCTAAGCTGAAGGGGCACGTGGAGATCAATTATGTTGGGACGACGATCGGTAGTCATACCGGTCCTGGCACCGTGGCTTTATTCTTCTGGGGCGATCAACGGAATGACTAGCACTGAGAAAATCGCGAAGATCATTCGGGTAGTGACAGTACCGCCAATATTGGTGCTGGCGTTATTGACCATTCTCTGGTTTGGTCAGCCCGCGATCTTTGGGTCCAGCTTGAATTTTTGGCTGGCGTTGCTTTGGCTGGGAGTCTTACCCATTCTGGCCTATCCCTTACAACGATTGCTACCACGGTGGCGTCAGGGTGGCCGACCGGCGCAACGGCGTTTGGCTTTTATTTGCTCGCTGATCGGTTACGGCGGCGCCTTGCTGAATGGCATCTTCGCGCAAGTACCGCGAAAATTGTTGCTGATCTATTTGACTTATGCGTTGTCCGTGGTTATCTTGACCTTGGTCAATCGCTTGGTCAAGATCCGCGCCAGTGGTCATGCTTGTAGCGTGATCTCGCCGATCGTGTTTTTGAGTTACTTTAGTTTGCTCAAACCCGCAGTGGTATTTTTGCTGGCGGGGATCCTTAGTTTCTGGGCTTCGCTGAAATTACAACGTCACCGTCCCCACGATCTTTGCGCAGGGAGTTTGGTCATGTTGGTCTCTTTTGGAGTCGCTTTATTGATCGTCGGATAAAAACAGCGTCACTGTTTTCGTGATCTGGTCGTTGGTTCAGCAAGACATGCTGAGTTGAGCGAGCAGGTACGAAACAGTGGCGCTTTTTAGATCGTTACTATTTAGCCAGCGAGGAACGCCATTAACAAGCGCTGTTCAGTCTTCTTCAGGCGCGTTTTTCTTCTTTAAGGCCATGATCATCGCTGGTAAAAGTGAAATCAGAATGATCGCGACCATGATCAGTTCAAAGTGGTTTTTGACAAAGGCAATGTTGCCGAAAAGATAGCCAGAACCCACAGCCAGCAAGACCCAACTGATGCCGCCCAGAATATTGTAGGTGATGAACGAGCGATAGTGCATTTGGCTGATGCCAGCGGTGAAGGGAATGAAGGTGCGAATGATCGGCATGAAACGTCCGAGAAAAATCGCCGCCTTGCCGTGTTTTTCGAAGAAACCTTGGGAGCGAGCCAAGTATTCTGGTTTGATCCAGCGTTGCATTTTTTCCGAGTGAGTCAGATGATTACCCAAATGTTTGCCGATCTCAAAATTGAGCGAGTCGCCGATCACGGCGGCGATGCTGAGTAGGACCAGCAGCAGGGTGATGTTCAGCGGCCGACCATCTAGGGCTGCCAGTGATCCGCAGAGGAACAAGAGAGAATCGCCAGGCAAGAATGGTAGCACGACTACGCCGGTTTCAATAAAGATCACGATGAAAAGGCCTAAATAGATCAAATTACCATATTGGCCGATCAGTTGAGGCAAAAGCTGGTTCAGATCGGGCATGATTGACGCAAGCATGGGTAGGAACTCCTTTAGTAGTGTAACGCCATGAAATAGCTGATGGTGGTTGAGGTCAGTGTTAGTATGGTTCAATAAACCAAACTTTAGCACTTTTTCAGCAAAACAACAGATGGGTAACCGCTTTAACGGAATTTTTAAACAAATTGAAAGATTTGCCTTGATGAGGAGTAAAAATCGGTCACTATTTGACAGTGATTTTGTCAGCGCGGTAGCGATCTGCCACAGAACGCAATTCACTGGTCTGATGGCATCGATCCAGCGAAATCGCTAGATGTACGTAAAATCTCCACGCAAAAACACAACGAGTGCGCCTCATTTTATCCTCGTGGCTGGGGGAAATGTTCAGCTTTACCGTGGCTGGTCAATGAATTTGAAAATGAATGAGGTTGTGGGTAGCGCCTGTCCGTTTTTGATCAAGGGATAGGGCGCTAGGCGGTAGCCGATCGTACTGACCAGACTGACTTCTTGAAATCGTGTCGTTTGATTGACGACCTGGAGTTGGTAGCGACCTGCAGGCAGCTCCTGCCGGAGGGCATAGCCACCATCTTGAAAGTATAGCGGGTGGACTTTTTTAGTGCGCAGGTCCACGAGGCTGACTGCCGCGGTGATGGCTGGGTTCTCCAAGGCCAGATAATTGGCGGTGCCGTGGAGGTCGACTCGCTGGGTCAAGACTTCTCCGGGAGCGAGCTGTTGTGGTCGGGCGTGATACTGAGTAGAAAGTTGACTTCGTTGCGCGGCGATGATCTGCGCGCTGGGATAACGGCGACTAAGGTAGGCAACACCGCTCAATAAAGTAAAAATAGCCACGACGGTCCAGCATAATGACTGCCAGCGGATCTTTCTAGGCACCGGACTGACCAGTTGTTGTCGTTCCGTGCGGCCCATGACATAGGGACAGCGCTGGGCCTGATATTTTGATGATCGTGGCACTGGCAGTGTGGTTGCTTGCCATAGTAACAGAGGCAAGATGATCTGACCATAGCGCGGCTCCGTTTCCCAGATCAAGGTGTGAAAGGCGAGATACCCTAAGGCCAAGACCACGGTCAGTAGTCGGATCAGGTCTGGATAACAAGTGGCGCGTGGCCGCCAGAACCAAAGCTTGCTGGCGATGCTCAAGAAAAGGCAAGTAGCGGCGATTTGATAACTGACTGAAACCAATAAACTTAAAAATTGACCATGGCGCAGATAAAAGGCGGGCGCGGCGCGAAGACCGCCATTGTACCAACCCTCGATGTCATTGACATTTAGCAAGATCACCAGTTTGTACCACCACTGGCGCAACAAACCCAGTGGCCCCATTTTTTTGATTTGGCGTTTGATCAAGGTCAGGTCAGCTTGGCTTTTGGCCGTTTTACTAGAAAGTTTCAATTCGTTGGCGATCACGGTATCACTGTAAGTCCCTTGGGTCTGCTGATCAAGGCCCATGGCGATCCATGAACTCACCGGCAATTGATAACGAGTCTCTGGGGTGTAGTGACTTGCGCGATAGCAGATTTGCGTCGCTAAGGGACTTAGTAAGAAGCCCAGTCCGATCACAAGGCTGAGCTGGATCAGTGTTTTTTTCTGTTGGTGACTGCGGTGGCGGGCTAACCAGAAAACGATCACCAAAGTAGGTAGTAAGACGATCATATTAGGTTTAAGCAGTTGGCCTAAGATGACGAGGAGGATCAACTGGCAACCTCGCCACCAATGATGGCGTTGGCTGGGCCAGTTCAGCAGTTGTCTGATGAGCAACAATAAGATCAAGAGCGCGCTTAGGTCGGAATAAAAAACTTGCAAGAAATAGGTATAGGCAAAAGGGGTCAGTACAAAAAAAGCAACGCTCCCGAGCAAGGCGGACTTACTCGAAGTGTGTTGCCGAATCGTTCGTAGGCACAGCCCAATAAAGCTATCCAGAAGGATCAGATCCAGTAAGGCCACGGCAAAATTAGTTGACCAGCCTAAAAGATTGGTCAAACGCAGCCAAAGTGACAATAAATAGGCCAGCGCCACATTATTGGGATAACGCCAGAAATAAGTCGTTTGCCAAGTATGATCACCGTGGCTCAATTGATCGGCTTGCGCGAGGACGCGATAAGGGTCGTGATAAACCGTGACAGGAAGGCGCCAGAGAATCAGGATCTGGCAAAGAACCATCAGACCGAGCCCAATGCACAAGTATCGTTGACATTGGCGGTGATCAAGGTGTTGGAGCGGCTCCCGTAGCAAATGTCCCACTAGCAGTAGCGCGCCACTAACGATCAAGACCACCACAAAAAGCCCTGGCGTTTGTGGATCGGCGATATTGCTATAAGCGCCGATCAATAATGCTACTGCCAGACAGCGTGGCCAAAAATGTTGGTTGCTCGTCGGGCTATTCATCAGCGCTGCCCCCACGGCGTAATTGGACTGCTGACCGGTGACCAGCGCGGACCAGTTGTTACTGCGATCATTTTTTGGTCTAGACCGTGAGCTGGTAATAATTGTGAGCTTCTGTTGGCCCTGACTGGAATAGCTTGTTCGTGCGTTGCTTTTCTTAGGTTTGTTGCCATCACGACTTCCCCCCGGTAGCGACCGCGATGTTGCTCAAACGTTTCTAACGTACATGATTATCGTCACTTTAGCATGGGTGGGTGGCTAAGGCGATTGTTTTGACTCATGTGTGCTTGTGTAATCTTTTTGCAGCGGGACCACAGTCGTATTTTTCGGCCTAAGCAAACGCATCAGTTACCAAACGTGTCGCAGAAATGAAATTGTTTGCGACGCCGGATATTAAAAAAAGGCCATGACTCGGCAAAAGTCATGACCTCGTAAATTCAAATTAGATTTTTTTCGGCGCATCGCCAGTGCTATCCCACAATTTCTTCGCTGCAGGAATATCGCCTAGACGATCCAGACTAGCCGATGGCATGACGATCGTATTGTTCTGACCTTCAGCCAATTTCTCCATGGCCTCTAAGTTCTTGTATTGCAGATAGGCGTTGGAGTCTTTAGTCAAGGCCTCATTGACAGAGTTGATCTGATCACGGATCGATTCATACAGCAACCGTTGACTTTGCGCGCGTCCTTCGGCTTCCAAGATCTGGGTCTGCTTGTTACCTTCAGCCTCTAGGATCGCGGATTGTTTGCCACCTTCCGCTTTAGCGATGGCAGCCTGTTTCAAACCATCCGCTTGCATGATGTTGGCTTCTTTTTCCCGGGAAGCCCGCAGTAATTTGTTCATGGATTCTTGGATCTCTTGATCGACTTCAACGGAGTCGATGTTGGCCCGGTCAACGTTCAAACCATAACCAGCAGTGACTTCACTCAATTGTTCAAAAAGTGAGCGGTTGATTGCTTCGGTACCATTCAGCACATCGTTCAGATCCATATTCCCAATGATGCCCCGCAACGCAGCCCGAGTATCTTGGACCATACTGGTGACAGAGTCCTTGTTTTTATAAACATAGGCGTTAACATCAGTGATGTGATATTTCAAGGTTTCTGAGATCTTGACCACAACGTTATCCTTGGTGATCACTTCTTGCTCGGCGACCCGCATGGGGATCTGTTTCATATTGACCACTTCGGTGATGCGATAAATGATTGGCATGACCATGTGGAACCCTGGTTGCAATGTTCGGACATAGACCCCTAAACGCTCAACGATGCCGACCTCGCCCGTATGGATAATGGCGATCGATGAGAAGAAGATCCATAACAATAAAGCTAGTGCCAGCACGATAATAATGATCGTAATGATTTGAGTAGACATTCTAAAGCCCCCTTAATAGTCTAACCGACGATCAGCCACCCGAACGATCAGGGCCAGCGGTGTGATCCGAATGATCTCTAATAAATCGCCCGCGCCGGCATCTCCCTCGATCTGGTAGTGATAGTAGACACCAAAAAGTTCAACGACGCCCGTCGCAATGCTGGACGGATTGATAAATGTCCGGCCCAGTAAACGATCATCGAGCATTTTGGTCATCCCTTTCGTGGTTATGATATTACTATTCTACCATTCTTTTTTATAAAAAAGAATGGTCAGCGCTTTCACCTTGGCAATAGCAGCTGGCATTGCGCAATAGCATGGTCAGCTTCGCGTAAAATTGAATAGGTAAGCGTGACACAACGCCGCTACAACGCCGTTATGCTGACGACATTTACCCAGGTGCCTAACGCACAACCCTTTATGGATCAGCGCAACAGTGCGCTCCCTTTGACTAGAACGCCGTTGCATTACCATAGAAACCGACAAAGCGGACAACCTTTAAAAAAGCTTAGCGATATTTTCTTGAGGATAGCGTTCGTCGGCAAAATCCTGTAAAATAATAAAATGGATTTTTAAGGAAAGGCACGGCATTATGGCACAGAAAAAAGCAACGCTGCAACGAGAGATGGGATTGACTTCCGCTTTAACAACGGTGATGGGCACGGTGATCGGCGGTGGTGTCTTCTTTAAAGTATCGAGTTTGGCCAAGGATACTGGGTCCGGGAGTTTGTTGCTGGTCACGTGGATCTTAGCGGGTTTACTGACGATCGCCGGCGGGTTATGTGTGGCGGAGATCTCGACCTCGATCCCCAAGGCAGGTGGCGCGGTCAATTATATTGAAGCCGCCTATGGGAAGCTACCTTCATTTTTACTGGGCTGGGCCCAGATCTTGATTTATTATCCCGCCAATATCGCCGCCTTAAGTATTATTTTTGCGACCCAATTGGTTAGTTTGGCAGGCTGGCAGACAACATTGATCGTCCCCGTAGCGGCGTTCGTAGCGCTGTCGATCACAGGCTTGAATCTGTTAGGCGCGCGTTTGGGTAGCGCGATTCAGAATTTGACCTTATTCATTAAGATGATCCCGATCATTTTGATCATTATTTTTGGGCTGCTTCAGCCTCAGGGACAGGTCGTGCCTTTGTGGCCAGTGGCGCCAGGCAAGAACATTAGCTGGTTCGCCGCTCTGAACGGTGGTTTGTTAGCGACGATGTTCGCCTATGATGGTTGGATCAGTGTCGGAAATATGGCTGAAGAAATGAAAGATCCTCGGCGCCATTTGCCCATTGCGATCGTTTTGGGCTTGGGCCTGACTACCTTGATCTACGCTTTGATCAATTGGGCTTTTTTGAAAAGTTTACCCGTGGCTCAATTGGCTAGTGATCCTATGGCGGCGGCCAGTAGCGCCCAGATCATCTTTGGCAACTTAGGCGGGCGGTTGGTCACCGTGGGGATCTTAGTGTCAGTTTATGGCGCGATCAATGGCTATACGATGACCGGCATGCGGGTCGCCTATGCGATGGGCGTCAATGATACGATTCCCTTTGCCCGTGGTTTTCGCCGCTTGACCGGAACCAAAGTGCCGTTATGGGGAGCGTTGTTCCAAGTTGCGGTGGCCTTGGTGATGTTGCTATTAGGCAACTTCAACTTCCTCACCGATATGTTGGTTTTTGTCATGTGGATCTTTAATACAATGATCTTCGCGGCGGTTTTTATTTTACGGCGCAAAAAACCAGATTTAGCGCGACCATATCAAGTCAACGGTTATCCTTGGGTCCCGATCGTCGCGATTTTGGGCGGGAGTTTCATCGTGTTGTCCACCTTGATCACGCAACCGATCCTGGCGGCTATCGGTCTCGGCATGACAGCGCTGGGCGTGCCCGTCTTTTATTGGCATCAACGGCGGGCTGATCAGTGACATATTATGTAGACCGTGATTTTCTATGTGAACGCTCACTAAAGTTTAAATGGTATAACTATTTGCCTTGATTAATGGTTAATGATCTGAAGTCATGATAGTATCATGCAAAAAAAGACCTGCTGCGAATGAAAAGCCGCAAGTCTTTTTTGATTGAAAATTATTGGTTTTTGAGTTGGGGATTTGAGACTTCTGAAGTTTCGTGCTGATCAATAGAAGTCAATTCCGTTTTCCCTTCATCAGCGGCTACATTTGATTCTTCACCGATAGTAGAGCTGTCTTTATTGTTAGCTTGTGTGTCAGGATCATCCAGATCGACTAAATCATCCATCGCCAAAATCAAGTCGTCTTCGTGATCGGGTTCGTCCGAAACAGGCGGCTGGTCAGTTGATTCGGTAGGGTGGCGGCGTGGGACATCACGGTTGTTGATCACGGGATAGGTCTGGTTACTGGATTCATCATAGATCTCAACCGGGCCTAAATGATTGGCGAAAACTTTCAGTTGAAAACCATAATGGTCGAGAAATACCAGTTGCTCCGCGTCCAAACCGATGATGCGACCAGGGAGGGCTTTGTGATCGATTTTGATCGTAAAGTCACGGCCGATCGCCATGTCGTGTTTTTGATTTGTTTTGGGATCAATGAACGACCAGTCACCGCCATAGCGCAGTGAGAGATCAGGCTCGCGCTTTTGCTGCTGTTTGCGATGCCGCGTCTGAGTCAGAAAACGACTGACTTGGTTGATGCCATGGATCCCGGCAGCGTAGATATCCGAAATTCGCATTTTTATCTCCTTTGCTTCATACATTCATCATATCATCAGTTATTCTAAATTGGTACGAAAAACACTGATTTATCGATGGCATTTTTGTTACAATAAGATTAACGAGACAAAAGAAAATAAAGGAGTCCATTTCCCATGACAAATGTAGGAACGATCGGAACGAGTTCGATCACAAAAACTTTTCTAGAGGCGTGTATCGCCAGTCGCGCCTTTAAAGTCAGTCATTTATATTCGCGGTCGAAAGCAAAGGCGCAGGACCTGATCGATGAACTATTTCTACCAGAGGCCGCGGCCTATGATGATCTGGAGACGTTTTTGAGCGCGCCAGATCTGGAAGTCGTGTACGTGGCATCGCCAAATAGTTTACACTTTGATCACGTCAAAGCCGCGTTGTTACATGGCAAAAGTGTGATCGTGGAGAAGCCAGCCTTCGCCAACACCGCAGAATACGAGGCGATCGATGCGATTTTGCAACAGCGCCCAGAGTTGCATGTGATCGAAGCGGCGCGGCATTTATTTGATAGTAATTACTTAGTCGCCCAAGAAAAAGTCAGTCAATTTACTGAAATCACAGGCGCGACTTTGACTTATATGAAATATTCAAGTCGCTTTGATGCGTTTCAAGCTGGGAAAACACCTAATATTTTTTCCCCAGAATTCGCAGGTGGCGCGCTTTATGACCTAGGCGTTTATTTGCTTTACGCGGCCGTCGATTGGTTCGGGGTGCCTGAATCCAGTGCTTATTACGCGACCAAGGCGGAAAATGGGATCGATCTCCACGGGCTGGCGCGCTTACATTATCCTAAATTCGATGTGGCTTTGATTTTTGGTAAGGATCAACAATCCTTCTTGGCCAGTGAGATCTATTCTCATCGCAAGACCCTCTGGTTGGACAGCTTAGGCGAACCAACGCAAGTGCGCTTATATGATAGTCCGGCCGTCTATCAGGATCTGAGTCAACATACAGCCGAGAACGCTTTGGTGGAAGAAGTCAACGCGATCAGTTTGATGTTCACCAATCGTGAAGAGGATAAGTTTAAACATTATTGGCAACTAGCCGGTCAGGTCACTCGCTTGTTGGTCGACTTACGAGCTAGCGCAGGAATCGTTTTTGAAAGTGATCAGAAAAAATGACAACAAGATCTGAATATCAAGCGCCGATCCAGCCCTTTATGGGACTTTGGCAGACGGCAGGATTCACTGAACCAACACCGATCCAGAAAGCAGTCTATTGGCCCCTTAAACAGGGAGAACCTGTGCTGGGGTTGGCCGCGACTGGGAAGGGCAAGACGTTGGCCTTTGGACTCCCACTATTAGAAACCCTACAACCTGGGCAAGGTACCCAGTTATTGATCCTTGAACCTAGCGCTGAACTGGTGATGCAGGTCCGCGAAGTTTTGCGACCTTATGCAGCGGCGGTCGATCTGAAGATCCAAGGCGTTGTTGGCAAAGCCAACCTTAAACGGCAATTGACGCAATTAAAAGAACATCCTGAGGTTATCGTAGCGACAGTGGGTCGTTTGACCGAATTATTAGGTCAGCGTCAGATCAAGCCTGATCGCTTGACTACCTTGGTGATCGATGAAGCGGATCTGCAACTGGATCCAGAACATATCGGCGCGACGCGGGAATTGATCAGTAAATTCCCGGCCGATGTTCAACTGGCCTTGATGTCAGCGACAGAACAACCGATCTTTAAGGAATTGGCTCAGTGGTTCGGCTATGATTTCGTTCGTTGTGATACACGCGCAATCGATCAACAACAGCAACAGACGGCCCATGATTTCTTGATCGTGGGCAATCATCATAAGGCCGAATTGATGAAACAGCTGGCGCGGGGGCCGATCTCTGGCGATCACGCCTTGGTTTTCGTGCGCCATCAAGGACAAGCACAAACATTGTTCAAAACATTGAAGTACATCAATTTAAAAGTCGGGATGTTGACTGGTCGCGAGTCCAGTCAAGAACGGCAACGGATCATGCAGCAATTTCGTCAAGGAAAATTGACCTATCTGGTGACCACCGAGTTAGCGGCGCGAGGGTTAGATTTTGCTGGGTTGAGTTTCGTGATCAATTATGACATGCCTGCTGACTTGACTAGCTATATTCATCGCGCTGGCCGAACTGGGCGAATGGCCCATCAAGGGACAGTGATCAACTTGGGCAATGATCATGATCGTCGTGATCTACAAAAATTAGTTGCGCCCCATTATCGGATCCAAACGGTCTATTTGCTCGAAAAACACCTGCAGACAGAGAAACCACTTAAAACTAGGCCAAATCGCGAAAAAAATTGGTCTATGCCAAAGGCAGACACACCCCAATCACGGGAAAAAGCACCAGAATTGCGAAAAAAGACACATAAGAAGAAGCGCTTCCGTGATCAGAAAAATATTGGTAAACACCGCTAAAACCTTATCTTTTTGTAGGATTTTCTTAAGAGACCCCGTATGAACAGTGGCGTTGTCAGGACTTTTGGCAATGTGGGTGGCGCCGCTTTCATTTGCGCTATACTACTAAAAAGTAGTTGACAAATCCAGTAGTAAATCCTTATAATCTAATTATGGTCTGGACCAATCATAAATTTGTAACAAAAACAGACTTGTTGTGAAGTTTTGATTGTGCTAAACTTAGTTGTAGCAATGAAAATGTTTTCATTGCTTGCTGCTGGATCAGCAGTAATTGCAATTATTTATGTTTCAACTTTGAGAGCGGAAGGAGGCTAAGAAGATTGGACGAAGATCAAAATTTACAAGCGGTCATGGGCTTGATCGTCAATGGCGGTAACGCGAAGAGTAGCTCGATGGAGGCAATTCAAGCTGCTAAGACTGGTGATTTTGAGGGCGCTGACGCGAAGCTGAAAGAAGCAGACGCATCATTAGCGGAAGCTCATAATTCCCAGACCGGGATGTTGACCAAAGAGGCGAGTGGTGAACATGTCACAGTTACTTTGTTGATGGTGCATTCACAGGATCATTTGATGAACGCGATCACTTTCCGTGATTTAGCTGGCGAAATCGTTGATTTGTACAAGAAATTAGCTGGTAAAGAAGCATAGGCAACTATGTTTAGCATTGTTTTTCGCTTTTAGCAATTTTTTATTTTTTGGGTTGGTCGAAAGACTGAAAATATGGGTTAGCTTTTATTTTGGAGGTTATATTTATGCAAGGGATTGTAAATTGGCTTGAGAAATATGTTGTGCCAATTGCTACAAAAATTGGCTCTATTCCTTGGTTAGTCGCTTTACGTGATGGCTTCATTTCCACGATGCCGATCACCATGGCTGGTTCGTTCGCAACGTTGTTAAACGCGTTGTTGAACACTTACCCTGCTCAATGGGGCTGGGACGGCTTTGTTAAGGGCGTTCAACCAATCGTTGCCATTGATGGCTTGGTTTGGAATGGTACTTTAGGGATCTTCGCGGTCTTCTTCGCAGCAATGTGGGGCTACCACTTGTCTGAGAACTATCATGCTGATGGTTTAGGCGGCGCGTTGGTTTCCTTATCGGCGTTCTTCATCTCTGTTAACACTACGACTTCATTGAGCTTAGGCAAATCTTTATCTAAAGATGTTGCTAAATTGTTCACTGACGCTGGCGCAACAGTTGATGGCAAGACCGTTACTCTTGGTGGATTGTTCACCATGGGTCAATTGAACTCAGCTGCTTTGTTCACTGCCATGATCCTTGGCGGTTTAGCAGTTGTTATCTACATCTGGTTACTGCATAAAGACATCACGATCAAGATGCCTGATACAGTGCCACCTGCAGTATCAAAAGCATTTACAGCAATGATTCCTTCAATGGCTGCGATTTTCATTGTTGCCATCGTTAACTACTTGTTTACAAAGATGACTGGTCAAGTCTTCGGGGATTGGATCAATGCAACGATCCAAGCACCATTGATGAAGTTAGGTCAAGGCCCTGGTTTAGTTATCTTGGTTTCCTTGTTAGTTCAAATTCTTTGGTTCTTCGGTATTCACGGACCAAACGTTTTGGGCCCAATCTTGGAAGGTGTTTGGACACCAACACAGAACTTGAACATCGAAGCATTGAAGAATGGCACGAACCCAATTTACTACTGGACTCGTAGTTCATTTGATGCTTACGTATGGTTTGGTGGTTCTGGTGGTACGATCGTTCTGTTGGCAGCAATTTTGATCTTCTCAAAACGTGCTGATGAAAAGGCTGTCGCTAAATTAGCGTTTGCTCCTGGCCTGTTCAACATCAACGAACCTGTTATGTTTGGTTTGCCAATCGTCTTGAATGCAATTTACTTCATTCCATTCATCTTGGCACCAGTTGTTAACACAATCATCGCTTACTTCGTAACTGCTGCACATTGGGTCAACCCAGTGACAGTTTCAGTTCCTTGGATCACCCCACCAGTATTGCTGGCATGGATGGCCACGAACTTTGACTGGCGCGCTGCCGTGTTAGCTTTGGTCAACATGGTTATTGCCTTCTTCATCTGGTTACCATTCGTTCTTGCTTCAAGTCGGATGGCTGCTGACGAAGAACAAGCAGCTTAATTACAAAACTGAATAAGTTTGATTAAGTTATCTAGAAAGGGGCTGGCAGGTCATTGATCTGCTGGCCCTTTCTAACTTAAAAAGAGCGCTTTCGTCGATCAGTACTTTTTATTGGCGACAGTAACGCTTAAATCGTCACTAAATTCGGGTCGATTTCACTGATAATCTATCCAGAATTGTTGCATTTAAGCGGTAAAATGGCTTATCCTATAGTAGTAGTAAAAATATTAATGACAATCCAAAGGAGATCAAAACTATGATTTTTTTAAACGCACCTATTTCTCAAGACAAGATCATTGACCTGTTGAACAACTATGATGAAAATGGCATTTCTTTCAAACTCAAAAGCAAAAATGGAATGAAATTGGTTTTCGATACAACGGCTGAAGATTTAGACGCGGCTGCTAAGTTAGCGAAATCTTTGATCAAAGCACAATCATGGGGCATGGTGCTCTATTTCCAAGCTGGGGTAGAGAAATAATGCCTCGTCGCGGTTTTTTTGTAATGAGCATCGGCTTTTTAACGATCATGCTTAGCCCAGCAAGTCCTGGCGCGACTGATATTCGCACAGGCATCATGTTTGCAGGTCTGATTATTGTTGGACTTGGTTTCTGGTGGTATCGTCATGATTCCAAGGTGTACAGTGCGAAGATCGCTGAAGAGAATAAAAAGGCTGATGCCGAGTATATTCTTGACCATGATCCTCATGCTAAACCGACCAAAGAAGCCGTGACTGCCAAAGAAAAAAAGGTGATTAAGAAATGAAAATCGTGCAGAAACTAAATATTCCTAGCACTTACTTTTATCACAAGATCATTGATTCTGTTCTCTATGATATTCGAAAACAAACTGGCGATGATATCACGGAAGACCAACTCGCTGGTTTTAGCTACGTAAAGAAGTTCAATAATACGACTTCGGCCAACTTATTGATCACCAAATTGATTCCTAACGAAGCCTATCATTATGAGACGCAATCCACGCAGACTAAGTTTCTGGTCAGTTATGATATCAAGGCGCTCAGTGATCACGAAACTGAGTTGACTTATGAAGAGCATGTGGAAGCGAAGAGTTGGATGCGGCAAGTCAACAACATGGTCGTTGGTTGGATCATGGGCTGGATGCGGCGCCGTGATTTTCGCAAAATGTTGACCCAGATCGAAGAATCTTATTAGACACTTGTACCAGTAATAATCGGAGGCGAAAGAATGGAACACAAAGAATTGACCGCTTTTCCTAAGAGTTTCTTGTGGGGTTCTGCTTCGGCTGCTTACCAAATCGAAGGCGCTTATCGCGAAGGCGGTAAAGGTCTGTCGGTTTGGGATAAGTTTGTCCGGATCCCTGGCAAGACTTACGAAGGAACCAATGGTGATGTGGCCGTTGATCACTACCACCGCTATCAAGAAGATGTTGACCTGATGGCTGAGGCTGGCTTGAAGGCGTATCGTTTTTCAATTGCTTGGGCGCGGATCTTCCCCAATGGTAAAGGTGAACCGAATGAAGCTGGTTTGAAATTCTATGACGATCTGATCAATGATTTGATCGCCCATAAGATCGAACCTGTGGTAACGATTTATCACTGGGACTTGCCCCAAGCGTTGCAGGATGAATATGGTGGCTGGGAATCTCGGCAGATCATTCCTGATTTCTTGAATTACGCGAAAACATTGTTTGAACGTTTTGGTGATCGGGTCCGTTATTGGGTCACTTTGAATGAACAGAACATTTTTATGCAACATGGCTATTTGATGGCCAGTCATCCACCAGCAGTTAAAGATCCTAAGCGGATGTATGCGGCGAACCATATCGGTAATTTGGTCAACGCCACGGTGATCAAGTATTTCCACGAACATGGTTTCCAAGGTCAGATCGGACCAAGTTTCGCTTATAGCCCGGCTTATCCCGCTGACTCAGCGCCGATCAATCAGTTGGCAGCGGACAATGCGGAACAATTTAATTCTGGTTATTGGATGGATATGTATGTTTTCGGTCACTATCCTGATTTGATCCGGAAATGGCAAGAAGAGCAAGGTCTCGCTCCAGAAGTTACTGAAGCCGACGATGCGTTGTTGAAAGATCCATTGTCGCATCCTGATTTCATGGGCTTGAATTACTATCAAACCAATACGGTAGCCGCCAATCCTTTAGATGGTGTGGGCATGGCTGCGGAGAATACTTCTGGTAAGAAGGGGACTTCGCAAGAATCCGGTGTTCCCGGCTTATTCAAGATGGCTAAGAACGATCATTTGCAAAAGACCGATTGGGATTGGAATATCGATCCGATCGGCTTGCGGATCGCGTTACGGCGGATCAATAGTCGCTATCAATTGCCAGTTTTGATCACGGAAAACGGTTTGGGCGCGTTCGATACTTTAGAAGCTGATCACGAGATCCATGATGATTATCGGATTCACTTCTTGCGCGAACACGTTAAAGCAATCCATGAGGCGATCAGTGACGGCGTCGATGTTATCGGCTACACCACTTGGAGCTTCACCGATCTTCTGAGTTGGCTCAATGGCTACCGTAAACGTTACGGTTTCGTTTATGTCAATCGTGATGAGGAAAGTGAGAAGGATCTGGCTCGTTATCCGAAAGACAGTTTCTATTGGTACAAACAGGTCATTGCCAGCAATGGTGAGGACTTAGGAGAACAAAAATGACCAAGGTCGTTTTGCTCCAAGAAACTGACCAAGCGCTGCTCGATCAGTATTTAGAGCTTTGTTACTACGCGTTCGATCGAGCGAGTAATGCCGGTCGTCGCGAGAAGCTACTGGTCTTGGCTAGTCATAGTCATGTCTTTGTGTTACTCGATGATACCGGCCAGGTCAAAAGTGGTTTGATCGTCACTAACTTACCAGTCAATTGGCATGGTCGTGAACTTTTAATGGGGGCAGTGGGCTATGTGGCCACTTACCCTGAGTTTGGCGGTCAAGGTGCGATCAGTCAGCTGATGCAAGCGGCCTTTGCCCAAATGGCTGTTGATGGGGTCTATTTATCCTACTTGGCTCCGTTCTCCTTCCGCTTTTATCGGCGTTTTGGTTATGAACAGGTATTTGATCAGGTCAAGTATCAGTTGGCCGCGGCTGATTTTCCGCGCTTAACGAAAAATCAGTCAGGATCAGTCATGCGCGCGCGTTTTGCGGATCATTTGCGGGAAATGGCCCAGATCTATCAGGCTAATATGCAAAGTCAGCATGGCGGGGTCACGCGTCCCGATTGGTGGCAACACTATCGTTTCAGCAAACATCAACGACTGGAGTTAGCCTTGAGTTATGATGAAGCGGACGAACTTGATGGCTATTTGTTATACGAACGAGAGCCAGGTACTGAATTTCAAGTGGTCGAATTAATGACCACGACTACTGCGGCGCAATCACGACTCGAAACGTTTATTGGGAAGCATATCAGTGCCTATCAGCGCTTCACTTATGTTAGCGGCAATCAGTCGCTGCGTAATGACTGGTTGCCTGAGGCTTACCAAGTTCAGACAACGATCCAGCCTTACATGATGGCGGCGGTCGCGGACTGGCCAGCATTATTAGCGCAGTGGCATTTTACGGCAGATCTA
Source organism: Lapidilactobacillus luobeiensis (assembly GCF_024345205.1). Classification (GTDB taxonomy): domain Bacteria; phylum Bacillota; class Bacilli; order Lactobacillales; family Lactobacillaceae; genus Lapidilactobacillus; species Lapidilactobacillus luobeiensis. The sequence continues at coordinate 56,076 of NZ_BROC01000007.1, read as the reverse complement.
CCGGCGGCAGTGACCTTGGCGATCAGTGATGATTTTTATCCACAGAATGCTGGCGTTTGGGAATTGACGGTGACAAATGGTCAGGGTCAGTTACGACCCAGCTCGACTGAGAAAGTTGACCTGCGGATCGATACGCGGCAGTTGACTAAGGTCGTCTTAGGTTATCGGACTTTCCAAGAACTTCAACAAAGCGGGGTCGATTTTCAGGCCTCGACGGAGGTTTTGACCCGATTACAAGCCTGTTTGAACTATGTGGACAAACCAATGCTGTGGGATTATTTCTAGAAACAGAGTGCAGCGCGCAACGGTTTGACTTTGAGCATTAACCTAGCTAGGACCGGACACGTCTGTTGGTCTTAATGACCTTATTGAATCAAAAAAATCGCGATAGGATCGTCTATCGCGATTTTTTGTTTGCGCCCGATTTCTAACGCAAAAAACTCGTCAAACGAAATATTGAATAAATATGGGTGCTATCTTATGTGTTAGCAACTCAAGAATTGGTAAGGTTATCGTTATATCTTGATTTGAAAAAAACGGTTTCTATATTTACTACTTCGCTTGCTTGCAGATGTAGTTGAGTTTGGCGGTGACGCAACCGCCTCAGGGCGTTTTTAGTGGCTGGAACGCAGTGGGCATCGTTTGAAGCCAATCCGCAAATACGGCGGCTTGTCTTCAAAGCGAGCCTTTGTCTAAGTAGCTGCTTGCGCACCTACAAAGACAAATTTCACTGCTGAAACGTGTTCGCCGACCTAGCTTCTTCCGCATAGCTACGTTCTTATTCCGGAAGCAAAACACGCTTCCAAAATAAGAACTAGGCTAATGCTCAGAAGCTGACCAGGTCGGCTCACACTCAAGATAGAGCCACACGCCCTGAGGCGGTTGCTGAGCAGAATCGAGCTTATCTGCAATCTGGGCGAAGTAGGTTACGAAGTGCTTTTGCAAGTGTGGCGGTCAAAATGCTATCATTTCATTTTGCGAGAAAAGGCCTGTCAGCTGTTTGACCAGAGTTGCCGTGATCATGTAGTCAATTGTTACGGTGTGACGATCAGTACGAACTTGTGACCACTAGTCATGGTCCTCAACTGCGTGGGAATCTGTCAATTTACACGAGCAGGTGTTATGGCGCGGCAGCTTGATTTGCTTAAAACGGTTGAGCGGGCGGAGTGGAGTGTGGCGGGTGAGATCGCCGTGAAATTGGTCTTAGTGGCTGTGCCACTTAGACCAAGGCCTGATTTTAAGACGCGCAAAGCGAGGCTTAAAACAGCACCCACAGCGAGCTCACCTGCCACACGCAACGCAGCCCGCGGCCAACGTTGGAACGAAACAGATATTTACAGCAAACTCACCTCGAACTACGCAGTGGAAGTTACGGCCAAGATTAGAACGGTCTAGTTTTTCACCGCAATCTTCCCCGCCATCCGCAATGAAAGTGACAGCCAAGCTACAAAGAAGCCCAAAAGCCCCGTTGCGCCATGCGCGCCACGTGTTAAAATGAAGAGATAGATTATGAAAAGAGGTTATCCCATGACTACACCAAATTTAACGCAACAATTGCAGACTTATGCCGAGTTAGCGATCAAGATCGGCCTAAATATCCAACCTGATGATTTGATGACGTTGTCGATCGATATTGAACAGGCGCCATTTGCTCACTTATTGGTCGCAGCCGCGTATCGTGCAGGTGCCCGCAATGTGATCGTGCAATGGCAGGATCCACAATTGCAGCGGTTGGCGCTTCGTTATCAATCCGAGGATGAGCTCAGCACGGTTTTGCCTCATCAGGAAACGTTATCGGAATTTATCGCGGTCCAACGGGTCAAACGGCTAGTCGTGATGTCCAGTGACCCGGATACGTTTGCTGGCTTGCCCGCGGCTAAGATCGCGGCTTATCAACGTCGTGATAGTCAAGGGATCCAAGCGGTCAAAAGCGCGACGCAAAGTAATCGGCTCAGCTGGCTGATCATTGGCGCCGCAAGTCCGGCTTGGGCACAAAAAGTTTTCCCAGAAGCGTCACCGGCGGAAGCGACTGCGCAACTTTGGCAAGCGATTTTTAAAACGATGCGCTTGGATACGCCTGATCCTGTTCAGGCTTGGGAAGATCATCGCGCCCGGTTGAGCGCCAAGGCCAAAATGTTGAATGATTATCAATTTGACCGGTTACACTACACGGCGCCGGGGACTGATCTGACGATTGGCTTACCGCGAGATCACCGTTGGGAAGCGGCTGGGGCCAACAATGAAAAAGGTGATTTCTTTATTCCGAATATGCCGACTGAGGAGGTTTTTACTGCGCCGGATGCTAAACGTGTTGATGGCACAGTGAGCTCCACGAAACCGCTCAGCTATGCGGGGACGATTTTGTCAGGATTGCAATTCAAGTTTGCTAAAGGTAAGGTCGTTGAAGCTCACGCGGAGCAGGGGCAGGCAACTTTGGATCATTTGTTGAAAACAGATAGCGGCGCCCGTCACTTGGGTGAGGTCGCGCTGGTACCAGATCAGTCACCGATCTCCCAATCAGGGCTAACCTATTTCAACACATTGTTCGATGAGAACGTCTCAGACCACTTGGCGCTCGGCGCGGCCTATCCTTTCTCAGTTAAGGACGGTACGAGTATGTCCAAATTGGCGTTACAAAAGGCGGGGCTTAATAGTAGCCAGATCCATGTCGATTTCATGGTCGGCTCAGCGGCGATGGCGATCGACGGCATTACTAAAGATGGCCAAGTCGTACCTTTGTTCCGCCAAGGAAACTGGGTCGAATGAGTAGCGGCTGGTTGATGCTTAGCGGCGCTTTGATCATTTTTACTTGTTTTGCGGCGGGGATCACTTATATGAACTGGGCGCAGTTACGGGATCGCCGGATTTTTCTCACGATCACGGTGATTTTATTTTTGAGTACGTTGGTTTGTCTGTGGCAACTCTTTCATGGGCTGGGGACGTTTTAGGAACGGGCATTGACTGCTGGGTATTCCGAACACAGGTCCCTGGCAGGAGGCGTTTCATTGGGGCGAGCCCGAAAACTTCTCCGGGATTCAGATTGCTTAACCTTGCGAAAACTATTATAATTAATAGGTATTTTGCAGTGGTAGCTCATCTGGATAGAGCAACGGCCTCCTAAGCCGTAGGTGGAGAGTTCGAGTCCCTCCCACTGCATTGGAAGTCCCGAGAGATCGGGGCTTTTTTGTCGGCTATGAGGCTGACCGTGAGTTCGCTCAGGTTTGTGTTTGCCAAGAATATCTGGCTTGAGTTGGCGAGTGTGTTCAGGTGGGGAAACGCGGAAATAACGAGAAAATAACTTCGATTTTATTTTCACAAATATAGTATAATCAGAATTAATGAAACGAATTGATGAGAGGCAGGTAGTCTGATGGCAAAGCAAATCAAAGTGATGACGGTTTTTGGTACGCGACCAGAAGCGATCAAAATGGCGCCACTGGTCCAGGAATTACAGCGACGGCCTGAGTTTAAGGAGATCACGGTGGTCACGGCGCAACATCGGCAAATGTTAGACCAGGTCCTCGAGATCTTTAAGATCACGCCAGATCATGATTTAGATATCATGCGACAGCGGCAGACGTTGAGTCAGATCACGGGTCGAGTATTGACAGGGATCGAAGCGGTGATCGCTGAAGAAAAACCGGATATCGTTTTGGTCCATGGGGATACGACCACGTCAATGGCCGCGAGCTTGGCGGCCTTTTATCAACAGACTATTTTGGGACATGTGGAGGCGGGCTTACGGACATGGAACAAGTATTCGCCTTTTCCAGAAGAAATGAATCGGCAGATCACAGATGATCTGGCTGACCTTTACTTCGCGCCCACGAGTCAGAGTAAGGCCAACCTGTTGCAAGAAAATCACCCTGAAAAACGGATCTATGTTACTGGTAACACAGCAATCGACGCTTTGAAACAAACGGTCAAGGCAGATTACCATCACCAAGTCCTCGATGAAGTCGATCCCACTAAGAAAATGATCTTGGTCACGATGCATCGTCGGGAAAATCAAGGTGAGCCAATGCGCCGTGTCTTTCAGGCGATGCGTCAAGTCGTTGATAGTCATGACGATGTGGAGATCATTTATCCCGTTCATTTAAATCCTGTGGTTCAGGAAGCGGCCCATGAGATTTTAGGCGCTGATCCACGGATTCATTTGATTGCTCCTTTAGATGTGGTCGATTTTCATAATTTGGCTGCGCGTTCTTATTTCATTATGACTGATTCTGGCGGTGTTCAGGAAGAAGCGCCCTCGTTAGGTAAACCTGTGTTAGTTCTGCGGGACACAACCGAACGTCCTGAGGGGGTGGCCGCGGGTACATTGAAGTTGGTCGGAACTGATCCAGAAGCGGTCAAGACCAATATGTTACGTCTGTTGGAGGATCCGGCCGCCTATCAGGCAATGGCGCAGGCCAAGAATCCGTATGGCGATGGTCATGCGGCTACGCGGATCTGTACGGCGATCCAGGCCTATTTTGACAATGGTGTTGCCCGGCCAACTGATTTCAAGAATTAAAGTGCGGAGCGAGTCGGTTTGCTTGTGAGCATTAACCTAGCAATTGTTTTGGAAGCGTTCCTTGCTTCCGGAACAATTGCGTAGTTAAGCACAACAAGCAGACTTGCGCAGCACGTTTCAAAAAAAATCAGAGTGCGAGCGAGGATGGGTGGCTGCGAGCATTAGCCTAGTCATGGTTTTGAAAGCCGCTTTTTGCTTTCGGAACAATAACGTAGCTAAGCACAACAGCCAATCCTCGCACAGCACGTTTCAAAATCAGAGTGCGGAGCACAACGTGTTGACTTTGAGCATTAACCTAACAAAGATTATGGAAGCGTCCTTTGCTTCCGGAATTTTTGTGTAGTTAAGCGCAAAAGTCAGTTGTGCACAGCACGTTTCAAAATCAGAGTGCGGAGCACAACGGGTTGACTTTGAGCATTAACCTAACAAAGATTATGGAAGCGTCCTTTGCTTCCGGAATTTTTGTGTAGTTAAGCGCAGAAGTCAGTTGTGCGCAGCACGTTTCAAAAATAAATAAAAAAAGCTGAGGATGACAAGTCACGATCGTGGTGTTAACCACGGAGACTTGGTCAAAAACTCAGCTTTTTTTCTTAGGCGTTTCTTCATCTGCTGGTGTGGCCGCCGGTAAAGTCGGTGAGCCATGATGCCGTTGCAGCCGTTGTTGGCGCAATTTACGTAATCGTGCCGTCATTTCCTTTTGTTCCTTACTAAAGGTGAAGCGGGTGGTGGCATAATTAAGTAGCCCCACTAGTAATTGGTCGATCGTTTTGGCCCAGAAACTGGACATATGCAAAATACTGATCCCTAAGACCATGATCGCCGAGTCCGCTAGTAAACTCATCCCCCGAAAGAAAAGAAAAGCGATTATCTCGGTGAATAAAGCATAGCCAGTAGAATACTGCGACTTAAAGACGATCGATTTATTGGTGAAGAAGCCGAATATCACTGAAATGAACCAGGCCAAAGTATTCGCAAAAATATAATGGATATGAAAAACGGATTTGATCAACATGAATGAGCCAATATTGATCAGGGACGCGAGAAAACCAAAAACCGTATAGATCAGAAAATCCCGATGGCGGAAGAGGAACTCACGAAATTTCATCATCGCAACTTACCCGTTTTGTTGAGCGCGAGTGATCAAGGCTTGAACGAATTGTTCCAAATGCTCGATATCCTCCGCTTCAGCCGCCAAGTCAATCTTGACGCTTTCAGCGCCTTTGACCGCGCCAGTTTGGGCCAGAGCTCGGTCGAAATCATCGACAGTGGCGCAGAAGTGACCTTCATAAAAAAGGTCACCAGAGCCACAAGTGCCGTAGACCTTGCCGCTAAGGTCTTCCTCTAGTAGATCGTCGTAAAAGTCCTGCGCTTCATCAGGCATATCACCTTCGCCGTAGGTATAAGTGACGATCACACAAATATCCGCGTCTTCAAAATCCGCCGCGTCGGCCTGCGAGATCTCCGTGGTCTCGACCTCCACATCATGATTTTGAAAAGCCTCTTCAACGATCTCCGCGATTTCTTCATTGTTACCAGTCATGCTGGCGTAAACGATTTTGGCAGTAGTCAATCCACGTACCTCCGATTAGTCATTCTAGACTCCATTATAAAGGATTTAGCTGTTAAATAGCCAATAACTTAGAAATTATACCAGATTTTTAACGAAATTCAATGGTAACGATCAAACCGCAAAACCGCCGTGCTCAAGAGAACGCTTGCGCCTTAGTCGTGTCAGTGGCAGAAACTGGCGGTGGACTCGGTGAACGATCGTCAAGTTATCAGACGAACGAGTTTGCTATTTTATTGATAAATTATGACCGACGGCTTGGTTGGCTCAACGAAAAAGGGTAGAATTAAGAGAACGGGCAAAGGGTTCAAAGGAGTGGGCAAAATGCGACGACAAAGACGAATCGGGCAGGAAGAGACGTACCATGAACCAGCGGATGTTGTCTATCATGATCGCCAAGAGGACTATCACGACGGCGATACTTGGCATGAAAATGTTAAAGTAACGCGTCATGAGACTAGCGATGTTGGTTCGGCTTGGAACGATTTGGGACCAACCAATACCAAAGTAACCAAGCAAAAGCAAGCGCACGAAAAAAAGGCGGGGCCAACTGAGCGAGAACAAAGATCTGGTAAATTGGTTTATTTGATCCTACTTATTTTAATTGCGGTGAAGTTTTTGCCGGTGATTTGGGATAATTTTTTTAGTTGGTTCGGCGGTTTCTAAAGCAACTGTCCTTTATAAACGACAGTTGCCACAAGCCAGTCTAGCGAAGGATCTTTTCCAGTGGGACTTCTCCCTAAGTAGTTGTGGCGCGTAGTATGATTAGCAAAACGGCCAGTCGCTCTGGTTAATTTAAATGATAGGTGATCAAAATGATTATTTGGTTAAATGGCGCTTTTGGCGTCGGGAAATCACAAACTGCTGGCGAGCTGAATCGGCGGTTGAACGGCTCATTACGATATGAGCCAGATAATGTCGGGCTATTATTGCGCAAACAATTACCCAAGTCGTTAAATCTCGATAATTTTCAAGATTACCCTGAATGGCGGCAGTGGAATTATCAATTGTTGCGTAAAATCGCCTTGCAAGGCCAACAAACGGTGATCGTACCACAATCATTAGTTGAACCGCAATATTTTGATGAAGTGATCGGGCGTTTGCGTCATGATCAGATCGATGTCCGTCATTATTTTCTGACAGCTGACCCTGAAACAATCAAGAAGCGCTTGAAGTTACGCGGTGATCTACACAATCAGTTTACCGTCAAGCGACTGCAGACCGATGTAAGCGCAATCGATACGGTAAAATTCGCCCAGGTGATCGACACCTCACAAATGACTTTCGCGGAGATCGCGGACTTTATTGCCAAGGACTGTTCATTACGGATCCAACCGGCAATCAAAAATAAATACGCGCAGGCCGCCGTTCAGTTCGGCGATTCAGTCAAAAACCTCTGGCGCTGATCTTGATCTCCAAGACAGAAAGCTAAATTGCGTGCCAAACGATTGCCACGGCCGTTCTGCTATGGCGTGATCGGTTAGCTGTTTTGCTGACGGGTCAACATGACTTCGCCGATGCTTTCAACAGTGAATAGTAAATAGTGTCGTGACAATGAAGTCGACCACTAAAAGAATCAACGCGACATTGCTTAGATATTACAGACTTTCAAAAAAATCAGATGTGGGTAAACGTATTGAAATCTTAGCGTTACGGCGTTACATAACGTCGATCGCTCGCAGTTGGGTCAAGGATGCTAGCCAGACTAGCGTCGATTTTTAGTTAGGCTTGTTCAACGAGCTAGGTTACGGTGCTGCCGCTTGCAACGCAAGCTAGGCAAAAACGTTCGTGGCTGTTATACCTAAAAGTGACAGGAGGAAGTTATTTGGATTTCGGAGGACAAATCAAGAAGATCCGGCAACAACACGCCTTAACGCAGGAACAGTTAGCGCAACAGTTACACGTGTCGCGGCAAACTGTTTCTAGTTGGGAGAATAATCGTAATTTGCCCGATCTGGCCATGGTGGTCACCATTGCCCAACTTTTCCAAATCTCTCTTGATCAATTGATTTTAGGAGACGAAACGATGGCAAAGAAATTAGTTAAAGATGGTAGTCAAGTACGCTTGGCCCGGCTCAATATCGCGACCGTGATCTTATTTGTATTAGGCGGCGCCTGCTTCTTGTCGGCGGCATTGATCGGCTCCTCGGTGGACAGTAATGGGATCTTACATGAACCCTTCTTCCTGATCCCGATCGGCTATTTATTGCTCTTTGGTGGGCTTATCGTGCTATTGGTCAACTTAGGATTGCGGCTTTACCACCATTTTAAAGCGAAATAGCAAGGCGTTATCAAGGTCAAATGCGGCAAAATTGGTTAGAATAGACCTGTAACTTAGCTGTGTGTAGCACGTTTCAAAAAAGGAGTTTTAGTCATGAAAATCGCAATTGCAGGCGCGGGCGCAATGGGTTCCCGGTTCGGGGTCATGCTTAGCCGCGCGGGGAATCAAGTCATTCTGATCGATCAGTGGGCAGAACATGTGGCGGCGATCAACGCCAAGGGTTTGACCGTTGATACAGAAACCGGCAGTTCCCAAGTCCACTTACCGGCATACTTGCCGGCACAAGTGACGGAGAAGCCGGAGTTAGTGATCCTCTTTACCAAATCCATGGGTTTACCGAAAATGTTAGCGGCGATCGAACCGATCTTGACACCAGAAACGAAGATCGTTTGTCTATTGAACGGCTTGGGCCACGTGCCGACCTTAGAAAAATACGTTCATCAAGAGAATATTTTTATGGGTGTGACGTTGTGGACAGCAGCGTTGATCGGACCGGGTCATGTTAAACTAGTTGGTGATGGTCGCGTCGAAATTCAAAATATCGTGCCGACGGAACAAGCGGCGGCCGAAGAGATCTGTCGCGTTTTCAGCGCGGCGGGGTTGAAGGCGGAATATAGTCCCAATGTGATCTTCTCGATCTGGCGAAAAGCCTGTGTCAATGGGACCTTGAATACTTTATGCACGTTATTGGATTGCAACATCGCCCAGTTAGGCGCGTTGCCACAGACCGCGAAATTGTTGCGCCAGATCATCGCCGAGTTTGCTTTGATCGCCAAACATGATGATCAGGTGGACTTGCCCGTGGAGCCGATCGCCCAAGACGTCGAAGCTCTGTACGATCCGAAAAAGGCGGGCGAGCACTATCCGTCCATGCATCAAGACCTGATCGAGCATCATCGTTTGACCGAGATCGATTATCTGAACGGTTACGTCGCGAAGAAGGCGACTGCCGCCGGTTTAGCGACACCGATCTGCCAGCTTCTGACCGAGTTGATCCATGCGAAAGAGGCTTTGCTGGTCAAGTAGTGTTGCACTGCTGGTCGGTCATGGAAAAATGGATTAGAGTTATCATGAATGAATCAGTACCACAGTTGGGCAATCGTTAAGGCGATTGCCTTTTTTGTTGGGGTTGATTGCAAGTGTGATGGGTTTGGATGTGGACGCAACCGGCTGGGACCGCTGATGCGGACTGGAAACGTGTTCGCCGACCCAGCTCCCTGCGCTTAGCCATGCAATTGTTCCGGAAGCAAAATGCAGCTTCCAAAACAATTGCTAGGCTAATGCTCAGGAGCTAATCGGGTCGGTTCACACTCTGTTTCGAACGTGGTGGGCATCGTTTGAAGCCAATTCCAAAAGCGAGAATTGTCTTCAAATCGAGCCTTGTTCTAAGCGGCAAAGCCGCCAAGGACAATTTCACCACTGAAACGTGTTCGTCGACCTAGCTTCTTGCGCTTAGCTACGCAACTATTCCGGAGGTACAAACCAGCCTCCAAAATAGTTGCTAGGATAATGCTCAGAAGCTACCCAGGTCGGCTCTCACTCTAGATAGAGCCGCGCAGTCCCAGCCGGTTGCTAGGCAGAATTGAGCCTATCTGCAATCGAAGTGAAGGATTAGACGAAGTGCTTTTGCAAGTGCGGTGGTCAAAACAATCGGCCTTTTTGGGGTGGTACGGCAATGCTAACGGATTTGGATTAGGAGATTGAGACAGTTTGCGTAGGCTGAACATCTCCGCTTGTTTTCTTAACAATTCTTGAGTGGCAACCGAATGATTCAGTTGATTCACTAGATAACTAGGCTTGTTTATCAGACAGATTGCACTGACTGGTGTTATCAATTTAAAGCTTGCAATCACTAACTAAGACCGTCATTTGCGTGGATCCCCATCAATTGGTCATAGCTTGCCAGTTGGCGTGAGTGCTCAAACGGCTGTTATAACGTTGAGCGGCTGGAGCGGAGAAATTCGGGGTGAGATCGCCGTGAAATTGTCCTTGGCGGCTTTGCCGCTTAGGACAAGGCTCAGCTTTGAGATTCGCGGGTTTCGCGAAGCTCAAAGTGACGCCCACAGCGAGCTCACCCCGAATTTCGCAGCGCAAGCTGCGGCCATGATTTAAATATTTACTACCCGCCGCACCAACAGCGAGAACATCGGCCATCAAATGAAAAAGGACAATAAGGATAACAACACAAATATAGTTCGTATTTTACTTGCTTATCAGCCAATAAATTGTTAAGATAGTTCTGGCTTCAAAAATATACGAACGATATAGGTGAGTGTTCATGAATACATTTGATTACGATGACGTCCAATTGATTCCCCGTCGCTGTGTGGTCGACAGTCGTCAAGAAGTGGCGACGGCAGTGAAGCTGGGAGATTATGAGTTTAAGATCCCGGTGGTCCCGGCCAATATGCAGACTGTGATCAATGAGCCTTTGGCGGTGTGGCTGGCTAGTCATGGTTATTTTTACGTGATGCATCGTTTTCAACCGGAAAAACGCTTGGCTTTCGTTCAGAAAATGCATCAACATAACCTGTTCGCCTCGATCTCAGTGGGGGTCAAACCGGATGAATTTAAATTTGTTGAGGAACTAAGGGCGGCTCAAGCGACGCCTGAATTTGTGACCATTGATATTGCCCATGGTCATGCTGATTCGGTGATCGCGATGATCAAATTTATTAAAAAAACTTTGCCGGAGACTTTTGTGATCGCCGGTAATGTGGGGACTCCAGAAGGTGTTCATGATTTGGAAACGGCAGGCGCCGATGCAACGAAAGTAGGGATCGGCCCTGGTCGCGCGTGCATCACGAAGATCAAAACGGGTTTTGGTACTGGTGGTTGGCAACTATCTGCCTTGGAATGGTGCGCCACGGCTGCGACGAAGCCGATCATTGCTGATGGCGGTATTCGGACCCATGGGGATATTGCCAAGTCGATCCGCTTCGGTGCAACAATGGTGATGGTCGGCTCGATGCTGGCTGGCTTTGAACAATCGCCTGGTCAAATCGTAGAACACGCTGGTAAAGTATTTAAAGAATATTTTGGTTCCGCGTCCGAAAATCAAAAGCATGAACATCATAATATCGAAGGTAAGCATTTATTATTACCGTTGAAGGGCGATCTTTATCAAGAATTGACCGATATGGAAGAAGATCTGCAATCGGCGATCTCTTACGCTGGTGGTCGTGAGCTGGCGGCTTTGCGAGATGTGGATTACGTTCTCGTGCGCAACACGATCTATAACGGCGATCACGACTAAGCCGAGTCAGTTCACCTACTTTACAAAAAATTTCTGAACCTTTTCCCGAGCAGTCGGTTTGACCAAAAGTGGTCGAGCCCCTGCTTTTTTAATTGCCGTGATCAGGCAATTATTTTGTCAACATCCCCAATCGGCGTTGCAATATTTTGCTTGATTTGATTAGCTTGTGCGGTGTACTGTATTTGAAACGTGCGTCGCACAACTGACTTCTGCGCTTAACTACGTCAGGCTTCCGGAAGCACAATCCGCTTCCGAAATCCTGACTAGGTTAATGCTCAAAGTCAACCCGTTGTGCGTCGCACTCTGATTTTGAAACGTGCTCACTGACCTAGCTCCTTGTGCTTAACTACGCAATTATTCCGAAAGTAAGGCCCACTTTCAAAACAATTGCTAGGTTAATGCTCAGGAGCTGACCAGGTCAGTTCGCGCTTTGCTTTGAAACGTGCGTCGCACAACTGACTTCTGCGCTTAACTACGTCAGGCTTCCGGAAGCACAATCCGCTTCCGAAATCCTGACTAGGTTAATGCTCAAAGTCAACCCGTTGTGCGTCGCACTCTGATTTTGAAACGTGCTGCGCGAGGATTGGCTGTTGTGCTTAGCTACGTCATGGTTCCGAAAGCAAAGTTCAGCTTTCAAAATCATGACTAGGCTAATGCTCGCAGCCACCCATCCTCGCTCCGCACTCTGTTTTCTGAATTAAATTGAATTGTCCACAATTTATCACGGGCATCATGGTACAATGAAGAAGTAGAAAAGTGAGGTTTTGCGGATGACAACGAAGACAATTAGTTTGGATCGACCGGTTTTCGATTTGCTGAGCGAAGTTCCTGAAGTGCAACCGGTGATGATCGCGATCGGGTTAGATGGCGTGACCAACCCGCTCTTGTTACAAACCGCCGGTCGTTTTATGACCTTGCGCAAAGGTGCAAAAATGAAAGAGATCCCATTAGCACAACTAATAACGGCGTTACATAACGCCGGATTCGAGGTGGCAGAAGCATGAGTGCAGCTGATCAAATCAAGCATAACGCCGTTTATCGCCAACAGAAGATCGTCGAGATCTTGAAACTCTTGCATAACGGTGGTTCTTTTGAAAAAGCCAAGGCGATTTTTGATGAGACCTTCGATCAAGTAGATGTGGCTGAGATCACTTCAGCAGAACGAGAGTTGATTGCGAGTGGCTTAAATCCCATGGAGATCCAACATTTGTGTAACGTTCACGCCGCAGTCTTCAAGGGTAAAATCACGGATGAACAGACCACGACACCTGATCAAGAGCAGCCAGGTCATCCCGTTCAAGTTTTAAAATTAGAAAATCTGATCATCGGCTCGTTGTTGCAGGATGAACTATTGCCTTGTTTGAAGAAGTGGCAGCAATCTGGTAGCGATGACGTTTATTTGCAGCGGATGCGCAAGGCATTGCAGGATCTGACAACGATCGACCGTCATTATACCCGTAAAGAAAATCTGATTTTTCCGTTGATGGATAAGTACGGGATCACTGCGCCTCCAAAAGTAATGTGGGGTGTTGATGATCAGATCCGTGATTTGATCAAACAGGCAAATAAATTGGTCGCGCAAGAGCCATTGCCGGACAAGTATGTTATCGAAACGGCCATTGAAGCGGCCAACAAAGAAATCAAAGAAATGATCTTCAAAGAAGAGGAGATCATGGTGCCGATGGTCAATGAAGTATTCACCGTGGCGGACTGGGGCTTGATCGCCGCGGAAAGTGATCCGATCGGGTACACCTTGATCGCGCCACCGTTGCCATGGCGACCGACCGCGGCGCAATTGGCCGCGGCTACACCGCAAGTGGACTCAAAAATCGCCAATGAGTTGAATGAGATGGCGCAAGCTTTGGCGGATCAGCAAACTCCTGGCCGGCTGAAGATCGATCCCCAAGTCAAAAATTACAAGGTCAAAGAATTTAAGGAGCAATTGGGTACGCCGGCGCCGTCTTCTGCGTCGACCACTGATACGCAGGCAGCGACTGCTGAACCTGATCCGGCAGTGGTGCGACCTGACGTAGCTACGCCAGCAGGGTCGTCTGCGAAGGAGGCAATGGCTGACTATCAGCCGACGCAGTTGTTGTTGAATGCGCAAGGTCAAGCCCAGATCGCCTTCAATAATGGTCAATTAGATTTAGGAGAGTTGACGGGAATCTTCAAAGTTTTGCCGGTGGATCTGACCTTTGTCGACGCCAATGATCAAGTCGCTTGGTTTTCTGACGATGGGGATCGAGTCTTTCCCCGAACGAAAGCGGTCGTCGGGCGGGCAGTCATTAATTGCCATCCGCCAAAAAGTGCGGATCGGGTGTTGAAGATCTTGTCCGATTTTCATCAGGGCCTTCGTGATCACGCTGATTTTTGGATCGATTTTCGCGGTCGTCGGGTCTATATCCGCTACTTCGCGGTCCACGATGAACAGGGCCAGTACGCTGGTTGCTTGGAGGTCACTCAAGATATTACTAAGATCCAGCAATTGACGGGACAAAAACGCTTGGAAGATGAACCGACCCCGACGGTCAAGGATCCTGCGGGAGCGGATTCGGAAGCCGGTGGTGATGATTAAGGCGCTGGAATGTCAAAGCGGTCATTTGTTGATCCGCGTCTATCAAGGCGACCTGACTAAGGTGGCAACTGACGCGATCGTTAACGCGGCCAATCCTTGGATGAACCCTGGCGGCGGCGTTGATGGGGCAATCAACTTGGCGGCAGGACCAAAATTAGCGCCTTTGCAACGTAGCTTAGGCCCTTTAGCTGTGGGGGAGGCGGTCTTGACGCCTGGCTTTGAATTGCCAGCCAAGTTCATTATCCATACAGTCGGTCCGATCTATCGGCCGGAAGCCCATGTTCAGGCCAGTCAAGCCTTGCAACAGTGTTATCAGAATTGTTTAGCCTTAGCGGCGACGCGACGGTTGACCAGCGTGGCTTTTCCTGCGATCAGCACTGGCGCTTACGGGTTTCCTGTCGGCTTGAGCTTGCCGCTAGTTGCCAGTGTTTTACGTCAGTTTGGCCGCGAAGAAAATTCAGTTCAGCGGGTCGAATTGGTTTGTTTCAAAACAAGCACAGCCCAAGCCTATCATGATTATTTCAGTACCGACTTTAATGAACTTGCCTACTTGTGAGTTCGATCGGGTCGATGACTAATCGGGTCTAGATCCGGTCAAAACCTATTAGCTGTTTGATCAATGTGTTTGCCTTTTTCAGAGCGTCAAAAAAAGTCGCGTGCCTCTTCGCTGTTAGGGAGTGGCGGCGACTTTTTAAATCAAGAAGAACCGGCGATCAGTGGGCTTGGATCACCAGCAGGTCAATGGTGATCGCGCTAAACGGACGGGCGGCCAGCGCAGTCTTCTGGGCGGTCGTTGCCTGCCATTCTAGTGGTGACATTTGCATTAGGTCAGCGAAGGCCGCCGCATCAGGAAGTTGATAAGTATAGGTCAGCCGCGTTTGTTGATCGATGGTCATTTCCTGGGCCAGGTGGTCGAGCACGCGCTGATTGGAATAGGCGATCTTGTCACCGGGGAGGAAATGTTGGCGCAATTCTTGCAAGTAATGGGCTTCAGGGATCACTTTGAGCAAATGACCGTTGGGACGCAAGACCCGTTGGAATTCGCGGTAATGGGAGGGTGAAAAAATATTCAGGATCGTACTGGCTTGCTGATCAGCAAAAGGTAGATTGGTCAGATCGGCGATGCACCAAAAAGCGTTGCTCAGCGGCTGGCCTGTCGCTAAATAAACGCCATCCTTGCTGATATCAAAGCCGATCTTGGCCTCAGAGCTCGGTCGAGCTTGACCTAGTTGAGCGAGGAAACCACCTTCACCACAACCAACATCAATGGTCAGCGGATCATCATCTGGTAACCAGTCCTGCAAAAGCGTGACTAAAGGTTGGAAGATCCCGCGTTGGATCATCCGGCCACGGGCGCTGAGCATCGCGGTGTCATAATCTGTTTTGATCTGATGAGGCAAGAAATATAAAGACCCCTTTTTAGAGAGATCGAAGCTGTGACCGTTGCGACAAGCCAAACCGCTGGCCGTGCTGTGCAAGGCCTGTTGGCACAGGGGGCACCTAAAAAAATGGGCATTGTTTTGGAGAAATAATTGAGCGCGCTGACTTTTTTTCATGGATCGTCACTTTCCTTGCTTGCTGAGATATGCTAAAGTTTATTTTAGCATTTTTGGTGACGCTCTGCGATGGTCGCCGCGTTATTCGTGAAGACAAAGGTATTGGAGGAAGCAAGATGGTAGAGATCGAGGTACTTGTGGATTTTGTCGCCGAACAGAGCGCTAAAGATCATTCGGGACATGATTTGGCCCATATTCAACGCGTGGTCAAACTCAGCGCGTATTTGACCCGATATTATCCCCAAGCCGACCAAAACGTGGTGCTAGCCGCGGCGTGGACCCACGATGTTTTGGATGAAAAATTGGTTTCTGACCCGACGCAATTGCGCGTGCTCCGGCAGCGTTTGACTGGTCGTTATCAACAAGCGGGCTTTAGCGCGCCCCAGATCGAGGCGATCTACGCGATCATCGATCACCTGTCTTACGCCCAAAATCTGCGCACCCATTGGCAATTGTCTTTGGCGGGGCAACTGGTCCAAGACGCGGATCGTTTAGACGCGTTAGGCGCGGTGGGGATCGGCCGGGCTTTTTATTATGGCGCTAGTACTGGGGCGCCGATGTTTGATCCTGAGTTGGCGCCGCGAACGACACTGGATCATCAAGCGTATCGACAAGTGACGCCTGTGATCAACCATTTTTATGAGAAACTTTTCCGTTTGGCCGCGCTAATGAATACAGCTGAGGCACGGGCGATCGCGGAAAAACGGACCGCGATCATGCGCCAGTTCGTGACCGATTTCAAGGCAGAATGGCAGTTTGACGAGAAAAATCAAGCCGCGCAATCAGGGAACTGAGTTGCTGGCCACTACATTTAGTGGCCGCTGGTTAAAATCAACACAAGTGATTGTATTTTTCTGCTTGAAAAAAGGGCAAAGCTTTTGTATGATAGATAAGGTGTTTTTGGCGCGATGGTCAGCAGGCTGGTCATCAATTCTCATTGGCCGTCAAAAATAAGGATCGCCTGATTCGCGACGGTCAAGTCTAAAAAGAATGGAAAGAATGTGATGACAGTTTTAGTACTTAGTGGGGCCATTGGAGCCGGCAAATCATCATTAACAGGATTGATTGCGAAACGTTTAGGAACTGAAGCTTTTTATGAGAGTGTGGATGACAATCCGGTCTTGCCATTATTCTATGATGATCCAAATAAATATGCTTTTCTCTTGCAGATCTACTTCTTGAACACCCGTTTTCACAGTATCAAGCGGGCCTTGGCGGCGGATAATAATGTGCTCGATCGTTCGATCTATGAGGACGCGCTGTTCTTCCAAATGAACGCGGACATGGGTCGGGCCAATCAGACTGAGGTCAAGATCTACAAGGATCTTTTAGCGAACATGATGGAAGAGATCAAGGGGATGCCTAAGAAGAATCCAGATCTGTTGATCCATATCGACGTGTCTTACGAGACGATGTTGAAGCGGATCACCAAACGGGGTCGTTCGTATGAGCAGGTGACCACGGATCCTTCCCTGGTCAAGTATTACCACACCTTGTTGGATTACTACGAGCCTTGGTACGAGAACTATAACTACTCACCGAAGATCCGGATCGATGGCGACAAGTATGACTTTGTGGAAAACGAACGAGATCGGGAGATCGTGCTCGATCAGATCGAAACTAAATTAACAGAAATGGGTAAGATCTAATTAGGATCACCCTAAAATAATGAAAACACAAGAATCACGGCGCGACTTTTCAAAAAGTTGCGCCGTGATTTTTGTGTTGGGTCGATTCGAGTGAAACGTCAAAGCTACTCTGTGGCTTTAGTGCTGATGCTGGTTTTATAAGTATTCAAGGCGCTCTTTAAGTCGGCGTCTTTGATGACCACTTTTTCCCGTTTGAGCACTTCACTGATCACTGCTTGCATCGTGGTCGCGTTACGAGACCAATTCGCGTAGATCGACTTCGTCAAGGTGGCCTTGGCTGCTTTGAAGCTTCCTTTGCCAGCGTTTTTGACGACCTTGATCACTTCGTAACCATTGGTGACCTTTACTGGTGTGGTGGTGAAGGCCCCGACTTTCAAAGCATAGGCGGCATCCTTAAAGGTCGAATCCAAGGTGCGATCGGTGGAATCAAAGGCGGCCAGTTTGCCCCCGTTATCTTTGGTCGCATTGTCCACTGAATAGGTTTTAGCCAACTGGGAAAAATCAGCGCCAGCCTGCAACTGTTGGATCACTTCCTTGGCGGTGTTTTCGTCGGTAACTAAAATGTGTTGGACCGTGACTTGGGGACGGTACTTTTTCCAAGCGGTTTTTAATTGGGCGTTACTGACTGGCTTCAGATCTTTCAAGGCGACTTCGCTTAATAAGTTGGTGCGCAGACTGCGTTTAAAGGTCTTCTTAGTAAAACCGTTTTGACTTAAAAAGCTGGTGAATTGATCGCCATATTGTTGTTGATAGCTTTGATATTCCTTTTGGACCTGAGTCTTGCTGACTTCTTTGCCGTAGCTTTGGTCTAAGGCCGTGTAGATCAACAGATTGGCCAAGATCGTTTTGCTAGTCGGTGAGGCCTTCAATTCTTGATAAAATTGTTCCTCGGTCACTTTGCCTTGTTGGTAGGTGGCGATGGTTGGGTCATTGGCGGCATTTTGTTGGCAGCCACTCATTAAGAAGAGGCCGAAGATGACCCCTAAACCGCCGAAAAGCCCATTTTTAATTTTTTTCACAATAAAAACTCCCTCATGCTTAAAATTCAAAATTGAATAGTGCCCATTTTACAGGCTTAAATGAGAAAATTCAACTCTTTTATCATAAATATTTTCAAACTAGGCTATTTTTTTGATAAATAGCGGACAATATGAGAGAACTTGACTATTTATGACATCAATTTGAACAAATAATTAAAAATACGTTGATTTTTTTAATTTAAGGGATATAATATCTAATCATAACATGGCATCTGGGGTTCCAACGGGCATGTTGACAACGTTATTTGGAGGTTATTGAATGAAACATCGAGGGAAGAAGCTATCACTTTTGCTGACGAGTACCGCAGTTTTGGGATTGTTAACGACAGTCTCAGTCAATGAACTGCAGGTCAAAGCGGCGATTGGTGAACAAGCGGGCAAGCAGGCCAGCACCAACAAGACCAAGAAGAAGGCAGCCGAGCAAGCCACGACCAGCACTACGGAAAAGGCGATCTCAGCGCAGTTAGCGGCGCAGGGGATCGATTACAGCAAATATACACCAGCGCAAAAGCAGGATGTTTATGTTGATGTGATCGTGCAATTGAATCAAGCGCCAGCGGCTGAAAATGGCAGTGTTGAGAATGATTATTCTAGTACAGCCGAGATCCAACAAGCCTCCGATCAAGTGATTGCGGCGCAAGCAAGTGTCAAGCAACAAGTCCAAGCAATCACGAAGCAAGGCGTTTCTGAGAGTTATGGTTACGTCGTCAATGGTTTTGTGACTAAGGCTAAAGTTCGTGACTTAGCCAAATTGCAAGCGATCGCCGGCGTCAAGACGGTGACTTTGGCGAAGGTTTATTACACGACGGATGCTAAGGCCAATGAAATGGGCAATGTCCAGTCAGTTTGGTCTAGTTACAAGTATAAGGGTGAGAAAACAGTCGTTTCCGTGATCGATACGGGGATCGACCCTAACCATAAAGATATGCGCTTAAGCGATGAGAGTAATGTGAAACTGACTAAAGCTGACGCTAGTGACTTTGCCGCGGAAGCTGGACACGGTCAGTATTTCACGGCTAAGGTCCCTTATGGCTTCAACTACGCAGACAATAACAATATCATCACTGATGATGATCCAGCCGAACAACACGGGATGCACGTAGCCGGGATCGTTGGGGCTAACGGCACGGGCAGCGATCCAACAACTTCAGTCGTTGGGGTCGCGCCAGAAGCGCAACTTTTGGCGATGAAGGTCTTTACCAATTCAGATACTTCATCGACGACTGGCTCGGCGACGATCGTTTCCGCGATCGAAGATTCGGCTAAGATCGGCGCTGATGTTTTGAACATGTCCTTAGGTTCGACGTCTGGCAGTCAAACCTTAGCTGATCCTGAACAAGCAGCCGTCCAAAATGCGATCGACGCAGGGACAGCCGCCGTGATCTCCGCCGGTAATGAAGGGACCACTGGTTCAGATCAAGAAGGCGTCAATAAAGATTACTATGGCCTGCCTGATAGCGAAACAGTCGGCACACCAGGAACTTCGCGAAGCGCGACCACAGTTGCTTCGGCTGAAAATGTCGAGGCGATCAGTGAAGCAGTTACGATCACCAATAACGCTGACGCAGATTTCAAGTTAGGACCTGAGGCGATCCAGCTATCAGACGCTAGTTTTGAAACGGCTTTTGATCAAAAACAATTCTATGTGGTCAAAAATCAAGCAGGCGAACTGGGCGTTGGCTCACCCGATCAATATAGCGCCGATGTCAAAGGGAAGATCGCCATCGTTTTACGTGGTGATTTGGCCTTTACTGAAAAGCAAGCCAACGCGAAGAAGGCTGGCGCCGCTGGATTGATCATCGTCAATAGCGCCGATACCGCGGATCCGTTGACTTCGATCCAACTGACGACTGATTTTCCATCATTTGGCTTGGCTGGGACGACTGGACGAGCTTTGGCCAAATATGTTGATGAAGGCCATGCTGACACGGCCTTCAACGTGGGGATCGGCTTGGCCCAATTGCCAAACCAATTGGTGCAGACAGATAGAATGTCGACCTTTACTTCTTACGGGCCTGTTTCTGATCTTTCCTTTAAGCCTGATATCACCGCACCAGGGGGCAACATCTGGTCGACTCAAAATAATAATGGTTATATCAATATGTCAGGGACGTCGATGGCTTCACCATTTATCGCCGGGACCCAGGCCCTATTGAAACAAAGCATGACCAACAAGGACAATCCGTTCTATGAATTGTATCAAGGCCTGAGTGGCGCGGAAACAGTCGATCTGATCAAAGCCATTGAAATGAATACGGCGAGACCAGTTCATGACGCTGATCATGGCGAAGTGATCGAATCACCACGACGTCAAGGTGCGGGCTTAGTCGATGTTGACGCGGCCATCAAGGCGTTAGAAACTAACCCCTCAACAGTCGTCTCTGACAATGGTTATCCGGCGATCGAATTGAAGGATTTCAGCAGCACAGAGAAAACCTTTACTTTGACCTTCACTAACCGGACTAAAAATGATCTGACTTATCAGTTGGACCAAAACGAAGATACGAATGCTGTATACACTTCGGCGACTGATCCTGCAGACGCGATCCTTTATGACCAAGCTATTGCTGGCGCGTCGATCAAGGCCAATGAGCCGATCAAGGTCCCTGCTGGTCAAAAAGTCCAGGTTTCCTTGACCTTGAGTTTGCCAGAGGATCTGGAGCAACAACAGTACATTGAAGGTTTCTTAGCTTTCGCTGGTAGTGATGGTAGTCGTCTCAGTATTCCTTACTTAGGCTTCTATGGGAATTGGGGTCAAGATAAATTCTTTGATACGTTGAACGGCTTGGCATTCTCGCCACAAGGGACAGGCAATTACGGTACGACCGCGCTGGGACGTAATACCGCCTCAGGCAACGCCTACTACCTCGGCTTGACCACGGATGATAAAGGTTACGCTTATGTTGATGAAGATGCGATCGCCTTTTCAACGGACTCGCGGGCTTTCTTCAATGAGATCCAATTTGATTACTATCTGTTCCGGAACGCGCAAAATGTTTCTGTCGATATTTTGGACGCGGATAATAATGTGGTCACGACCTTAGGTAAATCGACCAATCTGACCAAGACTTATTTCTATTCCAACGGCGGTTACTACACGACCTTCACCGCGCCAAGCTGGGACGGGACGTACTACGATCAAGCCACAGGCGACTACAAGACCGTCGCTGACGGGACTTATTCTTACCGCTTGACGGGAACACCAGAAGGTTCCGACCAAGAACAGTCTTACAGCGCTAAGTTCAAAGTCGATTCCGTCGCGCCAACGATCCGCAATATTGGCTTAGATGTTCAAGAAGATAAGGATGGCAAGACTTATTACGCGACCGCGGAAGTCAAAGATAGCGGGAGCGGACTTGATATCGATCGATCGGCGATCACCGCGATCAATGGCATTGTTGCCCAAGGCGGTAAGTTCGAAGTCGAGGGCAGCACTGCAGATGGTTATAGCAAGGTCACTGTCCCATTGACGACCGAGCAGGCGCAGGCGTTAACTAATGGTAAAAATACCGTTGAATTGTATTTGACTGATAATGCGACGAATGCCGCAGACGAGATGACGCCTGTCCAAAAACCAGGTGAAACTAGCTATGACCTAGTTCTCTTGAACGGGGGCATCCCAGAGGTTCTTAGCACGGCTACGCCTGACGTCATTTCATTAGACGCTGGGACTTACGGTTATCGCTTGACGGGGACCTACCCAGGGAAAGTTTACGGCACCTATACTGACGAGAATGGTCAGGAACAAACTTTAGATGTTTCTAAGATACTGTTCACGAATTACTTCAACGCGATTTTACCATTGACCGCAGGCAAGGATTATGACAGCACCGTGACCCTTTACAGCGATGAAGACCATGAAACGCCTCTCGGCAGTTATCAAACTCGGGTCAGCTTAACACCGCCAGCATTTGCGGAATTGAATGTTGCTAGTGGGACCTCTGAACAAGAAGCACCAGTTTCTGGGACCGTTAGCGCTGATACTGTCGCTGTTCAAGTCGCGGCTAATGGCAAAACGATCACAGCCGACCTCGATGCGGACCATCACTTTACGGCCACTGTCCCAGTTGTTTATGGCGACAATGAGCTGACCTTCACCGCGATCGACGCCGATGGGAACACGACGACGGCCACTAAGACGATCAAGTCCTCTAATGATCCAGATCTTTTGAATAACGCCGTTACCTTTGATCATGGCGTCAAGTTTGGTTCCAATAACTTGAGCTTGGCCGACACCAGCTATTATGATCCCGAAACTGGTATCGCGACCATCACGGGGCACGTCAAACATAACACAACGACGTTGAAGATCGACGGCAAGGATGTTCAGATAAATCCTGATGACTTGTCCTTCTCAGTGAAATTAGAACTGGGACATGCTGGGCAGAAACCATTCTCAGTGATCGTTGGGGATACCACTCAAAATAAGACCTTCCAAGAGACGTTATCCTTCCTATTGGATACTGAAGCGCCAGTTTTGAACCTGAATAATCCAACTGATCAAGTCGTTAAGACCAATGATCCAAATTACACGGTCAGTGGTACGGCGACTGACAATGTGGATTACTTTGATCTTTATATCAATGGCAGCAATGTTGACGCGACTTACAGTGACATCGACATCAATAGCGGTAAAAGTGGCAAGCTAGAATTTAGCAAAGACATTACCCTGAACCCAGGTATCAATGTGATCACCGTTACAGTCACGGACTCAATGGGTAACCCGACGACCAAACAGATCCATGTTGACTATCGCGCTGAAGCAGTGTTAACAGCACCAACGATCAGTGAAAATACCAAGGAACCAGCGACCAGCGTGACATTGACCGCAGAGGCCAGTGC
Organism: Lapidilactobacillus luobeiensis; assembly: GCF_024345205.1. Taxonomy (GTDB): domain Bacteria; phylum Bacillota; class Bacilli; order Lactobacillales; family Lactobacillaceae; genus Lapidilactobacillus; species Lapidilactobacillus luobeiensis. The sequence continues at coordinate 32,794 of NZ_BROC01000007.1, read as the reverse complement.
AACTGATGAGACTGTCGAATATAGTACGGATGGCGGTCAAACTTATCAGGCAGTGCCAGCAGAGGGTGTCGTGGTCAAAGAAAACGGTAATGTTTTGTTCAAGTCGACTGATGGTTACGGCAATGAATCGCCAGTAGTCACTTATAACGTTAGCAATATCAGCGCGACTGTACCGACTGATCCTGAGGATCCTGACGATTCCGACGCGGCTGCTTTAAAGGAAGCGAAGACTGCTTTACGAGAAGCATTGACACATGCGCGGGAATTAGGCGCTAGTGGCGATTATACCCATGATTCGGCGCAAGCATTAGCTGCTGCTCGTGCGGCCGTTCAAGCAGTGCTCAACGATAAAGAAGCTACGTTGGCTGACGTGCAAGCGGCGGCAGCGAACTTAAAAGCGGCTGAGGACGCGTTGATCCCGAAGGCAGACGATCCAGCAGCGGCAACAGTCTTAGCGACGGCCAAAGCAGAGTTGCGGACAAAATTGGCCGAGGCTCGTGATCTAGGTAAGAGTGGTAAATATACGCACGCGACAGCCCTGATCCTAGCGCAAGCTCGCGAAGCCGTGGTTGCGATCTTGAACAAATCCGATGCAACTTTGGCAGAGGTCCAGACCACGACAGCGCAACTAGAAGCGGCTATCAAAGGCTTAGAGCTGAAGTCGGGATCCACTGACACGACCGAGGAAGAACCAGCAAAGGATCCAGATCAAACAGAAAAACCAACAACTGGTGCGAATCAAGGTCAAACTAGTGGTAGTCAGACAAATACGTCAGCTCAAAACCAAGGCGCAGTTCAAAAAACGAGCACGAACGCTGCTAAGACAGTGAAGGCAAGCAAAGCCAAGCAAACAAATGCGGCTAAATTGCCACAAGCTGGGGAACAAGTGGAACCACAACTTGGTCTTTGGGGCATCATCCTCGCCAGTTTGGCTGGACTGTTAGGTCTAGGTAAGCGGCAACGGCGGCATGATTAGATCAATGAGATAATCAGCAAGCGCTTAGAACTTTAGTATGCTAAGTGAATATGTCACCGCAATGGTCCGAGAAAATTATTTTCTCGGGCTATTTGTTATGGATCGACATGCTGTTAATTTCAAAAGTGTCATTATATTGAGCCAATTTACAAAGTGCCGGTTCTGTATTTATTTCTCCGCTTGATTGCAGGTGTGGTGGGGTTTGGTGGTGACGCAACCGCCTCAGGGCGTTTGTGGTGGCTGGAACGCAGTGGACGCTGTTTTGAGACAATTCAAAGATCGAATTGTCTCAAAATCAGGTCTTTGTCTAAGTGATAAATCACTAAGACAAATCTCACTGCTGAGCCACACGCCCTGAGGCGGTTGCTAGGCAGAATGGAGCTTATCTGCAATCTTGGCGAAGTAGTTTGCGAAGTGGTTTTGCTAGTGGGGTGGTCAAAATGCTATCATTTCATTTTGTGAGAAAAGGCCTGTCAGTTGTTTGACTAGAGTTGCCGGTGATCAGCTAGTCGCTTTCTACGGTGTGACTATCGGTACGAACTTGTGATCACTAGTCATGATCGTCATTGCGGTGAAATTTGTCAATTCACACGAGCAAGCACTATGGCGTGGCAGCTTAAACTACTTACAATTGTTGAGTAACTGCAACGGAGTGGTTCGGGGTGAGATCGCCGTGAAATTGGTCTTAGTGGCTGTGCCACTTAGACCAAGGCTCAGCTTTGAGATTCGCGTACTTTGCGAAGCTCAAAGTGACGCCCACAGCGAGCTCACCCCGAACCACGCAGTGGAAGTTACGGCCGAGATACGGGAGCACAGCGAGCTTACCCGCCACATGCAGCGCAGCCCGCGGCCAAGATTGAAACGAGACAGCCACCCACAGCAAGCTCGCCCCGAATCACGCAGGAGAAGTAAGGGGAAAACTAGTATTAGGCTAATGCTCACAAGCAACTCGGCTTACTCCGCACTCTGATTTTGAAACGTGCTGCGCAAGCCTGCTTGTTGCGCTTAGCTACACAATGGTTCCGGAAGCAAAGTGCGCTTCCAAAACCATTGTTAGGCTAATGCTCACAAGCAACCCGGCTTGCTCCGCACTCTGATTTTGGATGACGTGTTACTGGATTAATGTTAAAATGACTTTGAATAAGGTTGATTTTTAGTAAGACAAATTTAGTTCAAGAAAGGTGCGATGATTCGATGGCTTTTAAGCAAGATTTTCTCTGGGGTGGCGCGACTGCGGCGAACCAGTATGAGGGCGCCTATTTGACGGACGGCAAGGGATTGAATACCTCTGATGTGATGACCGTTGGCTCCGCGACGAAATCGCGTTCTATCACTTGGCGTAATTTAAAAACGGGGGAGACGGGTAGTAATCCCGCTGGCTGGGGTGGTCCAACTCGGGTCGTGCCGGAGGGAACTGTTCCCGCAGATGTGGCTGGCTATTATTATCCTAGTCATGAAGGTACGGATTTTTATCATCATTATCAAGAAGATATTGCCTTGATGGGCGAAATGGGTTTCAAGACATTTCGGCTTAGTATGAACTGGGCCCGGATCTTTCCAACTGGGGAAGAGGATCAACCTAATCAAGCTGGGCTTGATTTTTACGATCGGGTCTTTGACGAGTGTAAGAAGTATGATATCGAACCTTTGGTGACTTTATCGCATTACGAGACTCCGTTGGCGTTGGCGATCAACTATAATGGTTGGGCTAGTCGAAAATTGATCGCTCTTTTTGAAAAATACGCCACGACTGTCATTAAACATTATCAAGGCAAGGTCAAGTATTGGCTGACTTTTAATGAGATCAACTGTATGGAAGTCGCGCCTTTCGTAGCTCGTGGTGTGATCGACGGTACTGCGCAAAATAAAGCTCAGGCCGCTCATAATCAACTGGTCGCCAGTGCCAAAGTCGTTAAAGCGGCTCATGCGCTCGACCCGGCGATCCAGATCGGGCAAATGTTGGCTTATGGCCCGCTCTATGCCTACACCTGTGATCCAGAAGATCAGATCAAAGTCATGGAAGGGATGCAACGTACTTTATTCTATTCCGATGTCCAAACTGGCGGTCATTATCCCGCTTATCAATGGAAACGTTATGAGCGCGAGGGGATCAAATTGGTTGATCGTCCTGAGGATTATGATTTGTTGGCGCAATATCCTGCTGATTTTCTGAGCTTCTCCTGTTATGGTTCCAATGTGGTCACGACCCATGAAGAAACTGCCAAAAGCGATGGTAATCTAGGTCAAGGTGGTATCAAGAACCCTTATTTGGAAACCAACGCTTGGGGTTGGGCGACTGACCCTGAAGTATTGCGGCTAGCGCTGAACACTTTGGCTGATCGCTACCACAAACCCTTATGGATCGTGGAAAATGGGATCGGTTGGGCCGATGAGATCGCCGCAGATGGCAAGGTCCACGATGATTACCGGATCAAATACCTCCAAGCGAATATCGGTTCAATGGAACGAGCAGTTGATTTGGATGGGATCGACTTGATGGGCTATACCATGTGGGGCTGTATTGATTTGGTTTCCGCAGGGACCGGCGAGATGAAGAAACGTTACGGTTTTGTTTACGTCGATCGCGATGACGCTGGTCAAGGGACTTTGAAACGGATGCCCAAGGATTCTTTCTATTGGTATAAGAAAGTTATCGCCAATAATGGCGCCGACCTCAGCGAATAAAAATCCAGAACTAACGAAAGCCGGCTCTATTTAGCGTGAGCTGTTATCGTTAGCATAATTAGTCGAGTGAAAACGTGTTGTCATCGTTTTAAAGATGGCGGCGCGTTTTTGCGTTACTCGATCCCAGTTGGCAAATTGAAAGTCGACGTTGGCCGAAACTCAGGGCTCACGTGTTCCTAAAATCTGACCTCGATCCTGTATGAGCGCGTGGTGTTTTTGCCAGACCTAGATCAAAAATGACGGTGGTTTTGACTTAATGTTTTCCTAACAAACATTAACTTTTTTTAAGCAAATTTTGGTGGTCGATTCCTTTAAAAATCACTGGCCTGTGTCATAATAGAAGTATCTCAGATGATGAATAGGTGATAAGATGATCACATTAAAAAATAAAACCATAATGGCGCAAATCGATGAATTGGGCGCGCAGATCAGCGGGCTGACTTTGATCGACCATTCTGCGGCCCTGATCGATCAACAGACGGCAACGGTTCTTTTCCCCGCGATCGGTCGTTCGGTCGGGGATAGTTATGACTATCAGAATCAAACCTACACAATGCCAGAACAAGGTTTCGCCAAGGATGCGCGCTGGCGCGTTTATACCCAGTCAGCGACGAAAGTGACCTTGGAGCTGACTGATAATGATCAGTTACGCCAAAGTTATCCTTTTTATTTTCATTTCTTGGCGACTTTCCAATTAACGGCGACTGGGATCAAAGTCGACTATCATTTGATGAATATGGGAAATGTGACGATGGCCTTTTCGCTGGGGACTGAATTGACTTGTCATTTGGCGACGGCGGATTGGCAAGATTGCCAGCTGACCTTAGCGCCGGAAAAAGCATTGACATTGGTCCGCGAACTGGACGACGACGCTTTTCGCACCGGCGCGATCCAGCCAAGTCGTTATTTTCATCGCGGTAAATTACCCTTACAAACGCCGGAGATCGCCGAACACCTTTTGATCTTGACCAACCGGGACATGCAGGAATTGGTTTTGACCAGCGGCCGTCAAGTGACTCAATTGGTTTTAAAAACCGCCGATTTTCCTTTTTATGCGGTCCAGATCTCGCCGACCCAACAAACGATCAAGTTTGGTTTGTGGAATGGTTTACCAGACAAGCAAGGGATCCGTTCTGATCTTTTGCGAAAAGAAGGCAACCTAACTTTACCTGCGCGCGACCAACTGGTGCTTGGTTACACCATCGAACTAAGTTGACCTCACCGTAATTCCGAAAAGAATATTGATCACCGCTGAGCCGGTAACTGGCCTAGCGGTGTTTTTTTGAGCTTCTGCTTGATTGCAGATTTGTTGGGTTTGGATGTGGACGCAACCGCCTCAGGGCGTTTGTGGTGGCTGGAAATGTGTTTACCGACCTAGCTTCTTGCGCTTAACTACGCTAGGCTTCCGGAAGCACAACCCGCTTCCAAAATCCTAGCTAGGTTAATGCTCAGAAGCTGCCCAGATCGGTAAGCACTCTGTTTGAACGCAGTGGACGCTATTTTGAGCCAATCCGCAAAGGGCGCGGCTTGTCTCAAAATCAGGTCTTTGTCTAAGTGGCAAAGCCACAAAGACAAATTTCACTGCTGAAACGTGTTCGCCGACCTAGCTTCTTCCGCTTAGCTACGCTCTTATTCTGGAAGCAAGGAACGCTTCCAAAATAAGAGCTAGGCTAATGCTCAGAAGCTGCCCAGGTCGGCTCACACTCTGGATAGAGCCACACGCCCTGAGACGGTTGCTACACAGAAATGAGCCGATCTGCAATCAAGATGAGGGATTTGACGAAGTGATTTTGCAAGCTAGAGGTCAAACAATAGCCCACTTTTAAGGTGGCCCGTCGACACCAATTGATTTGAGAAAATCAGCCCGACTATTTCAAATCGTGCAATAATACTGTCTGATCTTCACCAAAATAGTCCACGAATACCATTCGGTCGATTTATTTCGAACTTGCTCTAGTTCAGCAGGAAAATTACGCCGGTGTTACCAAGATTAAGGTGGTAATCACTAGCCGAGTTCTCTAATTGCGTGGCTCCCCATCAATTGGCCAAAGCCAGCCAGTCGGTGTGAGTGCACAAACGGCTATTATAACGTTGAGCGGCTGGAGCGGAGAAATTCGGGGTGAGATCGCCGTGTCGTTATTCTTAGCGGCTGTGCCGCTTAGAATAAGGCTCAGCTTTGAGATTTTCGGTGCTCTTCCGAAAAGCTCAAAGTGACGCCCACAGCGAGCTCACCCCGAATTTCGCAGCGCAAGCTGCGGTCGTGGTCAAAATGTGCTCCGCGCAGCTGCCTTCTGTGCTCAGCTACGCAATGACTTCGGAAGCGAAGCCCGCTTCCAAAGTCATCACTCGGCTAATGCTCGAAGTCGCTGTGCACGCTGGTCTTTCTTTTTTACAAGCGGTATAATACTTAGGAATGGAGGCTGCTTATGATTACATTAAAATCTGCGCGTGAAATTGAAGGAATGCGACGTTCTGGCGAGTTATTGGCTGGCGTGCACTTGGGCTTGCGTAAGCTCATTAAGCCGGGTATTTCCGCTTATGATATTGAAAAGTTTGCTGATGAATATATTACTAGTCGTGGTGGGCATCCTTCTGAAAAGGGTTTTGAAGGTTATAAATACGCGACTTGTGTGGACGTTAATGATGAGGTCGCTCACGGGACACCGCGGAAAGATCTTTACCTAAAAGAAGGCGATCTGGTCAAGGTCGATATGACGGTCAATTTAGATGGTTATGAAAGCGATTCTTGCTGGAGTTACGCGGTGGGTGAAGTCAGTCAAGCGACGAAAGACTTGATGGAAGTGACCAAGCAGGCCTTGTACTTGGGCATTGCCGAATCAGTTGCTGGCAATCGTTTAGGCGATATTGGTTACGCGATCCAGACGTACACGGAAGATGTCCACGGTTACGGCGATGTTCGTGAGCTGATCGGCCATGGCATTCAACCAACGATGCACGAACAACCGAATGTGCCTCATTATGGCGAACCAGGTAAAGGTTTGCGTTTGAAAAATGGGATGACGATCACGATCGAGCCGATGATCAATGAAGGAACTTGGCAGATCGCGGCTAAAGAAGTCAATGATCCCAATGATTCTTGGGAATATTATGTGACGGCGGACGGCAGTTGGTCAGCGCAATACGAACATACTTTGGCGATCACCCCAGAAGGGCCTCAAATCTTGACCTCACAGGATCCTGAAGAAGATGCTCATTATTTGAAGTTGGCTCAGGAGATCTTAGCTCGTGGTATCAAGGACTGATCAGTTCGATTTTTAAAAAATGAAGCGCCGTTTCAGCTTGATTTGCGCTGAAGATGGCGTTTTTGTATACTTAGTGTTTGATGAACGTGAAGCAATTGTTTTTTTGGTCGGAGGGAATAATGAAAATGGAAACGACGACTGAGGCGCCCCTATTTCGCCAGACTTTGCCCTGGTACCGCAAATTGTTTATTTTTATTCAGCGGGTCGTGACGCGGGTGATCTCCAGCAATATTTCTAACGCAGCCAAAGTGATCACCTATTATGTGCTCTTGGGCTTTTTTCCCTTGATCATTTTTATTGGCAATATGTTGCCCTATTTAGGTCTGGACGCGAAAACTGTTTTGGAATATTTGGAGATGGCCTTTCCTGAGCAGATCTTGCCTTTGGTGCGGCCGATCGTTGTTTCTTTGTTGGGTAAAAGTAGTAGCAGTTTGCTCTCTATTGGGGTGATCGCGACTTTGTGGGCGGGCAGTCGGGCGATCAATGCGATCCGCAATAGTATGAATGACGCCTATCAGATCGACAGTTCTAAGATCTATAGTGATATCCCGATCCAAAATGCGGTCGTGCGCCGATTTTTGGCCTTTTTATTGACCTTTATTTTTGTGATGTCCGTGATGCTGATTATTGGCGCTTTTACGTTCGGCCAAACTTTTCTGGAATGGTTAGTGCCAACATTTCGGTTGTCGAATAAGATCCTCATTGTTTTTTCCAAGTGGAAATGGCCGGTAGTGGTCGTGGTTACGTTAGCGGTGTTATTGTTCTTGCAATATTTCTTACCGAATATCCACTTGAAATTCTGGACTGTGTTGCCTGGGACACTTTTCACAGCTGGTGGCTGGCTAGTCCTGACTCAAGGTTTTTCTTTATATGTTCACTATTTTGGCCGTTCGTTCAATAGTTATGGCACGATCGGAACGTTGATCATCGGTCTATTGTGGTTGAACTTCGCGGCGACGTTGTTAATGGTCGGCACGGTGATCAACGCGATCTTTAATGAGTCCTGGCACGGGGATCCGAGTAACACCGATTCTGGCGGTCGTTTGGCTAAATTTCTGAAAAGTCGCTAAGTTTTTTTAAAGTTGTTTATATTCTGAGCAAAATCGGGTATGCTAGTAGTATGTTCGCTAAGCTAAGGAGGCTTTTTGATGAAAGTTCGTAAAGCAGTGATCCCCGCAGCTGGGTTTGGGACTCGTTTCCTACCAGCCACGAAAGCAATGGCCAAGGAGATGTTGCCCATTGTTGATAAACCAACGATCCAATTCATCGTTGAGGAGGCAAAGGCTTCAGGGATAGAGGATATTTTGATCATTACCGGCAAGGGCAAACGGCCGATCGAAGACCATTTTGATTCTGTTCCTGAGCTGGAACACAATCTTGAAGAAAAAGGTAAGCTGGACTTGTTGCGTCTTGTTCAAGAAACCACAGAGATGGGCGTCAATCTTTATTTCACGCGGCAGTCACATCCGCGCGGATTAGGCGATGCCGTACGTTTGGCAAAATCATTTGTCGCCGATGAACCTTTTGTGGTCATGCTAGGCGATGATCTGATGCAAGATAAAGTGCCTTTGACCAAACAATTGATCGAAGATTACGAGAAAACGCACGCCTCGACCTTAGCGGTGATGCAAGTTCCCAAAGATGAAGTGTCTGCCTATGGGGTGATCGATCCTGAAGGTGAGAGCGTCCCTGGTCTATTCAATGTTCGGCGCTTCGTTGAGAAACCGAAAAAAGAAGAAGCTCCCAGTAATTTGGCGATCATCGGCCGTTATTTGTTGACGCCGGAGATCTTCGATATTTTAGCGGAACAGAAACCTGGCGCTGGCGGTGAAATTCAATTGACTGACGCGATCGATACGATGAATAAGACCCAACGTGTTTTTGCACGGGAGTTCAAAGGTCAGCGATTCGATGTCGGTAACAAATTCGGTTACGTCAAAACTAGTATCGAATTTGGCTTGAAGCACCCAGAGATCAAGGATGATCTCCGGAAATTGATCATTGATCTGGGTCAACGATTAGCCCAAGAAGACGCCAAGAAAACAAAGAAATAACGCCGAAGCTCGCTTGGGTAAAACAAGCGTGATCAGTGACTGATTTTTAAAAGCGCCCCTTCCAATGGAGGAGCGCTTTTCTACTGGCGGAAAGCATAGCGGTCGTCTCGGGTCGTTTGCCAAATGCTCAACTGATCCAAGCTTCGCCGTTGGTCAAACGAAAGCCGTAAACCGCGATCAACTGTTGCTCGATTTGTAAGTAGACAGGTAAGTTCAAGTAGTCTGGTTTGTTCAAAAGCACGGTCAGCTCCCACTGTTGCAATGATCTTGGCTGGGTCGTCATTTGAATGACCAAGCAGGGCTGCTCCTTGATCGTGATTACGCTGATCGGACCACAAGCCCATTTTTGCGTGGGTGTTTGGTAGAAAAATTGAGTTTGTCGCCGTAAGTCTTGGATCAATTGTAAAAAATCAATGACCAGCATTAATCAAACGCTCCTTTGTGAATGATCGTCAACGGCCAATTGCTATATTTTGCTTAACTTTTAACAGATAGGGTTAAGCCGTTGGACAAAAAATATTGTATCAGGTATTCTTAAGTTTAACAGTTTTCAGTCTAGAATAAAGGGGAAATAACCTTGGAACGAGTAGTGATCATTGCGGCTAAGCGGACGGCGATCGGTAAATTTGGCGGTCAGTTCAAGTCCTTGAGCGCAGTGGATTTAGGTGTGGCCTGTTTAAAGGGTTTATTAGCCACGGTCCCCGCTGGTGTCGCGCAGGTCGATCAAGTTTTGCTGGGAAATGTTTTAAGCGCAGGCTTGGGCCAAAATCCCGCCCGATTAGTCGCGCAAGGGGCCGGCTTAGCTCCGCAAGTGACCGCTTCGACGATCAATGATGTTTGCGGCTCCAGTCTCAAAGCGTTGCGCTTTGCTCAATTGACTTTAGCCGTAGGTGCCGCTCGCGCGATCGTCGTGGGGGGGATCGAAAGTATGTCGCAAGCGCCATTACTATTGGCGCGCCCGCCTAAAAAAGCGCCAGTCGATCGCACAGGCGCCTTGACCGATAGTTTGTTTCATGATGGCTTGACTGATACTTTGACGGATCAGGCCATGGGCGCCCAAGTCGAAGTTTTGGCGCAAACACGCGGAATCACTCGTCAGGCGCAAGATCAGTATGCGGCCCGCTCTCATGAAAAGGCCGCGGCGGCGACCGCTGCTGGGCTGTTTGCCGATGAGATCATTCCGGTTCAAGTGGCCGATCAGTGGATCACTCAAGACGAATCGATCCGAGCGGCGACAACGCCAGCGGCTTTAGCAAAGCTCGCGCCGGTCTTTGCGGATCAAGGTACGATCACCGCGGGCAACTCATCGCCGTTAAACGATGGCGCCAGCATGGTACTTTTAGCGACAGAACGGGTCGCTCAAGAACAAGGTTGGCCGATCGCCGCTTATTTAGAAGAATTCAGTGAAGTCGGCGCGCCTTCACCAGAATTTGGGATCACGCCAGTGGCGGCGGTGCGTTCAGTTTTGGCGCAGGCGCATTTGACGATGGACGCGATCGATCTGGTGGAGCTGAATGAGGCTTTTGCCGCGCAAGCGTTAGCGGTCCAGACTGACCTCCAGATCCCCGCAGACAAACTCAATCGGTGCGGTGGCGCTTTAGCGTTAGGACATCCTTTGGCCGCTTCGGGGACACGGTTAGTGACGACCTTGCTCAGTGAGATGCGGCGTCAAGAGTTGACAGATGGATTAGTCACACTTTGTATTGGCGGTGGTCAAGGGATCGCGTGGCATTTACGCCGCGAGAAAACGGAGGCGCGATGAAGTTTTACGAATTGTCACGGTCAGCCCGCTTAGCGCAATTGGTGACGCAGGGCTGTTTGACTGCTACCAGTGCCACCTATTTAACGGAAAAACCGGCTCTAGCTGATGAGGTCTTGACTGCGATCACAGAAAATGATCTCGGTCAATTTGTATTGCCTTATGCGGTGGCGGATCATTTCCTGATCGATGGTCAGCGTTATCTGGTCCCGATGGTCACGGAAGAACCTTCCGTAGTGGCGGCGGCGAGTAATGGCGCTCAACGGATCGCGGCTGGCGGTGGTTTTAAAACGGTAACCGTCAGCCATCAATTGAAGGCCCAAGTGCTTTTAACTGGGATCACGGATTTTGCAACTTTGAATCAACGAATCCAAGCACAAGCGCAACAGCTCCAGGCGGTAGCAGCGGCGGCCCATCCCAGTATCGTACGCCGCGGTGGTGGGCTGCGCGAATTGGCGCTTAGCGAAAAAGGACAAGGGACCGCTAGTCTTGATCTGTGGATCGATCCGCAGGCGGCTTTTGGGGCCAATCTGGCCAATACGATCGCGGAGGCCGTAGCTGGTTTTCTGCAGAGCAGTATTTTGCAAGGAGACGAACAAGTTTTAGCGGCGATCCTTAGTAACAGCGGCGCACGCATGATCGCTCAGATCCAAGCGCAGGTCCCTTATGAGCGGTTGGCGACTGCACAATTGACCGGCGCCACTGTGGCTGCCAAGATCGTTGCCTTGAATCAGTTCGCGCAGCGAGACGCCGATCGGGCCAGCACCGAAAATAAAGGTGTGCTCAATGGGATCTTCGCGGTGACCTTAGCGACTGGCAATGATCTACGCGCAGTCAGCGCCGCGATCACCGATCAGTTACAGCGGCAAAGCCAATTGACCTTGGCGACTTGGCAAGATCACCCCGCGGACGAACGACTATTAGGTGAATTGACGATCGCGCTACCGGTCGGTCGGGTCGGTGGTGCGATCAATTCGTTACCGGCCGCAAAAATCAGCCTTGAATTATTAGGCGAGCCGCAAGTAACGACTTTGATGAGTATAATTGCTAGCGCTGGTCTGGCTAACAACTTGGCCGCTTTACGGTCATTGGTGACTTCGGGGATCCAAGCCGGCCATATGCGTCTGCAGGCGGCGAATTTGGCGATCCAGGCCGGCGCGCAAGGCGCGGAGATCGCGACCTTGACGCAACAGCTCAATGCGCAGGCGAAACCTGACCTAGCGCGAGCACAAGCACTTTTAACGATAATCAGAGCACAGAAGAAGGAAAGTTAAATTTTGAAAACGGAAATCGGTATCGACAAAATCGGCTTCGCGACTCCTGAATTTTATCTTGATCTCGCGGATCTGGCGGCCGCTCGCCAAGTCGACCCAGCAAAATATCGGATCGGGATCGGCCAAGATGAAATGGCTGTATTGCCAGCGGATCAAGACGTGGTCACGTTAGCAGCAGCTGCGGCGGATCAAATCTTAACAGCGTCAGAGCGCGCGACGATCGACTTGATCATCTTCGCCACTGAAAGTGGTGTTGATCAATCTAAAGCAGCCGCCCTTTATGTGCAACGGCTGCTCGGTCTGAATACGGCGGCGCGGGCGCTGGAGTTAAAGGAAGCCTGCTATGGTGCCACGGCGGGGTTGCAATTGGCTTATGACCATTTGTTGGCTCACCCTGACAGTCAAAGAGTCTTGGTTTTAGGCGCGGACGAAGCGCGTTATGGTTTGGGGACTGCTGGGGAGGTCACGCAAGGCGCCGGGGCGATCGCCTTATTGGTGACGCGACAACCACGGATCCTAGTTCTAGAACAACCCACTGCCTATCACAGTGAGGATGTGATGGACTTTTGGCGGCCTAATTATCGGCGCGAGGCTCTGGCTGACGGTAAATTTTCCACAGAACAATACTTGCGTTTTCTCAAACTGACTTGGGCTGATTATCAACAAAAAACCCAACGCCACTTGAATGATCTGACCGCGGTGATCTTTCACATCCCCTTCACCAAGTTGGGCTTGAAAGGGCTGCGTCAGCTCACGGCCAGCGCGCCTAACGATTTACAGACGCGCTTGCTGACCCATTTTCAACAGGCGACGATCCTTAATCGGCGTGTTGGTAATCTCTATACTGGCTCGCTCTATCTGAGTTTATATTCATTGCTGCTTTTTGCTGAATTGCCAGCAGGCGCGCGGATCGGCCTATATAGTTATGGCTCTGGCGCGGTCGCGGAATTCTTTAGCGGGCGCTTAGTTCCCGGTTACGCGGCCCAATTGCCCCCAGCACCTGAGGTCAGCGCGGTCCTTGATCAGCGTCAACGTTTATCTGTGGCTGATTACGAGACGATGTTTGCCCAACAACTGACGACTGATGGAAGTACGGCGGCGACACCATCTCAGTCTGTCAACGCGCCTTTTCGCCTAAGTGGGATCAGTGCCCATCAACGACGTTATCAAAAAAATGGAGGACAAAATCAATGAAGATCACCGCTTTTGGTGTCAGTCAAGAAGAACGCCTGATTTTTGAAAAATGGGCCCAGACTCATCCAGAGGTCGAGCTACGATTGGTGACCGAGTGGCTGACGGCGACGAATGTTACGCTAGCCGCAGGTAGTATTGGTGTGAGCGCCTTTCAAACGGGACAGTATGACGCGGCGCTCTTTGAAAAAATGGCCGCGTTGGCGTTACCCGTTTTGGCGATCCGCAATGTGGGCACAGATAATATTGATTTTGCCGCCGCGGCCCGTTATAAGATCCAAATCAGTAATGTACCCAGTTATTCACCAGCAGGGATCGCGGAATATGTGGTTACCTTAGCGCTCCAGTTGTTACGGCGGATGCCTGAAGTGGAGCGGTTGGTCGCGACTGATCAGTTATTGGCCGCGCGAGCGTTGACTGGCCGGGAATTAAGTCAGCAAACTGTCGGGGTCGTTGGTTTTGGTCATATCGGTCAACTAACCGCCAAGCTCTTTCACCAAATGGGCGCGCGGGTCTTGGCCTTTGATGCTTATTATCATGGCGCAGAACCGACCTGGTTACGCTTGTTGCCTGACCTACCTAGTTTGTTAGCGGAAAGTAATTTGGTGACTCTACATGTTCCTGGCGTTGCCGCGAATCGTTATCTCTTAAATGCCACTAACTTGGCGCTGCTACCTGAACAAGCGTTGGTGATCAATACGGCCCGTGGTAATTTGATCGAGACGCCAGCGTTGATCGCCGCTTTGCGAAGTGGCGCCTTGGCTGGTGCGGCGATCGATACTTTTGAGCTGGAGGATCAAATCGAGCCAGCTGTGCAACAACGCCAACCGATCAGTGATCCGCTTTATCGGGAGTTGAGCGCATTGCCCAATGTGCTAGTGACCCCGCATATTGCCTATCACACTAACGTGGCCGTGGTCAATATGGTCCAAGACTCTTTGGCTAATTTGTTGGCTTACGCGTGCAATGGTCAACTGCAGACCCCAGTGACGCGCTAAAGGAAGCCTAGGCGGCCGTGATCTGGCGGCCTTTTTTTATACAACAAAATGGTATAAAGAAAATTTGCCCAAAAGCTTGCAACCGTTTACAAGACGTGTTACTATAAGAATGTAAAGAGGAACAGGTGCCAGCCAGTCACCGATAGGATTATCAAACTGGCAGATTTAGAACTGATGATCATTAGTCAAGCGATGCTCAACGAAAGGCCAAAGTTGAGCCAAGTTTCAAGCAGGAGCAGTATTTAGTAACATAGATTTTGAACTATGGACCAAGTACCAGCTATTGCCAAGGTACTAAGCTTTAATGTTTCAAGCACCGAACCAAGTTTTACCAAACTCAATGTCAAACTAACGAAACAAGTGATATGGTAAGGACGTCAGGATTGAGTTTGTAGTTTAAGGACTAGAAAAGCTGAGTGAAAAGCAGAATTCTAGTTATCAATCATATCATGGAGGTGGATGTCTGAAATTACTTCGGACAGCACGTTACAACAAGGATCAATTTGATCGCGAGAACAATTAGCCGTTAATCATTTTTGATACGGAACACAGATAGCGTTTAAAGTAGTGCGTAACGAATCTGATTCTTGTGACAATTGAATAGCATGAGGTGTTAAATATTAAGAACGTTAGAGATGATGCATCTGTAACCTCTTTACTTAACGAGATGACCTAGTCGAACTTGATCAGTCGACTAGGTCATTTTCGTGTCCATAAAAACGGCACCATCATGATCGGCAGAGATCGTGATGGCGCCATTCAAGTCTAAAAGTGGTGGTGTTCACACCATAGACGGTGTGATTTCGTTAGGGGCCAGAGACCAGCTAGCTCGACCGGGCCAGGTTGCCGCCTGACACCTGAACTAGTGGCTGGGATGGGATCTTAGTTCGTTGTGTCGGAGCGATCAATCGGCGGGTCAGGGAGCGGCTGCTGGCAACACTTCACCTGGCGACGTCAAGTGGATCGTTTGATCGAAACTGGTGGCGATATCAGGGTGTAAATTATGGGAAACAAAGATGACCGTTTGACCAGGGCGACTGAGGACAGCTTGTTCGATGGGCACGGCAGCCTGAGGATCAACATTGGAGGTGCTTTCGTCGAATAAAATGATCGGGGCCTTGATCAAAAAAGCGCGGGCCAAAGCGAGACGTTGACGTTCGCCACCGGAGAAATCGGCGCCGACTGCGGAGATCTCGGTGTCCCAACCTTGCGGCAAGTGGGCCACGCGCTGATCCAGACCTACCGCCGTTAAAACCTGCTGGATTTGGCTATCAGGATAATCCCGGCCTAAACTTAAATTATAACGGATCGATGCGTTGAAGATATAAGGTGACTGGGGAATGTAAAGCACGTTATTTTGATCTAGCGGCTGCCAGTTGATCGTCCCGGCACTAGGCTGGTTGAACCCCGCAATCAATTTCAGCAGCGTACTTTTACCGGCGCCACTGGGACCGGTCAGCAGCACTTTATCGCCGGGAAGGACGGTAGCGGAAACTGGCGCAAGCCATTGATGCCCATCGGTGCCACTGGTCACGGCGTCCAAGGTCAAGGTAGCCGCAGTGCCGGTAGTGATCATTTGTTCCGGCTTAGGGTCACTTTGTAAATTCTGGTATTTTTCGAAAACGGGATCGACTGCGCTAAGCACGGACCAACTGCTGTCCAAACCAGCCATCCCATTAAAAATCGAGCCAGCCAAGTTTCCCGTTGTTAACATTGCCCCGATCGTTAAATTGCCCCGCAGCACGAGAAAACCGGTGAAGCCCACGATCGCGATCTGACTGAGAATGCTCAGAAGCGTGATGATCGTTGTGACTTCGACTTTCTTCTTCTGGAAGCTGATATTGGCTTGTTGAACTTGATCAGCACCGCGATCGATCAACTTAAAGATTTGATGCTTCTGATGAAAGGCCAGTAACGTGTCAAAACCACCCAGGACATTTTCCACGGTGTTGACAAACGTTTCATTGGTTTTGGTGAGGTGGGTCGACGACTTGATCAAGGCACGATTGATCCGCTGGGGGACAAAAGCCAGGATCAGTGCCAGGATCAAACTGATCACGACCAAACTCCAATGGTAGAAAGCTAAGGCGATCAGCGGCATCACCAGACAACAAAGATTCTGGATGAGGACGAAGAAATTGGTAAAACCATTCTCTTGGATCTGTTGGATATCATTATTGAGCCACGAGGTGAATTTGCCCACCGTTCCTTCGTGATGGAAATGATCATAATCCAAGTTAGTCAAGCCCTGAGCCAGATCTTGACGGACTTGACGGTTCATCCGTTGGGTCGCCACGGCCTGAGTAAATTCTGATAATTGCGAGAGAGGAATGACCAAAACCAGATACATAGCGACCATGATCAGGATCCACTTAATAAATTCCGCCGACGAATTTGCCCGGATACTATCGGTGAATTTGGTTAGAGCCACAGAACACAAGGTGATGGCAATCTGAGCCAAGGCCAATAAAAGCGCGACCAAACTATTGAATTTCAAATTTCGCCGTAAATAATGCTTCAAACTGAATTTCATACTAACATCCCCTAAAAAATTTAAACCAGTTCCAGTAATCACATCGCCAAAATGAGTGCGTGTGGGTGAATAAGTAGCGTCAAGCTTTAGTGTAAAGTCCAAATAACAACAACACTCGGAAATCGCTAGGACTATTTACTGAGGACTTCTACAACTTCGACTGGATTATTATGAGATTAAATTGGCATTTATCTCATAATTTGCTGTGGTGATGTTATAGCCTATAAAAATGATATCGAATGACAAAATCAGAACAAAACCACATGAATCAATGATGTAGATTGACAAAAATGAATGGATTTTTTAATCGCCTGAGCAATTAGAATAATTATAGGGCAAGCAAAAAAGAAAAACAAGACGATATTATTAGAAAATTAGATTAATTTTCATTCTATTAAAAATCTTATTTTGGTTACAGCAATCAAGGCGCGTTCAGAATAAACGGTGGGCACCAAATAAAGACAGTTTAACCAATAAAAAACCACCATCAGTCAAATTAAGAGCAGTCTTGACTAATAGTGGTCGATTCAAATAATGGCGAAGTGTGGTGACAGTTCAGCCTACTTTATTGATAAGTAGCGATAGCTTTGATCAAGTCGGTTTCATTGCTGTAAATGGCGCCGTTCAACTTGATCAAACCAGTGGTATAAAGATTGAGATAATGAAATTGATTCTCGGCGATCGTTTGGAGTGCTGTTAGTTTTTGTTGGTTGTCAGCGCCTTGTTGACGGGAATCAGTATAAAGGCCGAGGATCGGGATTTCTTTGGCGTAGGCGACGCCGATCTCACTAGCGACACCAGCGTCAATGACGGGGCCATCCAAGACGGCGATCATCAGATCACTTTTCAAAACTTCCTCTGTATCGGCACGGGCGATCATTTTGGAATCGGCATAGGCCTGTTTGTCATTGATCGCGGCGTTTTCTTGAGGTAGGTAGATAGTCAGTTGGGGATAAGCCGTACGGATCCGTGCGGCTAGGTCCGCGTTGAAACGGAAATCAGCCTGTGAGAACAGACCATTGGCGAAGTAGATGTGCATAAGTGACCTCCAGTTTTTGATGGGTATCAATTAGTTGTAGCGCTGTTTTGTTGATTGTTTGTCAGCCGGATCGACTCGTAGAAACCAGCAGTGGCGAGATTGTGATAAGGGACCACGTAGATCGCTAGTAAACCAAAGGTCACGGCGATGCCGATCTCCCATAATAAGAAGCTTAATTCGAAGACGAACCAGTCGAATTTGTGGCCCTTCATGAAAGTCCAGCAGGTTTTGAGAAAAGCAAAGTAGCCAGCGTCGGCGCCAATATCACTGTAAAGCAGGTACAGTGGGCGGAACGCGAAGAGCAAGAGGATCCCAGGAACGATCAAGAGGAGGGTACCGACGATGGTCGCTAAATTACTGAGTAGATAAAGGGCTAAGAAGGGAATGAAAAAGGTCGAGGAGAAGGTCAGAAATTGTTGCTTGAACGGTGTGGTCAAAGGCGTTTCTTTAGGCTGTCTTAACCAGCGCAAACTTGCGATAGTGATGCCGGCCGTCAAAAACGTGATAAAAAGGTCGGAGATAAAGCCGGAATAAGTAAAGGTAATATTGACATCGCCAAATAGGTGGAGATTGATTCCTGAGTTGACTACTTTTTGAAAGACGGAATTGTTGATAAAAAGATCCGAGTCGACATCGAGCTGTCGATAACTGAAGCTACTGATCTGCCAATTGTTGAAGATACTAAGGATGATCGCCACACTGTTTAAAGCGAGTAGGGCGCCTCTATTCTCTCGAAAACGCGCTTTCGCTTGTTGTTTGATCTCAGCGCGTGTCAAAATTGTTGCCATTTTACAACGTCTCCTCAATGTTTAGTTTTATAAACGTGAATCCGTGTTTTCATCAGAAGCTGTCGCAGTCTTCAGTTCGTTTTCTTGGCGGAGCGACTCATAGAAAGCGGCAACGGCTAAGTTATGGTAAGGGAGAAAATAGATATTTAAAAGTCCACCGGTCAAGATGACGCCGAAATACCAAGGAATGAAGCTCAGTTGGAAAACGAACCAATCAACCTTGTGGCCCTTCATAAAGCGCCAAGAGTGCCCTAACATGTTGATCACGCCATACTTAGCGCCATCATCTGCATAAAGTAGATAAATCGGCGCGTAAGCCAATCCCACGATGATCCCGGGAATGGCTAAGGCCAGTGCGGCCAGCCCCGTGATGAGCGACGTCATTAAACAGAGCGCCAAAAAAGGGAGAAAGAATTGGCTGAAACCTTCGAATTGCTTAATAAAAGGATGGGTCAGGGGTTGATCTTGATCCTGACGAAGCCAACGTAAAGAAGTGACTGAGATCCCAGCGTTGAGTATGGCGCCGAATAGCCCACCGAATGCTTGCCCGCCGATACGGAAGTCAACGCTGTTCTGGCTGTTCTGATAGCTGGTATTGAGATCACCGATCGTGAGATTATCAGTTGAGAAGATATTGGGGAACTTGTTCGCGAAAATGATAAGCGTGATGATCGATGCCAGTAATAAACCGTAGGCGATGATCCCGGCGATGATCGGCAAGCTGTTTAAGGCAAACGCTTCACCGAAATGTCCTTTCATTCGCTCCTTAGCTCGCTGTTTGATCTGCCCGCGAGTAAAAGTTGTTTGCATTTTTTAACCTCCTGAGAATAACTGTGTAAAGCGCTTAAATAAATTATAGCATTATTAGGTGATGCAACCTAGCTAAATCAAGAATGAGTTCACTTTTGTACCCAAAACGGATTTGATCATTCTTGACTTAACGGCGTTTATTCTTGACGTCCGCTCGCCGCACCAGTTTCACGACAGTTTCTACCCGTGCCGTTTGGGGGAAGAGGTCGATCATTTGAATATGGGCGATGCGATATTTCTTAGTCAGCTCGACCAGATCGCGGGCCAAAGTCGATTCGTTACAAGAGATGTAGACGAATTTCTCCGGTTCTTGAGTCAAGATCGTTTCTAACAAGCTGGGGGCAAGGCCAGTTCGCGGTGGATCAACGACGAGCGCCGAGAAATGTTGACCTTGGGCAGTCAGTTCTGGCCAGATCGTTTCGACTTGGCCAATCAGGTAATGAGCGTTATGGATGCCATTGTGTTGACAATTTTGTTCGGCGTCTTGGACGGCTTCGGGGATCTCTTCGATACCGACCACGTTCTTGACGGCGTGGGCGAGACTAAGGCCGATCGTGCCGACGCCGGCGTAAGCGTCCAGCAGAGAATCTTGTTTCGTCAGCGCTAACAGTTCAGCGACCAATTGGTACATTTTTTCAGTTTGCGGCAGATTTAATTGTAAGAAGGCGCGTGGTGATAACAAAAAGCGTAACTCACCGATCTGTTCTTCTAAATAGGGTTCGCCAGCCAACAACCAAGTTTCGTCGCCCCAGAACAAGCCGTCCTTATTAGGATTATAATTCTGATTGATACTGATGACTTCCGGGATCTCTTGCTGGATCGCAGCGATCAAGGCCTGTTTTTGTGGTAATTTTTTGGAATTGGTGATCAGCGTCAATTGCGCTTGTTGGTGTAAATGAGCGTCACGCACGGCCACTGCCTTAACGATCCCCGAGTTTTTCTCAGGATCATAGATCGGGATCGCTAATCGTTGTAAAATCGGCAACAGTTTACGGCAGACCGCCAGACTCAAGGGACTTTGAGTGGGCATTTCGGGCAGATCCACCAGTTCTTGCGTATTTGGACGGTAAAGACCGGCGATCACATGACCATCAGAAGTCTGCCGGATCGGAAATTGAGCTTTATTACGATAGTGCCAAGGATCGTTCATGCCAATAGGCGCCGCGAAAGGATATTTTTCGTAGCCCCGCGGTTTAAACTTAGCCAAAGCTTGCTTGATCAAGTCATCTTTAAATAATAATTGTTGCGGATAACGAATATGTGCTAATTCTAGACCACCAACGACCCCAGCCAATTTGGCGGCAGGGTTATCACCGGTTACCCGCGCAGCCGAAGTTTTCCGCAGACGGTGGATCTTGGCCTTGATGTAACGATCAGTGACTTTGGTAACCTCACAGACCGCGACCTCGTGAGGCAATAATCCGGGCACGAAAACGACCTTATGATGATAATAGCCGATCCCTTCGCCGTTGATCCCGATCTTTCGTGCGGTGATCGGAAAACGTTGACCGGTGGTGACAGTTGTTGCTGGATTTTCTGATTCCATAGTAGGCCTCAATTCTTAAACTTGCATGTTATAATAACGAAAGTAACTACCATTAGTATAATTGATTTCAGTGGTGAAAGCGATTGGAGATGAAAGAAATGGCAACGATCACCAAAATCAGCGCGCAAAAACGACCGGGACGATATAATATTTTTCTCGATGAGCAATACGCTTTTCCGGTTAGTGAGGAAGTTCTGATCAATTATGGGCTGCGTAAGGGAATCGTCCTTGATGAGGCGGCTCAAGACGAATTGAAAAAAGCCGACGCAGATACCCAGGCCTATCAATTGGCTTTGAATTATTTGAGCTATCAATTACGGACAGTCAAAGAAATGACTGATTATCTTCGCGATCATGAAGTTTCCGTGGACACGGCCGCCGATGTGATCTTACGCTTGCAAAAGCAGGGCTATATGGATGACGGTGAATATGCGCGCGCCTATATCCGCACCAATATGCGCTTATCGTTGAAGGGACCAGGCGTTTTGGCACAAGAGTTGAAACGCCGCGGGATCCGTGATCAAAATCAGTTGGAAGACGCGCTTTTACAATATGATGAACATACTTTGATCGAAAACGGGACTAAGTTGGCCCAGCAAGTTTGGCAGCGGCAACACAACTTGTCTCAGCACGCGCGGCAACAGAAAGTTCGTCAGACTTTGCAAACTAAGGGCTATCGCAGTGATGATCTACAGTTGTTCTGGGCAGATCTGGATCTTGAACTTGATCCCGAAGATGAGGCCGATGCATTAACGCTGGCGGCACAAAAGGCGGCGCGGCATTATCGACCTTTGACTGAGCGCAAGCAATTGCAGAAGTTTAAACAGGCGTTGATGCGCAAGGGTTTCAGTTTTGATCAGATCAATGGGTGGCTGGCGGATCATCTTGACGATTTGGACTAGCGAGCTGGGTTGCTTGTGAGTTGATTTGAAAAGTTGGGTTTCTGTATTTGCTGCATTGCCTGCTTGCAGGTGTGGTGGGTTTGGGTGTGGACGCAACCGCCTCAGGGCGTTTTTAGTGGCTGGAACGCAGTGGGCATCGTTTGAAGCCAATCCGCAAAAGCAGCGGCTTGTCTTCAAATCGAGCCTTTGTCTAAGTGGCAAAGCCACAAAGACAAATTTCACTGCTGAGCCACACGCCCTGAGGCGGTTGCTAGGCAAGTTTGAGCCTATCTGCAATCTGGGCGGAGTAGTTAATAAAGTGCTTTTGCTAGAGTGGCGGTCAAAATAGTACCACTTCGATTGATAAAAAGTCTCTGACTGGTTGTTCCAACCTATTGCCCAGATTAGTAAATCCAAGTTTTGTGATACGCCATTCAGTTGCCGGTGATCATCTAGTCGATTATTACAATGTCACTATCAGTGCGAACTTGCGGCCACTAGCTATGGTCGTCAAATGCGTGAGAATTCGTCAATTTACACGAGCAAGTGCTATGGCGTGGCAGCTTAGTCTGCTTACAATTGTTGAGTAACTGCAACGGAGTGGTTCGGGGTGAGATCGCCGTGAAATTGGTCTTAGTGGCTGTGCCACTTAGACCAAGGCTCAGCTTTGAGATTCGCGCACTTTGCGAAGCTCAAAGTGATGCCCACAGCGAGCTCATCCCGAACCACGCAGTGGAGGTTACGGCCAAAATTAGAACGGAACCGTTGCCCGCAGCAAGCTCGCCTCGAACCACGCGATAGAAGTAACGGAAAAACTAGTATTAGGCTAATGCTTAAAGTCAACCCGTTGCGCTCCGCACTCTGCTTTTATCTTTCTCGGTTCTTTGTTATAATAAACTGGAATAAATTTTTTGCACCGGGAAAGTAGGGTAAATATGCAGGTTCCCAAAGAAGGGGACTATATCGCTATCCAAAGTTACAAGCATGATGGTAGTTTGCATCGGACCTGGAAAGAAACGATGGTGCTGAAGACAAGTGATAATTCTTTGATTGGTTGTAATGATCATACTCTAGTAACGGAAGATGATGGGCGTCATTGGGTGACGCGGGAGCCGGCGATCGTTTATTTTCATAAACATTACTGGTTCAACATTATTGCGATGATCCGAGACAATGGGGTGGCATATTATTGCAATTTGGCGACGCCATACACGTTAGACCGTCAAGCCTTGAAGTATATAGATTATGATCTGGATGTGAAGGTTTTTCCAGATGGTGAGAAAAGATTATTAGATGTTGATGAATACAAGGCTCACAGTGCCCAGTGGCATTATTCGCCGGAGATCGATCACATCTTAAAGGAAAGTACTAAGGTTTTGGTCGACTGGATCAACCAAGGAAAGGGTCCTTTCTCTCAGGCTTATGTAGATCTATGGTATCGTCGTTATCAGGAACTGTTACATCGCCGTGCTTGAGCATCGGGCGTGATATAGTCCAAAAGGCTGGGACAAGCGATTGTTTCAAGCCTTTTTATTTTAAAAAGAGTGCGAGCCACCCCGGTTAGCTCCTGAGCATTAGCCTAGACTCTGTTTTGGGAGCTGGTCTTAGCTTCCAGAACAGAGCCGTAGCTAAGCGGAAGAAGCTGGGGTGGCGAACACGTTTAGGAAGTAAAATCAGATCCGGGTTGCTTTTGAGCATTAGCCTAGCAAGGATTTTGGAAGCGTCCTTTGCTTCCGGAAGCCTTGCGTAGCTAAGCACAGAAAGCAGGCTCGCGCAGCACGTTTAGGAAGTAAAATCAGACCCGGTTAGCTCCTGAGCATTGATCTTATAAAAATTCAGGTGGACCGAAATTTCGCGACTGCTGTCGGAAATTGCTTCGGAAAAAGGGGAGAGTATTGTAATGGCGAAAAGACGTCGCAGGAAACAAACGAAAACGAAACTGACTTCGTTGATCGCAGTGCTGATCATTGCTGGTTTGGTTTGGCTCGCGCAAGATCCTAGTAAGTTTTTAAATAATTCTGGCGGGACGAGCCCGCAAAGTAGTCAGGTCAGCCAATCTAGTGCGGGGAGTTTGGCCAGCGGTAGTTCTCAAGCGCTGACCAATAGTCAAGTCGAAGCTGAGGCACCGGCCAGTTCGGGGTCTGAAAAAACCAGTCAAAATATTGTGCAGGCAGATCAACTCAGTGGATTGACATATCGTGACAAGCAGATCATTGCGGTCAATCAGAATCGGCCCACTTTTTCAAAAAGTGAGTTGAGCTTGAGTCGTGGGGCCTGGCAGAGTTTCACGAACTTGGATCAAAATAATCGCGTGGGTGTGGCTAACGCGATGTTGCAGCAAAGTTTGATGCCGACCACCAAACGAGAACGGCTGTATATTCAGCCAACAGGGTGGCATAATCGGAAGATCACGATCAATGGTCATAGCGACTATCTTTACAATCGTTGTCATTTGATCGGTTATCAACTGACTGGTGAAAATAATAATGCGAAAAATTTGATGACGGGAACGCGGTCGCTGAACGATCCGGCGATGACTTATTACGAAAATGCGGTCGCGGCTTATCTTAAGGAAACCGGACATCACGTTCGTTATCAGGTGACGCCGATCTTTGTCGGCTCAGAATTGGTTGCCCGCGGGATCCATTTGATGGGTCAGTCGATCGAGGATGGTCAGGTCGCCTTCAATATTTATATTTTCAACGTGCAGGCCAATTATCAAATCAATTATCAAACCGGTACGAGCAAGGCGGCGTAAACTTGAGTCAGACATCAGGTCGGCTTTTCAAAGAAGGGAAGATAGACAAAATGGAAATTTCAACTAAAGCGCCATTGACGATTTTAGGACAGGTAGCGCTGGCTCATGATATCAGTGCCAATGGTAGTTATTATAATGTTTGGCAGGATTTTGAAGCGGAAGCGGCTTTGCCCAGACTGGATCAGGAATTGATTGCGCAACAGGGGACGAGTAATCGTGTGGGGCTGGTGGTTTTCGCGCCAGATGGCTATCAGTATTGGACTGGTGTCGCTGTGCCGGCGACGGTGGCGACACCGCAAGGGTGGTATCGTTATCAGTTGCCTGCGGGATCTGCTTTTGATTTGGTTCAGGAAAGTCCCCAGTTTTTGCCACAAGTCCCGATCAATTATAAATTGAATCAAGTCTATGAGGCGGCGGATCAGGCGGCGGTGAAGTTGCCGGAAAGTTTGGGCCACGCGGAACTGCCATTTTTCTTGGAGCAATTGACTTTTAGCGAGAGCTTAGACGCGCCCCAATCGCAAATTTATCGCATCTATGATAGCCCGGAGATCGACGCGTTTGAAGATGATCTTGATTGAATTTAGGAATCATTAGTTTAGGACATGATAAATTTTAGGACCTGGTAAAATAAGCGACCTGAGCACAGGTCGGTAACTGAAAAAAGCTTGATCAAACCGTTTAGGCGGCTGATCAAGCTTTTTTGAAACGTGTTTGGCGCAACAACGGGCGTTTCCGCTTAACTATGCTAGGCTTTCGGCAGGCTGGTGTGTTGCCGAGGTCATAGCTAGGTTAAGGCTTAAAATCGATTTGTTGCGCCTGACGCTTTTTGGTGACTGACATTGTTGAAAATGCTGCCCGGAATGACTAACTCGTGCATTCAGGGCAGCATTTTTTATTTTTGGTCGGGATCGATACTGAGGATATCGTAAGCGAGATAGGAGCCGATGGCCGTTGAAACGAACATGATCAAGATCAGCCAACCGATCAAGCCCCACATAACGAGACTTTGTGCGAACCACATCCTGATCGCGTAAACACCGGCGATGCACAAAATGAAGTCAAGAACATAGTTGAAGACCAACAAGCGTGGATTACCGCGGATCAGAAAAAACCGTCCGAAGAAACCGACTGCGGATTTCGCGTCTTGCAAAACTAATAGGTTCAGCGGTCGTTGGATTGTTATTTTAAGTGCGGTCAGAAAGGCAGCACCGACAACGCCTCCGACACAAAGTCGCCACCAACTGCTCCAATGGACGACTAAGGTATTATAGGCGCTGGCGACCAGTAAGATCGCGATGACATAGGGGATCGTAAATAAAAACAGATAAGTCGCATTGAGTTTAGAACGGGACATGATCATTCCTCCAATTAGTACAAACTAAAATCGACACGAAGCGCGTCTACTTTTTAAGTGGGCGACATTGGCTAGTCGGCCAGTGCTTATCGTGGTAAGTCCAAACGCATCTCTTGGTGTTGGATCCCCGCATCTAGAAAAATGTCACGATCCGTGGCGTGATAACCCAATTTTTCATAAAAAGGACGTGCGGGTAATTGCGCGGCCAAGATCAGATAAGGGACTTGTTGCGCCTGGGCAGTAGTCGCGATCTGGGTCAGTAGTTGTTGGGCCCAGCCCTGATGGCGCGCGGACAATCGGGTCGCGACCCGTTGAATGTGCCAACCACCATCTGCTTCTATGAGCGTTCGCGCCGTTGTTACCGCTTGGCCTTGCCAGTAACCAACGTAATTTTCCGCGCGGGGATCATTTTCATCGACCTCAAGCGCGACTGGGACCTGTTGCTCCTCGACAAAAACATCTTTGCGTATTCCTAGGGCGTCCTGATATAATTGATTTGTTGTTCCGTGGGCGTGTTTAATGATAATTGCCATCCTTGACCACCTAACTATTCTGTTATTATTATACCCGATTGTTAGCAATTGTCATCTGCTAATGGAGATTATGGAGAAAAAGATGTTGACTAAATTCAAAGATTCTAAGCTATTTTTGATCAGCGTGCAACTGCTGGTCTTGGCGACCTTGATCCTGGTTTTGAATAAAATCAGTTTTGTGTTTGGTCCGATCGAGACTTTCGCGGCGACCTTATTTGGCCCATTTTTATTTGCGGGCTTTTTGTTCTACCTATTGAATCCCCTGATCAATTTGCTGGAGAAGTGGCACGTTAAGCGTGGGTGGGGGATCCTGATCGCTTTTGTACTGTTGTTTGGGGTTTTATTCCTGAGTATCAATGCAGTGATTCCCAAACTGACCAGCCAGATGGCTCATATCATCAAAAACCTACCTACCTTGGCCGCCTCACTGCAGAACTCTTTTCAGGATTTCCTGAACAGTGATTGGGCTGAAAAATATCATGTCGGTCAGCTGCTCAAATCCAATAGTTTCGAGCCCAGCGAACTTTATACGAAAATCACCAAGTTCGTGACGCAAAACTTCAGTAATGTGGGTAGTGTGGTCACATCGATCAGTGGCTTTGCGGTCAGCGCTTTGACCGTTCCCGTGATCCTTTACTACTTGTTGAAGGACGGTCACAAGTTGATCCCCAATATCCAACGCTTCTTTCCCGAACGGTTCCGGACGGAAGTCGCTGAATTATTGCGCAAAATGAATGAGACCATCTCCACCTATTTTGCCGGACAATTTCTCGATATGCTTTTTGTGGGAACGTTGACTTTTATCGGCTATTTGATCATTGGCATGCCTTACGCTTTACTACTGGGAGTCGTTGCGGGCATCATGAACATCGTGCCCTATATTGGCCCGTGGTTAGGCGTTTTTCCAGCGATCATCGTCGCTTTGACAGTTTCCTTCCCCAAAGCGATCCTAGTGGCGATCGTGGTGATCATCGTCCAGCAGATCGATGGCAACTTACTTTATCCCCATGTGATCGGCCGGACGCTGCAGATCCATCCCCTGACGATCATCGTACTGATCTTGGTGGCTGGCAATATGTTTGGCTTCATTGGGGTGGTACTTTGTATCCCGGTTTATGCCGTCAGCAAAACGGTCATCAAATACTTGCTGGATATTTATCATTTGCGGCGTCAGGCCAAGTCTGAAGCAGCGATCATCGAGCCTACGGAGAAAAAATGAGCGTCAGGTCAGTGATTTGTTACTGGTTGGCAAAGCGACCTTGGCTTGATTCGCCTTGAAAAGTGCCGTTTCTGTATTTGCCTGTTTCGCTTGATTGCAGTTGTGCTGGGTTTAGGTGTGGATGCAACCGCCTCAGGGCGTTTGTTGTGGCTGGAACGCAGTGGGCATCGTTTGAAGCCAATCCGCAAATACGGCGGCTTGTCTTCAAAGAGAGCCTTTGTCTAAGTAGCTGCTGGCGCACCTACAAAGACAAATTTCACTGCTGAAACGTGTTCGCCGACCTAGCTTCTTCCGCTTAGCTACGCAACTATTCTGGAGGCATAGACCAGCCTCCAAAATAGTTGCTAGGCTAATGCTCAGAAGCTGCCCAGGTCGGTTCTCACTCTAAATAGAGCCACACGCCCTGAGGCGGTTGCTGGGCAGAATCGAGCCTATCTGTAATCTTGGCGAAGCAGTTTGCGAAGTGCTTTTGCTAGTGTGGCGGACAAAATGAGACTATTTCATTTTGGGAGAAAAGTCTTGTATCTGTTTGACTAGAGTTGCCAGGGGTCATCTAGTCGATTGTTACGATGTCACTATCTGTGCGAACTTGTGACGTCTAGGCATGGTCGCTAACTGCGGTGAGATTTGTCATTTTACACGAGCAGGCGAGGTGTCGTGGCAGCTTAATCTACTTAAAACGGTTGAGCGGGCGGAGTGGAGTGTGGCGGGTGAGATCGCCGTGTCGTTATTCTTAGCGGCTTTGCCGCTTAGAATAAGGCTCAGCTTTGAGATTCGCGCACTTGGCGAAGCTCAAAGTGATGCCCACAGCGAGCTTGCCCACCACACGCAACGCAGCCCGTGGCCAAGATTGAAACGGAATAGATGAGCCCACAGCGAGCTTACCACGAACCATGCAGCGGAAGTTACGCCAAGATACAGGAGTAGAAGATCAGCGAGCTTACCCACTCCCCGCAACGCAGGCTATTGACGATCCACTTTCAAACCATTGGGCTACACTCTTTTGGTCGGGGATATTGAAAGCTTTATATTCTATTGGTATAATTAAGCGATTGAATTAATTTTGGAAATATGAAAGTGAGTGGATTTATTAATGAGTGGTGACCCGGCCAGTTCTTCGTTGGGTGGACAGATACTTTTGATCGCGATTTTGACCTTGGTGAATGCGTTCTTTGCTGCGGCCGAAATGGCGATCGTCTCCGTTAATCGTACTAGGATCGAAACTGAGGCAAGCGATGGCGACAAAAAGGCCCAATCCTTGCTGAAAGTCATGAATGACTCCAGCAGTTTCCTAGCGACGATCCAAGTTGCGATCACCTTCGCTGGTTTCTTATCATCAGCTAGCGCCGCAACTTCAATGGCCAAACTTTTGATCCCATTATTCGGCGATGCCAGTTGGGGTCCACAGGTTTCAGTGATTGTGATCACGATCATTTTGTCTTATATCTCATTGGTTTTCGGGGAATTGTTCCCGAAGCAGATCGCCTTAGCCAAGGCGGAGCAAGTCGCCAAGATGAGTGTGGGACCGATCAAGTTCGTGCGTGGCTTTATGCGGCCCTTTGTCTGGCTGCTTTCCGCGTCAACGAATCTATTGGTCAAAATCACGCCCGCCGATCTATCGACGACCGATAGTCAGGTGACCCGTGACGAAATGCTTTCCGTGATCGAGAAATCGCGAAAAACTGGGGTGATCAATCCTGATGAGTACAACATGCTTGAAGGGATCATCAATTTCAATGATATTATGGCGCGGGAAGTTATGGTACCGCGGACGGACGCGTTTATGATCGACATCAACGACACTGATAGTGAGAATATCGATTTGATTTTGGATCAACCGTATTCTCGAGTACCAGTTTATCGTGAGGACAAAGACATTGTGGTCGGCGTTTTGCATATCAAGAAGATTTTGCAACAGGCCCGGGAAGTTGGCTTCGATAATTTGAAGTTGGCTGAGATCATGACACAGCCTTTGTTCGTTCCCGAAACCATCACCATTAATGAATTACTGTTAGAAATGCAAAAAACCCACCAACAGATGGCGATCTTGCTGGATGAATATGGTGGCGTGGTCGGTCTGGCCACGATCGAAGACTTGATCGAAGAGATCGTTGGCGACATCGATGATGAATCTGACGCGACGGAAACGCTATTTTCGAAGGTCAATGAGCACAAATATGTGATCGCGGGTAAAATGCCGCTGTCTGATTTCAATGATCAATTTTCAACGAATCTGGAAAATGATGATGTTGATACGATTGCTGGCTTTGTGATCACTGAGTTAGGGACGATCCCGCAAAATGGTCAACATTTGCAAGTGAAACTGGACAACGGCATGGTCTTGACTACAGGCCTAGTCCAAGGCTCACGTTTGGAGAATGTGACCTTAGAATTGCCCCCAGAAGTCATGGAAACGAATTCGGAGGCGCCAGAGTAGCAGGTGCGCGACGGCAAGGTCAGTTCTTGCTGTCGCGCTTTTGTTCGGTGCAAATGTGTGCGGCGCTGGCTGCGCTGTTTCTGGGCAGGCGATCCCGGCAAACCCGACGTTCTTGGTATTCAAGCCATGCGGTTTGTCAGTAGCAACGAGTGATTTCGGCGCACGAACGCGATAATTTCTGATAATTTCTAGTTGGCATGGTTTTATGAAAGAGGCAAAAAATGGATAATCAACAATTACAGCAAGCCGTGGAAAAACGGCGGACCTTCGCAATTATTTCGCACCCCGATGCCGGGAAAACTACGATCACCGAGCAAATGTTGCTCTTTGGTGGTGTGATTCGGCAGGCGGGCACGGTCAAGGCCAAGAAGTCGGGCAATTTCGCGACTTCTGACTGGATGGAGATCGAAAAAAAGCGGGGCATTTCGGTAACAAGTTCCGTGATGCAGTTTGATTTTGAAGGCAAACGGGTCAATATTTTGGACACTCCTGGGCATGAGGATTTCTCGGAAGATACTTACCGGACCTTGATGGCCGTGGACGCGGCCGTGATGGTGATCGACTCCGCGAAAGGGATCGAGCCACAAACAAAGAAACTCTTTAAAGTCGTTAAAAAGCGGGGCATCCCGATTTTCACCTTCATGAATAAATTGGACCGTGATGGCCGCGAGCCCCTAGACCTGATCGCGGAATTGGAAGAACTACTGGACATCGAAGGCGTTGCCATGAACTGGCCGATCGGTATGGGGAAGGGGCTACTGGGACTTTACAACCGGCGGCAACAGCGGGTCGAATTATACCGACCAGCTGATCCTGGCCAGCGCTTTCTCCCTTTGGATCCGGACAGCGGCGATCTGATCGGTGATCAACCATTAAAGGAAGAGTCTGTCTTCCAACAGGCGTTGGCCGATGTGGAGTTGCTCAATGAGGCGGGCAATCAGTTTGATTTGGCCAAGGTCCAACGAGGCCAGCAGACGCCAGTTTACTTCGGTTCGGCGTTGACCAACTTCGGGGTGGAAACTTTTCTGAAAAGTTTCCTGAGTATGGCGCCAGCACCCAGCGAACATTTATTGCAAGATGGGAGTGAGCTTAGCGCGACGGATGAAGATTTTTCCGGATTTGTTTTCAAGATCCAGGCGAATATGAATCCGGCCCACCGTGACCGGATCGCCTTTGTTCGCATTTGCTCCGGCGAATTTACCAAGGGAATGAACGTGACTTTGGCGCGGACGGGCAAGGTGCTCCGCCTGAATAACGCGACGGAATTCATGTCAGATGAGCGAGAACAAGTTTCCAGCGCCGTGGCCGGCGATATCGTTGGTCTTTATGATACCGGTAATTTCCAGATCGGTGATAGCATTTTTGGCGGCAAACGGACGATCGAGTTTGAGAAATTACCGCAATTTACCCCGGAATTGTTCATGGAAGTTCGCGCCAAGAACGTGATGAAACAGAAGTCCTTCCATAAAGGCATGCAACAGTTGGTTCAAGAAGGCGCGGTTCAGTTGTATAAAACTTACACTACCGACGAATATATTTTAGGCGCGGTCGGTCAATTGCAATTTGAAGTTTTCCAATACCGGATGCTCCACGAATACAATTCGGAAGTGACGATGAAGCCGATCGGCTCGCGGATCGCGCGCTGGATCGACCCGGAACAATTGGATCAAAAGATGTCCTCGAATCGCAACTTGTTGGTCAAGGATCTGGCTGGTCAGCCGCTCTTCTTGTTCGAAAATCGCTTCGCCGAGAACTGGTTCCGGGATAAATATCCTGAGGTCAAACTAACCGCTAAACTGTGAAAATAATGGCTGATTTACGGCTATCTCAACTTTGTTGGGATAGCTTTTTTTGATACTTTTTTGCTGGTCACGGTTCTGGACCAGAGCTCGATTGCGGGTGTGCTCGGGTTTGGGTGGTGACGCAACCGGCTGGGACTGCTGATGCGGACTGGAACGTGGTGGGCATCGTTTGAAGCCAATTCCAAAAGCGGGAATTGTCTTCAAATCGAGCCTTGTCCTAAGCGGCAGAGCCGCCAAGAACAATTTCACCACTGAGCCGCGCAGTCCCAGCCGGTTGCTAGGCAGAATCGAGCCTATCTGCAATCGGAGTTGGATATCTGACGAAGTGCTTTTGCGGGCTAGATGTCAAACAATTGCCCGCTTTTGGGGTGGTACGGCAATGCCAACGGATTCAGATTAGAAGGCTGGTACAGTTTGAATCGGTTGGACACCTCTACTCGTTTCCTCAACAATTCATGGATGAGAATCGACCGATTCAGCTGATTCATCCAGAACTTGCCTCAGTTCATCAGACAGACTGCGCTGGTGTCACCAATTTAAAGCTTATGACCACTAGCTATGGTCGTCAATTGAGTGGATCTCCATCAATTGGCCATAGCCTGCCACTCGGCGGGAGTGCTCAAATGGCCGTTATAACGTTGAGCGGCTGGAGCGGAGCGTGGCGTTGAAACGTGCTCCACACAACGAGTTGACTTCTGCGCTTAACTACGCTAGGCTTCTGGAGGCTAAGACCAGCCTCCAAAATCCTAGCTAGGTTAATGCTCAAAGTCAACTCGTTGTGTTCCGCACTCTGGCGTTGGTGGTTCGTTTGTTCGTCTGGCGGAAGGTCGGGCTGGGGGTGAGTCAGCCGCGATATTATTGTTGGCGATTTATCGCCTACAATAAGGCCGAGTT
>NZ_BROC01000006.1 GCF_024345205.1 Lapidilactobacillus luobeiensis | reverse complement strand
TTATTCTTAGCGATTTATCGCTTAGAATAAGGCTCGATTTGAAGCCAATTCCCGCTTTTGGAATTGGCTTCAAACGACGCCCACTGCGTTCCAGCCACGACAAACGTCCTGAGGCGGTTGCGTCCCCACCCCAACCCGGCATACCTGCAATCAAACATAAATTCATGAGCAGAACCAGTCATTCCAATCAATTCAAGAACGATGACGACCTGCCCAGATCCACCAAAATTATAACACAATCAATGCTTCCTTGGGCGCTTTTGTCAGGACCTCACAACCGTTATCCGTCACCAAAAGATCGTCTTCGATCCGCACGCCGCCAAAACCTTCAAGGTAGATCCCTGGTTCATCTGTCACCACATTACCAGCAACTAAAGCTTGTTCCTTGTAGATTCCCCAAGCACCCGGACCTTCATGGATATCGAGACCGATACCATGACCAGTACCGTGACCAAAATTAGGACCATAGCCAGCAGCACCGATCATCCCATGAGCCAAATCATTGATCTCGCCACCAGTCACTCCTGGTTTCGTCGCCGCGATCACGGCCTGATTCGCCTGTAACACTAGATCATAGATCTCATAGGCTTTATCCGTAGGTTCACCCACCGCGATCGTCCGCGTGATATCAGAAGTATAGCCTTGATAATAACAACCAAAATCAAAAGTAACTAACTCATGGTCTTGGATTTTTTTCGGGGAAGCAACACCATGAGGCCAAGCTGAGCGGAAACCGGAAGCAACGATCGTCGCAAAAGAAGATCCACTGGCACCGTGGCGGCGCATGAAATATTCCATCTCCGCTGCTATTTGCAATTCTGTCATACCCACTTCAACGTAGCCGAGTAAATAATCAAAACAATCATCAGTGATTTGGATCGCCTGACGTAAAAGCGCGATTTCTACAGCATCCTTGACCTCACGGATCTGTTCGATCAACCCACTAGTTGGGACTAATTCGCTGTGACTGAATAATTGCGTCAAGCGTTGAAAAGTTGCCACATTGATGTCATCGGCCTCGATCCCCACGGTGGTCAAACCCGCGTGATCGGCCAAGGAAGCCGCTTCTTGATAAAGACCATGTTCATGGCAAACGATGGTGAAGTCCTTGACCTGAACCGCGGCCTGCGCGGTGTAACGGGAATCAGTAATGAACCAACCTTGATCTGCACTGATCAATAGCGCACTTTCATCGCCGGTAAACCCACTTAAATAAGTAACGTTCTTCGGCGCGGTCACCAATATAGCCGGTAATGCTTGGGCCGCCATTTTTTTTTGCAATTTTTCTAAACGAGTCATACTTGCCACCTCAGTCTTCATTGTTCGTCACGATCATTCGATGCGATCGTTTTAGATAGCGTGCCGGACAGCTGCTTAGCGTCGATTTGCTTGAGCAGCAACGTTGTCGGCTATCAAAAAAAGCCCGGGGATCCCCCGAGCTCACACATTCATTCTTATTCGTTCACTGCAACTGGGTAAACAGAAACCTGCTTGCGATCTTTGCCTAAACGTTCGAATTTAACGACGCCATCAGCTAAAGCAAACAAAGTATCATCACCGCCGCGGCCAACGTTGGTCCCAGGATGGATCTTAGTCCCACGTTGACGATAAAGAATTGAACCAGCAGTAACAGTTTGGCCATCAGCCCGTTTTGAGCCTAAACGACGACCAGCAGAGTTACGACCGTTTGTACTGGAACCGCCACCTTTATGGTGAGCGAGAAATTGTAAATTATGCATTTCCATTACGATGCACCTCCGTCTGTTGATTATGCGTTGATCGTGTCAATGACAACCTTGGTATATGGTTGACGATGACCTTTTTTCTGATGTGAGTGTTTCTTAGGCTTATACTTATAAGTAACGACCTTTTTCTCACGGCCTTGCTTTTCTACTGTGCCAACAACGCTTGCGCCATCAAGAACGGGAGCCCCGATCTTAGTTTCGCCTTCGCCACCAACAAGCAAAACGTCAGAGAAAGTTACTTGCTCGCCTGCTTCAACGTCGAGTTTCTCAACGTAAACGGCTTGACCAGCTTCGACCTTATATTGTTTGCCACCTGTTTGAATAATTGCGTACATCATGTGCACCTCCTATTATCTTAGACTCGCCAAAAGAGGTAGTCTCAACTTTTAAACCTCTGATTGTGCGGTTGCAGCTGTGGTGTCACAATTACAACTCATACATCTTACCAAAAAAAGCCTGCTGTTGCAAGCAATCCTCGGAAAGAATTATCATCTTTTTAACCGTGAAAATGGTCTAACCAGAAAGCGACACGATGGCAAAAGTAGGTTGGCCGCGGCGCTAGACAGATAAAAGTAGGTTGGCCGCGGCTTGCGCTGCTAAATTCGGGGTGAGCTCGCTGTGGGCGCTGTTTTGAGCCAATCCGCAAAGGACGCGGCTTGTCTCAAAATCAGGCCTTGGCCTAAGCGGCAAAGCCGCTAAGGCCAATTTCACGGCGATCTCACCCCGAATTTCTCCGCTCCAGCCGCTCAACGTTATAACAGTCGTTTGAGCCCTCACGCCAGTTGACAAGCTATGGTCAATTGATGGGGAGCACCGCAATCGACGGCCGTGGTTAGCGGTCACCAGCTTTAAATTGGTGACACCAGTACAGTCTGTCTGATGAACTAAAACAAATTCTTGATAGATCAGCTGGATTGGTCGGTTTCCAACCAGTGATTGTTAAGGAAACGAGTCGAGATGTTCCGCCGACGCAAAATATCCCGACCTCCTAATCCAAATCAGTTGGCATTGCCGTACTATCTCAAAAGTGGGCAATTGTTTGACCACCACACTTGCAACAGCACTTCATCAGATATCCATCTTCGATTGCAGATAAGCTCAATTCTGCCTAGCAACCGCCTCAGGACGTGTGGCTCAGCGGTGAGATTATTCTTAGCGATTTATCGCTTAGAATAAGGCTCGATTTGAAGACAAGCCGCTGGGCTTGCGGATTGGCTTCAAACGATGCCCACTGCGTTCCAGCCACGACAAACGTTCTGAGGCGGTTGCGTCCCCACCCAAACCCGGCATACCTGAAATTAAGCGCAGGTTCAGAATAAGAACCAACCTCCCAAATCAATTGCAAACGATGCCCACCGTGATAATTTTTGAAAAATAAAAAGCCTATCGAATCAAGGCTTTTGGTGAGGTATAATGAGGGTGTAACAACTAGTCAGGCGCGCAATGACGCAGGAGAGGTTCGAACTCTCGACCTACGGTTTAGAAGACCGTTGCTCTATCCAGCTGAGCTACTGCGCCATAAGCTGATTTTTTCTTGAGTGCCATCGTCACTAGTTCGTCACGACCTCAATAATTATAGTCAAAAAGTCCAGAAGTTGTCAATCGTTCAAGGAGGAAATCATGAAGTTTAATCAATTCGCGGTTGTTTTGCCCGATCCCGACCAACAGATCCTCGAGCTCCAAAAAATAAAAATCTATCCCACTGACTTAGCGCAATACTCTTTTGCTCAGTTGGTTGGTCATGTTTATCGCCACTTTTTCCCGGATTATCGTTCACCAGCGGCCTTGACTGATCGCTATCAACGCTTAATGGCTGATCCTGATACTGATCTGGCCACTTATTTGACGACGATCGATCAAACGATCGATCGCTCCGCGTTTTATAACGTTGCGCTTCAATTGCTTGGTTTCTTGACACCTCAAGATTTTCGACTCAATGACCCCCTGACTGCCATGACCAGCATGAGCCTACCCTTTGTTACAGCCGCGCACTTGGATTTTACTGGCTTCACAACGGCGCTTTACCAATTAATGGTCACCCGTAGTCAAAATGGGTTGCTCTTTATCGATAATCTGGCCAATCGCGGCTATTATCAAGTTAATTTTAGCGCAGAAGAACGTCAACATCACTTGATCTTTAACGGTAAAGTCCAAGCGACTTTCACTGCCAACGACTTGATCCGTGAGATCGTTTATGTTGAATCTGATCAAGATACTGATAACGATGGTCAACGTGATCTGCTTCAAACAACGATCATCCGACCACGTGTTACTGACCCGTTCATCAAGCTGCCGGCGCTTTACACGGCTAATCCTTATTTTCTAGGCACTACTGGCGCGGCGATGAACCCCGTCGACCTACCATTGACCGTTAAAAAAAGTGGTGATGCCCGCCAAGCGCCAGATGACTTCGATCACTTCTCGCATTTCGAAAAAGAAGCAGTTAGTCCCCAAGCCAGTGATCCATTCGCACAAAATAGTAGTGTGATCAAGACTTCTGGCAACAATACAGTCGTGCTCAGCGATTTCTTTTTGGCACGAGGCTTTGCTTCTGTCTACGCGGCTGGGATCGGGACCCGCGGTTCTGATGGTATTCGAACTTGTGGCTCACCTGAAGAAACACTTTCAACGATCGCGATCATTGAGTGGTTACATGGTGATCGTCGTGCCTATACTGATCGTAGCAAGCAACAAGAGATCACTGCCGACTGGTGTAACGGGCATGTCGCGATGACCGGTAAATCCTATTTAGGAACTTTAGCGATCGCCGCGGCAACGACTGGGGTCGCTGGTCTGGAGACCGTGATCTCTGAGGCGGCGATCTCCAGCTGGTATGATTATTATCGTGAACATGGTTTAGTCGTTGCCCCTGAGACCTTCCAAGGTGAAGATGCCGATGTTTTGACGGATGAATGTTTCAGTCGGCAAAAAGATGCCGGTGACTACCGCCACGTCCGCGCTTTTTATCAAAAGAAACTGGCGGAAATGCGTCACGATCAAGATCGCGCTACCGGTAGCTACAATCATTTCTGGGAACTGCGCAATTACCGCGATCAGGCGGCTCAGGTCAAATGTCCGATCGTCAGCGTTCACGGTTTAAATGACTGGAATGTCAAGCCAAAGAATGTTTTTAAACTCAATCAAGAACTCCGCGCCTTAGGAAAAACACACAAAGTCATCCTCCACCAAGGTCCTCATATTTATTTGAATAACTTTCCTAGTCTGGATTTTTATGATTTGATCAATCTCTGGCTGACCAACAAATTATTAAAAGTAGATAATCAGGCTGATCAGCTCTTCCCAGATTACTTGATCCAAAGCAATCGTCAAGCCGATCATTGGGAACAGCCAACAACTTGGGAAGCTGCGACGACACAACAGCTTGACCTGCAAAATGATTTTACCGGAGCGACCTCTCCTGCTGCGTTTTGCGATGATGGAAGTCAGAAATTTCACGAGAGTGGTTTAAGCGGGCTTGGCTGGGAACAGGCCTTCATTAACCAAGATCCACGTTTTGCCGCTAACCAAATCGTTTTAAAAAGCGCAAAACTACACCAAGAGATGTTATTGACAGGCCGACCTCAGTTAAGTTTACGGGTCAAAAGTAGCGCCGATCATGGTTTGATCAGCGCGATGTTAGTTGATTTTGGCCAAAGTCACCGCTTGACCCCACGGCCACAAACTGTCGCGTTTGATGCCCGTCAATTAGGCTATCAAGGCGCGCTGGAATCGACTATGGAATTTACTGCTGCCGCAGTTTCTTCTGCGAAGCTGATCGCCAAGAGTCACCTCGATCTACAGAACCGCCACAATAGCGCCCTCAACGAATCCCTAACTGCTGATGAGTACGTTGACATAAACTTAAAACTCCAACCGACTTACTATCATTTACCCGCCGGTCATCAACTGGGACTGATCATCTATGCCACCGATATGGGAATGACTTTACGAGGCCAAAATGACCTGACCTACACCGTTGACTTGGATCAGTCCACCCTGACCTTAGCGACCCCTTCCGAAAAACCAACGCCAGCATAACCAAATAGAGTGAGAGCAGACCTGATCAGCTTCTGAGCATTAGCCTAGCACTTGTTTTGGGAGCCGCACTTTGCTTCCAGAACAAGTGCGTAGCTAAGCGGAAGAAGCTAGGTCAGCGAACACGTTTCAAAACAGAGCGAGAGCAGACCTGGTCAGCTTCCGAGCATTAACCTAGCAAGGATTTTGGAAGCATATCTTGCTTTCGGAATACTGACATAACTATTCAAAAAGAGCAATCGCATTTTCAGGCGATTGCTCTTTTAAATCGATTTGACTTGCAACTCAATAAAGGCTTAAATATTGCTGACGTTCCCAGCCGGAAACCGTTTGTCGATAGGCATTCCATTCATGACGTTTGGAATCCATGAAGCTTTGATATAAATGGGGCCCTAAAGCATTTTGAATGACCTCGTCTTTTTCTAAGGCCTTCAAAGCATTATGCAACGTTGAAGGTAGATCCGCGATCCCACTGGCCCGTCGCTCTTCCGGGGTCATTCCATAAATATTACGATCGATCGCTGGCATTGGCGTCGCCTGCTCTTTCAAACCAGCCAGACCCGCTGCCAAGATCGAAGCAATCGCCAAATACGGATTGGCTGTCGGATCAACGCTACGAAGTTCCAAGCGCGTCGATGTTCCCCGCGCCTGTGGTACGCGGATCAATGGCGAACGGTTATGTCCAGACCAAGCGATATAGACCGGTGCTTCATAGCCGGGGACCAAGCGCTTATAAGAGTTGACCGTTGGATTATTGATCGCAGTCAAAGCGCGAGCATGCTCCAATACCCCCGCCAAAAAATGATCAGCAACAGCGGAAAGTTCATCTGGCGTAGACGCGTCATAGAACGCATTAGCGCCCTGAGCATTGGTCAAAGACATATTGATATGCATGCCTGACCCAGCGATCTTAGGCAGTGGCTTCGGCATGAAGGTGGCATGTAACCCATATTTTCGTGCGATCGTCTTAACGACCAGCTTAAAGGTCTGGATATTATCAGCAGCTTCCAAAGCATCTGCATATTTAAAATCGATCTCGTGCTGGCCCGGACCAACTTCATGATGGCTGGCTTCGACCTCAAAACCCATTTTTTCTAATTCTAGGACGATATCCCGGCGGCAATTCTCACCCAAATCGATCGGTGCGAAATCAAAGTAGCCACCATCATCGTTAAGATCTAAAGTCGGTTGTTCGTTTTCATCTAGCTTGAACAAGAAAAATTCTGGTTCGGGACCGATATTGAAATTAGTATAGCCAGCCGCCTTCATCAATTCGATGACCCGACGCAAATTGTTCCGTGGATCACCCATGAAGGGCTCACCAGCAGGTGTATGGATATCACAGATCAGGCGCGCGACTTTGCCATGCTCTGATCCCCAAGGAAAAATCAAGAATGTCGATAAATCTGGGATCAACAACATATCACTTTCTTCAATGCGGACAAAACCGTCGATCGATGAGCCATCGAACATGACTTTGTTAGCCAAGACCTTATCGATCTGGCTGATCGGAACTTCCACATTCTTGATGATGCCATTGATATCGGTAAACATCAAACGTAGAAATTGAACATTCTCTTCTGCGGTTATTTTTTTGATTTCAGCAGCGCTATAATTCTTTCTTGACATGATGCTCCCCTTATCTTTTCTAGTTTAACCAAAGTCCCTCAAATCTGTGTAGACCAATTATAAAAAGTGTGGTCGAAACGAAGGAAATAGATTGATCGAACAAGCTATTTTTTAAAACATGGTAATCATACCAATTCTCGCTTGATTCTGCAACTGATAACTTTCTAAAGACTAAAAAAACAGTCTGGTAACATCCGCTATAGCAGTTAGCCAACGCAAGCGCAAGACTCGGACAATGCTCGGAACCACCGACGACGATCCTCAATCATTCAGCCAAAGATCAAGATCATGATCTAGCATTTGACGATCACGAACAGGCTGTGCCAAAAGATCATACCAGTGCGTCGCAAATTGATGCCGAAAATAAGTCATTTGACGTTTGGCGTAATGGCGCGAATCCGTCTGGATCTGTTGGACTGTTGCGTCTAAACTGGCCTCCTGCCGCAAATAAGGCGGCCACTCCCGATAGCCGATCCCCTTTGCGGCTTGAGCTTCCGGCCCGACCTGCTGAAACAACCAAGCCGCTTCAGCGGGTAAACCCGCTGTCACCATCTCAGTCACCCGTTGATCGATCCGTTGATACAGCAAAGGCCGAGCGCAGGTCAGGCCTAAGACGAACGCATCATAGGGCTCTGGCCGCTGGGGTTGAGCGGAAAAAAGTTGACCAGTCAACTCGATCACTTCGAGCGCACGTAAAACCCGCTGACGATTATTCGCTGGGATCGTAGCCGCCGCCAATGGATCGACTTCGGCCAAACGCTGCCACAACGCCTGCGCGCCCTGACGAGTCCAAGCCGCTGCCAAATCTGCGCGGATCGTCGCTTGCCGAGAGCGGTCCGGTGCGATGGGACCAGCCCCACCAAGATTAAAGTCTTTCAGCAGGCTGGCCAAATACATGCCGGTCCCCCCTACAATGATCGGCAAATGTCCCCGAGCCGTGATCGTTTTGATCAGTTCCTGCGCGGCCACTTTGAAATCATAGGCCGAATAAGCTTCACTGACCGCGCAAATATCGATCAGGTAATGGGGGACGAGCGCCTGTTCCGCCGCGGTGACCTTAGCCGTGCCAATATCCAAGTGTCGATAAACCTGCAGCGAATCCCCTGAAATGATCTCACCATTGAGCTTTTGCGCCAACGCCAAACTCAATGCCGATTTACCCACGGCGGTCGGTCCAACGATCGCCAACACTTTTGCCTTCAAAATAACACCACCTTAATTCAAAATCGTGATCAATAAAGATCCAGTCAAACATCAAACCGACCTAGCTATATTCTGGGAAAATTAGCGGCAAAAAAGGTTAAAACACTTGTTCTAATCCCCTAAATAAGTGATAATAGAAATGATCGACAAAGGAGGTCATGTCCAATGACAAAACATTTCGTTAAGGGGTTTCTCTTAGGTAGCTTAACTACATTAGGCGCAGTTGCCGGCTCAATTTTTGCTTTCAAGAAGACAGTGATCGAACCACAAGAAGCCTATGAAGATAAGATCGAAGAGAACCGCCGGCGCGCGAACCGTAAGAGTCACGCAGCCCATCAAGGCTAAACCTGAAAGATAATGGATATAAGAAAAGAGGTTGTTGACAATTGTCAGCCGCCTCTTTTTTTGTCACGCCGACCTTAGTCAGCGGTTTCTTTCTTGGTCTTACCCTTCCAGTCACCGTAGCCGCCTTTGAGCCACTTGACTTCAGGATAACCTGCCTTTTTCAGCCGCAAAGCGATCCGAATCGACATGTTCTCGCCTGTCTCGTAAAGATAGACCGGCATATCTTGCCGCAATTCCGTTTGCCACGACTTGATCTGTGTATATGGGAAATTCCGCGCGCCCAGAATATGACCAGCTTTATAGTCTTTCTTCTCACGAATATCGATCAATTGCGCTTTACGCATCGTCTTTTCAAATTCTTCAGGCGTCAAAGCCCCGTGCAAGCGTTTGCCCCGGATCTTGTAATAAGCCCAATTGCCCACCATCCATAAAATGATCCCAAGCAAAATAGTGTTTAAGACCAAAAAACCTTTATTTGTATTCGCTGCTAACAAAATCATGTATTCACCCTAGTCCTTATTGTTTTCGATCACCAACGAGGCAGCTCCGATCACACCCGCGACATTGCCCAATGTTGCCAGACGTAATTTGGTATTGTCACGAACATTAGGAAACGTAAATTCAGCAAAATACTTCTGAACTTGCTGTAACAAGAACTCGCCCGCTGCGCTGACACCACCGCCGATCACGATATATGAGGGGTTCAAGGTGTTGCCGATATTCGCAACTGCTAACCCAAGATAGAAGCAGACGCGATCGATCACACGTACGGCTAGAGGATCACCTGTCTTAGCTAAGTCAAAAACGATCTTCGCGGAGATTTCATCACCGTCATCTAACTGCTTTTTCAGTTGCGAATCGCCGGCGTATTCTTCAGCCATATCCCGAGCGACCCGAACCACACCAGTTGCCGAAGCGATCGTCTCCAAGCAACCACGCTTGCCACAAGTACAGAGATAGCCTTGAGGATCGACAGTGATATGACCGATCTCGCCCGCTGAACCAGCTACACCATGTAGCAGTTCATTGTTGGCAATGATCCCACCGCCAATACCTGTTCCCAGCGTAACGAAAGCTACATCAGGTTGATTGTCCCCGGCGCCTTGCCAGCGTTCGCCTAAAGCAGCAACATTGGCGTCATTATCAATGTAAAAAGGAATTTTAGTTGCAGCTTCGATATCCCGCTTTGGATAAACTGTCTGTTTCCAGTTTAAATTATAGGCACCGATCACAGTCCCTTTGTCGCGATCGACACTACCAGGTGACCCCATGCCGATCCCGGCAAAATCTGCTGCAACCATTGCATACATCTCGAGATGATGATTGATCGAGTCAATGATGTCAGGAATGATATGCGACCCTTCATCTAAAATATTGGTTTCTTCGCTCCAGCGTTGTTGGATCTCGCCTTTCATAGTCATGATCGCGAATTTGATCGATGTACCACCAAGATCGACCCCGATCAGTTTCTTCTCTTCCATCGTGCTGTATTTCCTCCTTAGACCATCTTATCAGATTTCTGCGTTCGTTTTAGTTCTTCTTCATGTTCATGGCGTAGAACGATTTTTGCTCGGGCATACAAATGATCGGTGATCAAGCCCGACTGATGTAGATTTTGTAACTCTACCCCAGTCATCTCAAGATCCCATAATCTTTTACCTAGATAAATATAGATCCCGAACTGCTTCAATAATTGTTCAATGTCATAATAGTTACGAAGTTCTGGCTCAAAATCAGACATATTTAGCGTACCATTCCTATCCGATATAAGAAAGCACAAATTACAAAATAACCAATGATCGCGCAAATTTGGACGATCGTTCCTTGACGCCGACGTTGACCTGGTAGCGGGAACACCAGCAATAACATGAACCCACCGATCAAACCGCCTAAATGGCCCCAAAGGTCGATCCCCTGGGCGACCAAATCAAAAACAAAGTTAAATACCGCCAAAACGACAAATTGCCGCCCTGTTTCGCGCAGATAAGCATTATCGCGAAAGACGACCCCTAATGCGATATAGACACCAAAGAGGCCAAAAAGCGCGGTACTTGCACCTGCCGAGATCGTGTTACTGGCGCCAAAAGCAAAACTCATCAAGTTCCCGCTGATGCCGCTCAATAGATAGATCACTAAGAAGCGCCAGTGACCGATCATTTGTTCCACTGAGCCACCAATATAATACAACGTGGCGGAATTAACCAGTAGATGCATCCAACCGATATGGATAAAGATCGGCGTGAACAAGCGCCACCATTCACCCGCCTGAACACTGCCATTTATCTTAGCGCCGAATCGATACAGCACCATAGTGGATT
The DNA here is from genome assembly GCF_024345205.1 of Lapidilactobacillus luobeiensis. Classification (GTDB taxonomy): domain Bacteria; phylum Bacillota; class Bacilli; order Lactobacillales; family Lactobacillaceae; genus Lapidilactobacillus; species Lapidilactobacillus luobeiensis. The sequence goes on along the minus strand of NZ_BROC01000006.1, from coordinate 121,574 downwards.
CACTGCCACCAGCCGCTGTCTCAGCAATAAAGATCGCGATCTGTAACGCCAACAGCAAAACCGTGACCCAATTACCTTGGAAGAAGCGTCGTCGCCTCATCATGCATCCTCCTCTATTGTCAGTAAATGATCAAATTGCTGATCAAATTTCGTGAGCGGCCAATTTGGTTCCGAGAAAACCATCGCCGGTAACCCTAAAACGATCGTCGTTCCCTGATAGCCACGCAAGAAACGATCATAATAGCCACCGCCAAAACCCACACGCCAGCGATCCCGACTATAAGCCAGCCCTGGCACGATCAATAGCTCAGGTTGGTCATTTTGCCATTGCGCTACCGCCTGAGGCTCCATGATCCCAAAAGCAGACCGTTCCAGCTCATCATTGGCTTGATACCTAAAAAAATGCATCTCATGTGACTCTGGGTAAGTTCGCGGCAAATAGATCGTTTTGTGGGCCTGCCAAGCTGTTTTGATCAGCGGTCCCGTGGCAAATTCGATACCAGAACTAAAAGTCACACCGATACTATCGGCCGCTTGAAATAACGCGCTGTCATAGAGTTGCCTGAGGATCAAGTCCTCTTGTTTCTGTTTGACCGCAGGTACCAACTGTTGCAGTCGCTGGATCTGCTGCCGTCGAAGACTTTTCTTATCGATGACCGCCACCCCTTTCAGCTAATTATCAATGATCGCATTCAGACCCACCGCCATAGCCGGCTCCGCTCGTAGTCGGCACTTGCCGCTAAAACGATCAGACGCTGGACGTTTGCGCTGAACGCCGGACAACCGATAAAAAGAAAAGAGGCCAGAACAAAACATCGATGTTCTGCCCCAGCCTGTTCCATTCAAAGTGCCTGTGTGGTCGCACTCATGATTGAGTTAACCGACTGAACTGACACATTAACCCCTCTAAGTAACGAATTACTTAGTTTCGCGATGCAAAGTAACTTTATGATCGCGTGGGCAATACTTCTTTAACTCCAAGCGATCGGGATTATTCCGCTTATTTTTATTAGATAAGTATGTCCGTTCATGACATTCAGTACATTCTAAAGTGATGTTGACACGCATGTGATAACCCTCCAATCCGGTTGATCTACGTTATTCACGACTTTAACAAGTATAGCAGAAAAGATTATGATGCGCTACATTTTTTTAGTAAGAAATCACGCTGATCCCAAAAAAATCAAAAATCAATTATTGCCTTCGATCTTGAAATAATCTTCGACCATCATTTTGGCTAAAGTGGTGTTGTACCCACCGGTAGAACTGGTGCTCAAGTTAGGAAAGACGATCGCGATCGCCAATTTAGGATCGTCGGCTGGCGCGTAACCCACAAAACTTAAGGTCGTCGTCTCTGGAGGATTCGTGTTGTTAGGATTACTTGGATCATAATAGAAAGACTGAGCAGTCCCCGTCTTAGCCGCCATCGCTGGTTTCACATCTTTTAAGGTGTGCGCGGTACCCCAAGCGTTCGTCCCATGGACCACATTATAAAGCCCTTGTTTGACTAGCGCCAATTGATCGTTGGTAAAGCCGACACGATTCAGGGTCACCGGCTGATGCTGATAAGTCTTGGCCTTATTCTTGCCAGAATCTGTCGTTTGCTCGACCGAATTGACCACGTAAGGCTCCATCCGATAACCACCATTGGCGACCGTAGAAATATATTGGATCATTTGGATCAGGGTATAGGCATCGTAGTTCCCGTAACTCAAGTCAAGGACAGAACCGGTTTTGATCACGCCATTCAAAGTAGTGCTCCCAAGATAGCCGTCGACCTCTCCGGGCAGATCGATCCCGGTTTTATAACCCAGACCATACTGTTGAAAATTGCTGCGCATATCTTGGAAAATATTGCTATTGCCCATGCGCATATAAGTATTCGGAGTGTACTCAGCTTTCCCTTCCCGCATCGCCAACCACATCATGTAAATGTTTGAGGACACTTCCAAGGCGCTGACCGCATTCAAACTACTAAAAGTCCCGATCGGATAAACAGACTTCTTGACTGGCGTCGCTCGCAGATAGATCGGCGTATCGGCGATCGTATTGTTTGCTACACTGATCGCGCCACTTTGGAGACCACCTAGAACCATCGCCGCCTTGACCGAGGACCCCATCACAAATGTTCGATTGATCACGCCTAAAGCATCATCAGTCGTCTTACCAGTTTTAGGATCACTCTGGATCCCTGCGATCGCTTTGATCGCACCAGTCTTAGGATCCATCGCCACCGCATAAGCGCCATCGGAATACTGCGTATCACCTGCTTTTTTTGCAGAAGCGTAAACTTGAGCCAAGTCGGCTTCGACCTTGGTTTGATACGCGGAATCGATCGTCAAATTAAGATTAGCACCTTTTTGACCAGAATATTCCGTTAGGCTGTTCAAGATCTGGTTAGAGCTGCTGACCTCAACTTCAGTCTGAGATTTTGTGCCGCGTAAAATCGATTCGTATTGTTTCTCCAGATAACTATTACCCACGCGATCATTTCGCGAATATCCCGTCGCTAACATAGCGTTCAAGGTATCTTCGGGCAGACCTTGTTGCTCCGTGGTCACATTGCCCAAAATACTCCGGATCGAATCGCCATTGGGATATTCTCGCTGCCAATTCGTTCCAACTGAGATCCCAGGCAGATCGGAAAGATGCTCACCGATCTGCGCGACTTCTGTAGCCGTTACATCCTGATTTTTAATGAAAACAGTCGACAATTGGTAAGCCGCCGCCATTTTTGAATAGATCGTCGCCACTTGTTGCTCCTCAGTGGACAGTTCTTGCTTAACGTTTTTTTGCACATATTGGCTAGCATTATGGTATAGTTTACTTTCAGCTAAAGAATTCCCCTCGCTGTCTACCCGCTGATCGCGCGGCAACTTGGTCAGGACCGTCTGGTAATGCTTAGTGTTCGCTAAATAAAAGTCCGCTAAAGCGGAAGGCTGTAAGGTAACCGCCGGGACCACCAAGTATTGACTCAATTTTTTGGCGACACTTAACATCTCTTCACTTTTAACATTGATGCCCTTGGTGTAAGTGATCGCGTTTTGCGCTTCATTGCCAACTAAGACCCGTCCCTTGGCGTCATAGATCATGCCACGCGGTACATTGCCTGAAATCACGGTCTTATCAGTCCGTTCGACCTCGGCTTCAAACTTATCGCCAAAGACGATTTGCAAATACCCTAGTTGAGCGACTAAAATAGCTAATAGAAGAAACGCAATAAAGAATAGTAGATTCAGTCGAAATCTTAACGAAGATGTTTTCGGCTTCGTCTTACCTGTTCGCTGACGACGCATCATGGATGTGCGTCCCCCTTTCCATTCACTAGCTCATTTTAACAAAAAAAACCGTGACTGACAAAAGTTGCTGGTAGATTTTCAGCTTTCTTACAAAATCACTGGAGGAATCGATCCATGGACGTTCGCTTGACTCGCATATCCAGCAAAAAAAATACTACCGGGCACTGGTATTACTGGCTCAGTGCTTTGATCCCCTTTCTGACGGTTTTCATCTATTTCGCGATCAAGGGAGCCTTTCCTTTTGGTCAGTCCTCGCTCCTGACCACTGATATGGGCCAGGAATACATCGACTTCTATGCGTATGTCCGGCGCGTTTTGTTAGGTCATCCGCACCAATTCCTCTATACTTTCAGCAGCAGTTTAGGGGGGCCAATGTTGGGGACTTGGGCTTACTATTTACTCAGTCCCTTCAATCTGATCTTGTTACTGACCCCAGGTAAATGGATCACAGTCGGTGTTTGGTTGATCACCTGTCTGAAGATCGCAACTTGTGGGCTGACGATGTTTTATTATTTACAGCGCCGCCAAAATCAAGTCCGGCCGAGTCTAGCCTTGGCTCTGAGCACCGCTTATGCGCTTTGTGGTTACAACGCGGCATATCAATTAGATATCATGTGGCTCGAAGGCGTGATCCTCTTACCGCTGATCATGCTAGGTCTTGAACGGTTGGTTGAGCGGCTCCAATGGCGCAGTTACTTGATCTGGCTCTGTCTCGCGATCTTGACCAACTATTATATCGGTTACATGCTCTGTCTTTTCAGTCTGCTTTACTTTGCTTATTTAATGTTCTTACGACCAAATTGGCGCCAACAGATTTGGCCACGGATCGGTCGTTTCGCGGGCAGCTCCTTATTGGCCGGTGCTTTGAACATGTGGTTGATCTGGCCGACCTGGCGGGAACTACAAAGTACCAAAGCGACTTACAATGCCGTTCATTGGGATTGGAATTGGGAATATAGTCCCTTGAGTTTGCTACCCAAACTTAGTATCGGTAGTTATAGTTTTGACCAGATGTCCTCAGGTCAGGCCAATATTTTTACAGGGACCTTAGTTGTTTTACTGGCGATTTTATTTTTCACCGCCAGCGAGTTCAGCGTGAAAAAACGGCTCTTGGCCGGCGGTCTAACCACCTTCCTGATTCTTTCTTTCATGCTCGAACCCCTAGATCTGCTTTGGCACGGTGGCCAATTCCCCGTCTGGTACCCGTCGCGTTTTAGTTTCATTTTTAGTGCTTGGTTGATCCTCTTAGCCGCGGAAGTCCTGACCCAGCTTCAACAAGTCAAGCTTTGGCAATTGAGTTTTGTTGGCGGTCTGCTGGTGGCCTGGCTGGCTTATCTCTTCTTCCAGAAAAATGAAATCGACTATCTGACCAATGTTAATTTGGCGCTAACAGCGTTCTTCGCGCTCGTCAGTTTTTTATTGCTGCTGTTTTATTTTAGCGAGCGGCGGGGCCCCCTATTACTTGGCGTGCTTAGTGTGGTCCTGATCGGCGAGGCCTTGACCAATTATCAAGCCTCGTTGGAACAGATCTCTTACACCAAACAAACCGAATACTGGAGCTATACGAGTGTGGTCCAACAAACATTGGCTAAAGTTTCCGCAAAAGAGCTTGCGACACAACGGACTGGGCGAACCTTTAATCGTGACAATGATGATCCGATGCAATTTGGTATCGCGGGAGGCGACCATTTCAACTCAATGCTCAATCCGATCATTGGTCACTTTTATGATAAGATCGGTCAAGCGGCCGGTGACAATTTCGTCAATTATAAATATGGCACCCAAGTCACAGACGGCTTCTTAGGTTTCAAAACTTGGCTGACCAATAATGAGGTCAACCTCACCAGCCTACCACATCTCCCCAATTTAGATTCTGGTTTGACGACTACTTCCTACCGACCTGACGTACTCAACTATCCTCTTAAAAAAACCAATGGGCTGGTCAGTATTCGGACGAATCAAAATGCGCTCAGTCTTTTGTTCGCTGCTAATGAACAGCTCTTGACCACCAAATTGGGGGTCAGTCAGCCTGTGCTCAATCAAGAGAAGATCGTTGGCGCAGCGCTAGGTGAGCGACAATACGCGCCCCTATATAGCTTGGTCAATTTCGATAAGATCACCTTAAAGAACCTTAATCGTGACCTGCCGAATACTTCTGCGACCTACACCAAAAAAGATAGCGTGTTACCAGGTACTGTCACCTTTAGCTTTACACCAACGACCAATAATGCCTACTACCTGGCCTTGAGTAGTAGTGTGGATAGTGATGCTCTTAGTTTAAGTGTCAATGGCGAAAACGTGCCGATCGACGAGAACTTCCGAGATACGATCCTGCTGAATGTAGCTCGTCGGGACATCGGTAAACCCATCAAGATCGTCATGACCGTGAAGAAGGATTCGGTTTGGCTCCAACATTTTGATCTCTATCAATTGGATCAACAACGCTTGGATCAGAAATTCAAACAACTGAAAAAGGGCAACGCGCGTCAGGTCCAGATCAAGGGTGATCTGGTCAAAGCAACTGTCACCGTCAAAAAAAATCAGTTATTGATGACGACGATCCCGGCCAACTCAGGCTGGTCGCTTAAAGTTGATGGTAAGGCTCAGAAAACGACCACGGCCTTACAAACTTTCCTCGCCGCGCAACTAACGCCAGGTACCCACCAGATCACGCTGCGTTATCGTCCTGACGGTTGGCGGCAAGGCTGGTTGGTCACGATTCTCGCCGTGATCATTACCGGGCTCGTTTGGATCCTACCGCGTCAACATCGCCAGCGTCACTACTGATCGTCTAATAATGATTGCTGACCTCTAAAAAAAGACAGGCACCAACGGGATTCCGTTGCCACCTGTCTTTTTTACTTGCGCTGGCGATCAGACTGAGCGCCAACTTAAAATCGATCTGCCCTATTCCGCGAAGAAATACTCAGGTTCTTGCAAGTCAGCATTAAATTTGATGCTAAGATCATGATCAGCAAAAAACCAATCATCTTCATTTTCTGTAAATAAAACCAAATCATCCTGCTGCAAGCGATCACGAACATTAGTCAATGGCGCCAACTCGACGCCCACTGAAAAGCCGTCATGGATCGTTGTTTTGCCATAGACTTTACCAAATAAATGAATGCCTTGTCCTGAAGCGATCGTAAATTCATCCTTGAACCAGGCTGCTGAACGGTCATCGATCGTGATTTTCATGAGATTCCTCCACAAACGTTTATGATAATTTGATTGTAGACAATCCAATATCAAAATGCAACTAAATAAATTTAGTAAAGTCCTGACATGAGATCAGAGTCGTCGATTATTTGACTAACTTATGCTTAAAAGCGTAGATCGCAGCTTGGGTGCGATCCTCTACTTGCAATTTTGCTAGAATATTGGAGACATGAGTCTTGACCGTTTTTAACGTAATAAAAAGCTCATCGGCGATTTCCTTATTGCTTTTGCCCTTGGCGATCAGCATTAATACTTCCCGTTCACGAGCGGTCAGGTCTTCATATAATTGCGGTTGATTTTTTTGAGACATCCGGTTCATCATTTTAGTCGTGACTTCCGGCTCCAAAACAGACTCACCTTTTGCGGTCGCCCGGATCGCTTGCGCGATCTCGGCCGCTGTTGAGGTTTTCAGAATATAACTTGCCGCGCCTGCTTCGATTGCTGGATAAACTTTCTCATCATCAATGAAACTCGTCAAAATAATAATTTTCGCTTGCGGCCACTGCTTCAATATCTCTTTGGTCGCTTCGATCCCGTCCATTTCGGGCATGACGACATCCATCAAAATCGCGTCAGGACGTAACGTCAACGCCTTTTCTAAACCTTCACGACCATTGACTGCCTCTCCGGCAACTTCAATATCAGGCTGGATGGACAAGTATGATGAGATACCCAAACGAACCATTTCGTGATCATCAACTATCAACACTTTAATCATGATTTTCCTCCATAACGATCGGGACCCGTACTTCCACACTGGTTCCTTGGTTTTTGAAACTGATCGTCCGCACGGTGCCTCCGACAGATTCGGCGCGTTCCCGAATGTTTGACAGGCCATAACTGCCAGCATTTTCCTGCTGGGCCATATCAAATCCGACACCATTATCCACGACGCGGAGGAGGACATTTTGATTGACCTGTTTGAGATAAACTTGCATTTGATCAGCATGGGCGTGGCGCAGGGTGTTAGATAAAAGTTCCTGGACAATGCGGAATAAATTATCCTCTACTCCTGATTTTAACCGAACATCGTCCATATCCCAAGTTATTTTTATCTTAATTTTCGTCTGCAATTCTTTTAATAATTGAATGATCCCATCTTTCAAAGAGCGGCCCTCCAAATTAGTTGGCCGCAAATGAAGCAATAAGGCCCGCATTTCTGATTGAGCCTCATTGATCACCTTCTCGATCCGCATGATCATTTGTTGATAATTTGGATCAAGATCGATCTGTTGCGCGGTTTCGCTCAAGGCGGACAGCATCATCATCGCCGCAAATAATTGTTGGGAAACAGAATCATGGAGCTCCCGTGCCAAGCGATGACGCTCTCCTTCTAAGATCTGCTCGCGAGTTTCACCGTCAAAGCGTAAGGGCTGACTAGAATAGGTTTGTAACTCTTGTTGCAGACTAGTTATCTTTTCATTGAGTTGCGTAAAACTTGCCACCAATTGATCTTCAGCTTCACGATCCCCGTGTGATTTTGCCGGTGCAACAGGCGCTTGATAAGTTCCTTGCAAAATATCTTCGATCTGCCGCAATTGGCGCCGCTCCAACTGACGAACTGAAAAATTAACGATCGCCACGATCAAAGTGCCAAACAAAGCGGCACCGATGATCACATAAGCAGCAACAGGGATCGCCATGACCTGACTCGACAAGATATTTTTTAAAACAGTCAGATCACCGGCGCGATAAGCCACGATAAAAATCGGCACTAGAAAAAAGAGCAATGCACCTAAAGTCGTTAAAGTGAAAAGCCAAATACTGCGTTTACGGGTGGTCATACGTAGACCACCTCCAAATCACCGATCAAACAGCTGGTCACGATCCGGATCCGTCGTTCGCTACTTTGATAATCTGGTGTTTTGACTCGAAACGTTTGGTTTTTCAATTGGTGTCGTTGATCCGCAAACTTCACATCGCCAACAAAAACAGAATGTTCTAAATAAACGGCTGTGCCGAAGGGGACCAAGACCCGCGTATTGCCGAAGCCCTTTTGTAAGATAACGACATTCTCGCGATCAGTCGGCAACAATGTATTTCCCAGATCAATGATCGTGTCCCCACCTAGCTCCTTCAAATTGATATCTTGCCATTGATAGACTTGCTTACCAATGTTTTGATCACCCCACCACCGATTCGTCGACATTTGCCAATCCTTGCTTTGTTCGCCTTGGCTTAGGTCAGGATCCACTTGAGGCGCGGTATAATTTTTCCGTTGCCAAAAGAAGCGGTCTGGTTTGCTCAGACTGCTGGAGGTGATCAAGATCAAGAATAGTAAGGTCAAAAAAAGAAATAGCCAAAAAGATTGGTGACTAGCAACACTGACCACGATCGAGATGGTCGCCGCAACTTTCAGTACGCTATTGCGCTGTTTGCCTCGTTGCTGGCGCCGATTCACGATCAAGGCTAATAAAATACCTAAGATCAAGAAAACGATCGATTGTGGCGTACTGAAGATCTGCCAGCCCAACATGATCAACGTTGCTACTAAAATCACGCCCATAAAGGGAAGAAACTTACGCATCGTTAGTCCTCGCTTTGATTTAATAAATCAATTATAACAATTGGATCGACTACTGCCATCTGTCTAAAGGCTGAAAAAGACCGGCCAAGATCCGGCCATCAAAAAAATCTGAATCGTCTCCGTGACGACTCAGATCAAATAGTTACGCTTAAATCGATTCAACTGCAGTAATTTTCACATTGAAAGCCCCGCCGGGTGTTTCAATGGCTACGACGTCACCCGTTTTTTTACCGATCAAGGCTTTGGCGATTGGTGAGTCATTACTGATCTTGCCAGCCATGGGATCAGATTCAGCCGACCCTACGATCGAGTAAGCCTCGGGATCATCTTCCCCTTCTTCGACGAAAGTCACTTTCTTACCAATGGAAACTTCATCAGGCGCTGTGTCGCTTGCGTCAAAGACATGAGCATAGCGCAACATTTCTTCAAGCTGACTGATCCTAGTCTCATTGCTACTTTGTTCATCTTTGGCTGATTCATACTCGGAATTCTCGGATAGATCGCCAAAACCACGAGCAACCTTGATCCGTTCAATGATTTCCTGACGTTTGATCGTCTTTAAATCGTCCAATTCTTTCTCTAATTTAACTTTTCCCTCAGCCGTCATGGGAAATGATTTATCGGCCATTAAAAACACCTCTGAATAATTATTTCACGAATACTTTTGTGTACAAGACAATATGATATGTGTTTGCCCCTGCTTTGTCAATCAAAAAAGATAAAAGAGTAGGAACTGGCATAACCGCCATTCTTTCTGGTACTACTAAAAAAGCGATGGACTAGCCAATTTTGCTTGGTCAGTCACATCACCCGAACCTTATTTATCCGCTAATTTAGATTGATTGATCACCGAACGTACTTTGGTAACCAAGAGATCGATAGCAACGCTGTTTTGACCGCCTTCAGGAATAATGACGTCCGCATATCGTTTGGTCGGCTCCACGAACTGGTGATAGGTGGGCTTGACGGTTTTGATATATTGGGCAAAAACACTGTCAACACTACGACCACGTTCGTGGATATCACGCTCGACCCGTCTCAATAAACGAATATCATCATCCGTATCAACATAAACCTTAATGTCCATTAGATCACGGATCCGCGGATCATCAAGGATCAAGATCCCCTCAACAATGATCACATCCCGCGACTCTTGGTGCCGCGTTTGCTCAGATGGATTGTAGATCTCATAATCGTACAGCGGGACATCGACCGGTTCGCGCCGCAATAATGTGGTCAAATGTTGTAGCAACAACTCATTATCAAATGCCAAAGGGTGATCAAAATTGATCTGCTGCCGCTGTACTAAGGGCAATGGTGAATATTTATAATAGGCATCTTGTTGCAACATCGCCACAGAATGACCTGCAACACTTTCAAAGATTTTCTGACTAACCGTAGTCTTGCCGCTACCGGAACCACCAGTAACGCCAATGATAACTGGCTTTTGCAACATGGTACGCCTCACTTTAATGATTTTCCAACAAGCTATCTCATTTCTGGTGCCAAATCTATTGGTCTAGACTCGCATTTGTACTCAAATGTTCATCATAAGTATGCGAATAATAGACTTTTCCAGTCTTCAAATTGGCAACGAAGTACAAGTAATTTTGATCACGATCGCTTGGTTCAAGCACAGATTGAATCGATTGGAGACTTGGAGAATTGAAAGGTCCAGGACCATAGCCCGTGTGGATATACAAGTTATACGGTGAGGCCACAGCAGTATCTTTATTGGTCAAGGATTCTTTGTGGGTGTTCAACGCGTACATCACCGAAATATCCGATTGGAGCGGCATGTTGATCGCTAAACGGTTAAAAAAGACCCCCGCGATCTTCTTACGGTCTGTTTCTTTGACCCCTTCACGTTCAACCAATGACGCTAAAGTCAATAATTGCTGAACAGTCATATTGTTCTCTTTGATCGTGGCGTAATAAGGTGCCAGACGATCGTTAGTCGCCTTGACCATTGAAGTGACAGTCCCCTTCAAGGTATCGCCCTCATAGACGCTATAAGTCAGTGGAAACAGATAGCCCTCTAGCCGATAGCGAACCCCTTGCGCGCTCATCGCTGAAGTCAACAATTCGGGATATTTTTTAGCTAGACCTTGCAAGTAAGTTTCATTTTTCATCAAGGCTAGAAATTGCTTCTTGGTCCATTTGGTATTTTTACCAAACGCGGTCCCGATCTCCTCGATCGTGACCCCTTCTTTGATCAGGACCTTAGCAATGACTTTGCGTTCTGAGTGACCTTTTTGCAATTGGGCAATGATTTGGTCCAAGGTCATGGCCGGACTCAAGTAATACTCGCCCGCTTGAAAATCAGTATAATTATGCGCCTTGACATAATAACTAAAAACGGCCGCGCTTTTGATGATCTTCTTATTTTGAAGCTTGGTCGCGATCTCCTTATTACTTGAACCGATCGGGATCTTCACTTCAACTTTTGTCTTATCGGCACTGTTTAATGGTTCTAAGGATGTGTGAACGTAGCGATAACCCATAAACGCGATCACGATCACTAAAACTGAAATGATCCCGATGATCCAATAAGCGATCCGACTTGCTGCCCGTTTCTCGGCGTTATGCCGGTCTTTTTTCTCCTGCATCAATGCGGGACCTTCAGGCTGTGATGACTCCTGTTTATCTTGGGAATGGTGAAAAGCCAAGGTAGATGCCCTCCTCTAAAAACATTCTTGCCCCATTATACCAAAAAGGGCGCCAAAGCACCCTTTTTTTTAGAAACTTTTATGAAATTACTATTTTTCATTATTAAGAACCTATTCGCAACGTCTATTTTTCAGAAAAAAGCGACTCATTTTTCGAAATCGATCAGCGAACTTGCGCTTGCAACTGCTCGACCAATGCTGTTGTGACCTTCGTCATCGCACGATTGATCTCCTCATCAGTCAAAGTCGCGTTAGGGTCCTGGAAGTGCAGGCGATAGGCCAAAGACCGCTTATGATGACCGATCTTATCACCAGCAAAGACATCAAAGATCTGGACATTGTGGAGATACTTGCCTGCATTTGCCTGGATCAAAGTGACCACTGCTGCGTTGGTCACGTGCTGGTCAAGGATCAAGGCCAGATCTCGATCAACAGCCGGATATTTCGCAGCCGGCTGCGCAACTAAGGCTGGTAACTCCGCCGCTAAAATAACGCTCAGGTCCAGTTGCATCACATAAGTTGCAGGCAGGCCCATTTCGTGTTGCCAGCTAGGATGGACCTCGCCGACAAAGCCTAATTTTTCTGTTCCCAGCATGATCCGTGCTGTTCGTCCGGGATGCAGATCGGTCAAATCGGTCTCGGTTTCATAGTGGACTTGTTCAGCCACACCCAAAACTGCTAATAGATTTTCAACCACACCTTTAGCGTCATAGAAATCGACCGGACGCTCTTTTTGTAACCAGCTGGCATCAGTGGCTGCCCCGCTCCAAAGCGCCGCGATCATTGGCACTTCTCGTGGTTGCCGTTCAGCATCCTGAGGAATAAAAACATTGCCTTGCTCAAAGATCTGAACGTCATTTTGTTTATGCGCGAGATTGTATTGCAGATCCAAAATCAAGCCACTGACCAAGTTTTCTCTAAGATACGCATGATCTTGGGTCATTGGCCAGGCCAATTTGATTGGTTCTGGCGCTTGGGCCGCAAACGCGGTAGCTTGGGGCGCCGTCAATAGCGAATAGCTGATCACTTCATCAAGCCCTTGCGCCAACAAATTACGTTTGGCGGTGCGGATCAATTGTTGCCGCTGATTATAAGCGCCGCGAGTTTGGACGCCGGTCGGCAAGGTACTTGGTAATTTATCATACCCATACAAACGAGCGATTTCTTCGATCAGGTCAGCTTCGATACTGATATCCCAACGCCGCCGGGGAATGGTAACTAAGATTTTGGCGCCCTGATCCTGATAATCAAATTGAAGATCAGTTAAGATAGCGCGCATCGCCGCGGCGCTGATCTCAGTACCTAACACATGGTTGACCCGTGCGGGATCTAAGAGCACTTGGGGTTCCGCAGGTAAAACTTGATTGCCCACGGCGACTCCTTCGCTAGCCGTGCCCTCGGCCAAGTCACAAAGTAATTGTACTGCTCGATCCAACGCATGGGCTACATCGTCTTGGTTGATCCCCTTCTCAAAACGTGTTGATGCCTCACTGTGCAAGTTCGTCCATTGGGCGGTTTTACGGATCGCGGTACCGTTGAAAACAGCGGACTCCAGTAAAACATTGGTTGTTGACGGCGTGATCTCGCTATCCAAACCACCCATGACCCCAGCTAATGCCAAAGGTTTTTGCCCATCAGTGATCACCAGATCGGTTGGTCGCAACTGCCATTCTTGCTCATCTAAAGTCGTGAAGGGTTCATTTTGATGGGCTTGACGGACCAAAATCTTTTTAGAAGCGATTTTATCATAATCGAAAGCATGGAGTGGTTGCCCATATTCCAATAACACGAAATTGGTCACATCGACCACATTATTGATCGGGCGAATGCCATTGTTCCATAATCGGATCTGCAGCCAAAGTGGACTTGGCTTGATCGTCACATTACTAACGACTTTCATCAAATATTGTGGCACTAATTCCGGCTCGGTCACTTGAACATCGATCAATCGCTCAGTCGGTAACCCGGTCGCGTGGAGATTGACTTCAGGAAAACGGGGTTTCTCGTGGAGCATCGCCCCGACTTCGTAAGCAGCCCCGTGCATACCTAATGTATCGGCGCGGTTCGGAGTGATATCGAAATCGATCAGCCGATCATCCATTCCCAAATAAGGAAAAACCGCAGCGCCCACTGGCTCAGGCTGAGGAAAGACATAGATTCCATTGGCGAACTCTTTAGGAACGACACTTTCACTAAACCCGATCTCTTGCAAGGCGCAGATCATGCCTTCTGAAGCCTCGCCCCGCATCTTACCGCGTTTGATCTTAACATTGCCAGCGATCCGTGAACCTGGCAAAGCCACGATCACATACTGATCCTCCGCTACATTGGGCGCGCCACAAACGATCTGAACTGGCTCTGAATCGCCAAGGTCGACTTGACATAAAGTCAAATGGTCAGAGTCAGGGTGGGGTTTAGTGCTCAAGATATGACCGATCACGATTTTCTTCAAACCCGCGTCCGGTGCGATCACGCTAGCAACTTCGATCCCAGTTACCGAAACTTGATCTGCTAATTTCTGTGGATCGATCCCATGAAGATCGACCATTTGGTTCAACCATTGATATGAAATTTTCATTGTTATTTAACCTCCCGCTGGAACTGATGCAAGAATCGCAAATCATTTTGGTAAAATTCGCGAATATCATTGACGCCGTATTTCAGCATGGCGAACCGATCCGGACCCAAGCCAAATGCAAAACCGCCAAATTCGACTGGATCGACACCAGCGCTTCGCAACACGTTAGGATGGACCATCCCCGCACCTAAAACCTCGATCCAGCCTGTATGTTTGCAAACACTGCAACCTTTGCCACCGCAGGCGAAACAAGAGATATCAACTTCGATCGACGGTTCCGTAAAAGGAAAATAACTTGGCCGTAAACGCAGCTCACGTTCCGCGCCAAAAACATGACGCGCAACAACTTCAAGTGTTCCCTTCAAATCAGCCATAGTCACATGATGATCGATCACCAACCCCTCGATCTGATTAAATTGATGCGAGTGAGTAGCATCATCATTATCACGCCGAAAAACCCGGCCTGGGCTGATCATTTTCAAAGGGCCTTTGCTGAAATCATGTTGCTCCAGCGAACGCGCTTGATTCGGTGACGTGTGCGTTCGCATCAAAAGCTCATCGGTAATGTAAAAAGTATCTTGCATATCACGAGCCGGGTGGTCCTTCGGAATATTCATCATTTCAAAATTATAATGATCCGTTTCCACTTCAGGCCCATCGATCACTTCATAGCCCAGACCAATAAATAGATCTTCCAGATCATCGATCACTTGGTTTAAAATATGCGGTGTCCCGACTTTATTTTGGCGGCCAGGCAAGGTCACGTCCACGCTCTCATGAGCCAAACGACGTTGTAACGATTTTTGGTCTAACGTTTGCAGCTGCGTATCGATCGCCTCAGTCAATTCTGACTTGATCTTATTAGCAAATTCGCCGACTTGTGGCCGTTCTTCCGCGCTTAGATCCTTCATTCCCCGTAAAACTTCCGTCAGCGGCCCTTTTTTACCCAACAATTTGACTCTGATCTCATTCAATTGACGCTGATCATCAGCCTTTTGAATATCGACCAAACCACTTGCTTTCAATTCTTCCAATTTATCTTTCAAGCTCATGAAAAAGCCTCCTTCTTTTTTACATAATGCGTGACAGTAGCCCGCCGCCTTTTTGCCTTTTTCTGAAAACAGTTTCCCGAAAATGACGACAAAAAGCCCCGTCCCAATAAAGGGACGAGGCATCGCGGTACCACCCTACTTCAAACCAATCTTGACTTTGGCTTGCACTTTGTCATATCGCCGACCCGCGTGGTTTCCTAGTAGCAGTCTTCACACTTCGAAAACTCATTCAAAAACCAACTCAGAAAGGAATTCAGTACCTTGATCAACTAACGAATTTTCAGCAAACATCGTCTCTCTGATGTTGTCTCAAGTACCTACTTGCTCTCTTCAACGCATTTATTATAGCATTATCTTACCGTTAGATCGGACACAAGTCAAGCGGCACGTCAAGTGAAATGGCGTTGTTTTGAGTTGATTTGCAAAGTGCCGGTTCTGTATTTGCTGCATTGCCTGATTGCAGATGTGGTTGGGTTTGGTGGTGACGCAACCGCCTCAAGGCGTTTTTAGTGGCTGGAACGCAGTGGGCATCGTTTGAAGCCAATCCGCAAAGTGCGCGGCTTGTCTTCAAAGCGAGCCTTTGTCTAAGTGGCAAAGCCACTAAGACAAATTTCACTGTTGAGCCACACGCCCTGAGGCGGTTGCTGGGCAGAATTGCGTCTATCTGCAATCTGGGCGCAGTAGGTTACGAAGTGCTTTTGCTAGTGTGGTGGTCAAAATGCTATCACTTCAATTGGTGAAAAGTCTCTGACTAGTTGTCTCAACCGATTATTCAGACTAATAAATTCAAGTTTTGTGATACGCCATTCAGTTGCTGGTGATCATCAAGTCAATTGTTACGGTATGACTATCGGTGCGAATTTGTAACTGCTAACCATGGTCATCAATTGCGTGGTGATTTGTCAATTCACACGAGCAGGTGCTATGGCGTGGCAGCTTGATCTGCCTAAAATGGTTGAGCGGGCGGAGTGGAGTGTGGCGGGTGAGATCGCCGTGTCGTTATTCTTAGCGGCTTTGCCGCTTAGAATAAGGCTCAGCTTTGAGATTCGCGTACTTTGTGAAGCTCAAAGTGATGCCCACAGCGAGCTCACCCGCCACGCGCAACGCAGACCGCGGCCAAGATACAGGAGCAGGACTGCTCGCTTCCTGAACCATGGTGGCGAACATATCTCAAAAAAACTGAACCCCCCCCGCGCATGCGGTGAAGTTCAGTTTACTTTTGAAAACTTTTGTGGCATGGCTAAACCCGCCTAAATCTCCCACTGATCTGCCCAAGCATGGACAGCATCCATGACTGGCAATAGTGCGCGCCCTTTTTCGGTTAGGGCGTAACTGACTTGATGTCCTTCGGATTCAGAATGACGATCAATAATGCCAGCGCTTTCTAACTCCTTCAAGCGTTCGACCAAGACCCGATCGGAACACTTTGCGATCGCTTTAGCCAGATCTTTAAAGCGTAATTCATTATTCTCGCAAAGGACGCTGATGATCAAGCCATTCCATTTCTTGCCGAGAAATTCAAAAGTTTTTTCGAAACGTGGACAAATTTGACAAGGTTCATCTTCAACCACGTTCGTTGCGAAAAGATGAGTTGTTGTCATGGTATCTCCTCCATAATCTTTGGTCATACTACACAAGTGAACGAATAAATCTTAATGGTTTTTGTAAACGGTGCTTGGCGATCGCCTGCCAAGGCTTGGCGACTTCTTCAACAGCAACATAATCATCCACCAGCGAAACGACCCAACTCTCACGATACTTCGGCACCGCCAAAGTCGCACCAAACATATGCTTGATGATAATGTCTTTTTCCTTCGCCGATAACGCCGTTAAACGTTCCGCATTTCGTAAGGCGATCCGGGGATGAATGTAAGCGTGGGTCCCACTGTCAAACTTAGTCGTCCGCCAATCATAATAAAATAAATCATGCAATAAACCGGCGCGGGCGGCGGCACGATAATCCAACTTTTGCCGCTTGCAGATCAAATAGCTCATGTACGAAACACGCAAGCTATGATCCAAACGATTGGTATAGTGATGCTGGGTGAACTCCGCCAGTTTTTGCACCTGTGGTGTACTCAATAGATCCTCAATGATTCCTACATATTCTTGGTCATCATGCCAAGAAGATAAATCTGTCATGCAAACGCTCCCTTACGAAGACAATCGGGCCAACTTCAATTGGGAACATTGTACCAACTTTTCCCGGAAAAATAAACTTTTCTGACTTACCTTAACTTAGTCTTTAACTTGAAGCTGTAATTGATACATCAAAACGGCGGCGGCGATCGCCACATTCAAGGACTCCGCCTGCCCAAAGATCGGCAAATAAAGATTCATATCCATCTGTGTGGCAAGACTTGGCGTCAGGCCGTGCGCCTCATTACCCATGACCAAACAATAGCGGGGATCGTCTAAGTGACACTGACGGATATCAGTGGCGCTTTGATCGACTAAAGTCCCCAGCAAACGATAGCCTTGCGCTTTTTTGGTCTGCAACCATTGCGCCACATCGGCGGTGGTCACGACCGGTAAATGAAATTCGCTCCCCTGCATGGATCGGATGGTTTTACTATTCCAAGGATCGATCGCGCCTTCACTAAACACCACACCTGCAAAACCAGCCGCATCAGCAGTTCGCACCATGGTTCCAGCGTTACCTGGATCTTGAACGTGATCCAATACTAGCCAAGGCCGCTCTAGCTGGTCAGACTCTGGCCCATCCAGCTGGGGCAATCGAAGCACTGCGAAATAACCGTCCGTGGTCGTCGTTGTCCGCAGCGCTTCGGCGACGCGTTGACTGATCGTCACCAATTCGATCACATTGCTTTGCACATCGCTCTGAGCTAACTCCGTGTTGATCGTCGACCAGTGCGCCGGGATCGCTAGGATCGTTAAAACAGTCGCCTGATCTGAGTGCAGCGCCTCTTTCAACGAATGCCAGCCTTCCAGCAGAAAGGTCCCAGTTTGTTCGCGATATTTCTTCTGTTGCAATTTGCGGATCTCTTTGATCCGGTCATTTTTTGGTGAATCGATCGTTAGCATCTGCGTCATTCCTTTTTACATTCTCAACTTATTCTACCACGACCAGTGACTTTGTGCAGTTTAAGCATAAAAATCAGCATGGACCGGTGTATCGAACACCGTTGTCGATCGAACATCCCTACGCCTTATTGCCGAGCGGCGCGGGAAGTAAGCGTCTACAATGATCATCTTCGCAGGCGCAAAAAAACGCGCTGATCACCAGTTAGATGGTCGATCAGAACGCGTTTGTCCCTTACAAACTAATTATCGTTTATTGACGAGGGCGTTGTTGCTTACCGGCATTACGAGCCCGGTTATTCTCGTGATTGGCCTGATTTTCCGGTGTTGCTTGCGTTTTATTCGCATGCCAATCCGCGAAGGTGTTCTCATCAACGACCGTGACGATCGGATGTTCTTTCAACTCGATATCGACCTCGCGGCGGATCTTAGGCGTGATCACATAGTTGGTGATCAATTGTTGCACGACACCGATGATCGCTGTAGCAAAGAAGTACAAACCTAAGCCTGCTGGCGCGACGATACTGATAAAGAACGTCATCGCTGGACTCAAGATCATCATCGTCATCATTTGCTTACGTTGCTCTTTCGGTGTGATCAAAATCGACAGCCCCGACTGCACGGCATAGAGCAAAGTCGCGATCACCGCAATCAGAATACTGCGTTGCCCTAAAGAGATCCCAAAGAAAGTCGCCTTGGCGATCTCAGGAGAGAATTGGACCGCTTCATAAAGACCTGCCATGATCGGAATCTGTAAAAGTAGCGGTAAACAGCCCATCGCGCCCGTCATACTCAAATGATTTTCTTGATAGACTTTCATCGTCAGTTGACTTAGCTGGGCTGCCTCAGCCTGAGTCGCCTTGGAACGATAAGCTTGGATCAAATCAGTTTGCGGCTTGATCGCTTTCATTTTTTCCGTTTGTTTGGTCGATTTCTCCATTTGACTCAATCGCAAAGGCAACAATAGTAACTGCACGGCTAATGTAATCAAGATCACGCCCCAGCCGAAACTATTCGAGCCGCCGATCAAATCACCAAACCACTGGATCACGGACTGCATTGGTGTCGCCAAATATTTAAAAATCAGGCCATAGAGTCCACTTGAAGGTGGCCTGGCGTTCGTATAAGAAGCGGCATTAGCACAACCGCTTAAAAGAAGCAGCATTGCTGCCGCTAAACCACTCAGCTGCAACGCTTTACGCTTGTTTTTCATTCGTTGAGATTCCCCTTTTTCCAAAATCCGTGCTCGCCTTTAAGATCACGTCAGGGTAAAACACGGAAACATTCTCAAAAACCACTATACCGAATCTCAGCACAGAATACCAGTTGATTTTTTATTAGTCACCTAAAATCCGGCTAAAGACTGAATTTTTGAACCGATTTTACCCTTGATCACAGGGGGTCAACAGCTAACCGCGCAAAAACAGAACTGTTGCTTTGTGCCAGCTACTTAAAATTCCCAGAACCTATTCAATTAACCGACCACACGGAATTTCCCTAAGGCTGGCGCGGGTGTCAAGGCTGCGATCGCGACTTCATCAACGCGACCGCTGGGTGTTGGCGACGCCTTGACCGCCGCGATAAACTTTCGCAAGTCCTCGGCTTCACCACTTGCTTCAATATAAACGGAACCATCATCATTATTGCGAGTGATCCCGACGATCTGCAATTGATCAGCGACCATCTTGGTCATCCAGCGAAAGCCGACCCCTTGGACCCGGCCGCGCACGGTCATCGCCACACCTTCACGCATCGTTATTCCCCATTTCTTCAGTTTTCCATTGCTACATCCCTATTGATCTAGCTCCGACTGATTCTCCGCCGGTTCGATTTCCGGGTCAAGCGGCAATGAGACTTTAAACAAAGAGCCAGAATTCTCCACGCTCTCCACAGTCAAATCCCCACCGTAAGCCTTGACCAAACGATAAGCGATCGACAAGCCAAGACCATTTCCGCCGCGCTCCCGTGAACGTGCTTTGTCCACCCGATAAAAGCGATTAAAGATCCGCTGCTGATCTTGCGCCGAAATACCTAAGCCAAAGTCTTGGACCACGATATGGATATTGTGCTGGCCCCGATCAGCGCCCAAATGAACTTCCTTACGGGTGGCAGAATACTTGACCGCATTATCCAACAGAATGATCAGGATCTGTTCCAAATGGTGGCGGTTCATCCGTACTGTGATCCCTGCAGGCAATTCCACATCAGCTTGTACTAAGAAATCGGGATGCAACATTTGAATATTATCAACTACCTGGGCAATCACCGCTGGAACATCCGCCACTTCATGGACGGATTTCAACTCGACTTGTTCGGCACGCGTTAATTGTAGCATTTCCTCGATCAGCGAATTCATCCGAGTGGCTTCTTGGGTGGCCGCCGCTAAGGATTCTGCCAAAACTTCCGGATCATCTTTACCCCAACGATTCAAGAGTTGCAAATGCCCCTGGATCACCGCTACCGGCGTTCGTAACTCGTGGGAAACATCGCCGACAAATTGCTTTTGCTGTTCAATGTATTGTTGGATCTGATCCAACATGCTATTGAACTGTTGCGCCAGATCACTGATTTCATCATTACCTGATAATTTCGGGATCCGCGCCGTTGATTCCGGCGCCTGATCGATCGTGCGAATCGTTTTAGAGATCAAATTGAGCCGTTTCAAGAGCCGATGCACAATGATATAGCCAATACTGCCACTGAAAAGAACCGCTACCGCGATCAAAATGATCATTTGCCAGCGTAATTCTTGGGTCGCGTGGTAAAGGCTATCCATCCGATTGACCAACATTACATAGCCAGTCAGCCGTTGAGTCGCGCGTCCATAGACCGGGATCGTGGTAACGATCACCCGACGTCCTTCAGCCTGAACGATCTGTTGAGTCCTTTTGGTCACTGCTTTAAATTTGATCGTGGTGTCCCGTGAAATGAAAACTTGCTCTTTTTGACGATTATAAATAGCCACTGATAAGTCAGAACGGGACAACTGATTAAAAACCGAATCCTCATAAAATGGATCGGAATTATTCTGATTTGTACTAGCGCCATCGACCCCTTCATTTTGATAATATTCCGGCGTCATCAACGGCACGACTTTGGCAATCGTTAGATTTTTTTTGACCGTGCTAAGCCGATCAGTTACCAACTTTGTCGTTTCTGCCGTCGCTGTTTTCTCTTGGGCCAATAGATTATTGCTGAAAGTCGCATAAATGATACTAGCGAAAATCACGAATGTAAAAAAAATGGTCAGGCCAACAGCGGCTGACCATTTAACTCGCAAAGTTAAACGCATTCTTTTTTTTGGTTGAGTGGTTTCTTGCACACGTTTCTCTGCCATAAGCTACACCTAGGAATGCATGACATAGCCCGTGCCCCGGACCGTTTGGATGTAGCTGCGGCGATTAGGCCGATCGATCTTATTGCGCAGGTATCGAACATAAACATCAACAACATTGGTCGCGACTTGCTCATTGTAGCCCCAAACTTGCCGCAAAAGTTCATCACGGGCAACAACAGTGTTGGCATTTTCTACCAAAATCATCAATAAAGATGATTCCCGCTTAGAGAGTTGAATGATCTCGTTGCCACGGATCACAGTCCGTGTCTGCGGTTCAATGATCAAATCGCGGAAAACGATCTGTTTCTGTTGAGACGCACGGGATTGCCGTTCCATATCAGACCGCCGGATCAAAGCCCGTAACCGCGCCAATAGTTCTTCGATCGCGAAAGGCTTCACCAAATAATCATCCGCGCCATCATCTAAACCAGCGACCCGATCTAACACGGAATCTTTGGCCGTGACCATAATGATCGGCGTGGATTTTTCCTTGCGCACCCGACGACAAACCTCAAACCCATTCAAATCAGGTAACATCAAATCAAGCAAGATCACATCCCAGTCTTCTTTCAAAGCTAGATCCAACCCTGCTCGACCATTACCTTCAACCTTGGTTTCATAACCTTCATGAGACAATTCCAAGTCTAAAAAACGGGCTAAGTTTTTCTCATCTTCGATTATTAAAATCTTCTTACTCGAGTCTAATTTAGACACCCCCATTATATTTACAACAAACTCTGTCTGGAGAATCAATCCTATCGCTGCTAGTATTTTAACATAAGACATCGATTCCCGCCAGACAATCTCTCATATTGTTTTAATATATTAGACTTTCTAGGAAATGTCAATCGCTAAGTGCAAGTCGCTACCACAGTCTTTAGTAGTACCTTAAATATGATCAGCCTGCTTATCTGGATTCACACCATCATGTCAGCATTACCATCTTGACTACCGCCATCAACATTATCAGTGTCAGCCGTCCCGCTATTTTCCGCAAAATGTTGTAAATTCATGACTAAATTATCTAGGTCCAATTTAATTGCTTTCAAAAAGATTCTTCTAACCTGCGCACACCAATGATTTTGCTCGCAAAATGGCGTCCCACACACATTTAATTTCGGTTAGTTTAATGACATGACCAAGTCAAATTTTAAATGTAAGTCGCAGAAACGATATTGCGCAAACGGCCAAAAGTAATGTACCCAATCCCTCCCTGCATCGATACTCTGCCTAACTATTCTACTGATTCGGTCGGTACAATAGCATAACCCGCTGTGGACGTATTATTAAAGACAGCTTGGTGAGTAACACCGGTCGCTTTGCCGACATACGTAAAACTAAATCCAGTGGTCGTTGGCTGAAAATCAGTCACTCCACTATAGTGATAAGTTTGTCCGTTATTTGTAAATATGATTAATTCCATGATGTTTCCTCCTAATTTTGGGTATAAAAATAGCACTCAATCGTTATGATCAAGTGCTTGCAGACGAATACGTAACTTCAGCTATATCATGAATTGTTATTGGAATTGTTTCCCATTCATCTGTGCCAATATCGACGTCTGCTTCAAATTCAATCGGTGAATAAACTTCGACAATCGCAGCCTTACGTCCATCCTTTAAAATAATGTTATCAAACTCATGGATAGTCATTTATCACACCTCCTCTAAATAAGCAGTAGCCATCCAGGTTTTTCCTTCGTTTACCGTCCAGCCAACAACCATATTACTGAGCTGTCCTTTTTGGCCATATAAGACTATCTTTTGCTCGTAATGACCGCCATATTGATCAATACGCTTTAAACTAACTGGATACTTATCAGCACGCTTCAAAATTTCAGCAATTAGCTCTGGGTAATTATTGATATCATACCCCGCACGTTTAGCAATCAATATCCCCTTGGCAATACCACGGTTATTATCCAGATCGAATAAATATTTCGTCATCTTCTCACTTGCAATTGTTGCAACATCAGCACTCGGCAATGCTAAATGTGGGTCAGCTACTAGTAACTGTCGACGTAGTACGTCTAATTTCGTCATATTCCAGTTATCAAGTTCATTATACTTCATGTTCTGAAAGGAATCCAAATCTTTGGATGCATCAGATGGCTTAATGAAATCGTCACTAAAATTACACAGGTTTCAACTTTCTCAGAAAAGTTCCCTCGAATTTTCGTCGATGCTACCACTTTACCCAGCTAGCCTATCTTTACTCAGTGGTAGCCCTTATAATAGAAATAGTAAGTACCGCCTAGGAATCGAAGCGGTTCGACTCCCACATTTCAGCGAGGTTAGCAACCGGATCTTTCAAGTAAATACTAAATACATCAAACTTGCGCGAACTTGGGTAAGGCCGTTTGACGATTCAGCTTAGTGGACCAATATTTGCAAATTTTCTTGAACGATACTCAAGCAATAATGGAGGAATAATGAGATGTATACATTCACGATTCTGATTGCAATGATCGGCATGTTGCTGATTCCCTATGGTATGATCACTTGGTTAAAGCGCCGAAAAAATCGGCGACCCACCAAACCCGCCGCCATTTTGGCGGTGGCTGGAGTCGTCCTGTTCTTAGGAGGCGCGACTGCCAATGGCCAAGTCAAGACAGCCCAAGACCAGCAAGCCGCCGCGGATAACGCTGTCAATATTTCTA
This sequence comes from Lapidilactobacillus luobeiensis, assembly GCF_024345205.1. Classification (GTDB taxonomy): domain Bacteria; phylum Bacillota; class Bacilli; order Lactobacillales; family Lactobacillaceae; genus Lapidilactobacillus; species Lapidilactobacillus luobeiensis. The sequence continues at coordinate 97,192 of NZ_BROC01000006.1, read as the reverse complement.
GTCGGCGAGTGGCAGCAAAGTCCAGTTCCAAAACTGCCGAAAAAGCAAAGAAGGCCGCTGAAGCCAGTTCCCGTAGCGCGGCAAGAAGTTCAAAAGAGGCGGCAGCTAAAGCTTCATCAATTAAAGCAGCCACAGAAAAAGCCGCGGCAGAGAGCAAGGCTGCCGAAGCCAAACTCGAACAAAGCAATAACAATCTAGCCAGTCTGACCTATCAAGGGACGCAAACAATCAACATCAATCAAGGCAAACCAACATTTTCCAGTGCGGATCTAAGTCTGGACGCGGGCGCTTGGGAGAAATACGGCGATCTTGATCGGCTTAACCGTGCGACCACCGCTGAGGCGATGCTCAACCAAAGCATCATGCCCAAGGGCAAACGTGGTAGCATCAGTGAAGTGACCCCGACTGGCTGGAAAAATAAGAAAATCAGCGGCGGCTATCTCTTCAACCGCTCTCATTTGATCGGCTGGGCTCTAGCGGGCGAAAACGCCAATTGGAAGAATCTCATTACTGGCACCCGTCAATTGAACAGCCCAGAAATGTTGCGCTACGAAATGGACGTCAAGGCCTATCTCGAGCAAAACAGTCAGAATTATGTCCGTTATTCGGTAACGCCGGTTTTTCGCGGTAACGAGCTTCTGGCCCGTGGTGTTCATATGATGGCGCAATCGGTCAGCAGTCAAGCCATCTCTTTCAACGTTTATATCTTCAACGTCCAAAGTGGGGTCACCCTAAATTACGCCGATGGCTCCAGTAATGTCGGTCAGGCAACCGGTTCGACAGGCACGGCCAGCGCTGGCAGTGCCACCACTCAGCCCAGCCAGAATAGTAGTAGCCAGACGGCCAACAGCTCCCAGACCACCACACCCACCGGCCAAGTTGTTTTTGTCACCCCAACTGGCAAGCGATATCACAAATATGCCCACGGCAACGGTACTTTTACTAAAACAACCCTACAAGACGCAAAAAGTCAGGGCCTGACCCCTTGCCAAGTTTGTTGGTAAGAAAACCAAATCTGTGAAGCTCACACACCATTGCCAAACGATTGTGTTGGCTAGATCGCGACAAGGACAGCATCACCTGTCACTCACGGCTTTATCCGTTGTCTGAAGCCCAGACGGTCCAAAACGTCCGGTTTCGGCTAATCCACCACTAAAACCGATAACTCACTCAAGCCAGCCAAAAAGAGTTTGACCCTTCTCTAGCAATTACACTAGATTTTGGGTCAAGCTCTTTTTAATAGGTCTAAAATTTAAAATTGTACTGATTTCTCTATTTTTCTGTGTGGCATCAAAGCCCTCAGCAAACTGTTGGGCACAGAAAAACCCGCATCTGTGATAACGGTACGGGCTTGATCGCACATGTCTTGGCGCTTGATCTGCGCTTCCAGCGCACTGATCTTCTTTTGATTCTCATCGGGCTCAGTTTCCTTGTTTGGATCATCACCCTTTTGCAAAGCGTCGATCTGCTTCATGGCAGCTTCGTATTTACCTTCGAAGTCGTTCTTCTCGGACTGCTCTTTGCCAATCCGCTTCTGGAGCTTCTCAACGATTTTGTCAGCATCAGTAGCTTTGCTTTCTTCCGATTCGGTTGTATCTATCACTTCAGCCTGTGCACCGGCCTTGGTTTCAACTTCCTCAGTGGATTCGGTTTCAACTGCTTCTACCATAATTGGCACCTCCACTCGCATTTAACGTCTTGGGAGACAACTCATGTCGTTCTTTAACGCCCGCGGCAAGGAAAAGGGCATAAAAATAGCCGCCTTTCTTCGGCGACCAAAACTACCAACTACTCTTCGACTAAGCCAGTTCAAACGTGGTTTCAAATACTTCAGGCTTTTTCAAATGAAGCCCACCATTAGCATCACGAGTGATATAATCGCCCGCACTGGCCAGTTGTAGTCCATCTGGTGTATCAATCTCAAGCTTACCCACGGGCCCGAAAAAGCGAATCTTCTCATCTTTATATTGTCTTACCATGTTCAATCAAGCCTCCAAAGCAAACCCGGAAATATTAATTTGATTAAATACCGCATTTCTCTTTACTTGAGTAGCTACGCCAAAATAGTCGAACTTCAATTCATTATCACTATTCTCGAGATTCTCAACTTTTTCGAATTTTAACGTTTGTCCTGCCTTCAACCAAATAATCAATGATTTCTCTTTTTCCATTTCTACCATTCCTTTCAATTTTGGGTACAAAAATAGCACTCAACCTTTTGTCGAATGCTAAATGCCAGGAATTGAATCCTTAACTTCTTTAATTGTTTTTAAAGCTTTTTTCATCATTGTATTCTCTTGAAGGTACTCAATTCCCTTAATCGAAATTTTCATTTTATCAAGTCCAATTGGGATTTTTTCGTCTTTTGTTGGGATAAATTTGATTCCTTTTAAATACCCTTCATCAGTCAGCTCTTCAAGAATAGAAATCAAATATGGATAAGTGATACGATAAGTTGTCGGGTCTATGACAGAAGGATCGACTGATTCGCCCTTTTTCATACACTCATAGACATATGCTAGTATTTTATAAGCGATATAGAAAAAATCATCTTTTGCCATTTATTCTCCTTTTAAAAATAGCACTCAATCATTTTTAGTGACTGGGTGCTACTTAAATTCTGTATCCATTTGATTTTCAAACTCTTTGAGTTTTTGTTGTACTTCTTCATCTGATTCTCGATTTTGCAAATGCTGTTTCTGAAGGTCTGATAACGGACGTTCAGTAGTATCATCTACAACTAAATAATTCTGTTTATTTTGCGACATACTTGAACCATCCCTTCTCATAAACTTTATCGGTTGCTCTTAATTGGCTTTCCTGATCAGTAAAGCCTAGTGACTTATAGTAAGTGTACCATTTTGCATGATAGCCTATCAAGTCCTTATTTCTGTTAACTTCAGATACGGCATGAATTGTTCCATCATGTCCCACGGCGATACTCATACTGACATCTTCATTTCGATAAATTGTTTTTATATCTGCAAAAGAAAGTCTCCCACTTTCCGGATGATTGTGCAGTAATGTTATACTTTCGAACGTTGCATTTTTAAAACTTTCTCGTGAAATCCCCGATGCAAAAGCCTTATCTGGCTTTATATTTTGAGCTATTAACTCTCCTGTTCTTGAATTAAAAGCAAAAATATCTTCAAGTTCTGTTCCATCTCGTCTTTCGAGAGATTCAACAGCTTTTTTATAAATATTTTCATAAAGATTTTTGCTTAGCCCTATTTTACTAAATTTATCATGATAATGTTTCGTGTTAACTATATTTCTGTTTACCGTATAACGATTTAAATCATTTTTTGGTGTAATTTTTCGTGCTTGCTCAGCAACAAGACTATTAGCCATTCCTTTTATATGCAGAGCTGTACTACACCGACACCACGGATGCATGCCAGGAGCGTTCAATCCGGACATCATTTTTCTTACGCTAAAAATTTTTCCATCCATTGGCTTACAGGTACCACAAGCATTGGGTTCAGCAATGTACTCGTATTCCTCAACGCCAGCATCCAGGTAAGATTGCTCTTGAATACTTGCTTGTACTCGTGTGGTTTCAGAAACTAGCAAGCGATCGATATTGTACTTAGCATTCTCCTTGCCGTTGTCCGTCAGAAGTCGTGAGAGTTCGGTAGTAAGCTGTTTGGGGTTTCTGCCTAAAGTTATGCCACGGATTAACAGCTTGTCTAAATCAGCTTTTAACTCGCTTTGATAACGCCAAAGATTTTCGGAAAAAGTTGGGTAGTTCTTCGCTTGAAAAGAGCCATCTACAACTTTGCCAACAAATTTTCCATAACCCGACTTAGAAAGTGTCATCGCTAAAATGCCGGCTTGTCGTTTTAATTCGGCCATGCCTGCTTTAGTGAGTTCACTTGAAAAGTATTTATCCACACCATCAAAGCTATTAACCAACTCTAACCCAATATTTGCCTTCAACAACTCAAGGCGATTGACTCGCATTGTAAGATTATAAAGCTTTAATTCTCGATTAGCTTCTTTGGAGAAATCCTTTTCGTTAACATATTTCTTGGCTTTACTAGCAAAAGCTTTAACATCCATTTCGCTAGACCGTTTGAAGGCTTCTTCTAGCGTAATTTTTTGGCCATTTGAAAAGTTGTCCCAATTCTTGCCGATCTCATCTCTAATAGCATCCTGCGCATCCCGCATCCGACTAGCAATTTCTTGCATTCGTTTTTTATCATCTTTTATTTGTTGTTTCTGCCAGATTTCTTCACGATCTCGCCAATATTTTTCGGAGTTCATTTAATCACTCCTTGTTTTCTTCGGCGTTTTCGGTTTCTTCATCTGCATCAAACATGGGCTGACTAGCTTTTTCCTTGTAAATTCGCTCTAACTCGTCTTGCACATCACCAACAACGGACAACACGCTTAAAGCCGTTTCTTCGCTTGTCACGCCCATTAATTGGGTAGCGGTTTGCGCCTCTTCGAGAAGATTTTTCGGCATATTGCGGGTAAACTTGTAGCTAATGTTTTTCCACTCTTCACTTTGTGTCACAGGAACGTTAAAGGATACGGTTTGGCAGATGCTTATTTAATGGCGAGTGACGTAATGGCTGAAATGAATTATGATCAGAAGAATTTACCAAAACCGTCAAAGTTGGATAGCCTAAAATTATCTGATGGTGAGTTTGCAGGTATTGTCACTGCCAACCTTTCGGAGAAGAAAAGAGCCATGCAAACTTTTGTCCGTAAAAATGTCACCGTTCCAACGCAATTGGCAAGAAAAGCGGAAGCACAAGGCCTTAACTTTAGCGCCACATTAACAGAAGCACTTAAAACCAAGCTAGGTTAATCACCTGGCTTTTTATATACCAAAAGGCTTCATTCCATCATGAAATGAGGCCATTAGTTATGGGGTCACGCTCGCCGAAAACTAAAGCAAGTAGTTGTCGTGTCTCTTGGAAGAGTGGGTCATCGCATGACGTAAAAGTGTTGAGTTGAGGAGTCGAAACTCAAATCAACCGCCGAGCCACGTCACTGATTTTGAAAGAGAATGTATTTTTTGTCGATTGACAACATAACAATGCAACAGGTTAATTCGCGCTAGGAACGAGAGATTGCCGAGTTTTTGCGATAGAAGTAATTAAGATATTTCTAAAGGCGCTTATGACCAGGTCTATCATTAATATGGTCTAAAATCGACGTACCATAGAGTATGTTATGTTTTGTTGCTGAAACAAGGCTTAAATTGACAGAAAAACGACTTATCCGCTTATCTAGAATCGCTCTAGAACGCGTATAAGTCGTTTTAGTTAAGTCTGGTTTCTCTATTGCTCTGTGTACCACGTATAGTGAGATTTCAGTAGTGCCAGCTCATTGACGTGGCATGTACCGTATTTGTACCATATTTTAACTTTTTAAGATTACATTTTATTAAAATACGGCTATTTTCTTCCTATATAAAAGGACCCAACTTTTAAAATATTGCTAAAACTTTAAAAGTTTAGGATATATATTTAATTTAGTTCGTAAGTCTACCGATTTTAAGCCAATAAAAAAGCCTATCTCTTAAGTGAGATAGGCTAAATATAATATGTAAGCCTTCATTCGAAGGCCCTTGCACAGCGGAGTACACCCAGCACTCTTACTATAAATATATTAGCGACCGTACAAGTTAGACAGTGGAATTATCCCTGCATATATATCTTACCACGTTTTTACAAAAGAGCAATAAATCTGAGATTTTTTTAATAATGAACATCGTCTGGAAGATGAAGTGAGAAATAATCATTTTTTAGAAATGTTCTAAAGTAGCGTAATGGCTTACCATCCCTTGTCCAATTAAACGAATTATGAGCGGTATTTGCTAAAATATCGGCGGCTTGAATCATTGCATCATATTTTGAATCACGATACTTTACTAAAAATTCGCATTGGAAAAATGTCGTATAGCTGATTCTATGAATATAATAGTAATTATCTTCATTGAACCTCAAGTTTAAATAAGTTTCTAATGAATCCTGCGCAGAATTAGCTATATTTTGATTATCAATATAAATTGTTAATTTGTCACAGTCTGACGGTATCCTCTTATGTTTAATTAACGCTTCAATTAATCGCATAATCATATAGTTTTTATACCGTAAAATATCTCTTGAATTTGTAAAATCAAGGCGTGCTAAAGAAGGAAGTTGAGTGGTCACAAAAATTTCATCACAGTCATAACCATCAAGTACTTTTAACAACTTTTTTCTGATTTTTAAGGACAGAGCTTTCCCCTTAAGTTCACCATTTATTTGGAATCTCTGCTTAGTAATATCAACATATTTACCATACGCTTGATTAATTGAGTGAAAATTTTGCATTGGCATCAATAATCCGCCATAAACAAAATATTTACCTTGCGTACACATTTGATTAAATGCGCCAGAATCATCTAAACATAAAAAATATTCCATACTTCTCTCCAGTTAGCGTTAATGTTGTATTGAGTCTAAACTATTATTTAATAATTTTTTTCGGCTTATCATTTAATTAAAACATACCTATATTATGGCCACCATATTTATAATTTGCAAGCTGTTTAAAACCATATGTTGTGGATAAGCCTGTTAATATATTGAATAACATACAAGATGTTTTTGTTAAAAAAATAGCAAAATTCAGAAGTTTAGCCGAATTTTGCTACTTATTATCTACGTTATTTTATTCAAGTTGTTAATAACTTTATTCTTAAATTTAAAAATTTATCTAGATTGTTTTTTCAAAACAAAAAGCCCCACTCAATCAAGAGTAAGGCTAATGCCGAAAATTGCCTATAGATCGAAACATTGAAACTATCTTATTAGATTTTTAAATCAATCTTCTTTTTGTTTTTCAGCTTCGCTTTTTTCGTGATCATGCGCGTGTAAATCACTATTAACAGTCAAATCATTAACCAGTGAAATCATACTTCCTATTAAGATTACAAAACCTGTACCACCAAATATACTACCAACAATTGTATGTCCTCGCATAATTAACATAAAAGACCCAAGAATAAATAGTGCACACAAAGCCAAGCTACCAATAAGCATTATATATGCAAGGTTTCCCCTTCGTTTTTGCCTTTTTGTTTCTAAATTACGACGATGATCTGATTCCGCTAAGCCGTTTTCTATTATTGCTTTTGCTGCTCCTGCATCGAGTTCTTCATAACCTTTTAAAATACTCGGATGAGGAATCGGGCCAGAATACATTTCTAAGTGAGCAACCATTTCTCGTTTTCGTTCTTTAGGTAACGCTTGAACTTTGTCCAAAAGCTCCTGATCAGATGTTGGTAAATTCCCTTCAATACTACTATCGTCTGTATCTTCGGTGATAGCATTCTCAGTTTCCTGATTACTTTTTAATGAGTTTTCGGTCATATTCCAAAACTCCGCTTCTCATGTCATTTCCAACACGTAACCAATCTTCGCGAATAGCTTTCTCACTATCACGTGCATTTTGCGAAAACTTGGGCGAACGCTGTGTTCCACCAACTAGTCGTGCCATTAGTTTAGTAATATAGGTTACCGGATTTAAAATTTGGGATACTTCCATTGCTTTAATGAAATTAAAATTTTGCATGTTAATCCCTCCTTAACTATTTCATATTATATCATCGTCCTTACAGAAATAGTTAAAAATCATTTTATTTATTACACAAATCCAACTATTCTTGTTTTTTGCGCAAAAAAATAAACCTATCTCCTAAATTGGAGGTAGGCTTAAACATTACTTGATCAGCAATTTCTGACCAGGATAAATAACAGATTTGATTGTCAATTTATTCTGACTTGCTAACTTATTCATGTTGATACCGTATTTCTTAGCAATTGACCAGAACGAATCACCAGACTTTACGGTGTAATAAGTGTGGCTCACCGTTTGCGCCCCTGATAATCTGATGACTTGTCCAGGATGCAACATCGAGTTGATCGTCCGGCCATTGAAACTTGCCAGCGCGTACATGTTCAGCCCATGCTTATTTGCGATCAACCACCAACTATCTCCAGACTTAACTGTATAAGTTGCTGCACCTGTGACTGGTTGACCAACTGATAGGATCTCAACATCTGCAATCTTAGCCCAGGATAAAATGCCAGCTAACAACACTTTACCGGAACCAATCTGCTGAACAGTATAAGTCTTGCCGAGGACCCATGTTGCTATTCCCACACCGTTTGCCCATTTAGTGGCAGTTAAGTTAACTTTTACAGTATCACCCGACTTGATGTTTGCTTTAGCAGTATTATTTGCAGATTGCCCCACATTAATTGCAGAAGTCGTTGAATTTGGTTTAACAACGACTTTTCCTGAATTGGTTTTAATATTACCGCCATAGCCATTATCAGTAACGCCGGTTAAATCAATATTACCATCGAGACCACCAGCAATATAAGTCGAAGTAAATTGGAATATTCCGATATTACTAAAACTTGGGAAGTAATTGTAATTAGGTGTCGGTGTCACAGCATAATTAGGATACTCGGCCATCCAGAGTGGGTACTGACTAGCAATTGTGCTTAAGCTTAAATGCGAAGTTAGGAAAGACTTGTAACCATATAACATTGCTGTGTAACCAGCAGCTTTAACTCGGCCTAAAGCATACAAAACCGAGTCTGTATCTGGATAACCATCCTCAACGTCTAAGGCGACAATTGAGCCTTTAGGAGTCTGTACCTTTGGCAAATAGTAATTAAGCATCTGATCGGCTTGCTGACGTCCAGTAAATCGACTGTAGATATAAGTGTGAGCTCGCTTACCCGCAGCGATTGCCGACGATACTTGCGTCTTGTAAGTCCATTGATCAACAAAGCTACCGTTGTAGTAGCCGCCAACTTGGCTAATTACGAATTTATCACGCTGGTACCCGTAAACACCGTTAGCTCCTTGGTATTTACTCCAGTCAACTCCATGGTCACCTTTTGCTGCACTCACATTATTAGTGGGCATGGCCATAAAAATAGCCGCCACAATTAATGTGACGGCCAAGACTAATTTCTTTTTAAATTTCATAACTGCCTCCTATTTATCATATCCCGCTGTATGGGCAATGACATCCTGCTGATTCGCGACTGTCCATGATAAATTATCAACCTGTGCCTGTAAACCGAAGCCACTCGTAAATTGAGTGTCATAGACAGCCTCAATTTGTTCTTTTGACTCAGCAAAAGCCTTCTCGACGGCGTTACAAATTGTAGCCTTATCAGCATCGTTGAACCCAAGTGACTTAAGCCCGTCAATAACAAACCGGACTGCCTTATCCTTTTTAGCGCCGCCCGTCAGCTTTTGGGTTACGCCAAGCTTTTCAGCGGCAACCACCGCCGATTCTGCCAGTGGAATTAGTGCCTGCATGAATGCTAATGCCTTCTTGTTCTTGATAATTTGCTGGGATACCCAGACGCCGACAACGGGAATCACTGCCACTGCAATCGATAATACTAACTGTGCTAAATCTTTCATTATTTTTCCTCCTAATGGAATAACTTCATTAATAGATTGATGATTAAAACAATGACTCCGCCCGTACCAAATATCATGCCAAACATTTTAATCTGATTGTCTTTGGCTAATTTGGTAAGAGCGAAGTCATGTTGTTCTGATGTTTTATTTTTCGTGATGACCTCTTTCAAGATTACGTTGTTCTGTTCGCGCAAATATCGATTTGACTGATCAACACGATCAAGGCCAACGCGCAAATCTTGCTTTAATTCCTGCACATCCTTTTCGACATCGTTAAGCCGCTCAGTGTGCTTGTCAATTTGCTTACCGTGCTCTGTCACGGTCTTTTCTAAGTCCAATTAACCATCTCCTCCCTAAATAGTTAAAACGACCTAGGAGGCCGTGTCAGCTTTGTCAGATTCTGCCATCTTATCTTCCTGATCATAAACTAAATCAGTAAAGTCTGCGGCGTCTTTACGCACTTCGGTCTTGTTTGAATCGTACAAGTCCTTGTTTAAAACAGCCTGTGTGATATTGCTACGACCGTTACCCTGGTCAATAGTAGCGGAGAAGTTCATCACCTGTTGGCCACTGATTGATGATTGGCCAGAAATACTTAATGATTTACTAGTTGTTAGCATTTATTTATCCTCCCAATTTTTGATTGCTTTATTGTCAAATTTCTTATATGCATCCAAATAAAACTCGTCTGCGTCACCATTAAAAGTGAGCTCATAATACATTCCATCGAACAACGTCGTGCTTAGCAATGCCTTACTGTTTTGGAGAGTCTTGCTAGACCAAACAATGTAAACGTTATCTGGTGTGATCTGTTTACCGTCACTTTTATCTAGATGATCATTAACATAATCAGTGACCATTTGTTTGCCCTTACGGAAGAATTCATCAGCATTCATTACTTATCCTCCTTAGTTGCGTTAGAGAATGCTTCTGTCAATTCGAGATAGGCTTCAGCATCAGCATTACTTAATTCTGTTTTATCCCCGTATTCTTTAAGAATTCGTTTGATATCGTCGATGTGATTAACATAAGTACCGCCTTGGATTTCAGCTTCTTGACTCAGCAAATCGGCATGCACCTTGTTGAATTCTAATTTCTTGCTTGGCTGAATTTCTGCATTACCATCTGGTTTGGTAATCAACGGATTGTCATCACTGACCGGCAACGAGTTATCCTTACGAGCACCATATTCATTGACAAGTTCTTGCTCTGCTTCAGCCAAATCGTCTAAAGATTTCTTGAGCAATTTTACAAACTTCGAACGGGCTAAGGTGTCTTGCCCCTTCAAGCTCATCTTCTGTAACAGATTAATTGATGGCACCAAATAAACATTCTTCAAAGTAATTTTCATGTTTCATCCTCCTAAGATATAGCAGCAAGCTGCTGCTTTAGCTCTTTGTTTTCTCGCTCTAGTTTTTGAATTCTGGTCTCATGATCTTTAAGTATTACATTGTGATACATTGGGATACGGTCATAGGCAAGGCTATCAACTTCACCATTCTTGAATTGCACAACCTCGTCCAAACCAGCATCGTGAAAGTCATCAGCGATAAAACCGTAATACTGCTGGAACTTGTAATCACCTAAAAGTTTATCCTCAGTCGAATTAGTTAACGATTGAGATATTGTTTCAACCTCGGCCTTGTCAAACCACTGCTTGGGATTGATATCTAGGATGTGTTTAGCATGGTCAATTACTGTTTCCGCGTCATGATCGAGCAGCTTATACTTACGGGCTGATGTTACCCGACCATAAACACCATTTCCGGTAATAATCATATTGGCACTACCGGAATAAGTTCTCTCGTAAGTCGTTGCACTTAATACATACCCTGAACGGCCATCACAGGCTAGTGCAAGACCTCCCATCTTGGCGTTACCCATTGCGTTACCACCAACTGAGTCTTTCACATTAAGAACAATGGATTTGGCTAGTAAACTTATTCCATTTCCCGCCAGATCATTAGAACCTCCCGCAGTCCAGTCGCCGGGTGCACTGTAGCTATTGGTTGTTCCCACCATTATTGTTGGCTTATATGTGGCGGCCCATACATCATATTGCTGACCACTTGCGATGACGACTTTTTCCGAAGAACCAAGCGCCAAACCTTGCTGACCAGCGGACATTCCTGATCCACTAATAGACCAAATAGATTGAAAAGGACTGATTGTTGTGTAATTTGATGTTCCGACAACGATACCTTCACTTCCATATATCATCATGCCGGGCACATCATTAAGAAATGAGCTGCTATATCGGACTGTTCCGTAATCAACTTTACCCTTAACTCCCTTATTATCAGACTTCCAATTGAGAACATCTCTAGTCATATAAATGCTGCCATCCTGAAATCGAACACCATTACCTCGGTAATCAGCCTGAGAAAATGTTCCATCTTCAATTTCAATATCAAGAACGTTGTTCCATCGGCCCGGTACAGATTTGATAGATCCCTTTTGAAAGAGAATCTCTCCAGAGTCGAGATTAATACTCAAGTTAGCTCCAGTAATAATCCCAGCTGTGATACTAGCGGCATTGACACTAATCAGATTAACCTTGCTGGCGTCGAGCGTGCCGGCTTTGATGTAATCGGCTGTTAGGTCTTTGATGCTGGCCGCAGGGATAAATGCTGAGCCGCTAAACACCGTCGAAGCAGCAGACAAGTATATCTTGTTTGATTGGATTAGGGTCGAACCAGCAGATAAGTTGATTTGGCTGATCAAGTTGTCTTTGGTCACCCGGAGATTGATTTGGTCTTGAAGTTGAGTGATTTGAGAAGACGTTGCTCCTTCTGTCCAATCCGTCCACCCACTAGATGCAAACAATCTAGTAAATTGTTTTGAGTTAGAATCATTAGTTATCATTTGCCGTACACGTAATGAATCGACTTTTTCAACAATTAGATATGCATACGAGATTACCGGGGCATTTGTCATAGTACCAGTAATCAAATATCTACCGGGAGTTTTAAAGGTGTTCAAATCACCGCCAGCAATTGTTTGCCAATCAAGCTGCTTATTGATATTAGCAATCGATGACACTGTACTCGTAATCTGACCTGCAATTTGTGTTTGCTGACTTTGTAATCCAGATATCGAGCTATTAACGGTCGTCTGGAAACCCTGCAAGGTTTGCTTCAAACTTGAGAAGTCTGACTGCTGTGCCTTATCCTCAGGAGCTGGCGACCAATCAGTAGCGACATTGCCTTTTTCCAGCTGCATATGTTTAAAAGTTGCAGACATACCCGCTACTTTGCCCCATGGTCCTGGATACAATAATAATTCAGCACCCTCATCAGGACATGTAAAGGTAATCTTAACTTTGCCATCTTTGATTGGTGTTTGCTCATTACCTGCAAGGTAGCCGCCATAATGCTTCTTGCGATAAACCAAAACACCAGCAACGTTACTATTATTATCTGTAACATCAGCACTAAAAGTGTAAGTGACCCCCGGGACGAGTTTTGTGTAAATAACCTTGTAATAATAATTATTGTCAGCTGTGGCATTGATGATCATTGGCGTGCTAGTCCCGGTTATTAAATTTCTACCGCCAATTTGGAGTTTATCAAGATTACTTTGGACTTGGCTAACACTTGCGGATAATTCACCGGCCTTGGCATTAATCTGAGTATTTGTGTAACTTTGCGTCGCGTAACCACTCAGCATCGACGTCACGTCTGTGCGCTCTAACTTGGCTGATAATTGATTGGCCTGTAAATCAACTGTATTTTTAAGCTTGCTAACGTCGCCAGTCACAGTATTAACGTCGGTTTTATCAGCTTTTGCGGTTAGGCCGCTGGATAAGGCGTTGATTGTTAGGCCTTGATTGGTGACGGTGCCGTTAATTGTGTCGACTTGTTTTTGAGTCGCTTGCAATTGGGCGGTTGTGGCGGTGGCAGCTAGTTTTAGCGTGTTATCAGATACAGTCTTGTTGATAGCATCAACAGTCTTTTGGGTTGCTAAAGTCGAGATAGTTCCTGCAATATCATCAACTTTGGTAACTAGACTAGTTACTGATTTACCAGTAGCGGCTGAGCTATCTAGTGCTGTTTTAGCATTGGTGATTGCAGTCTTACCGTTATTTAGAGCAGTTAAAGCATCAGTGCTAGCTGTTAAGGCAGACGCCTGCGCTTGTGACGCGATTAAATTAGCCTGATTTGACACGGTAACAGCATCAGCTGCCGATTGCTTGGCAGCATTGGCTGTTTTAGTTGCTAAGTCACTGCTAGCGACTGCTGTATTAGCATTGGTCACCGCGTCATCAACCTTAGCTGTCTGGTCAGTGATATCCTTTTTGACCCGATCCATTTGATCGGATAATTCGCGACTCGGCTTAGTTGAACCAACCTCGACCCATGAGTAGAGTCCTGTCTCTGGGTCAAACTGATAAACTTTCATCACTATATCCGGTCCAACTGACTGATACCATAGGTCGCCTTTTTTGGCAAATAAAGGTTGGTCAATGCCCTTGTATATGTGGTTGCCCGCTATATTTTTGAAATCATTATGCAGCTTAGTAACTGCCTGACTCAGTTGTCCACTGTATGCAAATGTTGTTTGCGATGTGACTGTCGTGTCTGCTTTAAGCGTGCCAGAAAGACCACCATTAAAACTTAGCGTTAAGCCTAGCGCTGGTATTTTAAACTCATTGCCTTTGTTATCGACAATCGTTACCCAATCGCCGGCTTCAAGATTCGGGTCAGCAAACCATTCAAGACTAAAAGGATAAAAGCTAATATCTGCATACTGCTCATACAGTTGATCAAGCAGCTGCTGAGTCATTGCGGGGTTAGTTATCTTAATCTGAGAGCCACTTGGACTACCAGACTGCAGGTTGACGGTCTCTTGATTTTCGTTGCCATCGTTATCAGTTTGAGTCGTTGTGACCTCAGCTTGCATGCCGCCAATGCGATAAAAGGTTTCATTTTTGGTCAATCCTTTGGACATGTAACAGTCTGGTGTAATCCTAAAGTTAGGATCTTCTAAACCTCTGATATCCAACAGTCCGTCACGATTAAACTGAGCAAACCCACCAGCAATCTGAGCTACATAACCAATCGCTTGTCGATAAGTCACATCTTTGCCGAGAGCACCGACAGTGGTGTCAGTCAGTCGAGCAATGTTGGCCTCGTTGAGTTTGACGCCTGCCTGATTAGCAATATCAGTGATTGCCTCAATCACACCAGTTGGATAAGCAATCTTAGGCGAGTAAATACCGCTAAGCATGATCATATTATCAGTGGCAGACAGTGATGTTTGCCCATTGTTGCGGTCTTGTTTGACCTCCGAGTCGATAATAAAAACGCCTAATTTGGTGTAGCTCCAAGAATCATCAGGGAGTTTGATACCAATTTCAGGCGTTATTTTGTCTTGCAATTTTAAATTTTCAACGATATGCGAAAACGTGATTTTAATTGAGTTCGCATAAGCTGATCCAAGCGTTAACGACTCACCATTCATTGCTCCGGCATCATACGAAAAGTCGGTGATGTCTTCGGTACTGAATGTCTGGTCGTTAATCGTAATTCTCAACTGTAATTCTCTTTCTAGTGCGGCCCATGCATTACGGACCGCGGTTGTTTCGCTTAACAATCATTATCACCTCCTACTGTTCAATTAGGTCAAAACTCAAGCCCTGCCACATAATTGACTGATATTGCTCATTCCAACTGTATGCAGGAGCGCTTCGGTCACCAGCGTAAAACTGTCCAGTGCGTGAGGCACCAGTCATTGGATCAGGATAAGTAACTGAGAAAAACTGTCCCGCTGCTGCCTGTAGAATCTGAGAACATTCCTCATTTGACAGCGGACCCCAAGCAATTGATAACTTACGTTTAGTCGTAATCCGATCACGATGCATATTACCTAATGCATTACGAGTTGTATTTCCGTCAATATCTTGTATAGCTGCATTAAATGATTTAGGCGTTTTAACGTTAACTCCGCCAATGGCAAATGCCACCACCATAAGCACCACTCCCTTTATATATTCAATGGATTAAAGCCTAATTTGATAAACTTCTTGTTCAACACCTTGATTACGATATCTGCAAGACGATCACCGTCAACATTCATGTTGATAGTCTGATCATCATTAGAGCCACTAGTACGTTTGAGTTCAGCCATAGCCTCCAAGATTGCCGCAACAATAATCGACTGCATGTCTGCAGTAGACGTCATGCTGCCAACACCTGATTGACCACCACCATTAAAACTAGTACTGATCGAGTCTGCGAGATTGTTAGTTGCCATATCTGGCGCTGCTAACTCCATTCCGGATAAGTTCATCACTTTCAATCCTTGCTTCATCAACTCAACTGCACGTGCTGGTTTGGTTAATGGCACTACCATCTCTGATAGATTGCCCTCACCCATTTTGTACAGACCTTCTTTATTCAAGAAGCCACCGTCTGCAAAGCCAAACAAATTTTCAAAGTCGAAGTCAAAATCGAATAAGCCGCCGGATTTACCAGACGACTTCTTGGACTTTTTCTTCTTCTTTTTCTTAGGAGCATTCGATTTGATGAAATCTCTAATCCAGTCAACTGAACCATTTTTGATGAGGTCCATCGCTCCGCCAGAAATGCTACCAGCCAAACCAGATGGTAGACTGAAGAACTTGCCAATACCCTGAGAAATCAAGTCAATCGGGTGAGTAACATATTGCCAAACGCCCTTGGTAAAGTCTTTGACGTCATCAATAGCCGAGCTAATGCTTGAACTGACTCCGCTAAAGATGTTACCAAAATCAATGTTGAAGCTATTCATAAAGTCGCTGCCAAAGATTCCGCTAGCATAATGTGGAATTTGAGCTGTACGATTACCATCTAACACTTGAGTGCCAGCTGGTAAGTCAACAAGCATATTACGTTGTGCAGGAAACATTCCACGTCGACCATTTGGAAGTTTAAACATCTCTCGGTAGTTTTGCCCGGGAGCGTCGTTGACTAGGGCGAGACCGCCTTTGTGATAGCCACCTTGAGCAAACTTAGGAACATGCCATTTAACTAAAGCGTGACTGCCGGCGCCAACTTTACCCAAGACCCAGTTAATACCAGATATTACACCATTAACAGCAGTACCAACTGGGCCAATAATGCCATTAGCAATTGATGCGGCACCTCGTTTAACTGCTTCGAAGCCTCTAGATAAACCGCCGCCAATTTTTTCACCAAGACCGCTTGCCCAGCCGCCTACAGTATCAAAAGCAGATTTGGCAGTATCTTTAATACCCTTGAAGTAAGGGTCACCCTTGGTCTTCATAGTTTTCCAAGCGCCGATGACTTTATCTTTGGCCTGACCCGACCAAGTTTCCATGTTGGTTTTGATGTTGCTACCTGCTGTGCCTATACCGGTCTTGATATTAGACCAAGTGGTTTCGGTATTGGTTTTCGCATCGTCCCAAGTTTTCTTGAGCTTCGAGCCAACCTTTTCCCAAGTCTCGTCCCAGCCCTTTTTGAAATCTCTACCAAAGTTTGAACGCCACTTGTTGAAGTTAGTACCCCAAGTTGAAGTAGTCTTTTTGGTATCGTCCCAAGTCTTTTGAACCTTGTCACCAACATCACCCCAGAAACTGTTCCAGCCCTTAATAAAGGCCGCATTCTGCCGATCAGCATCTTTTTGTTGTTCAGCACGCTTGGTATCGCTGTTCTTCTTCATGTCGTCCCACCAAGCAACGACCTTATTAGACATAATACGAGAGTTCCAGCCGAGTTCGCCAAGCCAGTCATCGGGTTTCTTGCCCTTGCCAACTGCGCTCCAGCCGTCACTAAAGCTCTTGGCCGATTCACCGCCCCAAGTACCGATGACGCCACCGATTTGGGATCCTAATGCTGCGCCTAGTGGACCACCAAACCACATGCCGAGTCCACCGCCAATAGCTTTACCAATACCGGAACCGTAAGATTCAAACTTTTTAGTTGGATTCTTAGCCTTAATTGCTGAATAAATATCAACACCAGCATCAACCGCTATCCCTGCACCAACAAGTCCATTAGTGACTTTCCCTGCAGTAGTCAGTTTGCTGAACCCTCCGGCACTATGCATAGATTGAAATATTCCAGATTGTTGCCAATTTTGGTTGGCTGTTTGCCAAATTTCTTTCATATCGTCCTTGGCGGCTTTAAGACTAGACCAAGATAATTGCGCAATATCCTTCAACTTACCAGCACCCAATTTGATGCCATTCCATGATAACTTTGCGATATTCATTAAATGCGTCGCGCCAGTTTTAAGACCAGACCAGGTCAGCTTAGCAATCTTTCTTAGATGCTGCCCACCTATCTTTATTTTGTCCCAGCCGGCCGAAGCTAGTATTTTAACGTTCTCGACGCCATCCTTTAAATCATTGATGCCAGTAAGTTTACCGAATAAATCTCTCAAAACGTGTTCTTTGCCGAACAACTTGCCAATATTCCGCACTAATTTATCTACTAAATAAGTACCTTTATCAAAGGCACTAGTTGCAACTTTAAACGCAAATAAGGTTGCTAAAGCAACAGTGATACCCTCGACAATTTTTTGGTGTGTCTTGATCCAATTTGTAAATTTATCAAGAATATCAACGATACCCTGAATGACTGAATGGAAACTCCCACCAGTATATTTAGCCAACGGTTGCAAGAAATTATCGAAGAACCATTTACCGAGTGGTTTTAGTGCTTCAATGATTGCATTGACCGCCTTAATAGCAGCTGACAATAGGTCTAAGAAATCTGGAATAACTTTTTCGATTGTAAAGCTTGCCAGAGGAAGTAAGACTTTCTCATACAAGAATTTCAGCCCGTCACCAATATTTTGGGTAAACGGTTGCATTGATTTAAGTAACCCATGAATCGACTGCAACAATGGTGTAAAGTCCAGTGACTTAGCCCAATTAACAGTTGCACCGGTCATCTTATCGAGAGTACCTAATACTTTATCAACTAAACCTAAGATATCTTTGAATATCTTTTGACCCAGATCAGCATGTTGCCAAGCTTCAGAAAACTTACCAGCTAAAGCACCAACGGTCTTAAAGATATTAGTAATGATATTTAGAATGTGCTCGTTGATTGAAACGCCCACGCCGGAATTCCATGCGTCCCGAAAAGCCTGATTAATCTGATGCAGTAACGTCAAGATACGATTAAACGCATCAAAATATGACTGAATTAATCGAGTACCTCGACCGTCATCATTCCAAGCCTTCCTAAATGCCCTAGCAATATCACCAACGATATTCAAGACATCAGCAAGTAACACAAGTAAATTCTCGATAAACTTCTGTCCGGTACCATTGTCCCAGACTTCGAGGAATGATTTGCCAATGTCTTTGACTAGGCTATTAACTTCGGACAAAGCATACTTAAACGCCGCGATTACCTTTTTACCAGTCGTATCCCAACCAGCTTTGATAGGGTCCCATAAATCTTTTGCAAGGTTTTTGAGCCATATAGGTGTTTGATAATTAGCAGTAGCACCACCAAAATCAAGGCCAGTTGGAGCATCGAGGCTTGGAGTTGAACCTGATGTATCTGGCGTTGAAGACGTGCTCGAGTCATTGTTTTTTTGCAGCGTGTTGATCTCATCAAACCCGGCCAATGACTGTTGCAATTCCTTAGCCTTATCGGTCGCATCTTTAGCGTTATCTGCCAACTTTTTAGCGCCGCTAGCAGTTTTTGATACACCACTGCCATCAGCAGACTGATTGAGTGCTTGGATACTGCTCTGTAAACCAGCAGCACCTTGCTTAGCTTTGCTAAACGTTGTCCCAAACAGCATGCTGATAAAGCTAGCTAAATGGCCGGTAACTTTAGCAAGACCGTTCATTAGTGTATTTAACGCTGGCATGATTGCGGTATAGATCGGATAAAAAGCAGTAGCTAGATTAACCTTGATCTGATTAAGAGAGTTGGCAAACTGTCGATTCACCATCAAAGAGTTGCCTAAGCTACCCATTAAATTCTGTAAGCCCGAACCTAAAATGCCAAAAATTAACACAGAACTCCACATCATCTTAAGAGTCCGATTGATACCAGATAGTCTGGACGTAATACCAGAAGAATCATTCTTAATTGACGACGAACCAGACTTAAATTTATTTCGGAAATTGGCGAAGTTATCGCCCATTCTTCTAAATAAGCTTGGCCTTTTGCTAGTGCCGGTATTTTTACCTGAATTTCCAACATTAGCCATATTTGATCTGGCCTGACGACTAGCAGCAACTTGGTCCTTAAGTTCAGTATTAACACCTGACAATGCTTTCTTTAGGCTTTTAGAACGGTCCTCAGCGTTAGCGTAAGTACTGGCTAAAGAATCGTTCTCAGATATCAATTTATTCATCGATGTCCGGAGCTTGTCAATTTCAGCTTTAGTTTTTAAAGATGTGTCATTATCACTCGTCTTAAATCCTTTAGCAAAACTGCCAATCGAGCTCTTTTGCTGTTCGTAAGTATTCCCAAGCGACTTAATGCGATTTCTCAGTGTGTCTATTTGGGCTTCATTGCGTGTCATTTGAGCTGATATTTTCTTCAATTCATCTGGAACAGCACCAAACTCGTCACGCATATTTGCTGCTAATTGTTTGGCGGTATTCTGATATCGATGCATTTGTGCCTGAGCACTAGCAATTTGACTGTCAAATTTATAACTCTCAGAAGTACTAAGGTTGGGTATCGAATTCTTCTTAGAAATAATAGACTGAATTTTCAGTTGCGCAGCCTTTGCTTGTTCCATTTTAGAATTGATATCTTGAACCATTTTAGTAATTTCAGAATTGGCCGCGACTCTTTGCCTTTCAATGCTTTTTCGTAAACTATCGTCTTGTTGAATACCAGACTCCGAAAGCTTAGGTACTTTTGTATTAGTCTTAATGGTTGCTTTAACAGGTTTTTGAACGCTGGCTGCTAACGATTTTTGTATTCTCTGGCCTGCTTTAGTCGCTTCCTGCACAGCAGCTCCGAAAGATTTTTCATATCCATTCTTAGCATAATCGGCCATTTTAACTGTCTTGCCATTAAAAGAAACAAGAAAGTCATCAACTTCATCTTCAGCCTTATCGGTTGCTTCCTTAGTTTTCTTTTTAAGATCTTCTGCTCCCTTACTAGCATCAAATGCCTTATTTATTTTTTCGTTCATTTTACTGGCACTATTTGCTGTTGTTTCGTCTATCTTAGTAGTCATTGACTTAATCATTTCGGTAGCCTTGGCAACTTGACTTGCTAAGTTACTTAAATCAATACCAAACTTTGCTTGTAAGTCACCAACATCAATATTACTTGCCATTTATCCACCTCCTTTTACATAAAATGTAAAACTATTTTTGAGACTCTTTTGCAAGTCTTGCCTGCTTAATTCGATTTGCGGCCATAATTAGATTGGCCTGATCAACTTGCCATTGCTGCTGTGGTTTCGGTTTTGCCTCGGTAAACAACCCTTTCAAAAATGGGTAGGTTTCCTGGATTGACGGCATCTTGGACGGGTCATTAAATGCAAAGGCTATTAGTTCAGCCTGTTTATGATCCATGACGCCTTTTTCGCGCAGCTTATCCATGTCTCGCTTACGATAAGCATGCATTTGGTCAAGTATTTCGTTGAGAGTCATTGTTTCAAATTCGTCTGCCCGAATACCCGATTCAATGGCAGGGCCCCGAATTTCATTGATCACATCTGTGACAGTTTCTAGTCGAGTGGGCTGGTTTCTTCCGGCGCGTCCAGTGGAATTATTTTCTTCCCAGATTCCTCTTTCCCCGATTTTTCCTTGTCTTTTTTTCCCAAATAACCACCATCTTCGAGTAAATCGTTAATTGTTTCCATCAATTCCATTGTGGTGTGGCCTTGGTCGACAAACTTTCCAAATGCTTCAACAATGTCATCATCTGAGACACCATGCTCTTGATTGGCTCCTTGTAAAACAATTAATAACTTGTTTGCGGGAGGTAGTTTAGTGCCACCATCTGAGGATAAAAATAAGCCCACAATTGACTCATTTAAACGCCGCTCGATTTGAATAATCGCATTCCCATCCAAACGCAATCCTAACGTTAAACCGCCGAACGTTACTTTCTTAGTTGCTTTTGTTGTCATAATATAAAACCTCTTTCCAAATATTTTTAGGTACAAAAACAAGCCACCCTTCGACAGATGACTTGCTGATAAATCTTTTATGGTTCGGGTTCGGATGGAACATCCACAAAATCCGGACCGTCAGAAACAACAACCGTCACTGTAAAAGTGATTGGCTCATTGATACCGGCTTGTCCAATTTTGATAGAAGCTTGGCCAGTAAAGGTACAAGTCATTCCATCTGGGTAAGTTACAATCCAGTCATAAACCTTACCATTGTCTGAAATACCATTAGCAGCCTTGAAATTAGCGCCTTTGTAAACACACGCAAAGGCTAAACTAGATGAGTCTTGCAGGCCGTTGATTGCTTTTTTCTTTTTATCAGTTAGGACTGTCACATCAACTTTTTCGGGTGATTGTCCAATTTCAGGAATCGTCTTCACGTCTTCTAAAAGCGTGTATTCAGTTGATGAATCGCCGTGCACTTTGTAGCCAAGTGTCGTGCCTGTAGCAAGTAAGCCTTGACTGGCATCAGCATCGGCCGCAAACCGTTGTAAATCTAAATTCATATATAATTACCTCCCGTATACGCGCCGTGTATCGTTATCGATCACAGCACTAAATTGACAGACAACGCGGCTCAACCCTGCAGTATTAGCGTCATTAGCGGCACAAGACAAGCCAAGCTCTGCAAATGCGTCACTCAGCTTATTTGTGATAGCAGTCAGGCTACCGTTGTCTGTATAGAGTTCGATTGTTACTGACCAGGACGTCTGTGATTCGTGATGATCAGCGTTAATAAAAGCCGGTTGATGAGATGTCCGATATATCGCCATTGGATATTGCGACCAGACGGCTGGATATGATGGCGACTTAAGTTTTAACTCATCAATGGAGTTCAGGATATTCATTATCACGGGCTTAAGATTAAATATCATTTAGTCCAACCCCTTTTGGATATCATTTTGGAAATGCTGCTTGATGATGTCCGGCAATTCATTTTCGGCCGTAACACGCAATGCAGGTGTAAGAAATTGCCTAGCAGGTTGGCCAGAACTAACATAAAAGCTCTTCCCTTTTATGACTACTTTTCGCATACCATATATTTCAGTTAAGTCTAAATCAACATCCCCAACGTAAATAAACCAAGGTAACTGGTGATACGTTGGAACAAAGCCGCTGGGAATATCTTTCGATGATTCCTGGCCATGAATGCCTGTTCCCAATTCGCGATAAGTTGCTATTGGGTTTTTGGAAAAGACCATTCCAGTAACCCTTCCATCAGAATACTGTGGATCTGCAACTTCAAGACTTTGTTGAAGGTCATTACCGTGTCTCATGTTCGATCTCAAGTTATCAACTGCGCGAGTTTTAACCAATTCAGACGTTTCATTAGTAGCCTTCATCATTGCTTCAACAACCAAGTCAGGCAGCTTAGCAAGGTTACCAAGTACCTGACTAGCGTCGATTTCGACTTCCATTAGGCATCATCCCTTTCTATCATCACTATGAGGTGATCTGACCAAGTCCGAATTGCATTGATCTTGTAATCGGGCTTTTTTGCGTCCTTATCTACATCGACGCAAATTCCAGAGGTCTCGTCTTTACCTTCTTTAATCTCATTGCCAACATAAAGGCAAGTTTTGATGTATGCCAGTCGTTGACCATAAGTCTGAGCGTTAACCTGACCGCCAGCTGGTTGGATAACCATCTGCAGTTCAATGGGTTCACCGTAGCCAGTGATGACATTTCCTTCTTCATCCGTACCATTTAACCGCCGCCGCAAATAAACAGTCCGCAATTGTCTTGGATTTAATCTCAAACAACCACCTACAATCTAGCAAAACGACCCAGACGATAACGGCCTAGACTATTGCGGATAGCTAAGGGGATACCTACCTCAAAACTGCGAGTAACGCTGCCTTCGGTCCGCTGAGTCTCACCTTCGTTCGATTGCTGATTAAAGTAGACAGTCGCGAGCTTTTTAGCGTAAACAAATAGGCCAGTTACCATTTCAGTTCGATTCGTGTAATCAAGCACCGCTTGAATTGCATCATCGAAATAGTAATCGAGCGATTTATCATCTTCTTTAACGCCCAGTTGAGTTTTTAATTGACTAAGCTGGTCACTTTTTAACTTCTTTAGCGTCTCCTGATCCAGTTTTGCCTGAGTCATCTGTATCACCACCATCATCGTTCTTGTCTAAACATTCAAACAGTGATTCTTTAAAGTAATCCTGCTTAATTGTCAGGGTTGCCCCTGGTTTATAGACGCTGCCACCATACTTTAATGGCATTGATTTAACCTTGACCTTCATTATTTAGCCACCCCCGCAATAGGTTGCGCCAAGAATACTTCATCAGCTGCAGCAAAAGATGGTAATGCAACTGCAGAAGCTTTCTCAAAGGTTGCAACAGGGTCATGTGTTTCAGTGAAAACAGTATTGAAAATATTACCAACCTTGGATACTTTAACACCGTCCATGTTTTCTGCCTCGTCGGGATTTGGCCCAAACAGCTTATTACCCTGTAAATCATCGTTAAACAAAGTGATGCGATCTTCTGGATAATAGCGATGCGAAGCGTATTTACCGTTTGGCAGTTGGATATTGTACTTAGCATCATAGGTCCGAATTACTGGTAACCCAGCTGATTGCATAAATTCGTCCAATGCTGCTTGTGTTACTAGACGGCCGGAATCCTTACCCCAAATTGCAGCAATCACTTTAGGGTTCTGTGTGAATAAACGATAGATCTTCTTTGAAGTTAATGCACGAGTTGGCGTAATGTCCAAAGCATCACACCAATTCTCTAGATCCTTAATTGGGTCGGCACCGTCCTTATCCCAAGCAGTATCGGTCAGAGCTTGCTGATGCTTTTCTGGAATCTGATAATCAATGACGGCTGTGGTATCACTATCATCATCCCGTAAATGAATCTTACCAGTACTGAACATTTCCATGGTTTGCTGCTCAATACGGCCTAAAATACCTTGATTGAGCACATCGAAATCATTAAATACTTTATCTTTAAGATAAGCTGCTTCTTGCGGTGTCCGTGGATTTCGCATAGCAATGATATCTTCTTCATCAATTTTGTATTTACGCTTAATCAAAGCAAGCTCCAAAGCCGTCTTGGATGCTGTCCGACTGCCAATTTCAGCTTCACTGTTAAATGCAGCAACTGATGCAAGAATTGGAATCTTTGAACCCCGGCTTAATTGTTCAACCTTAAGGGTTTCAACACGTTTTGCTGGAAATAATGAGTCTCCTAAGAAAGGCTTATATTGTCGGTTTGCTGAGTAATCAATCAAATCGGCCTGTGTAAATAAATCATAAATTGTTGGCATTTAGTTTTCCTCCTTTAATTTAGGCTTCAGTTGGTGCTTCATCACGCCATTTAATACCTGCCAGTGCAGTTTTAGCTTCTGCAGTCGGTGCAGCTGCCAAACGTTGCGGTAAAACATAGCCTTCGACCATGACTGCGACTGGGACAGCGCCATTAGTGACATCAGCAGTGCTCAAAGTAATACCTTTTGCCTTGGCATCGTTTGATGGGAAGATAGAGCCAATTGGCAGAATCTTGCGTCCACCTTCTTCAACAACACCATTGGAATTGGCATCTGCGTACTCGGTGAAACTTTGATATCGGCCACTGACCAGAAAATTGATTTGTGATACGTTTTGTGTCTTGTCTACATAAACCATAAAAAATTACCTCCTCGTATTAGTTTGTTTCCCATGGATCCTTAACCGATTTTGTATCGGCATCATTGCGGCGCTTGGCTAATGTTTCGCCTGCAGTATCAATGCGGCCTGGTGCTCCGTTACCACCCGGCTTATCGGCTGAACCAGCAAGGCGAATATCGACCGCAGATTGCACGGAAGCATTGAACGTCTTGACTAATGAGCCATAAGCCACATCAACGTCTGCTTCATCCTTGCTAAGCACGCTGTCAAATAAACCGATTAACCCTGTAGGTAATTTGTCGGCACCAAGCTTGGCTAAAACATGCGAGCGATTAGCCATTGACTTAGTTTTAAGTCGTTCGGCAGCGAGTTCTTCACGAGCTTTATTCAAATCAAACTGGGCTTTTTCGGCGTCGTTCATTTTGTCGTAATCTTTTTGCTGTTGTTGGCTTTGTTTGGATTTTTCGACTGCTTCAGTGACGTGTTTGTTGATAACAGCATCTAATTCGGCCTGCGACGCAAAGGTGATCTGACCTGCAGGCGGCGTTACTGGTTTTCCATCATCCCCAACGCCACCATTAGGGTCACCACCAGCACCGTTGTCGCCTTGCCCTTGACTGCCATTGCCCTGGTCACCAGCGCCAGCACCATCTGATCCGCTGTCATCCGCGAAACGCTGCAAATCCAGTAATAAGTTGTATTTCTTCATGCTTAACCTCCTATGAATTTTTAGGTATAAAAAATAAGCAGTTTAAATTGTCATACTTAGGACAATAAGACTTTTAAAAAGCATATAACCAAAACCACATCACTAAACAGATCGTTGCTAAGATGATGGAACCAAATTTACCAACATTATCAACATTCTGATCTGTAATACTACATCCAAAATACAAATAGCTGACAAAGAGCAATATCTTAACCCATACCACGAATGCTACCTCCTAGCTCTTCTTCAAATTGGCTAACTCATTTTCCTTAAAAACTTGATAAAGCATTAATCCAGTCGAATCAACCAAACGTTCATCTGCGGCTTGATCTGAGTTAGATGACTCAAAGAACACGGCGTGCATTAATTCATGGAAAAATGTTTGTTCTTTTCTTTCTTGAGGATAATCAGAATTAATTGTAATGACGGCATTTAAGTAATCGGTGACACCAAATTGGTATAAACCATCATCTGTCTTATCGATATGTTCTTGCTTGACTTGATAGGTGATGCTGCCAACTTTTACTTTATCTGGGATTAACATAAGTCCCTCCTTGATTTTTGAGCATAAAAATAGCACTCAATCACCGATAGTGACCGGGTGCTATTTAGTTGCACTGGATCTGGTTGTTACTTTTTGTATATCATCAATTGTAATGTCAATGATTCCCCACTCTTCGGCAGTCTGTGCTGCATCGACCATGAAATGCGTATCATCGAATTTTTCGATTATAATAGCTTCGCGTCCATCTTTCAATAATACTCCGTCATATTCATTGACTTGCATCACTTGACCTCCTTAATCATTATTGTTGTTAATTTTGTTTGATTTCCATCTACTAACCATCCCGCAACAAGGTTATAAGGTTTACCTTTGGGTGTATAAAAAATCATTTTTTGCTCGTATGAATCGCCATATTTATTTGTACCTCTACATTTCGCCGGATAGCTCTTACTTCGTTTGAGAATTTCTTTCTTAAAGGATAAATAGTTGTCTTTGCTATATCCGAAGCGTTCAGAAATAATTTTGCCTTTTGGATAGCCAGACTTACTATTCTCATTAAATAAATACTCGGTGAATTTTCGATTATCGATAGTCGCGCCGTCAGCATTGGGCAATCTTAAATCAGAATTGTTCAATAGCCTTTCCTTGCGCTGATAGTCAAGCTTCGTCAACTGCCAATCTCTGCCACCATTATACCTCAGATCTTGCCACGCTTGGAAGTCTTTAGTCATGTCATCCCCAAGTATTGGTGTATATTGGTCAAATAATGCCCTATCTTCAGTCTCAGATTGCTTTTCAGCAAGCAATCGGTCGTAATTATCTCGACCGCCATACTTGTTGATCAGAGCTTTCTCCCACTGCTGATACGTCGTTCCAGCTGGCATCTCGAATGAGTGTCCGATTGGGTTATTGACCAAATGCTGGCCTACAAAGGTGTCTTTACCAAAATATGCTACAGCAACAGTTCTGCAGAAGCTATGAAACGGTGGATAATTCCCATCGGGTCCATCACAGACAGCATCTTCAATTGGAAAGTGTTTGCCATCCTTTAAGCGACAAATCTTTGATGTCCGCTCATCAAGAACGGCATTCAATACATAAGATTTAACCCCGTTCTCTCGCCATCCCATTAGCCGTGCCTGATTGCTGACGAAAGCTGCTTCGGTTCTGATTAAGCGTCGTGCATTAAACATTGAGACCTCAAATCGTTCCTGCAACGCTTTAGCCATATCTCGTTCGGACATTCCTGACATTTCCCTGGCCGTAAACAACTCCTTGAGCTGATCAGCAAGCAAATCAGTGTTCTTCCAGATACGTTTTGAGTAATTGCTACCCTTCCAGTTCATCCGCATTACTTTATCAACTTGGCTAGTCGACATACGTTTAAACTCAGTTATTGGCTTGTCTGGGACGAGTTCAACTGTTTTAACAGTCTCATTAGTCTTAGGGTCGATAAATTCAACAGTCGGCGTTTGTTCGTCAATGGTGGGGATGTTAGGAACTGCATCAGGATAATGCAACTGCACATCATGAGTAGTCTGACCAATCACTGCTTCGACAGCTGCTTGATCATACGCCTGCTGAATTTGAGGGATGAAGAACTTATCCATTTGGTCTTGTTCAACCTGAGCTACTTGCTTGGAAACAATCTCCGCCTTGGACTTAAGTAATTCCAGCTGCGTAATACGGGCTTTGGCGGCATAAGCACTGATAAATTGCTGCAGCTGCTTTTTAACCGCCTTGGACTTTGTATCTTTGACCAGCTGAATCAATTGAAGCATTTCAGAATCTGATACAGTGCTGCTCAGAATCTTTTTGGCTTGAGCCTCAGTCATAGCGGGTGCACTAAAATAGCGTCGATAAATTTGATTGACCTGGTCGGTTAACCAATTCGACGCTGCTAGATGTGCCTTGTTTATGACTTGCTCCGGCTTATTAAGGGCCTTATGCATATCTGAGTCCTGTTCAATTGCTCGACGCTCCCAGTATCCGAGGCTGTCCTTTTTGGCTGCCAATTACATCACCAACCGCCTGTAGCATCGTTAACCGCGATAAAACCACCGTAATCTCGCTGGATTGAGCGTAAACCGTGTTCTAATGCGTTGATTAATACACGATTTTCGGGACAATCCTTGAATTGAGTTACTCCCAGTGTATTGTCAGAGTGCGACTCAATGATTGGAGCTTCCAGCTCGTCAGTAATCGTCACTGATAAAACAGACACCGCAGCGCACACAATATCTTGACCTTTCTCAGCATAATTAGCGTGGCCATAAATTCGATAGCCGTCAATCGGCGTCGTCAGGTCGCCCTCGTGATGCAGAACCACTTGAATCATTATCGTTGCCTCCTTCTTTGTCAAAGTTTGATGTGGTCATGGTACCCATGGCATCAGCCGCACGTTTAGCTTTCTTGTCAGCCTCACTGTCTAACATCTTGATCATGTCTGCAGTTGAGTAAGTCGTGTTAGTTAGCCAACTCAACGTGACTGGTTGAGGAACAAATCCATCCGCATTCTTGATGTTATTGATCACGTCGGTCATATTGACTGGGATATTAGGGATGATATGGATATCTGCCCCATCAACGTCAACTGGTTCACTCTTGATCAGCATGATGTTTTGCAGCAACTTAAGCCGCCGCCTGATTCCACTAACTAGGTAACGCTCCTTAGTAACAAGCAACTGCAACAGACCAAAAAGCTTATACTTCATGGCTTCCCCGCTGACATTTCCCATAAAGTTCTCGTCGTTCATGTTTGGGACGTAAGTCGATTTATGAATGTCGTTCTCGATTGATTTCGATAGAATATCAATCTCTGATTCATTGAAGGTCTTGGTCAACCATTCAACGTATCCGCCTCCATCACTAGCAGTCCCACGAGCAGGAGCCTCCAAAATACCCTTGTTAGCCTCATTCTCGTTTATTTCGTCAACCGTAAAACCATAAATGACCAGCAATGCATTAACAAAGTTCTCTTTGTCGGCAAGGCGATCACTCTGCAAAACGTTATATGCATCCATAATCTTGATTGATTGCTCAAAATCGCCTTGACGTTCCTCGTTATTTCGATACTCGATCACTGGGACATCCCCAAAATAATGTTCCTTTACCTTGGGTGGACTCTTTAGGTTTGACGTGCTTAAATTAGTTCCGGATTCAGTACGATATTTAATAATGTACTTTTCGGTGTAAACAGTAATCAAAAAGCCATTCTGGTTACCCTTCAAGTCAAACTTCTCCTGAAAGTGAATGCCAAAAAGAGGGTTCTTCTCGGCAGTATCGTCAGTCACAAGCACAATGCCACGTGGGTCAATTTTTTCGATGCGTTCATCAGTTTCGGTCTCTGTAAGCTTTGACAGATAAACAAGTTCATAGGCTTCACCAAAGACTGACAAATCCTTTTCCATTTCCGCATCATGCTTGTTAATATCCATCCGCTGCAATACATCATCGATTGGCTGGATATCTTTACCTTTAGCTGCTGAAATGCTAATCGGATTACCCGTAGTAAAGCCAACGACCATATCAGTTACATATTTAGCGTGATTGACCATGACATTTGGTTCCTTGCCGTTAGCAGCACCAACACGCAAGTTATTACCGTCAGGCTTAAGCGGCTGTTTGCCATTGTAATAGTTAAACAATCGGTCTAACCGAGGGATGTCATTCTTACGCTGATCAATAGCAAAGTTAATAACTTCAAAGCTTGGATTATTGATATCACCTGCAAGCTCTCTATCAATTGCAACTCCCAATTTATCACCCCTTCCATTAATGCAGCCAGCTTGGCCGCTTCTTGATTTTTGCTACTGGATTACGATAAATCACCATATAAACGAAATAACGCATTGCATCCATAGTGTGGTCGTGTTCCTTAACTGGCTTGTCTTCGCCACGTTCCTCGGCCTTTGCATCCCAAATATAGGACGAAAACTCTGCGAAAAGATGCTTGAGCGTGCTCGAAAACTTAATCTTGCCGGTATTCATTGCTGACTGGGTAGCTCTGATACCATCGAGCACATCATTATTAGCCTTCATAACCTTATAGCCACGTGATCGTAGCAACGTAATAAACGATGCTGCTGACGGGTCAACGATGAGTGTTGGCTTGAGCGTCCCGACAAATTTATCCATGGCGTCAACATATTGCTCATCTGTCCACTGTCGGGATGACTCACGGCCTGAATAGTAAAACTCCTTGGTGCAGTACCATGTGTCCCCCAATTTTCCCCATAATAAAAAGACTGTGGGATTAAGTGTCCCATAGTCCACAGAAACATAATACTTTTCAAGTTGAGCGTTAGCTGGTAAGTCCTCAACCATGAGTTCTTCGTCGAAGTTGTCGTAGATGATACCCTCCGATAACACCCACATACCTAGAATGTATCGCTGATAGAACACCCCTGAGTACATGCGCTCATATCGTGCTCTAATAGCATCTGATAGGGATGGATTATCTCTCATCGTGAAATGGATTTGTAGCGCATGTTTCTGCTCTAACTTGTCAATCCATTCTTGTTTAAACCAATGATAAGGGCCTGCCGGGTTGCAGTTAAACCAAAGTTTTGAACCCTCTACCGAACAACGAGCTGTTGCCTGGTTAACAAACGACTGTGGCATCAAAGCAACTTCATCAAAAAAGAACCCGGCCAAGGTTATACCCTGAACTAGGTCCTGACTGGATTCATCTTTACCGCCGAACAAGAAGTAATAATTAGTCTTTTTACCTTTGCGAATGATCAGCATGTTATCGGTCCGAGCATCGTGTACCGAATATCCGCGACTCTCCAGCATTGTTTTCAATGGTCGAATAACATTACGTCTCAATGAACCAATTGTTTTGCCAGCAATACCAAACTGCTGATTGTTAAACATGATCATGCTCCAAAGCACATAAGACAGTGACATAATAACCGTTTTACCGGCACGCACTGAACCGTCGCATATGATTGCTTCTTTATCTTTAGTGCCTTTCCAACGCCACCAAGTCAGAACCTGCATTTGTTTCTTGGAGAAAGGTGCAAAGTGAAATGATGTTTTACGAATCTTTAGCTTCATGTTTATCCCCCCAAACCTTATCCATACTCTTATCAATTGCCTCTAAGAAATCGTCTTGGCTATCATCATCAATATCAGGTTCAGGCAGGCGGTCAAGTAATTCTTTCATGGCCTTTTGCTTGTCATAAAGCTTAACGACCAAGCCATCCTTACCCGTGTGAATATCCTGAATCAGCGACCAATCAACCTCATCACTAGGCTTAAGGTAGATATCGGAAACATGGCGAATAACAGGATTGTCATCAGTATCAAGGAAGGGCACGCCATCCATATCCATGACCATCTCTTTATGAACCCGATAATCAAGCACATCATCAAGGCTGGCAAACGCTTGTTTAGCATACTCACGCAAAATATTATCGGCGGTTAAATACAGACCAGATTGTTGTTGCTCTTTAAGAATTGACAATTGCTTTTGAATGTTAGCATTTGCAAGCATCCTTGCCCCATTTGTTCGAGCTGAATCGTAATCACATTGATAGGCCTTTCGATACGCCCAAGTAGCATTGAACCTCTGTAAATAAAGCAAACAGAATAGTTTTTGTTTCTCGGTTAGTTCCTCATTAGCAGCCAACTCGTTGACAACTTCAGACACAACTTTGTGTGCACCCTTTTTTAGTTTTGTGTGCACTCTCTTTTTAGGTGGTGCATTCTTTCTGTTTGAGACTCGCTGCCAATTGTACCTGGTCTTCCAGGACTTTACCGTATTAATGGAAACATCATATTTAGCTGCGATGTCTTTATACTTCATCCCAGCAAGATAATCTTTCTCAGCAGCCTCTTGATTAGTCTGCTTCATTACATATCACCACACCTCCTGATCAATAATTAGGATGACTATTTTTTCTTTTTGGCTTTTTCATCTTTAAGCCATTTTTCGAGTCTTGCATCCATTTTGGTTTCCTCAGGTGTGCAGTACCCAAACTTCGAATGAATCCTCATTGCCAATGACACCACCTCCTTTCCTAAATTCGGGTATAAAAAAAGACGCCTAAGCGTCTTTTTCATCAAGAATTAATCGCATCCGCAACCATAAAACCAGTTTCTGTGGGTCTTTCCATATACATCTGTCGATTGTTCAACTGATTAATGCCTTGAACAAACTGGGCCATACCGTTAACTTGCAAATCAAGAATCGCCATCTGAATAGAACTTTCTTCTACATTTTGAAGTACTGAAATCGTACTAAAACTCTTTGCAACCAAAGCACTATTATCGCCCTGTACCACTCCACCGATTGAAATAGAATTCTGTGGGCTTGGAATAATTGGCCACGAACGGTAATTTTTCAACACAATTAATGCAAGTGGTGAAACTTTATCTATCAAGTTTAAGATAGTCTTGCTCTTTGAAAATGCTTCACCTAAGTTTTGTTCATTAGACAACTTAGCTAAATACTCCGAAAGTATTGAAATCAAGTCATCATCAAATGGAGAATCGCTTAATAGTGCAGTTATTTTGGAATAAATACTTAAACCGTATGGATCTGTTATCAGATCAGCAAGCTTTAATAGTCCCTGTTCTTGATTATCGACTTTTTGTAAGTATTCGCTTATCAGAGCCGCTTTTTTCGCATCATCCAAATTAGATTTAAGTCTGTCACCTGTTTCAATTACATCTAACAGAATATCCCCGATATTCATATCAACAATATGAGACACTATACTCCTCCCTTGAGACTTTGCAGTTTCAATGGTTGCATCTTTTATCTCATCTTTTGTTATCGTCTGTTTCTGTATGCGCTGTTTTAGCCCTACACGCTCCGAATTCATCAGATACTCAGGATGTTCAACCATTGCTTTCAATGCCTTTTTGTCCATTCGTGTCACCCCATAATATATTTTTATAATTAAAGTAACACTTATTACTAAAATATCAATATAGGGTGTGACGGTTTCTACTTTCCTAACTTATCTGGCTTAAATACTGCTGAAAATAAGGCCTGTGCCATTTTTACTGCTTCAACGCGATCATATCCATCAACAATATACTGATTAACAGACTCGCTGAACAGTCGACTTAGCATTCTGATACTTTGTGCAGACTCATCATTTGGTACTAATCCAGCCATATCAAATTTAGTCATCTTTAATACTTCTTTTTTATCCACACGATCATCCCTTAAATTTATTATATGTATATCCCCGCTACATGACTGTTGGGTAACGAGGATTGTTTGCTGTGCAATTATGAAAGATTTGGTAGGGAAAATTACTATTTAAAGGAGTTAGTCGCAAAACATCAGTATTGGAGGTGCACAGCAATGGCGTGCTGAGGAGTTGAACCTCATCTAGAAGACCGGTCACGCCACCTGAATCATGCAAGATTCAAAAATAAGCACTGATCAGTTACAATGTGGCCGAAGGTTTTAATCCGAGTCCACTTTCGTCGCCATAATTGACGCCTTTTCGATATTCATCCGCAGTTGCTCCACGCCGATATCACCAATCCGTAATTATCATAATATCAATATAACAGCTAAAAGCGTCCCCAGAGCGGTACGATCACGGAACGTTTCAGACTCATCCAGACAAATCGCCGAGTTCACTCGAAGACAAGTAATTCCTCACCGGGATATGCTTCAGCAAACTCTAATAAAGCCCGTTTCTTCAAATAATCAATTGTTTGCCCACTATAGCCAACTAACTTGCCGGCGATTGCTTCATAGGTTAGCGGCACCTCGACAAAATAAGAATAATATAATACCCAATAACTTGTCGGTCGTAAGATTTGCATTGCCTGTTGAATGTTATCAATAATCGTAACGGCGTCAATATGCTCGACCATCTTATTTTCGATACGATTGCCATATTGCTGTATTTTTGGCATGCCATCAATAGTTGGTGACTGCAAGTCTATCAGCCTAACCCCAGCAATACGAGTCAGCCGTGGATATTGAGATAACAAATCCCGAGCCATCTCTCTACTGGCCCGCACATCAATTTCTGGTAATAAGCCCAACTTTTCAGCCCCTTATGCTATAATAATTGTGTCGTAATCATTCATAAGGAGTCCGCTAGCAGCGGGCTTTTTTGTTGCCTAAATTTGTGTTATTTCCAACTCGACCCTTGGATCATCAGAATAATATTTTGAAATAAAGCTCTCCACAATCTGGTTATCGTCGACCCAGAGAATGCCTTTAACTGCATCAGTGACTGCCTTAAAGTAATTATCAATATCTGGTTTAACAGTTGGCCGGTCATCCCCGTTAAGTCGTCTTAATTTAAGAGCCTTAGAGCCACTTTTAGGTAAATATCTATAAATAGTAATATCTACCTCGTAAAGCTCCAGTCATTGGCTCATCCTTGTACTGGTTAAGCGCCTGAAACTGTACTTGCTCCCGATAATCAGCAACCTTCGAATCAGTATAAGTGCGTACGCCATATTTAGTTCTAGCAAATCTTGGCCGACTTTGGGCAACTGGCTCACCGTATATAATTATTTTCAATAACCCATTCTTTCGATTGCCATAACTACATAACCTTTCTGCTGTGCGTAATCAGTCATGTAAGTGACTATGGCCCTTAATTCTTTTCCGGTATAATGCCCATTTACATACTCTTTTAAAACTAATACGTCACCCACACGAAAGTCACGGTCATTATTACGTATTTCAAAGCTTTTTCCTCGAAATATGATGTCTGAGTAATACTGTGGGTCAATTTTTAACTCATGAGCATGGCGTCCCGGACGTATATGGCTTGCAAACAGTCCAGGGACGAAACTGAAACTAATCATATCAATGGGATCTATCATTCCATTTCCCATTTTATTTCCTCCTCTTTGACATCTTGTACCGAAATTTTAATTGACTCATTAGCTTAACCACACCTTTCCAATCATGGAAATCATAATTGCCAGCAATGCAATTGCATCCGGATAAACCAGCCAATTAGTATTTGTGCCTTTAATAATGTCAAGATAATACTCGAACACGTCCCGCTTCGTCTCATTGCTCATCGTCAGTCACCTCTTTGTTATCTTCGCAACCATACAGTAGCGCAACAGCAATCTGCATCTGCCTAGTTCCACTAATTCCGGGCTTGTCACGCCAGTCTCGGAATTCTTGCGTAGTTGGCAGCCACTCACCGCCTAGCTCAAACTCCTTAGCTAGCTGGTCCTCGTTGTTTGCAAGAACCGCGTCAAACGCGCCTTGGAACGTTAGCCCATCCTCGGCCCATTGTTCGGCCCACTTAAGGCGCTCAATGACGCACTCCGGAAAGTGCTGTGCTGGTGGTACACACTTACCGTCATCGCTTACTGACCAACCAAAAACTCCTTCAAATGATTCTCTCCATTCACTCATCGTCAGTCACCTCTTCTTTCTCGCAGTCTTGCAAACCAAACTTAGTAATTTCTGCATCAGTGAATTCAAACAAACTTTCATTTTTATCTTTGCAAGCACTCCACGTTGCAATTGTCTGTGGTGTGACAGGTGTTTCTGAATTAGCGCCTTGTTTTGACCACCTAACACGCTTACAATAAATAAATTCCTTATTCGTCCCAGGAACATAGACTAAACTTACTGGCCCTTTTTCGACCGTATAGCCGTTGTACCAAGCGTCCATTAACGTTTTGGTGGCGCTATTATCGCTACTATTCCAAAACGCACACGAGTTTGTGTACCCAGGGTAACCATCAATAACTCGCGTGATGTAACCATCAAATGAGAATCTTGATTTCTTGGCTATTTCTAATCCATCAGCAACCTTTTTAGGAATCACCGGCATATCATCCGGCAGGGCGGCGTCATATTCACGAATCCAATCTTGGTAGTCTTGTTCGATTAGTTCTTTAGGCTCAATGCACTCGGGATCATACATCCTAAGGTCTCTATTTTCTTTAGCAAGCTGTAAAAACACGTCCCGCTTCGTCTCATTGCTCATCGTCAGTCACCTCTTCACGATTAAGTTGTTTAACCCATTCAGGAGCATTATTAAGTTCTTCACCAGTAAACGCTTGATGCAGACTAGGCTTAATTCTGGAAGCAAACCATTTGCCGTCTTTGTTCGTCAGGTACTGCTTAGCACCGTCTGTTGTTACAAGGCCGTCTAGCTCCACCATGTACCTTTTTTCCTTTGCCACGGTGTAGCCGTTAACGTAAGCTTTCATCAGAAGTCTTTGTTCACTACTATCTTTTAAACCAGAAATATAGGTTGCTGGCCATATAGCTTTATGCGCTTTTTCAACGATTTTGGCTTGTTTCTTACTTAGCACTACCTTTTCAGGTTCCTCAATCAAAGTGACAATGTGGGCTTTACGTCCTATAATTTGATCCTCCGCACAGATCCTATCCTTAAAAAACGTTGGGTTGTTGGTGTACCACACGCTTTCATGAGATGAGTCAAGTGATAGCCAAACGCCTTTATCATTCTTCACCGCGTATAGTTTTTCTTCGCTCATTTTTCGTCCTCTATTTTCTTGTCCCGATATGCCTTTAGTCGAGCGGCCGCTTTTACAATCAGGTCGAAATAACGATTTAAGTTTGGCTGAACTAGTAACTCGTGTCATTTGCCTGCCTCCAATAATTCTGGATTTTCAAAGATGTTGCCAATTACTTCACCATGTTTGGCCGCAAGATCAATCCGATAACCACCGGCGTCAATCATTACATCAGCATCTAACCATCGTACAAGCAATGGCTTATAGGAAAACGCACTTTTAATAATGTCGCCTTCGTATATTTCAATTCCGTTAACATCTTTAATTCCGATATTATGACTAATGATCACATCCTGAGTAATTTCGCGATCTGGTTCCCAGAGTAATTCCCAGACTTCTCCGTTGGGGTAAATGACGACATCATCTGGGGTTCCTAGCACTTGATCATCTTTAAACCAAACGCGATATTTATTGTTCATTTGTCATCCTCCAATAAATCCATGCTGCCAGCTGGTAGAAAATTGCACCAAACAACTTCGGTTCTCTTTTTACCGGCCTCAGCGTATGCTTCAAAATAACGTTTATGCCATTTATCTAAATATTCTTTATACATATCTGATTCATATCCGCTTAAAATTACTTTTCCTTTGAAATTAATTAATGTATCCAGAAGTGCCTCATGATCAGCATCAGTCATCTCACAAGCATAGTGACGCTTGCTGCGAGTGCTTAACAGATAAGGTGGGTCAACGTAAGTTAAGACATTGGGCCGGTTATATCTGTCCAGCAACTGCAAAGCAGGCTGATGCTCAATCTGGGCACCTTTTAAACGCGACGCCACTGCCATAATTCTCTCGTCAAGGCCATTCCACTCTCCGACTTTGCCACCAATCTTATCAATGTTTGACCGCCAGCCAGTCCGATCACTGGTTTTGCCACCGATAGCTTGCCAACTGCGAACCATGAAACGTCGTGCGTCTTCGATTGGATCCAAACTGACCTGGTAAGACATCTCATACTCTTCGCGAGACATTGGTGTCATTTCGATGAGTTTGCAAAGCTGATCAGGGGTATCTCGGCACACTTTAAAAAAGTTAACCACGCGGCTATCCAAATCATTGATGGTTTCAACCGGGCTGCTCGGTTTATTGAAGAACACAGCACCAGAACCAAAGTATGGCTCTAAGTACGTCGAATGCGGCGGCATCATGTTGATAATCCAATCTGCCATTGACCACTTGCTACCGGGATAGTTTAAGATTCTACTCATCATGATCAGGCTCTTCTGGGTCCCAGCCGTTCTCTAACGCATACTCAAAGTGGAGAATCGCAGCATCACCGTACTCCTTGTAATACACGTAGAGATCCTCGCATATTTCTCCGTCTGCAATGTCTCTGATGACCTGGTTAATGTCATCTTCTGGATAGTAAAGGTCCAGTGCGTCGCCGACCTTTTTAGGCAGTTTAATGTGTTTTGGGTGATGAAATACCATTACTTGACCTCCTTAACTTGGCTCTTTGCGTATGCATGATGTTTCTTATTTCCATCGAATTCAATTAAATAACTAAATTTGTCTTCTTCAATTACGGTGCCAATTGAACCTTTAGGGACAAAGGCTGCGAATTTAGTTTTGACTTTCATTTTTAAAACTCCTTAATTTGTATTGCTAATCACTGTAAACTTGCTACGTCGATCAGCATAAACCGCTTGATTAATTTGATATTCATCCCACTCGGGAATTATTTCTGCATCGTAAGTAACAACGAGATTAACGAAATCATATTTAATTTCTTGAATTCCAGTAATAACAACACAGCAATCTAAACCTGGTTGTTTCTTATCGGTGGCCATACGAATTGTGCCAACCTTAAATAGCTCCTCTTTAGAATCAAAACTACTGACGTCTTCATAATCGTATGACCTCGTAAATGACTGATCCTTCTCAAACATATTGGTATGGTCATTTGTGCCAATATATTGAGCAATGAATTCGCACTTTGTTGAAGGACCGGAATTATACATACTCCAATGCACATCAATGATTTTGGTAATGACTGCTTTTTTGCCCTTGTACTCAATCACTTCACCAACACGCATGCCGGAGTTGAAACCATTACGCACTGCGTATAATATCTCAGTTGCCAATGCTACCTCACCCTGCCATTACATTGATTTTTATCCTTGGGATTCATTGTCAGTTGCATTAGACTTAGCCTCCAGTTCCGCCCTTGTCTTGGCTATAGCTGCCAATTTTGCTTGAATATCCTTCTTGGACACAGATGGTTCAGTAGGCTGACTGTTAGACTCACTGCTGGCTTCTTGCATCCAACTTGGCACGATTCCTATTGGTTTCTTGCGATTGTAAAACTGCCTTCCAACTGACTTCTTCTGCAGTTTGGCGTTCTCGTGCTGCTGATCTAACCGTTCGATGTCAGCAAGTGACTTAACGCCATTGGCAACCCAAGCTTTACAGATGGTTTCAAGATATTTAAACGCACCAGTGCCTTTAGAAGCATTCGTCGCCACACGTTTAACAGCTTCAGACATGATTTCTACACCAAGCGATTGTGAGTACTCTTCAAAAAGCTGGATTTGAAAAGTATTCAGTATCCCAAAGGTCGCTTGCCAGAGAATCATTGGTGATTGCCAATCGTCGGCAGCAGCTGGTTGTTGTTGTTTGTTATTATCTGATTTGTTTTGTTCTGATATACTATGTGGATTGTCATGCTTGTTAACTCCATTTCCATGCATGGAAACCCCGTTATCATTAATGGAAACTCTTGGCAGTAAATATTCGGGTTTAATCGAACTATCTTTCTTCTGCTTCGAGGCCAACTTGTAATTCTCTTGAATCCGTTTCGACGTTAAAATTCTGTACTCCTTGAATAATGAATCATCGAAGAACCCAACTGCGCACGCCCTTGTCACCACATCCTGTACTGCACTTTCCTTGGCATCGACATCATCGGCCACCAAGAACCGTATATCTTCATCCCACCGCATGTAATACCCATCGTCTTGATAAATATTACAGAGCAGGCAGATTAGTATAGTGATTGACTGGTTTCCACACGAACGCATGATTTTTCGAATCTTGATATCATGGAGAAAATTAACATCTAAATTAAAATAATCAATTCCTTTTTTGATTGGACGTGCCAATTGGGCACCTCCTAACTTTTTGCTATTGTGACTGGTACACCGGTTATTTCTTGAGTCTTAGATTTAAACAACTTTGGATCACCGTTTAACTTTGATAAATGGATCAGCGTGACGCTCTCTAAACTTGGTGAGGTGTTAGCTTTAATGAAGTTCAATGAGTTCTCCATCTCGAAATGAGAATGCCAGATACGCCGCTCCAAGAATGGATTTAAAATACCATCATCAACATTCTTCTGAGCGATTGCAGATGAGTAATTCATCTCAACTAACATCTGAGTAATATCTTTAAACCTATATTTAACAAAATAAGTATCAGTGACATAAAGCAGACGGTCGCCCGCCTGACTCTCAATCAGGTAGCCTACTGGGTCTTTGGCGTCATGTTCGACGTGAAATGGCGTCACTATCCAAGTGCCAATTTTGTACTCGTGTAACGGCTGGATGTCGACTCTTCGAACACCTTCGAATTTGAGTGCGTTGGCAGTGCCAGCTGTCAGATAAACTGGCGCAATCGTATTGAGCAGATATTGCTTCAGATACTTGCTGTGATCACCATGTTCGTGAGTGATTAGGATGCCAACAACTTTGCTGAAATCAAAGTTCATCTTAGGTGCGGCTTTTTTCTCGGGAATTCCAACTTCAAGTAAAAGTTGAGTCTTACCATCACTCACGCAATAACCGTTTCCTGATGATCCTGTGCCAAATATTGTAATATCAAGCATTAGAATGGGTCCTCGTCATCATCAAAAATGGAAGGTTCTGGTTCTTGTGGGGCTTCTTCCTTAGTTGGTGCATCGATGATTTCAGGCTGCTGAGGCTTAACTACTTCACTCGCTTGCGATACTCCTTCAGGTGCGGGCTTCCATCCTTCTTTGGGTTCATTTTTTTCAGGCTTACTAGCCTCAATTTTTGCCTGTTCAAAGTCTTCTGAATTGGCGTGTTCTGTTACGTCCTTGCGAACCTTAGCAGCCTCTGGATCAGTGACCTCTTGATATTGATTAGCAACAAAACTGCTGGAGAAATCCTTAGGAATCTTTTTAGTAACATTGTTCCGCATCTTACGGATAATCATACTCTCACGAGACTGAGGTTCGCGCCAAGCAGGACTGATCTGGCCAGTTTTAACTAAATCATCATCGTCTAAGATTTCATCAAGCGTCATATTTTCAGTTTTCTGGCGAATCTCCGTTTTCTTAGCAATCTTATCTTTATCCCACATCAAGTTGTTCATCATATGGGCAATCAAATTCTTCTTAACATCAGCACGTTCGCCGATGTAATAGTTAATACTGCCATTCTGTGACTCAATAGGATAAACGACCCGAATGACCTTGCCGATACCTTTTTCGACCCATGTAGGTGGGGTTGTTTCGACACCTCTGTGTGATGGATAAGTGAAATCGTCGCCCTCTCGAATTGCCCAATAAGGGTAGACTTTTTTAACGTCGCGACCAAATCGTGCCAGTAAAGCATCGTTGCCGTCACCCTCGATATTCATTTCAATCTTTGGTTTGGCGTTTTTTGACTTCCGAACGATGAAATAAACTTCTCGTGGAGTTGCATCAGCATTTAATTGCAACGCGGCTACCGTCAATAAGATTTGTGTTAAGTTGCTCTGATCGATTTGGCTAATCGATAAGCTGCTATTCTCTAGCGTTGTGTTAATTGCAGAGATTGCCGAAATAACGACCTGTCGTTGATAGTCAGTCATCTCAATGCCGTTATTACTTAATTGGCTGGAGATCATTGGTGCAATTGCATTGGTAATCTTAGATAATCCTGTTTCATATTTTGCTACTGTCATTTAAGCCACCACTTTCAATTTTTTATCTTCGGATACTACTAAGCTGATTTGTTGTGATCCAGTTTCAACCAGATGGTTAACTGATTCTGCATTATCAATAAAGATTGGAGCCTTCATATCGTAAAAATCTGTAAGAGTATTAATGATGTCCAATCCTGCGTTAATTCTGGCCGCATTATTTAGATCACTGAACGGCACACCGTTAACCGTTGCTTCGCAGGTTTCTTTCAATTCACCGTTTTTCTGGTTTTCAAATAGCTTGAATTTAACAACACTAAATTTTTGATTGATGCTATCTTCGGTCATGGTGATTTTTGCACGCATAAACCGTTCGATCAGGTAAGATTGCTTGTCTAGTTCGTTATACTGCGCCTTTAATCGTGCATCGTCGGCTTCAAGTTCTGCTAAGCGTGCTTGTTGTGTTCTAACAGCTTGATATTTAGCTAATTCAGTTTCGATATCAGCAATTGACTTGGCGTATTGACTGATCTCATCATTCAGGTGTTCAATCTCAGTTACGTTAATCTGGGAGGCCGACTGATTATTGATTTGATTCTGTAAATCAGCAATTTTGGCTTCGGTCTCTTTGCAACTAGCTGAATCTTTATATTCGACTAAAGAACGTTTTGCCGATTCATACTCTGATGTTGCTTTTTTATTCAATTTTGTTAATTCGGTAACCTTAGAAATTGATTGTTCTTCATTTCGCTTAAGATCACCCAGGTTAATTCTTAATTCATCCAATTCAGACTTGTATTGTTTTCCCTGAGCGACGATTTGCTCTAATTTTTCTGATTTTTCGGTATTAAAATGTTTAATCAGTTCAGCAACTTCATCATCGGGTAGTTCTCGATGACAAGTTGGACAGGTCTTTGCAGATTCATCAAAACTTTGTTCTTTTAGGGCGTGATATTCTTTTAGAAGTGACTCTTTCTTTATTTCAATACCCTCTATTTTTTGCCCAGTACTGAATATATCAGCAGTCAATTGCTCATCGTTATTAGTTGCATCACTCAGTTGACGTCGTAATTCAGTCACTTTATTGGCCGTTTCCATTACGTGTAGATTATTGGTAGCCCCAAATTTTGTTTCATCCTTAACTGCTTGTAACTTTAATTCTGCTATCTGTTTATATAAAGCAGTTGGGGTATCAACCGATCGCAATTCAGTAATTTTTGCCTTACGAGAATCAATTTCAGATTGATAGGTAGCTTTCATTTCTTCTAAGTCACCAGGACTAGTGGAGACTGTTTCGGGTATTGCCCTGGTTGCTTCATCGATTCGAGCGGGCAAAGCATCAATATCACGCTTAATCTGACGACGCTGATCATTAATCCGCTTGTTTTGGTCCTCGATAGTACTATCACTGATTAACTGACTCAAGTCTTTGAGCTCTGGATGCTTATTGATGACATCTTGATCAGTTAGACCTGAGATAAGTTGCATTAACACAGCACGCTGTTGATC
Source organism: Lapidilactobacillus luobeiensis (assembly GCF_024345205.1). Lineage (GTDB taxonomy): Bacteria > Bacillota > Bacilli > Lactobacillales > Lactobacillaceae > Lapidilactobacillus > Lapidilactobacillus luobeiensis. The sequence goes on along the minus strand of NZ_BROC01000006.1, from coordinate 53,915 downwards.
CCATTTGAGATTGGTAAACATCGCCGGGTTAGTTAGCGCCTTAAAAGTATCGACATCAATGATCTTATTGATGAATTCCTCATACTCTTTAACTTTCTGTGGTACATCGTCCACGTAAAGTAGAGTCTTATCAGGCTTGCGCACCTTCTTAAGCTCGCCGTTTGGTTTGGTCCAAACTTCTTTGAGAACTCGCTTCAGTACTGTATTCTTAGCGCCAATTTTCAGCGTTGCGGTAACTTCAGGTTCTAATCCAAGTAACTCAGTTCCCTCAGCCGCCAATGGCTTGACGTGAAATGCTTTCGATTCTTCCGAGTTCTTGCCGAAAAGCAACCAAGTAAAAGCGTCAAAAATGGTTGTCTTACCCGAAGCGTTCTGACCCAAAACAGCAGCGTCATTTCCTTTAGGCTCAAAGCTGAAATCTTTGATACCCTTAAAATGATGAATGGTCATTGATTGTAAATTAATGACTGTCATTGTTTAAACTCCTTTGCAATGTTAAAATATGTGTATAAATAATTTTGATTTGATTATTTTTTAGCCTATGTCGGTGGCGGCCGATGTAGGCTTTTTTGTTGTTCCGTGAGCCAATTCATATTGCTCTTCATTAATCAGTTCCTGAATTGCTCCTTGTGACGCTGTCATGCCAATTTCCTTATCATTGATGCCAATCAATCGATTGAAGCGTATGCGATCTTCGATTTTGTTGTAGGCCTCCTCGAATGCAAACAATCTTGCAGTTCGAATCCGCTGCATCATTTCAAGTTCTGTCACAAAATCACTTCCAATCTAAATCAAAGATTTGATGTAAAGCCTTTTTGAATGTTCCAGTCTTGCCCCACTCGTAAGCTATTCCAACGATGGTAGTAAGCCCAATCAAAATTAAGATTCCTGATACCTGCTGCAAAAAACTCATGCAATCAATACCTTTCCTGATTTTCATCCAGCCACGAATTAACCTGGTCCAGTTCAAAACGCCATTGCTTCCCTGTTTTCCCAACTGACGTGTGTGGCATTCCGGCCGCAACATAAGCTATGATTGTTTCACGGCTCATGCCCTTAACTTGACTAAGCTTGGGAGTTGATAGCAACTTTTGACTAACAGGGGTTTTTGTATTTAAGGCAGCAACTACTTTTGATACAAGCTCGTCCATGGCACTATCTTTAAATGTTTCAACTAACAATTTTGCTGAATCCTTATCAATTGTTATTTCCATTTGATCACCTCCTGAATACCCCAGTCATCAGTAATTTGTAAAACTAATTCAACTTCTGCCGTGACCTCCTGCAGATATTCGTCACAGTAACGTTTCATTTCCTCACGATCAGCACTGGTTCTCTGGTCAACCGGCTTACTGTTTAATTCGGTAAAACGATTATCGAGGGCACGTCGCTCGCTTTCCTCTTTTTTCTGGGAAAAGAACCACGCATATGAATCATCTTTGGCCTTGGTAATCTTCGGTAGTACCATGCCACTTTCAAGCAAACAGGCGCCAATCATGAATCTTGCATCTCGCATTGCCTTAATAACCTTAAAAAGCTGATTTTCAGGAATACCCCGTGACGACCAATTCGTTACCGCACTTGCGTGTTTAAATCCTAAGTCTGCTGCGATATCACCACGGGCCATATCATTCGCCTTGAGCCGTTGATCAAAGAGAGAGAGAACTTGCTGATCTGATTGTGTTAAATACATATATACTCACCTCCAATCACTAAAAGCCATAGTGTCAGACACACTGAAAATTACGGTACAATTCATTTATCAGCAATAAGTAGCATTGATTTCATCCACTTCATTACTTTCACAGCTGTTGAGCAACTTCCAATTAGCCTCAACAACTCGAATCGACTTTGACTCCCAGTAATTGCGTGAAACATCTGGCCGCCAGAGAATGATATCGTTGATCATTTCTTCCTTACTCATTTAGCTCACCTCCTTGAAAATTGAATAGTGTTGCTCACCTTTAAGCGATATAATCAACCTGAAAGGTGGTGACAAAATGGCACAGATAACTGTGGTTCAAATTACATGTGGTCAGTGCGGCCATAAATTCGTCCTTAATACGAGTACATGGCCGTCAACCATTCAGTGTCCATATTGCCAAGAAGAAATGTCTCAGGACATGATTCCGAGAGTCAAAGAAGCTTGGGGAACAGCTTCAGACCTTAATATGGATTTTGCAAGGTATCACGCTGATCGTAACGAAACAAAATTCAGCGTTGATCTAATAGCCGAGCAAGTTCACTTTCCACACGAGTAAATCTCACAACTGATTCAAGTTGTCGAGGCCGAAGATTGTATTTGGCCTCGATTTTTTTAATATCAGCGACAACATCATCTAATCTGTTGGGGTAAACATTTTCCTTGTTAAAGTTGTACGTGTTCTCCAACCGATTTAGTAGACCTGGGAAGTTGATTGCTTTTGATTCGTTTGTTTTCTTTTCTTCTGACATGCGCTCACTTCCAGTCATGTAAAGCAATGTTTATTATCTGTAAATCAAACTTTACACTTTTGATAAAAAAATAAATCTTCGACTTTTAACCCCAAAGATTTTGCCAAACTTAAGCTAATTTCTGTAGAAGGCATCACGGAACTGCTTTCGATTTTGCTTAAGTATTGTCTTGATATACCGGAATCCTTGGCCAGTGTTTCTTGAGTAATGTTTCTTTCACGTCTAATGCGGCGAACTGCGTTTTTCATCAACTCATCTCCTCTCAATAACTATATTGTACACTTTGATTTACAGAATGTAAACCACAATTTACAAATAATTTGTAGTTTTTTTGTCAACTATAGATTACAATATGTACAGGGGGTTTTACAATGACTAATAACTTAGGACAATATCTACGGGAAATTCGTGGAAAACGATCCTTACGCGAAATTTCCGAAATGACTAACGGTCGGTTAAGTCATACAGCGATTGCAAATATAGAAAAAGGCACTAATGGTCGTAAAGAGCCCGTCAAACCCAGCCCTGATACACTTAAGATATTGGCTGACGTTTATCATATTGATTATGTAAAACTATTAAACATGGCTGGATACATTAACAAAAAAGATGAAGAAAAAGATAAAAACACCGTCGATTTGGACGATGAGAATGCAGTCTTAACATTCCAAGGTAAGCCCGTTCCGCCTGAAGATTTGGCGCTAATGAGAAGACTGCTAAGGGGCAAAGATGATGATGAATGATAACTTCATGCAATCTACTTTGAACTTTGCGTTCGACCACAACATCAGATACGAATTAACTAGTGCAATGAATTCAGATACGCCCTCTGGATCTAGCGCGTATCATAGATCAATTGTCATCAATCTCAATTGGTATGATCAGCAGCAGCTACCCTTCGTCGTTGCACACGAAACAGCGCATGTTTTATGCAGTCATCGGGGTATTTCGTATTTTTGCGATTCTTCTAATAGTGCTACCGAGGCCGAAGCAAACAGAACTGCCGTTGATATTCTAGTGCCTATGTATTTTGAGGACATTGATCCCGAAGATGCTAATTATCATGCATTCCTCGATTCATTCCATATTGGTGAGAGTATGGCTGATTATTCTATTGATACAATAGATGACTTTTATCACGGCAATTTAGAATTGCTTTAATTAATCACTTGGAGGAGTAATAATGAGTTTAACTGATCTATTTAAAGTCAATAAGTTGAAAGATGAGATTGAGCGCTTAACCGCTGAGAATGCTGTTTTACAGGAAAAAGCCAATATCGTTTTGACCGCACAGCAAATGAAGCCTGCAGAATTACAGGATATTATCGATAATAAAACTAAAGAGATTAAAAATCTTGAGCTTGAATTCGAATCAAAACGCAGCAATGAAAATAAAGAGCTTGATGAACTTAATGAGAAACAATCTTCCATAAAGGAAAAAATAAAAACTCTAAATGCTGATATCAAAAGTCTAAAAGAAAAATTAGTCGATACAGAAGATAAGGTAAACATGGAATCTAATGGCCTTTACGAACCTCGTTATGACTTTGCCTCGTCACTTGGATATAAATCTCAACTCGATCAAGTTCGCCAGGATCAAAAGCAAATGATTCGCAATGAGCTTGCGGCAGAGATTTTTAAATCAATGTTACTGGATAATTCCGCCGCAAGAGGCCGCTCGATGCAAAAGAAAAACATCAAACAGCTGTTGCGAACATTTAATGGTGAGTGTGAAGCCGCGATTAATAAAATTACCTACTCTAATTTAGATAGAATCAGTAATCGAATTGAGAAGTCCTTCGATCAATTAAATAAACTAAACGATCCCAACGGTGTTCGCCTCACTCCTAAATATTTGGATAGTAAAATAGATGAATTACATCTTGCTTTCGAATATTCTGAAAAGAAACAGGAAGAAAAAGAAGAATTGCGTGAACAACGCGAACGCGAGCGTGAAGAAAAACGTGCTCAGAAGGAAATTCAAGACGCTCAAAAACAGATTGATAAAGAACTAGATCATTACATCAAAGCGGTTGCTGAACTAAAAGAGAAACTTGCTACGCTTGATGGTACAGAAAAAGAAGATGTTCAATCAAGAATTGATGAACTTCAAAAAAATATTGGCGAGTCGGAGGATAAAAAGAAAGACTTAGATTATCGTGCCGAAAATGCTACAGCCGGATACGTTTATATTATTTCTAATATTGGATCGTTTGGCCCGGATGTAGTTAAAATTGGTGTCACACGCCGACTAGATCCATTAGAACGAATTGCGGAACTAAGCTCTGCTTCAGTGCCATTTAAATTTGATGTTCACGCCCTGATTTTCTCCTACGATGCCTACAAATTAGAAACAGAATTACATAATAAATTTGCAGACGAACGAATTAATAAAGTTAACGCACGCAAAGAATACTTTAATGTCCCTATCTCAAAAATCAAAGATGTTCTTAAGGGATATGAAGATTTGACGGTTGATTTCACGGAAAATCCAGATGCTGCTGAGTATCGTGAAACACTGGCCCTTGAAAAGAATAAGATAGCCCAACAAGAAAATATTAAATCGGTCAGTTAGAGCAAGAAGAAAAAGCCACCGCTGGCACGGTGACTTTCGGTAATGACTTTGTGCAAAAATATTATACCAGATGTAGGTCTGGGTTGGAGGAATTATTATGGCAAAAAAGATTAAAGATGAGAATGGCAACACTTATAAGTTGAAAAAACCATTCTACAAGCGAGTTTGGTTTTGGATCTTAGTTGTTATTGTAATCATTGCAGCTGGTTCATGCAGCGACGATAAGGCAGACAAAGCTTCATCAACTAAAGCACAAAGCAGCTCAAAACAAGCAACTAAAGTCAAAAAAGGCTTTGCACTTGATAGTAATGATTCGGTTAAATCAATGCTCAAGGATTATGCTAGTGGCTTAGTTTTTACTGATGTTAATGGTGTTTATTATGAGGATGGAAGTTCAACCGTCGCATTAACGATTAAAGAAGATGGTAGTGACCTTTCAGATAAAATGGCCGTGAGAAACATGTATTCTGATGTTCTGACAACATGGAATGCCTTAAAAAAAGCTGGAGCTGCTACTAAATTTGAGAATATGAATGTCGCGGTTTCATATCCTATGCAGAATGGGCAACAACTTGCGGTTAAAACAACATTATCAGGTAGCAAGTTATCCGAGTTTGATAAACAAAATATGTCATCTAAAAATGTACCTACATTTGCTACAACATTCTGGAAGAGCGCTTCATTTCCAGATTTGTAACGTCTATTAATAACGATGAACCAACTACCCTAATCTGGTGATTAGCTGGGTTCGATTCCCGGCTGGGGCTTTTGAACAAATATATTGGTGGTGATTAAATGGGATTAAAAGAGATTGTTGACAATAATAGTTACCCTATCGTTTTTATCGGGTCAGGTATCTCAAAGCGATATTTAGAAGAATCTGACTCTTGGGAAGAACTTCTACAACGATATTGGAAAAAATTAAAAATTTCTACTCCCTTCTATTCTGAAATGCACGATCTTACGAAGAAATATTCTGACTTATCCGACGAAGATATAGGGTTTAACGTTAATACCGAAATTGCAACAATCATTAAAGAAAAATTTGACAATGGTTTTTACAACGGTGATATTCATGTTGCGGGATTAACAGATAAGATGGCCTATCAACAAAATATATCTCCCTTCAAATTTGACTTATGCAATCATTTCAAAAAAGCGCATTTAAAAAGCAATATTGATAAAGATGAACTGAATCAATTCGGTATTTTGCTCAGTAAGGCAAAAATTATTGTAACTACAAACTACGATTCTTTAATTGAAACTGAATTACATCATAAAAATGGACAAAGTCCTAAAACATATATCGGACAAAGTGGCTTTTTTGATGAAACAGATAATTGGTCCGAATTGTATAAAATCCACGGTAGTCTCACCGATCCTAGCTCATTAATAATAACCAAAGAAGATTACGAAGAGTATGACAAACAATCGATATTAATTAGCGCAAAGATACTTTCTTCAATGATTTCATCTCCAATCGTTTTCTTAGGATATTCATTAACAGATAGAAATGTCAGAAAACTGTTATCTGATTTTTCCTCACAATTACCACGAGAAGATACAAGAAAAACAGCGAATAGAATACTGGTTGTTGAATATAAAAAAGGACACAAAGAGTTAACTGAATCTATTGAGAATGATCATTCCCTCAATTTTACTTATACTTCAATAAAAACGGATAATTATACTGATTTATACAAACAATTTAATAGAATTGATGAAGGTGCAACTCCTTTAGAAGTAAGAAAATATAATTCATTAATCAAACGTTTGGTTGAAGATTCCGGGCGAAAGGGCGAAATAGAATCTGTTTTAGTATCTGTAGAAAACCTTGACAAAATTGATGATCAAATTAATCAGGGCAAACATATTGTTGTTGCCTTAGGCGATAAAAAATATATTTATGTATATCCGGACCTATTAAGCTATATCAAGGATTATTTTCTGAACACTAACAACTATTTACCTGCTGTTGCCTTGTCATTCGCAGCACATCAGGGAGACAGAAAAACTAAAGTTCCATTTGCAAAATACTGGAATAGTGTCGATTTAGATACTTTAAAACTCAAAGACGATGAACTATTTAAGCTGGAAAATAAAATCAGATGTTATCCAAATCTAGATAGTATTATTAACTCTGTTGGAAGATATGATCGTAAGAAATTCAATAGTTTAGACGAAATTTTCAAAGTGTTTCCACTAGGAACACCCAAATGTATTTCCGTTATAACCTATAATCTGAAAAGAATTCCCAAAACAGAATTATCTGACTATGTAATAAATACAGCGTTAGACGGATTTGAAAATGCTGTAAAAGAAAACACCAGTTTAAAAACATTTTATCGTAAATTATTTGTGGGATATGATTTATTAGTTAATGGCGATTTTGCCCAACAAAAAAAGCTCAAGGCCACACGAGTGACTGAGCTAGACGGCAAGGCAGTAAAGGGTTTGCCTACGGATTGACCCTTAACTTATGATTAATTATAACCCATAAAAAAGGGTTTTTCAATCATCTGATTTAACTGTAATATTTATTTTTAACCTCGCCTAGTGGCATAGTTAAGTGCGATTCTTAACCGAGGCTTTGATCATAAGGAGGTCAAGAAATGAACGAGAAAGAGTTTTTCGACTACTTTGAATCAATTACCTCAGCAAAAGACAGATTTTTAGAAAAAGCGATTGATCTGCAGACAAAAAAATTTGAAGCGTGCGCCAGCTAAGCGATATAACGAAACAGTGGTTGCCCGTCAGGCAGACAAGCTTTGGGAAGAGTTAGTTGAAAATGTTTATAGCAATGTCCGCAACAGCATAAAGAAACCTGAAAATCGTTCGTCCTGGACTAGCAAACTTGAAGCTGAAGGTGTCATGGAACAACTTGATGATTCTATTGCTGAGATGGATCTTAATCCGGAAGAATAACTTAATAGAAATTATGTACCGCCTATTTTTTTACAGTTTAAAAGAACATACGTGCGTGTTTTTTGGCGTATTAAATAACACATCACGAAGGGAGTAACGATAATGAGAAAATGGACAAAAGTTAAGAATCACCCAAATCTTTACGAGTACCCAACTGATCAAGGTAAGCGATTTGGTGTGCGACGCGGTTATAAAGACACCGTGGGAAATTATAAACAGTTTAGCAAGTCTGGCTATAAAACGTGGCGAGAAGCTGATATTGTCCTAAAGAAATTCGAATCTGATTTAGCGCTAAAGAATTTTGACAACCTATCAGCTGACAAAGTCAAATTAGAGCAAGTTTGGCGTCAGATGGTTTCTGAAAAAGAACGACTAGGTCGGTGGCGCACTTCAACAGCTGATTCGCAAAAGATGAACTACGACACCTATATCAAAAAAGCACTCGGAAATTATTTCTTATCCAAAATAAAGCGCCCTGTCGTCCAATCCTGGCTTGATAGTCTATCACAGAGTGAATTAGCCCATGACACAATCAGGTCTGCGTATGGTACTCTCTCATTGATTATTAACTATGCTGTCAGCCAAGAGCTGTTGGGAAGCAACCGCATTAGAGGCTTAGACTACTCAGGCAAAGACGCTAAAAACAAATCAATTGAGCCGATAGACTTCAACAAATGGATGAAGTGCGCAAAAGAAAATTTGAATCCGTATGATTACAACATGATTTTTATCTTGGCGAACTCTGGCATGCGTCGCGGCGAAATTAACGGTCTGCGAACTACCTCAATTGAAATTAAAGAGAATCAAATTACTAAAGAGAGATATGCAGTTGTAAATATTGATTATCAACGCAGCGTTAACGAGCCCAATGGCGGCGAGCTAAAAACGAAAACCAGCTATCGTAAAATTGTGATGACAGGTGAATCAGTAAACGCACTGGAGAATTCTATTGAAACTGCCAATTTACGTCGGACTGCCGGTCATAAAGATACTGAATCCACTCCTTGGTTGTGGGTCAAACAAAATGGCGATCCTTCCGGAGTACTTCACCTGACTTATCTGTGCAAAACAATTAGCACAAAAGTTGGAATCAAAATGCATCCACATATGTTCCGCCATTATTTTGCAACAGAAACTATTGCGCATGGAGTTCCACAAATAGATGTAATGCATTATCTGGGTCACTCAAGCGTGCAAATGACGGCTGACTATACTCGTCCGACAGAGGGAGCAAGCCTGAATGTTTCGAAAGGCTTCAGCCCAGCAATACCAACCGATACAGAAATTGTGGTACAAGGGACCATGTACCACAATTTGTACCACAATTCTAATGAAAACTAATGAAGATTAAACGAAAAAAAGCTTATCCCGAAGTTTAGAAATCGCTCTAAACGTGGGATAAGCTTAATTAATTTACTTTAGTTTTTCTATTGTTCCTCGTACCAAGTATAGTGGAAGACGCCTTCGCGATCATTGCGCAGATAAGTGTGTGCGCCAAAGTAATCCCGTTGTGCTTGGGTCAAGTTGGCTGGTAGGACTTCTGCACGATAAGAATCGTAATAATTGATTGCCGCACTCAGCGCTGGTGTTGGTACGCCATTCTTAACGGCTAAGGCAACGACGTCACGAACTGCTTCTTGATATTTTTCAGCGATATCAGTGAAATATGGATCCAAAAGCAAATTCTGTAAATCGGCATTTTGATCATAGGCCGAGGTGATTTTTTGCAAGAATTGCGCCCGAATGATGCAGCCTTCCCGCCAAATCGCCGCGATTTTACCGAAGTCTAATGTCCAATCGTAATGTTTAGCAGCAGCTAACATTTGTTCGAAACCTTGAGCATAGCTCATGATCTTGCTGAAATAAAGTGCCTGACGGATTTTTTCTACCAAAGCTTTTTTATCAACGTTGGCTGCTAATTTTGGTTCTGGACCGTGTAAAATTTTGCTGGCCGTGACCCGCTCATCTTTCAATGCGGAAATATAGCGAGCATAAACTGCTTCTGTGATCAGCGATTGGGGAACGCCGACAGCCAACGCTTCTTGAGAGCTCCACTTCCCAGTACCTTTATTGCCAGCAGCGTCCAAAATAACATCAACAACTGGCTTACCAGTGCCAAGATCATCCTTGCGCGTCAAAATATCTGCGGTGATCTCGACCAAATAGCTCTGCAATTCGCCTTGATCCCACTCCTTGAAGATGTCCGCCAATTCTTCAACACTGTAGCCTAAGACCCGGCGCAAGATATTATAAACTTCGGCGATCAATTCCATATCGCCGTATTCAATACCATTGTGGACCATTTTAACATAATGACCGGCACCATTCGCACCGATATAAGTGACGCAAGGTGCACCATCGTCAGCCTTTGCGGCGATCTGTTCTAGGATCGGTGCGACTAGATCATAAGCTTCCTTCTGGCCACCAGGCATCAAGGAAGGTCCTTCTAAGGCGCCAAGTTCGCCACCAGAAACCCCCATACCAATAAAGTTGATCCCTGACTTATCCAATTCAATATTGCGACGCATGGTGTCTTTGAAGAAGGTGTTACCACCATCGATCAAAACATCGCCTTTGTCCAACAGGGGCAACAATTGCTTAATAACTGCATCGGTACCGGCACCAGCCTTGACCATCATCATGATCCGCCGCGGTTTCTCCAAGGAAGCGACAAAATCTTCGATCGTGTAACTTGGCACTAATTTCTTATCACTATGTTCTTTGGCAACAGCCTCGGTCTTACTGCCAGTCCGATTATAGATCGCAACAGTATAACCACGGCTTTCGATATTTAGCGCTAAATTCTTTCCCATGACGGCCATACCAATGACGCCAATTTGTGGTTTATCCATGAATCATTGCCTCCAATTTATTTAGTTCTTACCTGCGCGGCCTAACCGCTTTGATTCTCAAACATCTCTATCCTAACAAAAAACAAGCAAAATTCATAGCGAAAGGACACTGTGAAAGCGCTATGAATCCGGATTTCTAAAAAAATAAAAAAGCAGCTCCCTGCTTTTTCTGCCTAACGCACATCAGGCGAGCCTGATAACCGATCGGCTGGTCCGGCCAACCTATTTGGAATCATTTTCGTCTGGCTCTTGCTTGGCTTCATCCTGCTTTTGCTGATCGAATAAAACTTTCAATTTAGCAAATTCTGGATTTGGTTGATTGGCTTGAGCAGCGGCAGCGGCAGCGAAATCAGCCTCACTCAGCACTTCCCACCCCTCGCCAGTCGGCAACGCTTCACCAGCGTCTTCTGCTGGCGTGTAGATCTGGGTAGGGATCGCCAAAAGAAGATTATCTTCGATGGCGCTGGCCAAATCGATCTCACCGTTGACGATGGGAATAATGATATCCTCATTACTCTCTGTTGGTGTGGCTTCATCTTCTTCCAACTCGGCGACTGCCAGCTCCTGATCCAGATAAAGCTCGTCAATCCGTAAGTCTAATGGTAGGGCCACTGGGGCCAAACTTCGTGTTGAAGGCACGGTCAGCTGGCCACTCACCTGCAAGCGACTGCGCCAACCTTCACCTTCTGCCTGCAACGTCCCGCTGACTTGAAAAGCGGATGCCCCGATCAATTGGGGATAACGTTGCTTTAAAGAAGTTTCGGGCATTAAGGTCTCATCGATCTGAATCGCCTTGCGCTGGTATTTTTGCAGCTGGTCAATTGGAAATCTTAAAGTCATTTTCGACACCTCATTTTTTTATGATGATCTGTTGTTTAAAATTCTGTTCGCGCCCAGACAATTGCTCGTACAAGCGATCGACGCGGATCTGCAAGCCTAAGGGTCCCTGAGGCGCGCCAGCCGCGGCGGTAACGCGCGTGATCAAGGGCGCCGCTAAGTTCGACCGTTGCTGATGGAGATACTGCTGCCCGGCGGCGGTGAAGCCTAACAACCGCAATTGGGGTTGTTGCGTCAGGGCTTGCTTGATCTCCGTCGCCGTGACATTGAGCAAGGTGTACAGCGCCAACCGCCGTAAGCGGGCATAGGTATACCGTTTCGACTTGACCCGGCGTAAGAAATCAGACCAATTTTGACTCTGCAAATTTTGCTCCCAAAACCGATATTCTAGACCTTCTGACATTTGGTAAATCGAGGCCAACTCTTGGGGCCAAGTCGTGGTCAGCCGGTAATGCAACCATGGCCATAATTGGTCTGCCGCCAAGAATGGTCCTTGAATCACTTGGGGATCATAAGGCACAAACGGACCGATCGCCGCAGTTTGACCTTGCAACAATTGGCGCCGCAAGTAAGAAGCACTAGCAAAAGCCTGGCCGTGTTGGTCATGACCACTGCTGTCCTGATCGTGATCAACCCCCACTCGCTTTAGCGGCAACAAAGTCAACGGCTGAGCCAATTGGGCATTGGCAATGGCATAACTCAAGGCTAGTAGTTGATTGGGCGCCGCCACCATTGAACCCATTTCTTGTTGTAAGAGTTCGTTCCATTGGGTGGCGTAGGTTTTCGTATAATCCACAGCAAACCGTTGTTGCTGAGATCGGGGCCAGACCCGCTGAACGAAATCCTGATAATCAAAAGTCGGCGTTTCCGTACCAAAGGCCAGAGTATCACAACCAAGCGCCGCTAAAATCGCTAAGGCGCCGGTCGCAAACCGATCCGCCGGCTGACAACTGACCGCAAACGGCAGCTCCACCACGATATCCGCGCCGTGGGCCAACGCCAAACGCGCCCGCTGCCATTTATCAACGATCGCCGGTTCACCGCGTTGGACGTAATTTCCCGACATGGCCACGATCAGACAAGCTGCGCCACTTTTTTGCCGGGCTTGCTGGAGTTGGTAAGCATGCCCGCGATGAAACGGATTGTATTCAGCGATGATCCCACAGGCCTGTAGTTCCGTCATCGCCTAGCCTCGTTGCGCTTGAACGAACCAGCGCGGCGTTGCGGCGGTTATCGCCTCACCAGTGAAACCACCGAATGTTTGGATCTGCGTGAAGCCGGCCGTTTGTAACGCGGCTTCGACGGTCGCTAACGGATAGGTGCGCTCATGATGAGTCTCGTTCAAGGCGTCATAGCCGCCCAGCGCGTCATCCCAAACGAAGAAAGTCAGATCATGAGTCACACTATTGCTGGCTTCTCCGGCGAAACTGGCCCACATAAAGGCCCAGTCTTCTTCACGATAATTGTACATATACCCAGGGAAAACTTCATTGACCTGATAAAGGGAGTGCAAATCGAACAAAAACGTGCCTTGCGGGGCCAAAACTTGCGCCACTTGCTTGAAAGTGGTGGTCAAATCGCTTAAGTTGGTCAAATAACAGAGCGAATCGTCATAACAAGTCACCAGATCCAACGGAGGCAGATCCAGCTGGCTCAGTTGGCGAAAATCACCCTGAAGTAAGGTCACATCGACTTGATCATTGGCCACCCGCTGACTGGCCAAACTGAGCATTTCCTCAGACAGATCAACACCGTAAACTTGACCGTTACCCTGTTGGCGTTGGGCATAAAGAGACGCCAAATCGCCGGTACCACAGGCCAAGTCAAGAATTTGTTGACCTGCCAAGGCGCCGACGCGTTGTTCCGTAAAGTCTAGCCACTGCTGGTAGAGACTCTTGTCCATCAGCAGATCATAATAATAGGCAAAAGTCTGGTACATCATGCCTTGACCCATTCGCCTAAATCAACCAAAGGCGCGTCGGCCCACAACTTCTCTAAGTTGTAAAATTCACGCGTTTCTTCCGTAAAGATATGGATCACCACATCTTTGAAATCGATCAAGACCCACTGAGAATCCTTCTTGCCTTCCACGTGGCAATCTACGGGCGCGGATTTGGTAACTTTATTGACGATCTCATCGGTGATTGCTTCGACCTGCCGGGTTGAACCTGCATGCATGATCACGAAATAATCGGCCAAGAGACTGACCTTGCGCATATCTAACGCCACAATATCTTCGGCGCGTTTATCATCGGCGGCAATCACCGCTGTTTTTAAAATTTCTTCGCTACTGATCACTAATGTTCCTCCTGTTTAAGACCATATTGGTTGTACGCGGCAAACATCGCCGGATAAACTCGCTGTTGTTTGTCGATCAAGTGGATCAAGGTATGATCCAGTTCATAAGCCACGGCCGCGTCCAAGCCCGCCGCAACTGAGGCTCGGGCCGCCGCCGCGCCCGGATAATCCCGCCCGGGCTCCACATAATCCGCGACGAAAATGATTTTGTCCAAGGTCGACATCTGGGCGGCGCCAGAAGTGTGATGGGCGATCGCGCTTAAAATCTCGGGATCAGTCACGCCTAATTCTTCGGCGATGAAGTACTGACCAACTTCACCATGCCAAATATTATTGCCATAAGCCAACAATTCAGTATCCAGCTGGTGTTTGGCGATCATCGCCTTAAATTCGGCGTCAGATTTCTCCTTGGCGTAATCATGGAGCAACCCCGCGATCCCCGCCTGGGTAATGTCAACGCCATTTTCCGCTGCTAACGCCATTGCGGTTTGTTCCACGCGCAAGCAATGGTTGAAGCGATAGTCGCTAAGTTGGCCGCGTAATTTTTCAACCAATTGCTGGCGGGTCATCGGGACCAATTCGGCGAAACGAGCCGATGAATAGGAATATTGATCAGGCATGATAAAGCCCCTTTTCTTTGATATAACTGGCGACTGCGTCTGGGACTAAATACCGGATCGAGCGGCCTTGAGCGACCAGTTGCCGCAATTGCGTCGAACTGGTCGCCAACTGCGGCGCGTCCACCCAGATCACGGGATACTTACTTTTGACAGGAAAACCTGGTCGACGGACACCAACGAATGTGACCAATTTGGCCAAGTCCGCGATCCGATACCATTTGGGTAGATAAGCAATCATATCCGCGCCTAAAATCAAGAAATAATCATTCTCAGGATGGCGCCGTTTCAATTCAACCAAGGTGTCATAAGTATAACTTTTGCCACCGCGGGCGATCTCCAGTGTGTCCAGCTCGAACCCGGGATGATGCTGGATCGCCAGCGCCACCATCGCCGCTCGATCCTTGGCGCTGATTGCTGTTTTGTGATCAACGTGTGGCGGGTTCGCGTCAGGAATGAAGAGGACCCGCTCCAGCTTCAATTGTTGCATCACTTGATCAGCCATGACCAGATGCCCATTGTGAACGGGGTTGAAAGTGCCGCCGACGATCCCCACACAATGACGCGGCTGATCGGTGGGCGCTAATTTAACTTGTGGCGCTGGCGTGACTGTCACGGCCTGTTCCGTTAAATGCGTCATTTGATCGCGTTCACTTCCGTGGATAACTGTTGATATTTCTCCTTGTGGGAAGGTCGATAAATCGTCAGAACCCGACCTAAGACTTGGACCACCGTGACATCTGAGATCTCACTGACCGCGGTAACAACTGCTTCAGTCGTGACTGGCGCATTCTGTAGCAAGTTGACCTTGATCAGCTCGCGAGTGGCAAATGCCCGGCGCAAATCGGTCAAAAAAGCTTCGTTGACCCCGTTTTTACCCACATGGACTAAGGGCCTCAACCGGTTAGCTTGGCTTTTGATATAGCGTTTCTGTTTACTCGTTAACATAACATCTCTCCTAAACGATTGGATTCCGCAGACTAAAACCAACACCAGCAGGCAAATACAAGTCAAAGTGGCTTGCTGGTGGTAATTTGATCCAGCCTAACCCGGCAATCACCAGATCTTGCGCCTCTTTCATAGCGAATGTGTGCCGTTTAAAGGCGGGCATCTTGCTGACATCCGCAGGGGGCGTCAATAACTCCCCGGCGTGTTTATCATAAAACTCCGCCGCAGTGGCTGTCTTGGTTCGATGAACCAATAAATTGTTCTCAACGTAGACCGCCAAACTAGCACGCTGGCCGGAAACAAAATCTAAGCGCGCCAAGCCGCCTAAAAATAGCGTTTGTGGTGGCGTCAGTTGGAAAATCTTCGGCTTGAGTTCATTTTGCGGGCTAATGTAATGCAGTTCATCCTTCGCCAACAAATGGGCGATCTGAGTGCCATTAATGATACCTGGCGTGTCGATCAAGTCATGACCATCAGCCAAAGGGATCTGGATCTGGTCCAAAGTCGTGCCAGGAAATTGCGAGGTCGTGATCACATCTTGATTGCCGACGGTGCTTTTAATGATCGCGTTGATCAAGGTCGACTTGCCCACATTGGTGGTACCGACCACATAAACGTCACCGTGTTGCCGATATTTCTCGATCGTCGCCAGCAACTCATCAAGCTGGAAATTCTTCTTAGCGCTGGTCAACAGCGTGGCGATCGGATGCAACCCTTGAACGGCCGCTTGACGTTTGAGCCAATCGGTCACCCGGGCGCGGCGAACACTATGGGGCAAAAGATCCGCCTTGTTGCCCACTAAAATCACCGGGTTTTTCCCGACAAAACGGTGCAACCCAGGAATCACACTGCCATCGAAATCGAACAGGTCGACCACATTGACGATCAAGGCCTTCTTCTGCCCCAAACTATTCAGCAAACGTGTGAATTCATCGTCATCAATGGCGACATCGGCAATTTCGTTATAGTGCCGCAAGCGGAAACAGCGCTGACAATAATAAGTATCATTGCCACTAGCCTGTTGTTTCGCCAAGG
The DNA here is from genome assembly GCF_024345205.1 of Lapidilactobacillus luobeiensis. Lineage (GTDB taxonomy): Bacteria > Bacillota > Bacilli > Lactobacillales > Lactobacillaceae > Lapidilactobacillus > Lapidilactobacillus luobeiensis. The sequence continues at coordinate 37,374 of NZ_BROC01000006.1, read as the reverse complement.
CGGCCGCCGGGATATACCCTGCCCCCTGTGGATCCGTACTCTGCAGCTGTGCGCCACAGCCAATACAATATAATGCTTCAGTCATCCAATCGCTCCCGCCATTTAAATTGCGCGTCTTTACGCGCATAGTGCTTCATAATAAAACCTTCCATGAATCGGCTAAACAGCGTGACCCAGCTGTCTGTTTCCACCAGGGGCTTGACCATGACCGTCCGCACCCCGGCCAAATGTCCCGCTTGCACATCTGTCAGTAGTTGATCGCCGACCATGATCGTCTGCTGCGGTTCCAGCTTAAATTGCCGTAAAGCTCGCTTAATACCTGAAGGCAGTGGTTTGCGTGCACTATGGATAAAAGGAATATCCAAATCGGCGACAGCACGCGCGACCCTTTTGGCATTATTATTAGAAATAACGATGACCTGGATCTGGCTTTGGGCCATCTCCGCCAGCCAAGCTCGTAATTGTCCCGAAGATTCCGGTTCATGCCAAGCAATCAGGGTATTATCTAAGTCTGTTAAAATCGTATTGATGCCATTACGTTTCAAGTCGATCGGTCGCAAGGCATAAATGCTAGTAAGTAACCAATCTGGTTTAAAAAAAGCCATGTTCCACCTCGTTTTTCTTCTACTAATTATAAAGCGTCCCTTGCTAAAACACAATTAAGTTGTTAGTCCTTTGATCTCAAGTTGAGCAAACTTTATATTCGTAATTTTCGTTTATTTCTCTTATGCTGGAGTAAAGGAGTGTTGTTGATGATCAGCTTTGGATTTAGTCGATATGGTGACCCCAGTGTTTTGCAGGCTTATCAAGTTCCGATCCCGCAACCTAAGAAACACCAAGTCCAGATCAGAGTCGCTTATTTTCCAGTCAATCCCTACGATGTCGCTTTGCGTGCAGGTCAATTCGCCCAAGTGCCTCTGGAAAAACCACAATACTTAGGTAGCGATCTCGTGGGGAAAGTCACCGCTCTAGGCGCAGAAGTCACTGAATTTGCGATCGGTGACTGGGTCATTGCCCATCGCCCCCACAGCGCTGATAGTGAATTTGTTATCGCCGGCGTCAGTAAAACGATTCGATTACCGCACCTGCTGGACCCAGCCGTCGCCGCTTGTTTGCCGACCCCAGGGATTGCTGCCTATAATGCTTGGTTTCATTTTGCTCAAGTCCCCGCCCACACTACCGTGGCGATCATTGGCGTTACTGGCGCAGTTGGCGGTCTCTTAGCGCAAATCGCCCAACAAGCTGGCAATCCCGTTATTGGGGTAGCCAATCATCGCCACCAATCAGAAATAACGCAACCGGGTCTCAGCAAGTTCGTCCCCTATGACCAATTACCGGCAACCAATGATTGGGAACACCAGGCAACGGTCGTCTTCAATACTGGTATGGGTGGCCAAGATCATGGTCTCGCAGCACGTTTGGTCGCCCCAGCTGGTCAGATCATTCGTTTCAATGGCGCGCCGACCCAAGTCGATGATGAGCAAGTCCAACTGATCGATGTTGGCTATCGGCGTGAGCTGGCGGATGGTGTGGCGTTGAAATTTTGGTCCGATCAATGTCAACAACGCCCACTTTTCCTGCGGCTTGCGGAGATCTTACCAGCAACTCTAACAGGGTTACGTCAGGCTCATCAGCGGACAAGCGAACCTCATCAAGGTAAATACGTGCTTGTCTGGGACTGGGCTCAGGGCCTTTCACCTACAAAACCGAAAAAAGTCGACTAACCGCGCCTTATTTTGAAAACAGACTGACCATGATCGCGGTCAGTCTGTTTTTCTGAATGCTTATTATAACAATATCTAACTATTTAATTGTTGATAACGTTCAGTCAGCCAAGTCAAAGTCGATGGTAAATAAGTATCCCAGAAAGCCCAATTATGATTACCGGTTTGTTCGCGATAATCTAGTTTCTCCAAATATTGTCGGCTAAAGGCTCGAAATGTCCGATTACTTTCCAAAAGATGATCCTCGGCCCCAATATATTGTAACAAAGGCAGTCGTGTGACCTGCTGATTAGCTAGCAGATTCAACAAATTATCCTGACCACTCTGAAATTTTTCCTGCGAACCAAAAACGGCATCAAAATAAGAAGAACGGTCTGCCCAAGTCGCCGCGATATCCAACCGACCAGATAAACTAGCCGCAGCACCGAAACGTTCTGGATAAGTCAGGCCCATTTTAAAAGCACCATAGCCGCCCATGGAAAGCCCGGCAACAAACGTTGTGCTTCTGGTCAGGGGAAATTCCAGCCAAGTTTTTAGATAGAGCGGCAATTCTTCCGTTAAGTAATCCCAATAACGTTCACCATTCGGCAAATTTGTATAATAACTTCGACCTGCATCTGGCATCACGATCGCAAAGGGATATTGACCAGCATAGCGCGCTAGTGAACTCAACGTTAACCAAGCCGCGTAATCATCAGAAAGACCGTGAAGTAGAAACAAGACTGGCTGACGCTCTAAACGCTTTGAAGGCAAATATAGATTAAACTGAGTTTGTTTATTTAGAGCTTTAGAATACATACGATATGTGGCAATGGACATCGAATCACTCCAATCAACAGCAATTATACCATATCAGCTCTTGAAAACAGTAACAACGGTCAGAACTTACCGCAAATCTAAGCCAGCCAACTGCAAACAACTGACGCGATCATAATAATGCATAAATCCTGACTCAGCAAAGGGAAACTACGAACTGCCCTAACACTTCAAATCAACCTGACCGAAAGTAATCAGGAATAATACTTTGAGCCGTTATCTCGATCGTTTACTAAGCCGGGACCAACAGATTTCTAGGATCGCCGATTAGAACAAAACAAGCCCACAACCAAACAGTTGCGAGCTTGTTTTTAAAACGTGCTGTGCACAACTGACTTCTGCGCTTAGCTACGCAATTGTTTTGGAAGCAAAGTTCGGCTTCCAAAGCAATTGCTAGGCTAGTGCTCGGGAGCTACCCGGGGGTGGTTCGCACTCTTTTTGATTTATTAGATCTCAGTCGTCGATTTTCACGGGCATTTGATCTACCTGCCCATCTTTAACTTGAAAGGCTAGAATGAAACCGATCAATGCAAAGATCAGCGTAAAAGTGAAGCCGGCATGTGTTCCGTAAATGAAGCCAGCAGCGCCAGACACACTAGCCCGTGCCTGTCCCCAAGCCAACAAGCTGGTCGCAACTGCCGTGGCCAAAGCCCCTAAGATCTGTTGTAACGTGTTCAAAATCGTGCTGCCATCAGCAGCCAAAGCGCCTGTCAATGCGTTCAACCCATATGTCTGCGCTGGCGACATGGCCAATGGCGCACCGACCATTAAGATCATATGCGCGATCACCACATAGATATAACTACTTTGCGTTGAAGTCAGCAACAACAGAAGTGCACCGAGAAAGCTCAATAGAAAGCCGATCCGAGTCAAATGTTTTGCCCCATAACGGTCGAACAAGCGGCCCGAGGTTGCGGAAACAAGGGCGTTGACCAAACCACCTGGCAACATGAGCGCGCCGGTCAATGCAACTGGGACCCCTAAGCCTTTTTGCCAAAGCATCGGCAATAAATACATGGAAGACATAATGATCCCAAAATCGATCATCACTAAAACAGTCCCTAAACTAAACCGCCGGACACCGAAAGCCCGCAGGTTGAGCACTGGCGCCGCCAACTGCAACTGGCGGCGGCCATACCAAACTAAACTGATCAGACCCACGATCAGGCTGATCAAGACCAAGGGGTCTAACCAGCCGCGATCTCCTGCCAAGCTGGCCCCGATCACCAAACCACCAAAGCCCACAGTCGAACCGACGATCGACAGAAAATCAACTTTTGGTTTGGTCAACGGAACGACATTTTCCATGAAAATCATGGAGATCACCAATGCCACCGCCAACAATGGCACAAACAACCAAAAGATCCAGTGCCAAGATAAAGCACCTAGGATCAGACCGGCAATGGTCGGACCCACGGCCGGCGCGAACATGATCACCAAGCCAACTAGCCCCATAGCGCCGCCCCGCTTTTCCGGCGGATAGATTGCTAATAGAACTGTAAAAATCAGCGGTAACATCAAGCCGGTCGCGATTCCTTGGATCATCCGGCCGATCAAGAGCACTGTAAAGCCCGATGCTAAAGCTGAAATGACCGCGCCAACAATAAAATCGCTCAAGGCGAAAATAATCAATTGGCGAGTCGTAAAATGTTTGGTCAATAAGCTGGATAGCGGTAAAACGACGCCAACCATTAATAAATAGCCGGTGACCAACCATTGGATCGTTCCTGTATTGACATTTAAATCCTGTTCTAATTGTGGTAAGGCAATATTCAAGGCAGTCTCGCTGAACATCCCAACGAAGCCGCCAAGTAAGAGGCCGATCATGATCAAGGTCGGTTTTTTATTGGTCCTTGTTTCCATAAATATGTACACTCCCAATTCTTCAAATTCACTGTCTTTAACAGCACAAGTGATTACTCTACCAGAATTTCTCAGCCTGCGTAAGTTTTTTCTGAAAAAATTGGCATAAAAATGAAAACAGGAAACTGACTTTCAGCGAAGTGGGCTAGTGCACGCGACCGCTTTTTTATTATTCTCTGTCAAATCAGTGAACAAAAAAGCAGTTCGCTAACACTCCTTAAGGAATGATGAACGAACTGCTTGGCTAGATCAATCAACTAGGTTGCCAGCAGCAACTGGTGCCGGCAACACTGTATTTCTTAACACTTATTTTGCTTCGACAGAACCGAGAATGTCATTAGCTTTGACCGTCTTGCCAGTGGTCAATTCCAAATCTTTGACCGCATCCGCATTGGTAAAAGCAACGATCATTTCCGCATGCTTGCCAGCGGCCTTCAGCGCTTCAAGATCAACTAAAGCGATCAATTGACCACGAGCAACTTCTTGGCCTGCTTCAACATAAACGGTAAATGGTTCGCCCTTCAAGCTAACGGTGTCGATCCCCATATGCAATAACACTTCGAGACCAGCATCAGTCTTGATGCCCACTGCGTGTTTCGTTGGGAAAACACTGGTGATCATCCCAGCAACTGGCGCGAAGATCTCACCAGAAGTTGGCTTGATGGCGAAACCATCACCCATCATCTTTTGCGCAAAGACATCATCAGGAACTTCAGTGATTGCGACGGCGTCACCATTTGCGACGGCGTAAACGTCGATCTTCTTGGCGATTTCTTTCTTTGCCGGAGCAACGACTGCAGCTGCATCAGCGGCAACCGCCACGCCACCGTTGGCCAAACGCTTCATTTCATCGGCGACGAATTGTACATCGGTTCCGACAATAACTTGAATATTGGTTTTATCAATGATTTTGACCCCAGGAACATTGGTCGCTTTGATCTTAGCAACATCGACCTTGTCGGTATCTTTCACCATCAAACGGAGCCGTGTGGTACAGTTATCGATCGAAGTCACGTTTTCAGCGCCACCTAATGCGGTGTAGATCCGCCGCGCCAAACGACCGTACTTGTCTTCACCTGCAACGTTGGTATCAAGGTCCTCAGCTTCTTCACCGGCAACATCGTCGGCTTCACGACCAGGTGTCATCAAATTGAACTTGGTAATCACGAAACGGAAAGTAAAGTAATAAACAACGCCCATGATCAGGCCCAGCACCAACAGCATGTATGGCTTGTTGGCGATCGGCACCCGGAGGCTTAAGATAAAGTCGACCATCCCAGCACTAAAGTTGAAACCGGCAGTCCAATGGAAAGTTGCCGCGAGGAACATAGAGATACCTGTTAAAACAGCATGAACCACATATAATGGCCAAGCAACGAACATGAAAGAGAATTCCAATGGTTCAGTCACACCTGTAAAGAAGGAAGCGAACGCCGCTGCCAACATCAAGGAAGCTGTAACTTTCTTTTTCTCAGGGCGAGCACACTGGTAAATTGCCAAAGCCCCAGCAGGTAAGCCAAACATCATCACTGGGAAGAACCCAGCTTGGTACATCCCGGTAATGCCTTTAGTCCCTTGGCTAGCCCAGAATTTACCGATGTCATCGATCCCAGCCAAGTTGAACCAGAACACGTTATTCAAAGCATGATGTAACCCAGTTGGGATCAGCAAACGGTTGAAGAAGCCATAAAGGCCAGCACCAACAGCGCCTAACCCAGAAATGAATTCACCAAAGTTAACTAAGCCGGTATAAACTGGTGGCCAAATGAACAGTAACAACAGTGAAACCAACGCCATGGTCCCAGCGGTCACGATCGGCACCAGCCGTTTCCCACTGAAGAAGGCCAAGGCCATCGGTAGTTTCGTGCCGCTAAAGCGATTATACAACGCTGCGGCAACCAAACCTGCCAAGATCCCGATAAAGACGTTCTTGAAGTTGATCGCGCTGAAGGCGATGTTAACATTCTTGACATCCATCCGGAAGAACATCGCAACTGCGCCTGGTTGTAACAAGGTGTATGGTGTCAGGAAAGCGACCAATCCAGAAAGCGCCGCGGCGCCATCCTTATCTTTCGACATCCCGTAAGCCAAGCCCACTGCGAACAAAATACCCAAGTTGTCAAGGATCGTACTCCCTGTTTTGAGCAAGAAGGCGGAAATAACGTTGTTACCGCCCCAGCCTTGTGGGTCGATCCAATAACCGATCCCCATAAATAATGCCGCTACTGGCAAAGTTGCGACGGGTAGCATCAACGAGCGACCCATTCTTTGCATATAAGCTTTCATAAAATTTACTCCTCCTGTTGATCATGCCCTGATTCCGACGCTGGACTGTCGCCTGATTCCGGATCACCCTGATCCGGCCGTGTCCGCGTCAATCGCAGGCGTTCAATGTGGATTGCAATATACCCAAGTTCCTCAGACGTCATCGACATCTGATATTTCTTTGTCAACAAGACCCGGATTTTCTTGGCGATACCATAGCTTTCCGGATACTTGCGTTTGACCATTTGAACGATTTCTTGATCCAAAACCGCATACTCTTGGTAATAATAGCGTTTCATCAATAAACGTAAATGATTTGCCAACCGTGAATAATTCAAGGCCATCGCCTCTGAATGAATATCCAGATTCAATTCCCGCTCGATCAATTGGATCACATCAGAAACGATCATGACTTCGCGAATACTTTCGCGCTTCTTCCGCACGCGATCACCACGCCCACTATGCAAATGGATCGCGATATAGCCCGCTTCGTCATAGGTGTAAGGAATATGCAGTTCCTTATTCAGATACTCCACCGCCCACTGCGCGATACTAAATTCCTCACCATACAACACTTCGATCTCGCGCAACAATTTATTGCGGATCACGATCCCATTACGAATATTTTCCGCCGAGAACGACAAGTGATCAGTCAACGCGATCAAAACATGCTCATTGAGTTGTTCCATCAGCACTGTTTCAGCGTGGTCAATGATATGCTCGGCCGCAAACAAATATTTCTCATCGATTTGACTCAGAAGATCTTGCAGCTTCAATTGCCCTTCCGGCGCCATGACAAACATGCGCTCGATCTGACGTTTAAAGACCAGATCATTTCTTTTCTTGCCAAAACCGATTCCCTTACCGATCGCGACTTTTTCCTGACCGTCGTCAGTGACCAAGACCGCGTTTTGATTGAGGACTTTCTTGATTTTCATTTCTACCTCATCTGCAGATGCCTGCTCCATGTGCCCTAGGATGTCTATTATTTTCATTAAAGCAAAAAGGCATGAAAAAGTCCACGAGGATCACTCCTCGAGCGCTCTTCCATGCCTAGTATCATCTAGTCACATGAAACAATATTGTTAACATTGTTAATTTAGCATATTAAATTCAGAAATGCAAGTGCTTTCGCGCAGTAAAATCCCTGCTAGATCAGTAAATAACCGAATTCAAAAAGCTTGTGTACCGTCTAGCGACCAGACCAATGTTGACCGCCCAAAAATTTTAACCTCACTTTACTGAGGTGTTAGAACGACTAATAATGATTGGTCTAGCTCAGAGCCACGTCTTAGAATCGCTGGATCCATTCAGATAGGACTAGACCATCATTCGTGGTCCTAACACATTCACAGACAAACCAAGATAAAAAAATGTTATTCATCGTGATCACCTCAGGTTCGATTTAGCCACATTATTGACCTGACCATATTTGATTCGGCCGTCTGGATCTAGCGTTTCTCAGCATGAACCACACGGATATTTTGATCAGCCTATTTTTATGTCGGTGTCGCCTAGTTGTTGACAAGCACAGTCGAATGATCTTTTGTCAGCTTCCAGGATACAAAAGCGTTGATGCCAATTCTTTGCGCCTGTTTAACTGACAGTGGCCGTCTTTTCGTTTCAATAAAACCTAATTTTTGATAAAGTGCCATCGCTGCCAAATTCGTATCAGCAACTTCCTCAATGATAAAATCGGCGTACGAAGTTTGTGCGATCACAGTCTTCAACATTCGTGAGGCAACCCCGCTGTTCCTCGCCTGAGCAGCAACCCTGACGAACTCGATCGAACCAGTATTCTTGGGTGGATTCTTGAAAGGAGCCGCAAATTCTCGCGGCAAAACTCGCTCAGCAATTGTTCCTTTAAACCAGCCAAGATGCCTGAGCAACTCACTTTTATTAAATTTCAAACTAAGATGGCGGCAATCCGTACAGGCGACAATACCCACGACGCGTCCACCTGACACCGCTACAAAAAAATATTCAAGTTGAAAAGCATGGGCAAATGCCTGAGCAATCACTTGGGGATCTTTGGAGAAGTAGCCCAGCCATTGGGTAAAACCCTCAGCAAAAATAGTTGCAATGTCTTCTCGGCAATCGAAGTTCAACTCGTTGGCTCGATAAATCTCCATTTTCTCATCTCGCGATCTGAATTGATTTGATTGCGATCAGTATAGCGATAAATTGCCAGGTCGTCCATGAGACTTTGGTTGGATGTGCCTCTCCTAGATAACAATGATCACAATGAGGAGCAACCAGTAATTTTCGGACGTGGATTATCTGCACTGATCTCGTGACTTTACTATCCTATCGAGTCTTACCATGCAAGTCATTCACCAAATGATCCCGATAAGTGGGTTAACTCTAGTAACAAAAAAACTCACTCGAAAACGAGTGAGTTGAATTTATCTGAAACCTTATTTAGCCAAAGCAGCTTTAGCTTGATCAGCAATTGCAGTAAAGGCTGCAGCATCAGTATAGGCAATGTCTGCTAACATCTTACGGTTGATATCAACGCCAGCAACACGTAACCCGTGCATCAATTGGCTGTAGTTCAAATCGTTCAAACGAGCAGCCGCATTGATCCGCGCGATCCATAACTTCCGGAATTCACGTTTGACCTGACGACGATCGCGGAATGCGTAACGATACGAATTCATGACTTGGGCATTGGCTGATTTGAACAGTAAATGCTTGGCACCGCGATAACCTTTAGCTAATTTTAAAACTTTCTTACGACGTTTGCGCGTAACTGTACCGCCTTTTACACGTGGCATAATAATTTCCTCCTTGAGACTATCTATCGAATATAATTAATGGCTAAGTCCTAACGAACTTGAGAAAGCATTTGCCGGATACGGCGCATATCGCTGCGTGATACCAAACCTGCTTTTGCTAATTGACGACGTTGTTTCTTCGTCTTGCCGTGGAAACGGTGGCTTGTGTAAGCATGGCCCCGCTTTAATTGACCACTAGCAGTTTTCTTGAAGCGCTTTGCTGAAGCGCGGTGTGTTTTTTGCTTTGGCATGATAAGATCCTCCTAAAGTAATGTAAATGTCGATCAAGCTTTTTTCTCAGCCTTAGGTGCAAGCATTAGAAACATGCTTCGACCATCCATTCGGGGATGAGATTCGACAGTCGCGATATCGGCTGTTTGTTCAGCCAGATCCTCGAGAACTTTACGTCCCACTTCCTTATGAGTGATCGCCCGACCCCTAAAGCGGATTGAAACCTTAACTTTATCACCTTTGCCTAGAAACTTCCGGGCATTGTTCAACTTCGTATTGAAGTCATTCTCGCCGATACCAGGGCTCAAACGAACCTCTTTGATATTGACGACCTTTTGCTTCTTACGAGCCTCACGATTCTTCTTTTGTAACTCGAAACGATACTTGCCATAATCCATGATCTTGGCAACTGGTGGTTTCGCGTTTGGCGAAACTAAGACCAGATCCAGATTAGCGCGTTCCGCCATCTGTAGCGCCTCGGCCTTGGACTTGACTCCGGCCTGATTACCTTCAGCATCGATCAAGCGAACTTCACGTGCCCGAATACTTTCATTAACGATTAAATCTTTTGCTATGGGAAGTCACCTCCATAAGTTGTCGACGCTAATGCGTCAACCCATGCAAAAAGCTGCGAGCGCAAAAGCACCCGCAGCGAAATATAATTCTTCGGCAAACATAACGTTTTGATACCCAGAGGTCTGAAACATGGGTGAGAAGCGGGAACTTCTGCTTAATTCAACTGTTCTATTGTAACTAGAATGACAATGGAAGTCAAGAAGTTTTTCCAGATTTCCTTGACAGTGAGTCTTGCTGAGCGTTCGTAGAGTTGGAGCAGGATCAGAACGCCAAATGTAGTTTGGCCGCGGCCTGCACTGCGCTCTGGTATTGGTGGTTGGCAGATGTAGTGGGCTTCAGGTCGGGCTGGGGGTGGTGGAACGCAGCGGGAACGACTTGAAGCTTTTCGGAAAATCACCGAAAATCTTCAAGCTCGGCCTTATTGTAGGCGATAAATCGCCAACAATAATATCGCGGCTGACTCACCCCCAGCCCGACCTTCTGCCAAGCGAACAAACAGCCCACCAACCCCCAGAGTGCGGAACACAACGGGTTGACTTTGAGCATTAACCTAGCCAGGATTTTGGAGGCTGGGCTTTGCCTCCGGAAGCCTGGCGTAATTAAGCGCAGAAGTCAGTTGTGTGGAGCACGTTTCAACACCGCGCCTCGATTGCAACTAGGATCAATTCTGTCCAACACCCTAGCATAAGGCAGACAACAAAACCGCCACAAGCGGCGGTTTTGTCATGGTCATTCTGTTTGAGTCAAAAGGTGCCTTCGTTCTCTCCTGCCGTCAGGTCGCTTAGTCCAACTTGCTTTCGATCTCAGCGTTGACTTTGCCAGAACCTGTTCGACTATAATTATGAATATCATCCAAAATGCTGTCGCGGAAAATCTTGATCGGTTCGTCAGCGGCATCTTTTTCACCATAACGCCGGACGGAAACTGTTTGGGCCTTCAGTTCTTCATCACCCACAACTAAGGTATAAGGAATCTTCTGAGTTTGTGCTTCACGAATCTTGTAACCCATCTTCTCATTACGTAAGTCGAGTTTGACTCGGACACCGGCTGCCGCCAATTGTTTTTGGATATCCTTGGCATAATCCGTGTGTAGATCCAAGTTCACTGGGATGATTTCGACTTGCGTTGGCGCCAACCAGGTTGGGAACGCGCCCTTGTAAATTTCCATCAAGTACGCAATGAAACGTTCCATGGTGCCAACGATGCCCCGGTGCATCATGACCGGACGGTGTTCTTGACCATCTGCGCCAGTATACTTCAAATCAAATTTCTCAGGTAACATGAAGTCTAATTGGATCGTGGACATGGTCTCTTCGCCACCAAGTGCTGTCTTGGTTTGAACGTCCAGCTTAGGACCATAGAAGGCTGCCTCACCTTCGGCCTCATAATAATCCAAGCCTAATTCGTCGCAAGCGCCCTTCAGCATCGCCTGAGCGCTGTTCCACATTTCATCGTCATCAAAATATTTCTCGGTATTAGCTGGATCACGATAGCTTAAACGGAACGTGTAATCGGTGATATTGAAATCATCGTAAACTTCCATCATCATTTTCAAAACACTCTTGAACTCATCCTTGATCTGATCTTGCGCCAAGAAAGTGTGGCCATCATTCAAGGTCATTTCCCGGACCCGTTGCAAGCCAGACAAAGCGCCTGATTTCTCATAACGGTGCATCATTCCTAATTCGGCGATCCGAATCGGCAATTCCCGATATGAACGGTTGTGATGGTTGTAAATCTGAATGTGTGATGGGCAGTTCATTGGCCGCAATTCCAAAAATTCGCCATCACCCATATCCATTGGTGGGAACATATCTTCACGATAATGATCCCAGTGACCAGAAGTTTTATACAGATTTAAGTTGGCTAAAACTGGCGTGTAAACATGTTCGTAGCCGTTGGCAACTTCTTTGTCAATGATATAGCGCTCGATCACACGGCGAATCGTCGCACCATTGGGCATCCAGTAAGGCAAGCCAGCGCCAACTTCTGGGTCAACGAAGAAAATATCCAAATCGCGGCCGATCGTCCGGTGATCCCGCTCTTTGATCTCTGCTCGCCGCTTCAAATCGCCGTCAAGATCAGCCGCCTTGAAGAAGGCCGTTCCGTAGATCCGTTGTAACATGGGATTACTGGACTTGCCTTGCCAGTAAGCACCAGCAACAGACAACAATTCAAAGTGCTTCAATGGTGCCAAGCTCTTCAACAAAGCGTGATCACCAAAACTCAGGTAGTCACCTAAACGATAAACGCTGATTTGAACCGCGTCAATCGCATTCAATAATGACGTCTGATAAGGATCATCCTTGAATTCTGCCAACAGTTCAGTTTTATCAACTAATTTCCGTTCGATCGGTTGATTAGCGGAGATAACTTTTTGCATCGCTTTTTTGATTGCTGGTAATTCGCTGATGGCAACCTGTCCCGCGGCCCGATCTGTATCTAAATAAAAACCATCTTCATTGCTTTGGTGCTCACCGAAATGAACATCACCGTGTAATTGTTTCAAAGCCGCGCCTAAAACGAAAGCTGCAGTATGCCGCAAAACTTGCAATCCTTCAGGATCGTCACTGGTCAAAATCCGAAATTGACCCGCTTGTTTCAGCGGTTGCTCCAAATCAACGATCGTCCCGTTGACTTCACCAGCAACGGCTTTTTTAGCCAAACTATTTGCAATACTCTTCGCAACGTCAAGCGTGGTGCTGCCAACTTCATATTGACGCTGACTTTGATCTGGGAAAGTTAACGTGATTTCTGCCATGATAGTTCCTCCTTGTTTTTGCCACAAAAAAAGCCCCAGTAATCGATTGATTACTAGGGACGTTATTGGATTAACGCGGTTCCACCCGAATTCTGGACATAGATCCACTCATGATGATCAATAACGGAATCACCCAAAATAATCGAAGCGGTCGCAATCACCGAACCGGAGAAGCTCACAGCCAAGGCTACTCTCTCTGCACAAGTTCAATCGTCATTGTGGTATCTTCAAGCGTTATTAAACCACAAAAAAAAGAAAAGAGCAAGTAAAAATTAGAGTGCGAACCAGCCCGGGTAGCTTCTGAGCATTAACCTAGCTAGGATTTTGGAGGCAGGTCTTTGCCTCCGGAAGCCTAGCGTAGTTAAGTGGAAGAAGCTGGGCTGGCGAACACGTTTCTAAATCAAAGTGCGGAGCGCAACGAGTTGCTTTTGAGCACGACTAGCGATTTGTTGCAGATTGACGCTAGACAATCTGTGACAAATTGCGTATCGGCGCAGAAAGCAGTTGTGCACAGCACGTTTCAAAATTAGAGTGCGAACCGACCCGGGTAGTGCTTGAGCACTAGCCTAGTAACTGTTTTGGGAGTTGATTTTTGCTTCCAGAACAGTTACGTAGCTAGGCGAAAAGCACTGGGCTGGTGAGCACGTTTCAAATTAGAGTGCGAACCAGCCCGGGTAGCTTCTGAGCATTAACCTAGCTAGGATTTTGGAGGCAGGGCTTTGCCTCCGGAACCCTAGCGTAGTTAAGCGGAAGAAGCTGGGCTAGCAAGCACGTTTCTAAATCAAAGTGCGGAGCGCAACGGGTTGACTTCGAGCATTAGCCTAGCAAAGGTTTTGGAAGCCGCTTTTGCTTCCGGAACATTTGCGTAGCTAAGCACAGAAGTCAGTTGCGCGCAGCACGTTTCAAATTAGCCCGCACTTCCAAGTCAGAAAGATAAGAATATGATCAATCCTTATCGAAATCTCCACCCTTTTAAAAGTTTTCCAAAATAACGATCATTTATTTCATCGTGTGGTGGCGCTATTCGCTGACATCAAAAAAGCTGAAACTGGGTCACCGCACATTTCCAGCCTTTTGATGATCCAATTTAAATCGTAACACACCAGTGATTGATAATACTTTTCGAAAGTGCTGACTTAGGCCAACTCTTCAAAAATCTGCTTGACGACTTGATAGGCCATTTTAGGTCTTCTAAATTCGTCAACGATTCCTTTGTTGTTCATCGTTCGCGGCCGATTATCGAACCATTCTTCACTGACCCTGACATCACAGAATTGCCAAATATAAACACCTAAACAATTTGGATCACTGAGGACGGCTTGCAACTGCTTTTTTAGCGCTTCGGCCTGATAATCCTCAGTCCACTTCGAATGTTGCGGATTATGATACCCATACAAACCACCAGCACCGATCTCCGTGATCATGAATGGTTTCCCCGCACCAGCTGTTTCCCTTTGGACCCATTGATAAAGATCATCGAGATAAGTAGCCACCGGTGCATCGTGATACCATTGCGGATAAATATTATACGCGACCACATCGGGTAAGCCAAAGGATTTATCTGTTTTGAATTTGCAACTGGCAAAAGAACAGGGGCGTGTTTTATCCAAGCGTCGCAACAGCGAGAACTGCTGAGCGTAACAGGAGCGCCCATACTCGGTATCACTAGCACATTCATTCAAGATCCCCCAAATATAAATCGCGGGATGATTATAGTGAGCCTGAACCATTTCAGCAATGACTTGCTCGGCCTGGGGCTCAAAATGAGGATTGCGCATGTCTGCTTCCGTCAACCCCCGCGCGTGGTTTTCCTCCCAAACGAGAATTCCCTGTTCATCACACAAATCAAGAAAAAGTTCATCGTTAGGATAGTGAGAGGTCCTGATCGAGTTGGCGCCAAGATCCTTAAGTAGCGCCAGATCAGCCGCCATTGCGGCCAACGGTAACGCACAACCAAATTGAGGATGATCTTCATGGCGACAAAAACCCTTGATCCGAATATTTTGACCATTCAATTGGATATTTTTGCCCACGACCTTGATCTCTCTAAAACCAAAACGGTCGATCAGATCGTCGATCGGCGTGCCTTGACTCAGGAGTTGACAACTAACCAAATAAAGTTTCGGTCTGGTTTGCTGCCATGCTTGGACATTTGTAAACGACTGCTCCGCATAAAAAACTTTTTCTGAATTCGCAGCCAGCTCTTGCTCGCCCCAATCCATTTGCATCCCGGCGATCTCTGTCCGCAACGCGAAAGTCTTGCTTTCCGCACTGATATTCGCGACTTGAATGGCCAATTTTACTCGCCACTGATCATTTTCTAGATACGGCGTGACGTGACACCATTTTAGATAAGTATCACTGACATTTTCTAGAATAACCGGTCGGCTGACACCGCCATAAGACATATAGTCATTGGGAAGATGCAGTGCGCTTTCTTCACTAAAACGATTGTCCGCTCGAATCGTTAAGGTGTGTTCGCCCCAAGGAACATCTTTGACCACGGTACTAAAGATCGTATAAGCATTATAGTGCGATGCTATTTTCTTTCCGTCTAAAAACACCGTCGCCGTGTGACTAACTCCTTTAAATTCAAAGCGTAACTGACCCCCAGCCATAAAGGTCGTGGTATAGTCTCCTTCACCACGATAGCCCGCAAAATCAGGTAGGCTTTCCCAACAATTCGGGGTCAAAACTTGATAAGTTTGCTGAGCATGCTCACCCTGACCGGGCACAAAATCCCATAGTTTTCCCGTTAACTCCTGATATTTGCGGATCTTGTGCGTTGTAAACATTCTAAACATGATCGGCCTCCCCTAATCATCAAAATACTAGCAAAATGCGCCGCCCGATTTGATTCGTTGATCCTGCACGATCGTACGACTCATTTTTTTATAAACTGATTTTTTCTAACTAACCGAAAATCATTCAATCGACTAAATGCTGACGCCAAAGCGCTTGTTGTTGCTGCCATTCTTTCTCATCAGCGGCTGTGATCGGACGGATCACTTTAGCAGGAACACCCGCGACGACCACATTGTCCGGGATATCTTTGGTGACGACTGCGCCAGCGCCAACAACCACATTATTGCCGATCGTCACACCGGGACAAACGACTACATTGCCCCCGAGCCAAACATTATTACCGATCGTGATCGGATGGCCGTATTCCAAATCAGTATTGCGCACACTGGCGACCACTGGATGACCTGCGGTGTACAGTGAGACCCGTGGCGCCAACATCACATTATCACCGATCGTGATCGGCGCCACATCGAGAAAAATAGCGTCATAATTCGCAAAGAAATTACGGCCGATATGAACGTTGTGCCCATAATCCATGCGCATCGGTACTTCAAAGTAAGCGTCTTTACTGGGACAATCGATCAAGCACGCTAAGATCGCCGCACGTTTTTCATTTTCGGCTGGTGCCGTTTGATTATACTGATAGATTTGCAACTTAGCCTGTTGTCGCAACGCGACCAACTCAGGATCGGGTGAATAATATAAATGTCCCGCTAGCATTTCCGTTCGTTCTGATGTCATAAAAAATCCTCCTGTAAGTGGTTACAGAAAGTAGTTTATCATGTTTAGGCTCAGTCGGGGGGACATTCTTAAAAGTAAAACAGCACATTTTTGGCAAAGTCAGCGTGAGCTATCCACGTGGTTTCGTCGATCTCAAGATAACTGGACAATTTTTCAATCCGCTGCGGCCGGACCTGATTCACCATGACTTGATTGCCGTGGATCATGCTTAGCATTGTTACCAAGATGATTTGCAAAAACGTCCCTAGATACTTTCAAAAATGGGGCCTACACCTGCCTGCAAATGTTATGCTTATCAAGCGAGCCGATCTAGCGCTCGGCTTGATCTCCAATCAAATTGAAAAGGAGCACTCCCACATGACAATCAAATTAATTGCCATCGATATCGATGATACCTTACTCAACAGCGCCGGTCAGATCCTACCTAGCACGGTCGCCGCGATCAAAGCTGTCCAGCAACAAGGAATCAAAGTCGTACTTTGTACTGGTCGACCACTGGCAGGCGCCCAACATTTTTTGAAAACTTTAGGTCTCATTAGCGCCGATCAATATGCGATCACTTTTAACGGTGCGGCACTAGAGACGACCACTGGTCAAGTGATCGCCCGCCACTTGATCGACAACCAATACTACCGCACCTTAACAGCCTTTGCTAAGGATCATCATGTTCCCTTCAACGTGCTTGATGAAGCCGGCGTGATCTATACTGCGGATCATGATGTTGATCGGATCACCGTGATCCAGGCTTGGGAGAATCACGCGGGCCTCTTGATCCGTCAACCTGCAGAACTCCCCTCAGATTTCAAGATCGCAAAAGGTCTTTTTGTTGGAACGATCACTCAGCTCGATCAAATCGAAGCAAAAGTGAAACAACGATTCGGTCAGGACCTTTATGTTGTTCGCGCTGGTGGCAATTTCTTAGAGTTGATGAGTCCTCAAGTCAATAAAGGCAATGCCCTGCTAGAATTGGCCAGCTATTTGCAGATCGAACGGACTGAGATCATGGCTATTGGAGATGAGCAGAATGACTTGGCCATGTTTAAAGTCGCAGGAACCGCCATCGCCATGGGTAACAGCACCGCCACCGTCAAAGCCCAAGCCGACTATGTCACTGCAACCAACGATCAAAACGGGATTGCTCAAGCACTGGCTCACTTTGGTTTGACCGAAAACTGAAGCGGAGTTGTTCAATGATACCTCATCGCCACCAAACATGGTTGCCCCCGACCATTTGATTGCCTAGACCTAGTCAATCTTGATCGATCCCGTAATATAAAACGCTGATCGTCATGATCACGTTTTTTATTTCGCGAAAATTCACAAGATCGCTGTCATTTTTTTAATAGTGAGCTATAATTTAATTGTTATGTTTGTGGCGGGCAGATCACACAGACAAATTCAAATTATAGTGAGGGTCAGAATCATGTTGAAGAAAATTTTGCAACGAGCTGGGCGCGTCATCGCCATCACTTTTTTGGCAACGACGACTTTATTAGGTAGTGGCAGTGGTTTGGTCCATGCGGCCGATAATCCCGATGTCCCCAATGGGGGGGATTTTTATAACGATGTTCCGGAGGCAGAAAGTGCACCATTGCATGCGGCTCAATTCTTTCATATCTTCTCGCAAGAAGCGCACACGAATGCCCACACCAATGGCAATATCGCGACTGATGATCTTTATAGCAACACCAACTTCGGCACGAATATCGTTGAAGGTAGTTTAGAGAAGGATATTTATTATTTTCAAGATGTGAAAACGATCAGTCCCTCAGCGTTTGTCAGCTCGTTGATGGATCGCAATAAAGCCGTTTTTGGTGCCGAAACAAATATTGGTCTGTTGGATCAAAATAATCAAAGTGCGATCTCAGTCAATACCAACCCCTTGGATCACCTCCAAGAAAGTGAGGTTTTCCAAGATAAAGGCGCTAATCAGTACATCAACATCACCACCGTATTAGGCCAGGCGCTGGACCGATCAAATGAATGGGCTCAAGAACCCGACTCGCCCAGTATCTCCGCCGACTTCAGTGATCAAAATAATCAAACGATCAGCGTTGATCCAAGTCAAACTGGCGCGCAGATCGTCTTGACGAAACAGGATACTGAAGGTCAGCTCCTACCTGATGCGATTTTCAACCTTTACCGTGGCTCTGATGATAGCCTGATCGCGCAAAATCTACGGACTAACAGTCAAGGTCAGCTCCGTGTGACAGTCGCTGGAGCCGGTCTTTATTATTTTGTTGAACAAAAGGCACCCAACGGTTATCAATTAGATACCAGTCGCCATTACGTCACGGTCACCGATGAAAACATTGCGGCAACTAATGGTCAGGCCTTTCAATACTACAAACTAGACGCTAAGGCTCTAGCGAATGATCGACCGATCAAGATCACGGGACTCAGTCGGGATGGCGCCCCCCTGATCATCAACGTTGATCTTGACAATGTTCGCGAATTTGCGATCAAAGCGCAGATCAAACTAGTGATCGATGGCAGTGATCGCCAAAATCACGAAACCGAAGATTTTGATGACGCCAAGATCCTTTGGAATTTTACCAACTCGAACAAAACGGTGATCAACGTCAACGCGCCTTTCCAAGGAACCATGCTAGCGCCTCAAGCCGAGATCATCGCCCATCAAAATATCGATGGTAGTTTGATCGCCAATAAGGTCAATATCGAGGGTGGCGAGACCCACCGCTGGGATTTTCAAGACCAAAATAGTGGCGAACCTGCGCAAATAACCGTGATCAATACTAAGAAAAATCTAGAGGTCAGTAAAACAACGTTCAGCGGTCAAAAATTTTGGGACGATGGCAATGATCAGGATGGTCTCCGCCCGGTTTACGTGACTGTCAAACTTTGGCGTCAAGTTAATGGTGGGGCTAAAACATATGTCGCCAAACGAATCGTCACTGCCAGTTCTGACTGGCGTTATCAATTCAAGGACCTGCCAACTCACGATACTAACGGCAATAAAATCACCTACTCTGTAACCGAGAAAAAAGTCGCTGGCTATACCACCACGAGCAGCGGTCCTGATTTGATCAACCGCCACACCCCAGCGCTGACCCAGATCCAAATCAAGAAGAATTGGGTGGATGAAAATGATCAGGCCGGTAAACGTCCGGACAGTGTTAGCGCCCATCTTTGGCGTCATGATACTGACGGTATCGAAAAAGTTACTGATTTCACACTTTCAGCCGCCAATAATTGGCAAGCACAGTTCAAAGACCTGCCTAAATACGATCAAGGAACCGAGATCCATTATTTCATCACCGAAGATGATATTCCCGACTACAGCAGTACCATCAACGGTTTTGATTTGACCAATCGCCTAGATCTCCAAGCGCCCGTGACCACGACGATCTTCGGTAGCAAAGTTTGGCACGACGATGATAACATTTATAATAATCGACCTGACAAAGTTACCGTTATTTTGAAAAAAGCCAGTACCACAGCACCAGATGGCTGGATCGAAGTCGCGCGACAAGAAGTCAGCGCGAAAACAAATTGGGAATATTTCTTTACTGACCTCCCCAAAAATGATGAGCAAGGTAAGCCGATCGTTTATCGTGTCTTTGAGTTTGAGGATCCTAAAAGCCCATCTGGCTACACGGTCACCCAAGATGGTCACGATCTGATCAATACCGCTGATCCCGATCTGCCTACTAACGTGACCACAAGCTTCATCAATATTCGCGTCCATAAATACTGGAATGATCAGGATAATAGTGCGCAGCAACGCCCGCAATCGATCAAAGTCCAACTATACGCTAATGATATGCCCAAATATGAAGCAAAAACGCTCAGCGCCGCTCAAGGCTGGGTCGCTCTGTGGTTAGCATTACCAAAATATGATGAATCCGGCAAATTGATCAAATATACCGTTAAGGAAGAAACACCTGCTGGCTATCAGTTGACTTGTGATAAATTACCGTTGCTTAATGATGATGACACGCAAGAGATCAATTTGATCAATACTCCTAAAGATCCAGACGATAATGATGGTGAGGATCCCGATCAAGGCGGTGAGCAAAACGAAAAACCGGACGGCGATGGGCAGATCCCCGATGAGGATCAAAACGAAACGGATCCAAAAGAAAAACCGACTGCACCTAAATCTAACGAACAAAAGAAATTGCCTCAAAGCAATGAAGTCGACGCCAATGATTTAACCCTTATCGGGATCAGCTTATTATTGAGTGTTGGTTTACTTACATTACTGATCCGCCAACTGCCGAAGCACGAGCAATTCTAGCTAGATCAATAACCTGTCGGATCCACCAGAAAATAGTGTCAAAAAAATGTTGCCTCTGCTCAATAAGCTCAGGCAACATTTTTGTTTTGTATTTTTTACTGAGGCGATCAGTGATTCAATCTCCCGAAAATAAGGGCCACAAGCATCTTTGTTAATACTCGATCACCTTGATCATCATGGGCAAGTCTAATCCAGTGTTTGGGCCGTGGCCTGACGCAGATTAGGACCTTGCATCGTGATCTCCGCCGCCAAAAAGCGGATCCGTTCCATTAAACGTTTTGCCTTCAATAGATCCGTTGTTTGTCTAGTATCAGCCAAGAAGGTCTCCAGCTCGGCCATCGCCAAATTAGATGTAAAGCAAGTCGTCAACCGTTCCTGCATCCGATATTGCAAAATCACGCCGAGCACCTCATCGCGGACCCAAGGACCATTGCTATCAGCGCCAATATCGTCGATGATCAAAACTGGCGCGCTTTGGATCTTTTGGATCTGCGGCCAAACTTGACCTGCACTGATCGCCTGTTTGATCTGAGTCGCAAACGTTGGGAAATGGACCAAGGTCGTCGCCAGTCCCTCCTTAGACAACTCATTCGCTAAGGCACCCATCAAGTAGGTTTTGCCCACACCAAAAGGTCCCGTCAGATACAGACCACGAGCAAAGGGATGATCGCTTGGTTGACTCAGTTGACGCAAAAGCACCATTGCAGCATTGATAGCTGACTTACGACCAGCCGTTTGTCGATAGTCAGCCAAATCAGCCGCACGCAGATCCTGAGGAAGATTGACCATCGTGACCCGTTGCCGCCGTGCCTGAGCTGAATGAGCCGCGGCTGCTTGTACCGTTGGCCGATACGCGACTTCGATCAAACCATTGTTCATCAACAGATAAGGCTCATAACCAGCCTGAGAAACCACTTCTTCAGGATTGAGCCCCGCTTTGACCTGATAAAACTCATAGATCGAAGATGCCGATTTCTCGATCGCGCCCGGCGCGATCGCCTCCTGATGATGGCTTAAAAACGCTTTGACCTCTGGATCTTGTAACGCCTGAGTCATTAATTGCTGATAATCATGGCCCAAATGTTGTGTTGCTAAAAACTTTGTTAAATATTCGCTAAGACTATACATGGTCGTCACCTCGCTGTTGCCGTTGTTGTTTAAGCCAAGCTAGATTTCGTTGGATCTCATCATCGATCTGCGGATCATTTTGTTTTTGTTCAGAACTCGAAGGCGCAGATGTGTTTGTCTGTTCAGGTTGCAACCAACTGGGGATCACGCCCTGATTTTTAGACTGACGCCGCGGTCGCCGATTAGCTGAAGAAACACCCTTTTGTCGTTGATAATAGTAACTAAGACCTGCTTCCGGCGTTGTGATCTTTGCCGTCAGCCAGTCCTGCGCAATACTATCCAAATGTGCCACTGTCAAAGTTGGGTTCTCCTGTAAGACGGCCCAAACAAGTATATTCAAAGTCCCCTCAGAAAAAGCATGGCGTTGTTGCAGGGTCTTTAAATTATACATCTCCCCTTTGCCAACATAAAGGCGCGGATTCTTCTGCTTTTTGATTTTCGTAGCGAAGGGCAAAACGCCCATTGATTTTGCCATTTGTAACAAGGCTTGATCATCCGAACTGAACGCTTCTGACGCGCTTGTCTTGACCGGCGCCGGTGTCGCCGGTTTAGCCACCGCCGGCTTCGATCGCTCATCAGAATTCAACTGGTCATATAAAGTCAGGGCCTGTTGTTCAAGGCTCCGAAAATCAATTTGATTATTTTTAAGATCTAAACTTCGACTGATCAAACGAGCGATATCAGTAATGCTGAACTGATAAAATTCGTGTAAACCGTAGATCTCGCTTTGATGCGCCATGATCTCACTTTTACGGATCTGTTTTTGACCCACTAAGGCAAGCAAGGTCTCCCAATCGAAAGTCGCCAGCTGGGCCGGACTGACCTCGCTGACCAACTGTTGCGGCTGATCGGACTGAAACCGTTGCGCCCCAGACTTGACTTCCGTCGGCGGCGTTAACAAAGTACTACTAGGCAAATTAAAAACATCGAGGAAACCCGCGGTCACTTCCTGAGCCTTTTGTAAATCAAAACGTGGTAATTGGAATTCCTGGACCAACGCCAAATAACGTTTGCGGGAAACTTTTTCTAACAAATAAGTCGCTAAGATCTCTTCATGGAAGAAACGTTCTGGCGTCAGGGGCGGATAAAGATAATAAATCAAATAATCGCCTAACTCATCCGTCGTCTGAAAACTTCGGATCAGGCCGACTGCTTCCAATTGTTGCCGCGCATGCAAGAATTCTTGGGGATTGATCCCCAGTAACTCCAAGATCTGGAAATGATGGGGACGTTGTGAGCGGATCAAAGCATCATCGACCGAAGCCCAAAGCGCTTGATAAAGCGTAAAGGCATTGGGATTGATCAAAGGTTGATAGAGCTTGGTCAAGACCTGACCATCAAGATCGCTGAGCCGTCCAGCCCGAATCAAATAGTAACCACTGGTTGGGTCAAGACTTGGTTGCGCGCTCATTTCTGTGATTCATCCCCTTGCTCAGAAGTCGACTTTAAGGACTGATTCTCTTTAGCGATCAATTCCTGAACTTCCTGCATGAAAACATTCATATCTTTGAACTGGCGATAAACACTGGCAAACCTAATATAAGCGACATCATCCAGCTTTGCTAGATATTTCATAACTAACTCACCGATCGCCTCAGAGTGGACCTCGTTCTCACCGCTCTGCCGAATATCTCGCTCAACTTTATCGACGACCGCCGTTATTTGATCCATACTGATCGGCCGTTTCTCAGCCGCACGAACCAGCCCCCGCATGATCTTTTCGCGATTGAATTCTTCGCGCGTACCATTCTTTTTGATCACCAGCAAAGGCGTTTGTTCGATTCGTTCAAAAGTCGTAAAACGATAACCACAATTCTCGCACTCCCGTCGACGCCGGATCGCCCGACCTTCATCCGCAGGACGACTGTCGACGACTTTTAGAGAATTATGATGACAACGTGGACATTGCATAATCTGACACCTCAATTTCAAATTCGATCATTGACCCCGAGAAAGTTCCTCGGCAAGTCGGAATCACCTACACCAAATGTAGACTTCAATACCAATATTATACCTTAAACCCACAACGAAACCAACAAAGTGCGGAGCGAACCAGGGTGCTTGCGAGCATTAACCTAGCAATCGTTTTGGAAGCGCACTTTGCTTCCGGAACGATCGCGTAGTTAAGCACAACAAGCAGGTTCGCGCAGCACGATTAAATCAAAGTGCGAAGCGAAACGGGTTGCTTGCGAGCATTAACCTAGCAATCGTTTTGGAAGTGCACTTTGCTTCCGGAACGATCGCGTAGTTAAGCACAACAAGCAGGTTCGCGCAGCACGATTCTTGTAAACCAATGATTTAACCATCTTATTTTTTCAAAAAATCAAATGTTAAAAAAAATAACCGAAAAGGCTCCGCACTGATAGCCAGTTTTGTCAGCACTGATCCATTCAAAAAAGTCTTGAAACAAAAAAAGGATCCAAAGGCGATGCCTTCAAGATCCGATTTCTTCTAAAAAGTGGCACTAGCCGATCAAGCATTCAGCCAAGCTTGAAATGAATCGCTTTGAACCAAGGCTTGGAAACGACGCTTTAGTTGCGCCAGATCCTGACTGGTATCAACAACAAAGTCAGCGACGGCTAATCGCGCTGCTTGGCTGGCCTGAGCCTCGATCCGTTGGGCAGCAGCAGTCGCTGTCAAACCATCCCGTTGTTGGATCCGTTCAAGCTGTAGGGCAACCGGCAAATCAGCGACCAATATCCCATCGCAAAGCGGTTGATAACCTTCCTCGACTAAAAGAGGGATCTCCGCTACGATCAGTTTGACCTTCCGAGTTTTACTGGTAGTGATCGCCTGGCCGATCTGTTGGCGGATCGCTTTTTGAGTGATTTGGTTCAAGCGCAACAATGCTTGGGGATCACTAAAGACTAACCGCCCCAGTTTCGCGCGATTCAACGACCCATCAGCAAGCAAATATTGCGGACCGAAAATAGTAACGATCTGTTGCAGCGCCGACGTGCCCGGCGCCATGACCTGACGGGCGATCTGATCAGCATCGATCAGTTCAGCCCCCCATTCTTTAAATAATCGTGCTAAGGCCGACTTTCCTGAAGCGATCCCACCAGTGATCCCTAAAACTTTCGGTGTCGTTTTAACCTCAGTCATCACACACCTCAACGCCTGCGGGGAGCGGCTGACAGTGTGGGCAAAAATGAGTCCCACGACCACCGACTTTGATTTTACGGATCGGCGTCTGGCAACGCGGACAGGGATCATCTTCGTGTCCATAAACATTAAGTGCGAACTGGAAGTGTCCTTGATGACCGTTAGCGTCAACGTAACTACGAACACTGGTCCCACCAGCGTCCACCGCCTGCTGTAATTCCATAATGATCTGCTCGTGAAGTTGTCGAGCTTGGGCCATTGTTACCTGATCAGCAGGCGTCAGCGGATTAAGCCGACTGAGCCAGAGCACTTCATCAACATAAATATTACCCAAACCTGTGACCACATGTTGATCCAGTAAAACTGGTTTGAGTGCTTTATAATGCTTTTGTAACCCCGCATACAAGGCGGCCACCGTGAAGTCTGGACCAAGTGGTTCTGGACCCAATGTCCTGATTCCTGATAACTGTTCCTCTGTGCCAGTCTTGACCAATTGCATTCGTCCAAATTTACGAACATCTTGATATTGTAAACTTGTCCCGTCGGTCAATTCAAAGATAACGTGAACATGTTTATTCGCCGGTTGCGCAGTTGGTTCTAAAAAGTACTTACCTTCCATCCGTAAATGGCTGACCATCGTTAACTGTTGGTCAAACCGAAATAATAAATACTTGCCCCGGCGCTGGATCGTTTCAAACCGGCGTCCACTTAACGCATCGACAAAAATCGGCACATCACCATTGATGATTTTCGGATAAAGAACACGCACTGTCGCGATTTTTTTCCCTTGAACCAAGGCCAACAACGAACGTCGCACAGTTTCAACTTCTGGTAATTCTGGCACCTAAACTCCCCCATTATTTCTTGATCGATCGACTACTTTGCATCATACCAAGTTGGTCCATGTGCACTATCAACAACTAGGGGCACATCTAAACTAACCGCTGAATCCATTACCTGAGGAACTAATTTCTCCAGAATTGGGATCTCCGCTTTAGGTGCCTCAAAAATCAATTCATCATGGACTTGCAAGAGCATTCGAGCTTGTAGGCCAGCTTCAGTCAACCGTTCTTGCATATTGATCATCGCCACTTTGATGATATCCGCAGCACTACCTTGGATCGGCGTATTCATCGCGGTCCGCTCCGCAAACGAGCGTAAATTAAAGTTCTTCGCGTTGATATCTGGCAAATAACGCCGCCGATGCATGATCGTTTCTACATAACCTTGCTCACGAGCCAACGCGACAATATTTTTGATATATGCCTGAACATCAGGATATTGCTCGAAATAAGCCGCGATAAAAGCCGCCGCCTGTGGTCGCGATATCCCGATATTCTTGGCTAAGCCATAATCACTGATGCCATAAACGATCCCGAAATTCGTTGCTTTGGCCTGCCGCCGCATATCAGGCGTGACTTCCTCAGGATCATTCAAATGGAAGATCTTCATTGCAGTATTGGCGTGGATATCCAGCCCGTTTTTGAACGCCGCCTGCATATTCTGATCCCCAGAAACATGGGCCAAAACGCGTAGCTCCACTTGAGAATAATCACTAGAGAAAATCTCCCAGTCAGGATGGCTGGGCACAAAAGCCTGACGGATCTTGCGGCCTTCAGGTAGACGAACTGGAATATTCTGCAAATTGGGATCCACTGAGGATAATCGCCCTGTCTGCGTCAAGGTTTGTAAATAACGGGTATGCACTTTATGATCAGGATGGATCACTTTCAGCAACCCTTTGATATAGGTCGATTGCAGTTTGGAGATCTGTCGATAAGTCAAGATCCGTTCAATGATCGGATGACTTTGCTGCAATTGCTCTAAAACTTCGACCGAGGTAGAATACCCCGTCTTATTCTTTTTGATCACAGGCAATTTGAGTTCATCAAATAAAACCACACCTAGTTGTTTGGTTGAATTGATATTAAATTCATGACCAGCATCGGCATAGATCAGCGCTTCGATCTGACTCAAAGTTTGACCAAAATCACGTTGCATCGCCTTTAAGCGTTGACTATCCACTGTGATCCCCGCTAACTCCATTTGCGCTAGGACCAATGCTAGTGGCGCTTCGATCTCATCATAAAGCTGATCTTGATCATTTTCTTGAAGCTGCTGCGTCAATTGCGCTTGTAATTGATAGATCGCCTGCGCCTTGCGACAAAGATGTTCACCTAAAACCTGATAATCAGTGGGGATCGCTCGTTTAGTTCCCTTGCCATAAACATCCAGATCAGTCTGCACACCAGCGTAACCATGGAGATGAGCGATCACTCCGAGATCGTTACTATTGTCAAACGTATTCAATAAATACGACGCCAACAAGAGATCAAAGGTCATGCCCGCAATCGGCACATCAAGTCTTGCCAATAACACCATGGTTTTTTTACTGTCAAACACATATTTCTCTTGCTGTGGGTCGGCTAACCAAGTGCGCAATGGCGCCTCTTGTAATAAGCCAAGATCATCACTGTAATACCAGCGTTCCGGCGTACCTAATGCAAAACCGATCGGCGTTTCCAGATGATAATTGTCACCCAAAATATCCAAGTCGAACGCGCGCGCTGTTTTTTTTGCTAAAATCTGCGGAAGTTCCGCTCGCGTCAATTCCGTCATCGTGATCGGAGTCGCCGCAGCCGTCGCTTCATTGTCCTCTGTGGCCTCACTTAGATCCATTTTTGCCAGTTTCGATTTGAAATCCATTTCCTGATAAAAAGCGATCAAAGCTGCTTGATCCACCGGTTGACGTTCGGTTTGCGCTAAGTCGATCGTGATCGGCGCAGCGATATTGATCCGCGCTAATTTTTTAGACAAAAACGCCGCTTCGCGATCATTGATCAGATTTTCTTTTAACTTGCTCTGTTTCATTTCTGCCACATGGTCATAGAGGTTTTCCATTGAACCATATTGACCTAATAGTTTTAGCGCAGTCTTCTCACCGACCTTGGTCACCCCTGGATAATTATCTGAAGTGTCCCCCATCAGTCCCTTTAAATCAATGATCTGCTCTGGACTGATACCTAGTTTTTCTTGGACGTGAGCAGGTGTGTAGGTCTCAAGTTCATTGACTCCCTTGATCGTGACTTTGACCGTCGTATTGGCTGTTGCTAACTGCGTCAGATCACGATCACCGGTCACGATCGTAACAGGCATCTGATCGCGTGCGGCCTGTGCCAAAGTACCAATAATATCATCAGCTTCATAATCAGCCAATTGATAATGTTGGAGACCATAAGCGTCTAATAACTGATTGATATACGGCAACTGCTCCGCAAACTCGCTGGGCGTCTTGGAACGATTTCCTTTATATTCAGGGAAAAGCGCTGTCCGGAAAGTTGTCTTTCCTGCGTCAAAAGCCACCAAAACATGGGTCGGCTCCTCAGCCTTCAACAACACCTCCAACATATTGCTGAATGTATAGATCGCGTTGGTATGCAGTCCCTGACTGTTGGTAAAACGATCCAGCGAATGATGTAGCGCAAAAAAAGCGCGAAAGGCCAGACTGTTCCCGTCCAAAAGTAACAATTTATTTTGTTGCGTTGTTGTCGCCATCAGAACCTCCATCTTGTGTCGATCATCCCGTTACTGTTTTATTTTGGTTCATTACTTCTTGACCTTAGTGTACCAAAATACTGATCACAACTTCAATGATCTGCCAAGCAAGTATGACTGCACAACGGCAGGACTGCAAACTTTGACTTAGCAATGATCTAATAAGCGATTGCGCTACTAGGATCCTGGCATCATTCTGCGCAGAAGTCCGTTGCGGTGGCACGTTGTTAAATCAGGCAAGGATCCAGTCACGACCAGCGTCATTAGCAAACCCTACTTCGTCAGTAGATCTTCATAGGCTGTTTCATATTTCTGAATGTCACCGGCACCCATAAAGATAACTACCGCATGTTGGTACTGCAACAATGTCGCCATTTCGTCCAAGTGGAGGACTTGACCACCGTGATCGATCAATGCCCCTAGATCCGCGCTAGAAACGGTTCCTTGCTGCTCGCGAACTGAACCAAAGATCTCCGTCAAATAGACTTGATCAGCTGCATCTAAGCTCTTGGCAAAGCCAGGCATCAATGCTTTAGTTCGTGAATAGGTATGTGGTTGAAAAACCACGACCAACTGGCGATCCGGATACTTTTGACGAGCCGCATCGATCGTCGCTTTGATTTCCGATGGATGATGCGCATAATCATCGATCACGGTCACCGCACCATATTTCTTTTCTGCGAACCGACGCTTAACGCCTGAGAAAGTCAATAATTCCGCCGCAACTTCGGTCATCGAAAGGCCTTCGAGATAGCTGACCCCGATCACAGCCAGACTGTTTAAAATACTATGTTCGCCAAACAAATTGATCACAAAATGACCGATGAACGTGTCTTCGTGCCGGACGTCAAATTCTGAACCTGACGAGGTCCGTTTAATATTGATCGCCTGAAAATCATCACTATCTTTTGTGCCATAGTAATAGATCGGCGCATTGGCCTTCAGGCGGCGCAAATTAGGGTCATCGCCCCAAGCGAAGATCCCCTTTGAAGTTTGCTGCGCCTCTTGTTCAAAGGCGCTGAACACATCTTCCAGATCACGGTAATAATCAGGATGATCAAAATCAACATTAGTCATGATCACATAATCTGGGTGATAGGCGATAAAGTGCCGCCGATATTCGTCTGCTTCAAATACAAAGAACTTAGCGTCTGCCTCACCTTTTCCAGTACCATCACCGATCAAATATGCCGTCTTCGCGACCCCACTGAGAACGTGAGCCAATAAACCTGTCGTACTGGTCTTCCCATGTGTTCCAGCAACACCGATACTGGTGTAGCCACTCATCAACTGACCCAGAAAATCATGATACCGAATCACTTCAGCACCCGATTCATGGGCCGCCTTGATCTCGGGATGATCATCTTGAAAAGCATTCCCGGCGATATAAGTCCAACCTGCGCGAATATTTTCCGGGTCAAAGGCGTAGATCGGGATCCCAGCCGCTTCCAAACTCGTCTGTGTAAACGTATATTGATCGATATCAGAACCTGCAACTTGATAGCCCAGATCATGGACGACTAACGCTAATGCACTCATCCCTGAACCCTTGATACCAATAAAGAAATATTTCTTCGTTTCCATTTTTTCACCCTACTATCAGAATAATCAAAATAATTTCTGCGCGTGTTCGCGTTGTTGATCAAGCAAATTCATAGTGAGCTTGAAAGTCAAAGGCCTGACCGACTGGTGTCTTGTGATCAAGCACCATGATCCCCCGTCGTGCCGGCGCATTGGCCAACCCTAATTCACGAGGACTACAGATCATGCCGTAACTAGCGACTCCACGTAACTTACCTGGCCAAATCAATTTACCACTAGGCATCATCGCACCCACTAAAGCGACAACGACCTTTTGTTCAGCCTGAACATTCGGCGCACCACAAACGATCTGGAGCGGTTCAGCTTGGCCAACGGCGACCTTCGTGATCTTCAAGTGATCTGAATCAGGATGCGCCTTCATTTCCAAAACTTCACCGACAACGAATTTAGGCGTTAGGTCAGCACTCAAACGTTGTGGCTGTTGAGCTTGTTGTAATAGAGCATTGATTTGTTCGACTTGTGCCGCTGTGAGAAACACTTGACCTTGACCCTTAAGATCTGATAAATAAGTCGAAGCGTTGAATAAATTATAACCAACGACTTGATCATTATCGCGCCGCTGGATCTGGACCAAATCACCGAAACGAACAGCCTTTTGTTCGGAAGCTGTCGCCTGAGCCGTGGTCATAACAAGAACGTCGCCTAATGCGACTGGATTATAGCTTGTGATCAGCAATCAAAAAACTTCCCATCATTTTTTTATTGTTATTATTTATTGTTAATGGCAACTAAAATATCGTCAATAGCGACATAAAGCCAGCAGTTCTGCAAAAAACACAGAAGCAACTGGCTTTGGTTGCACGTTTATTATTGTAAGCTAGATGGGGTCGTTTTTAAAGTCTTAGATCGTAAAAGCAAGATTATTAATAAATTTTTCAATCTCTGCCTTGGTCTTGCGATCTTTATTGACGAAACGACCAACTTCTTGACCATCTTGATAAGCAACGAAACTAGGGATCCCCATGATATTCAATTCAACGGCGAGATCCATGAACTTATCCCGGTCGACTTCAATGAAATCAATGTCCGGATATTCAGCCTCGATCGCGGGCATACTTGGTTTGATAAAACGGCAGTCACCACACCAAGTTGCTGTAAAGAACAACATTGTTTTGCCCTGCGCCGTAATGCTTGCTAGATCTTGTTTTTCGAATTCAGTTAATTGTTTCATGATCTGACCTCCATGATTTTCTACTACCATACTATAAGCTATCTTTTAGTAAGCGTCAACTGAATCATCTCCGAAAAATTAGCCCGGATTTTCGCCGATAGTCCGATCGATCAGCCCGATCGATGCATTGTCGGCAAAACATCAACCATCGCTTACGCCGCTACTTGCTCACCGCTTCAAATCACTTGTCTTGATCATTCTGCGCCCATGCGATCCTGCCTTAATGGTCCAGCGATAATTTTCACTGATTTTAAGAAAGAATTTACTCATTTTATTTGCCCCTTTCAGTGAAACAGGGTATCCTATTGAGTACAGGAGTAATTTTGAAAAAACTTTGGTGATCGAGAGGGAGTAACCATGACAGAAGCAACAAAAAAAATGCTCAAATATACCTTGATCGGTTTTGCAAATGGCCTAGCGATCGGCACCGCAGCTGCTTTTAGTTGGCATCTGAAGGAAAAACAACTGCCTGAGAGTCTTTTGGAGGAGATCAAGTCGCTGTTCTTGAAGGAGGGGCCGATCGAAGGTTCTTGGATCGAATCCACCCCACGGACGATCACTTGGCGTGGTGATCGTCATTTGGCTTTTTTTGGCGGGATCACTCGTGAAGAAAGCCACGCTTTGGTTCAATATCAATTCATTTTTGATGCTAAAACCAAAGAATTGCTTGATTTGAAAAAAGAAGCACTCGCCTAAAAATCAGAATCGACTGCTATTATTCACAACATTCAATAAAAACCATCATGCGCAATCGCCGCACATGATGGTTTTTTTATTTTACCTATTTTTGTTCACCAGCCGCTGAACGGCTAGCTGCCTGAGCGGCCGTCATTTTGTGGGCATCTAAAGCATAGATCACTTGACCTCGGGCCGCAAATTTTTGCTCATACTCAGTTTCGATGTTCGTGTCGACCCGTTCGCTCTGATGTAGATCCAAAGAAACAAAATCAAAAAGCCAGCCACTGGCGTTTAAGCTTTGTAATGAATACTCAAACAGCCCCCGATTATCCGTTTTAAAACGCAATTGGCCTGCGGGCAGCAAAATCTGCTGATATTGCGCTAAAAAACTGGGATATGTCAAGCGGCGTTTTGCGTGCTTGGTTTTCGGCCAAGGATCAGAGAAATTCAAATAAAGGTCGGCGATCTCTGCAGGTGCGAAATAATCTGTCACCGCCGCACCATCACCAAGAAACAATTGTAGATTAGGTAGTTGTAATTCAACCTGCTTTTGTAAAATCATTCCCAGAGCTGAGGCCTGGATCTCCATTGCGATGAAATTAAGGCGCGGATTTTGTTGCGCCATCCCAATGATAAACTGACCTTTGCCGGAACCGATCTCCAATTGTAGTGGTAAACTCGGATCTGCAAATCGTTGGCGCCAATGACCAGCCAAGCCTGACTGTGCGGAAACCACTGCTTCTGGATGGGCCGCCATCAACGCTGGTACCCAGGGTTTGTTCCGTAAACGCATTTATTTTTTTCCCTTCTTGCCTGCACTTAAACGCTGTGGCAAATAAAATTTTAAAAAGAGGTATAAGAACAGTAAAGTACCCGCGATCAGTGCCAGCGCTAATGGTAAGCGCGCAAAACCCAAGTGGATCAAAATCGTAATACTATAAGCCAGCCATTCGATCAATAAAAGCGGTCGCAGAACTGAGGTAAACTGTTGCTGTTGTGCCGCTGGCACCGTTGGTAATAACTTGGCCAAGGCATTATGGTCAAAATGATGGACCAACGGCAATAATTGATAGCCCGTCAAATAAAGAAATAGCAACGCAATGATCAAAAGTAGCGCTGGTTGTTGGATCAACGCCAAAAGCACAACCCCGATCACAACGAAACGCAACCAAATATTACTGTAATCCGTTCGCCGTAGAAAAGCCCGAATAAATAAATAGCGATACGGTCCCGGTTGTCGTTGGGACCAAGCTTGGATCAGCCGGTCTAACCACCGTCGCTGGACCACGTGCCCACCAATCTCAGGTACATCCACAAACAGGTTATAAAAGCGCAAAAGTCGCACTTGGCGGACATTTTCTTGAGCGATGAGTTGATACCAAGCGACCGTTTGCAGATCCGAGCGCCGGTCAAAATAAATTCGACCGCCCCACAACACCCCTGCTAATAACAAGCCCCACCAACTCGTCAAACCAAAACTCAACAATAAGCTCAAGGTGGCGCCACAATAGATCAAGATCACCGACTCACGTTGACGTTTACTGGACCAGCTCGTAAAGCACGCAAAATACTGGCGCCAAAGATCAAGATCCTTGAAAATCAACAGTGTCAGCACGACGAGCCACCACTGGGTCAGATCAAGCTGCGTCG
Organism: Lapidilactobacillus luobeiensis; assembly: GCF_024345205.1. GTDB lineage: Bacteria > Bacillota > Bacilli > Lactobacillales > Lactobacillaceae > Lapidilactobacillus > Lapidilactobacillus luobeiensis. Next base: position 3,665 of record NZ_BROC01000006.1, on the reverse strand, counting down.
CCCGTAGTGTAAATGGCGTTAAGATCACCCCTACACTGATCAAGAGTGCTCCTGGCAGAATCAAACTCAGCCAACGAGCTCGTCGTAAATACTGACTCATTTCTGCTTCACGAGGCAATAAAAAAACTTGATCTGCATTGACCACCAAAGTAGCCAAGCGCCCCACTGACAAAGTCGCTAGTAAGATCCCACTGATCAGATAAGGCGCCCAAGCCAAAGGTAGCTTGATCGTTTGTAAAAAATTGCTATACCAGAACGCTAAAGCGCCAGCCAGAAAAACAAAAGCTAAGATCAAATGATCATTAAAAACATATTGCAAATATTTGCTTTGCTTGATCAAGTGCTGGCGACGACGGTCTGCCCACATTTTCGCAAAATCAGACATCGCCATTCTCCTTCGCCATCGTTAAATAAATATCATCCAAGTGGTCAGGTGCCACCTGAAACGTCTGAGCCAGTTCAGCAACGGTCCCACTAGCGCGGATCTGTCCTTGATTCAACAAAATGAAACGATCCGCTTGCGCTTGAGCCGTCGCCAAAATATGAGTCGTCATCAAAACCGCTGTTCCCGCCGCTTTTTTTGTCGCGATCAAATCCAGTAGATTGCGCACCGCTAATGGATCCAGACCAGTAAATGGCTCGTCGATGATCAATAAGCTAGCGTCAGTCATAAACGCATTGACGATCATTACTTTTTGCTGCATCCCCTTAGAGAAATGAACCGGGAACCAATCTAGCATCTGATCCAAACGAAAGGTCTTCAGTAAACGATTGGCCCGAGCCCAAGTCGCGTCAGGATCCAAATGATAAGCCATCATCGTTAACTCCAAATGCTCGCGCAGAGACAACTCAGGGTAAAGGATCGGGGTCTCAGGGACAAAAGCGATCTGTTGCCGATAGGCGGAAAGATCACTGGTCTGTTGCAGGCCATCGATCTCGATCGTACCTGATAAAGGCCGCAAAAGCCCAAGGATATGCTTGATCGTCGTCGATTTACCAGCGCCGTTCAGTCCGATCAAACCAACGACTTCACCATTGGCTACTGAAAAGCTCAGGTCATTCAAGATTTTAAGGTGCTGATAACCACCAGTCAAGTGCGATACTTCTAACATGGATCGTGTTCCTTTCTTAACGCAAGATCAAATCGAATTTAGTGGTAACAGTGGGAATCCAACCATCATCACTATTTTTTTAGTTACTAATATGATAGCATGAAATGGATAGTTTGGAATATTCAATCATTTAATTTGAAGGTGAATCTATTGGATAATTGTATTTTCTGCAAAATCATTCGGGGCGAGATCCCCAGTGTTAAAGTTTATGAAGATGATGATGTTTTGGCCTTCCTCGACATTTCGCAAGTGACCCCGGGACACACACTGCTCGTGCCTAAAAAGCATGTTCCCGACATTTACGCTTACGATACCGACTTGGCCACACGTGTCTTCAGCCACGTTCCAGAGATCGCCCGTGCACTCAAGCAGGCTTTCCCTGAAGCACAAGGACTAAATATCTGCAACAACAATGGCGAACTGGCCTATCAATCCGTCTTTCACTCACATATCCATTTTGTACCGCGCTATACCAGCGATGACGGTTTCAAAATGCATTGGGCCAATAACGCGGATCAATACGATCAGGCTAGTTTGACCGCGATCGCTGCTAAAATCAAATCGGCCCTGGCTAAGGAGGAAGTCGAATGACGAAGCAACGACGTAAAGCCACATTTGGTAAGGGGCTCCTTTGGGGCAGTGTTTTGGGGTTGACCACCGTGCTGCTGACTTCCAAAAAGAGCGGTGCTCAACGACGCAATGAGTTCAGCACTTATGTTGATGGTTTGACCAGCGCGACTGATAACGTCAACCGTAGCGTGCGCAAATTGCGCACCGCCCTAGCCACCCTTCACCACGAGATCAGTCATAATGCAGTCCCCACGATCGATGCGCTGAAAAAAGACGTCACTGATTTTCAATTTCAAGCAGAACCCCGACTAAACGCCTTAAAGGATCAAACCGATCAATTACAAAATGACCTGAATGACCTTCCTGGTGTAGAGCCGACTCAAGCAGCGGAGCATTGATTTTCTCGTGGCAAGCAATAAAACTTGACCTGTGAATTTTCTGTGCCGGATTTGAATTTTTTGGAATAAAGGCTTGAACATTCCGTTAAATTTGACCGTTTAATTTTATTTGCTTGCTAATTATGGTATATTACTAAGAGTGTTGAGTTTTTATCTAGGACTTTGAATAGGATGTGGATTCAGTATTATGAAGAAATCAATGAAGAAGCTTGTCTTAGCGGCGGCTGGTTTACTAGCAGTCGTGGGATTGGCAGGCTGTAGCAACAAGACGGTTGTTTCCATGAAGGGTGGTAAGATCAGCGAGTCCGATTATTACGATGAGATGAAGAAGTCTGCTTCAGGAAAATCGACCTTGCAAACGATGATCATCACCAAGGCTTTGGAGCAACAATATGGTAGTAAAGTCTCCAAAGACAAGGTCACCAAGGAATACAAGAAATTCAAAACGACTTATGGTGCGCAATTGTCTTCTGTCTTGGCCAGCAATAACATGACGACAACTGACCTGAAGAACAATATTCGGACAAACTTCTTGACCGAGGCTGCCCTGAAAGATCTTAAGAAAGTCACCGACAAACAATTGAAGAAGCAATGGGCAAGTTATCAACCTAAAGTCACTGTTGCTCATATCTTAGTCGAGAAGAAAGAAACGGCTGAAGATATTATCAAGCAATTAGACGGTGGTGCTGATTTCACGACTTTAGCAAAGAAATATTCAACTGATACTGGTACTAAGGCTGATGGTGGCAAATTGGCTGCCTTCGACAATACTGATACTAGCCTAGATGCTGATTTTAAAGCAGCGGCTTTCAAGCTGGCTCAAGGCAAGTATACGGAAACACCAGTCAAAACTTCTTACGGCTATCACATTATCAAGATGGTCAAGAATCCTGGTAAAGGTAAGATGTCTGATCACACCAAAGATCTCAAAGACCAGCTTTACACAACTTGGTTGTCAGACTCAACAGTAATGCAACAAATTTTGGCTAAAGTTATTAAGAAAGCCAACGTTGATATCAAGGATAAGGATCTCCAAGATGTTCTTTCTAGCTATGTAAGTAGTTCATCAAGCTCATCTTCCAAGAAATAAGCGTTGACTTACAACGCGACCCAGCACAGTATCTCTGTGCTGGGTTTTTTAGTATTGCGATCACGGCACGATCGATTGTAGCCGCGATTATTCGGCAAAAGTCCTGCTCGAACTAATCCTGATCCAAAAAAGATACCATAATCGACCCAACTTAATGGACATAATATGTTCAGTTCATCACCTACTTATATTTTTAACTGGATCACAGCTGGGTAAGTCCCATATCTTGTGCTCGAAAAAACCGCGTAATCACAATTTTTTCCTATTTAGGCAATATATCACCATAAAAAAATAAAATAATTTTTAATCATGAATAATTTATGTAGCAAGTTATAAAGCGCTTTCTTAACCTAATATTCTTATACAATCAAGAATATCTTTCCTATCGGTAAAAAAATAATGCGCATGAAATAACAAACCTGGATTCCCGAAACACGTAACAATGAAAGACTGCTAAAACCTTGATTAATTAACGGTTTTAGCAGTTTTTCTCTT
>NZ_BROC01000005.1 GCF_024345205.1 Lapidilactobacillus luobeiensis | reverse complement strand
GGTGCCTTTTTTGTTATTCAAAAAGGTCTAGAACTTCTAGTGTGGAAGTATCTTCCAACACCAAAAATTCTAGACCCAGTTTTAGAGCCCATATCGCGACTTTCCTTGTTGATGGTATGGGCTTTTTTGCGGGGACGGAGAAAAGACAAATTTCTCCAGCAAATTATTTATGGTATCAGCTAGCAACAAATCAAATTGTTGCATAGTCGTCCAAAAATATGGAGGCAACGCGAATGCAGCAGTGGTCGCAGGGTAATCATGTTCAAGCAATGGGAGAAGTCTTCATGTTAAGATCCTGTTAAAGTTCAACTTTCAGTTTCAAAATACGTCCTACAAACAGTCTGTATATGTTGAGAGCGAAAGTTCTCACAGACCTTCCGGAGGGGTCTTGCAACGCATCGCCGCCGTGCGCGGCGTGCCGCGCGAAAGCCGATAGCGCGAGCGGCGGCGGTCGGCGTTAGTCGGCCGCCTCAAGCCCCCAGTGTCTAATAGGGGGGCGATAGTATGACAGGATAAACCTTCTAGGCAGAAATAAACCGCGTAAGACCGGCGTTTTGCCAGAAATATGACGCAGAATTGACGCCCGATTAGTTTACATCGAAAGGAATGACAAAATGAAAAATGATCTAACGCTTGCTAATCCACAGAACTACTCGTGGCTAGACGAGCTGAAAGAATTCCAAGATGCCTATGGCATCACACAGCAACAATTAGCCGATACAACAGGATATAGTCGCGAGTACATCAACGCCTTGCTTAAAAGCCGAAAACAGCTCACAGCGCAAGCTAGGGCCAAATTAACGACTGCGATGCGCGTGTTGACCAAGCGGAACAATCTAGACTTCTGCATCGACTACTTCCGCGTCACCTTCAAGTCACACGATGCCGAAAATATCATTCAGAAGGTATTTCAGATTAAGCCCGGACACTTCCGCCGTGAAAATTGGGCATTTTACGGCTATACGCAGAAACTGCTCTGTGGTGAGCTAACGGTAATGCTCTCAAAACAGCCAACTCGCCGCCGCGATGAATCAGAAGACGACTGGTTAAAGCGGGATAAGGGCACGATGATTGAGCTTAGCGGCAAAGGTTGTCGCTACCTAGAAAACTACCTTAGAGGGCAAAAACGCTCGTGGTATGACGTCTTCATGATCTGCCAAGAACTAGGTGGCCACTTCAAGCGCATTGACCTCGCTATCAATGACCGTCACGGTGTCCTCGATATTCCAGAATTGATTGAGAAGTATCGAAACGGTGAATACCGCTCACGGTTCAAAGGTGGCAAAATTCATCGCTCAGATCGCGATCACAAAGAGGGAAACACGCTCGAGCTTGGCTCGCGTCAAAGTGGTGTCCACATGGTGATTTACGAAAAGGACTTTGAGCAGTGGCGGAAACAAAACGGGTTGCTGGAAGACAAATTGCCGATTGAAGAACAGCCGATCAAGAATCGCTTTGAAGTGCGGCTGACGAATGAACGAGCTGATTCAGGCATTGATGCGCTGCTGGCAACTCGCGATCCAGAAAAGGTCATCTTTGGCATCATCAACCACTATATTTGCTTTCTCACCCCGACCAAAAGCAAAAGTAAACAAAGCTGGCCGATTGACCCAAGGTGGGCAACCTTTATTGGTGCCAATCGGGACAAGTTGGCGCTGACCGTTGATCCCCAACCTCTTGATTTCAAGACGACTGTGGCTTGGCTCAAGAAACAAGTGAGTTCCTCACTGAAACTGATCGTGACTTTGGACAAGATGTTAAAAACAAACAAACTCGGCGAAATCATTGACGCTGGTGTGCTAAGCCCGCAACAAATCGATCTGATTCTTCATTACAAAGACGGCAACCAAGGTGCTTTCCTAGACGCTTTTGAGCCAAAAGAAAAACAAAGCAACGAATGAACGCGATTGCCGCGCTGACCCGAAACTTTGCCCTAGACAAGCTAAGTATATCATGGTCAGCAAATGGCGGCGATCTCCAATTTGAAAAGGAGAATATTATGCCAGCATATCTGACCCTGACACGGGCTGATTTGGTGAAGCTGGGATATAGTCCATCGCAAGCAAGTCGTATCATCAAAATGACCAAAGAGTTGTTGCTCAAACAAGGCCTCGGATGGTACGGTAAGAAAGGCGTAGACCGTGTTCCAGTGGAAGCAGTAGACGCAGTATTAGGCTTGAAACTAAGCCAACTTGAGGGTGCACCAAGTGGCCTTTCCGCAGTTAAGGAGGAACTATCTTGACTACGAAAGACCATATTACCAAGCAAGCGGACGGCACTTTTAGCTTCCGTGTAAGCTTAGGAACTGACAAACGGACTGGCAAGCGAATTCAAAAGCGTGCCAGCGGCTTCAAAACGAAAACGGAGGCGAAAAAAGCAAGACTAGCCATGTTGGCGGCTGGCGTTACTGATGACCAAGACATCAAGCAGACCCGCTTCGGAACATTCATGATCGACGTGTTCAAACCTTGGTACAAAACCCAAGTCAAGCCACGGACTTACCGGCAACGCGTAAACATGATGGGCAGTGAGCATCTCAAGATGTTTACCGAGATCTCGATTGACCAAATTCGCCCGATCGATATTCAAAGATGGCAAGTGCAGATTCTAAAAGTCTGCAAGCAATCTTATGCGCGAACCGTCAATATTCTGATTGGTCAAGTGTTAGAACGTGCCAAAACCTTAGGCATCATCTCCGAGAATGCAGTGCGCATCGTCGGTTTGATTCCTAAGAAGAAAGCGAAGATCAAGTTCTGGACACGGGAAGACTTCCAAAAAGTGATCGCAAAAACTAGCACGGACACCTATGAGAAACACTTTCAGCGCACAATGTTATGGTTCATGTTCATGTCAGGCTTACGAAGCGGTGAAGCAAGGGCGTTAAAGTGGACAGACGTTGATCTCAAAGCTAAGACTGTGAACATCAACAAGACCATGGACTATCACAATCGCAACTGGTTTGAAACGCCAGAGCCAAAGACTGCGGCTAGTCGCCGAACAGTCGCGCTTGATGATGATACGGTTGCGTGTCTAAGCGTGTGGCAAGCCGCACAAGCGACGATGGTGCAATCCGAGTGGGTATTCTCACTCAATGGGATTCCCTGTCCTGACCGGCGTTTCTTGAGTATCGTGAGCGCTTATAGCACACTCGCAGAAGTTGAGCGAATTACTGTGCACGGCCTCCGCCACTCGCATGTGTCGCTGTTGATCAGCCTCGGTGAAAATCCGCTCCAGATCAAAGAACGTCTGGGGCATGAGGACATCGAAACGACGCTCGGCACTTACGGTCATCTCTACCCCAACAGTAACTTTGAAGTCGCAAAAAAGCTCAACGGGATCTTCTCCAAGGAGGCGCCCGATGAGCCAAAATAATTTGAAAAGGGTCAAAACTGTGCCACCGTAAAATCGGTGGTGCTAGAAACGTTGATATTACGGGACATGCACGAGATGTGTCATTGTTCCCGGGAAATAATTTGCCTCAATCAGTTTTCCTAACCAAACGGATCAAGTTACTGCGATTTTTTTGTTCAACGACCTTTTAATGAAGGGACGAGTCAAGCGCGCGGTAACAATTAAGTTGAAAAAAGTCTATTCGCTGAAAATAACGAATAGACTTTTTTGTTAAGATTACTGGATCAGTGCGGGTTACTTAACCGATCCTCGCGCCGATTCGATTGAGCAACCTTGTTTGACTCAAAACAGCTTTACTTTTGCGATAATGAGGATGCAGTGATTCCTAAAATCTTGAACGTAAAAATAAGGACTGCCCACCCGTAAAACGTTAGCTAGCTGCGGCTTAACCTAAGTAAGAGCATAAAATGATGATCTGTGGGCGGACACGACTTTGTTGACCGTCGAATAATGTTCGCTTATGAAACGCTTACTTATCGTATTGACTGCTGATCGTTTGATTTTTTCGTTGTAAATGACTATCAAACATGATAACATATGTTCTGTTGTTAACGTTTATGAAAGAGGAGCTGCTGGTATGACGGGTGTAATCGTTGTTGGAACACAATGGGGTGATGAAGGAAAGGGGAAGATTACCGATTTCCTGAGTCAGAAGGCCGAAATGATCGTTCGTTATCAAGGCGGCGATAATGCTGGCCATACGATCAAGTCAGAGGGTCAGGTTTACAAGCTTCGTTTGATTCCTTCAGGGATCCTTTATTCAGAAAAGACGTCGGTTCTGGGAAATGGGGTCGTTGTTAACCCGCAATCATTGGTTGCGGAGATCGACCGCGTTCATCAGCAGGGGTTATCGACCGCTAACTTGCGGATCTCGAACCGCTGCCATCTGATCCTTCCTTATCATATTGCCATGGATCATGCTCTGGAACAATATCGGGGCAGCGAAAAAATCGGCACCACTAATCGGGGGATCGGACCTGCGTACACAGATAAGGCGACGCGTTCGGGGATCCGCATGGCCGATTTGTTAGAAAAAGATGTTTTTGCGGAGAAACTTCAGCAAAATCTTGAGTTAAAAAATGAGATCCTAACTAAAATCTACCATCAAGAGCCTTTAAAGTTTGACGATATTTTTGAACCATTCTACGAGTACGGTCAAAAGCTAGCAAAATATGTTTGTGATACTTCCGTATTGATCGATGAAGTCGTTCAAAAAAAAGGGCACGTTCTTTTTGAAGGAGCGCAAGGTGTGATGTTGGATCTTGATCAAGGGACCTATCCGTATGTGACCTCGTCTAATCCTGCTGGCGGCGTGAGTGTAGGCGCTGGTGTGGGCCCGACAGCGATCGATCGGGTGGTTGGCGTTGCTAAGGCGTACACGTCACGCGTGGGTGACGGTCCTTTTCCTACAGAACTTCTGAATGAAACAGGCGACTTTATTCGCGAGGCTGGTCATGAATATGGGGTTGTTACTAAGCGTCCCCGGCGAATTGGCTGGTTTGATTCCGTAGTGGTGCGGCATGCGAAACGGGTGGCGGGGTTAACCGATATCTGCTTGAACTCGATCGATGTCTTGACTGGTTTAGATGTGGTCAAGATCTGTGTTGCCTACCAATTAAATGGCGCCACGATCGATCGTTACCCGGCTAGTCTCAAAGAACTTGATCAGTGTGAACCGGTCTATGAAGAATTGCCTGGTTGGCATGAAGATATCACCCAGGCCCAAAGTTGGTCAGACCTGCCATTAAACGCTCAAAATTATTTAAAACGAATTGCGGAATTGACCGGGGTTTCCTTGGCAACCTTTGCAGTTGGCCCGGATCGCCAACAAACCGTGATCTTAAATGATGTTTGGATCGATAACTAAGTAATTGTCCACTTAAAAAACGGATCTCACAGTCTTTTTGACTGAAAGATCCGTTTTTTTGGTCTCACTGTTGAGTGCCCAGAGCCAGCTTGTAAAAAGGCCAGCTGAACTATCAAAAGGTCGTTGTAAATTTATTTAGACTGATGCCAGTTACTGATCAACCCGTAAACTGCCTCACCGAGCATGCCGAAGCCCATCAAATACATTGATAACATACTCTTTCCGACCAACAAGCAAATAACTACCAGCGCGTAAACGATCACTAGCAAAATACTTAACCAACGTGGATTATTCATCACGATCATCTCCAATTAGAGCTTAGCATGTCTTGACTGGAAAGACTAACGATAGCGCTTTTTCAAGCGCAGATTGATCGAACGAATTTTGCCGTATCCGTAATCAGAAATCTGCAGACGAGAGCCACTTTAGAAACTTATCGTGGCTAAATACAGGCGCCAAATCGAGAAACCGTGTTTCAAAACTCATACATTTTATCAACGAGTGGTAAAAAAAGAGAACACAAGACTGTTTTCAAAACGTTTTGCAACGCCAGCAGTCTCTGTTCTCAGGGTTTGGCACCCGAAAACATTATAGCATTTCTGGGGCCTCTTGGGTAGTAATGATTTCGTTTAAAGGAAATCATTACTAACTACCTAATCATGAAAACAGTCTTGCTTGAGCGGACAAGCACTGATTCTGGGGTCTTCTGTGCCGCCAAATCAGCAGCCATCAGCTTGAAAATGTTCCACATGAAACATTTTGTACGCACTGCTGGATCACGAGTAAATACAGATAAAGTCGAGAAAGACAAAACCGTTCATTTAGCCTATAATAATAGAGGTAAGCAACGTGGGCCAGCGCTTCAGCAAGTTGTTCCACATGAAACAATTGGAAGGAATGAAATTAATGGAGAAAAAAAGTTCGATCGAATTGATTCAAAAACTCTCAAATGTTTATGGTATCTCGGCTTTTGAAGATGATGTCACGCGTCTGTTCCGTGAAGAAGTTGCCGGGACAGGTAAGATCACCGAGGACCATATGCGTAATGTTTTCGTTGAACATCACCATAACAATGGGCAACGTCCTATTGTTGAACTGGACGCGCATTCTGATGAAGTTGGCTTTATGATCCGGGCAATCAAACCTGACGGACAAATGCTTTTCGTTCAGGTCGGTGGTTGGGCGTTGGTCACGATCCCTGCACAAAAAGTAAAAGTTCGCAATCGAAATGGTGAATGGATCTCAGGAATCATTAGTAGCACACCACCGCACTTCATGACTGCAGAAGAGCGGACACGGCTACCAAAAATGGATGAGCTGAAGATCGATGTCGGTGCAAGCTCGGCGCAAGAAATAAAAGAAGATTATCAAATCGAAGTCGGCGCGCCTGTGGTTCCTGATGTCACCTGTGAATATAATGAACGGACCGGGCTATTTTTAGGCAAGGCCTTTGACAATCGTATCGGGACAGCTTTGCTGGCGGCGACGATGAAAGATCTGGCGCAAACAAGCTTAGATATTGATTTGATTGCTGGCTTATCCGCTCAAGAGGAAGTCGGTGATCGCGGTGCTGAAGTCGTTGTCCGTAAAATCAAGCCGGATTTGGCGATCGTTTTTGAAGGTGCGCCAGCAGATGATACGGTCATGCCAGACTATCTGATCCAAGCTGGCTTGGGTCGGGGCCCAATGCTACGTGATTTTGATTCAACGATCGTCACGAACCCACATTTCCAACGCTATGCTTTGGATGTTGCCAAAGAAAATGAAATCCCAGTGCAACGGTCAGTTCGGACTGGTGGCGGTCAAGACGGCGCGATCATCAACCGGTATAATGGTGCCCCAACGATCGTGATCAGCGTACCCGTTCGTTATGCGCACACACCTTATTGCTTTATCGCGTATCAAGATTACGCACACGCTCTCGACTTGGCTAAGAAAATCATCTGTCAGTTAACTGCCGATGTGATCAGTAACTTTTAAAAAATGGTCCAAAGAAAAAAGCCGCGATTTGCGGCTTTTTTTGTGTGGTCAGGCTTATGCTTTCTCTTGGCGATTGCGTCGAGCTAAAGCGGGAAGGATGAAGCCAATGCCAATCAGTACGATCGGAGTCAAGATGTTGAGGATCAATTGGAATAACCAAGCGCTGGGACTCTGGGCAAAATCAATTTTCGGTACCATGCCCAGGATGCAGGCAAAAGCCGTAAAGAGAAAACACCAGAGGCCAAAACCAAAGCCGACTTTAGCATTCTTAACGAACATATAATCGGAATGAAACTTATCCAGGTGGCGATTGAGCATCATGAAGGCGAAGAATACCCAAAGATAGCGAAGTGGCATGACGACAGAATTTAAATTCAGGAGCCAATTGTATAGACTGTTGGTCCCACCGATCCCTAACGCGGGGATAATAATGATCAGACTAACTAAGATCCCGGTTAAACGATAACCATTGATCGGAGTTCCTTTTTTATTGCGTTTCCGTAATGCGGCGGGAATGTAATCAGGATCAGCATCATCTAACAAAATTCGTAAAGGCGCGTCAATGGAGACTGCTAAGGCCGCGATCGAGGCCATCGCATTAGCGATAGCATAGATCCAAAGCAAGAAATTACCCATGTGGAAATAATGACCTAATTGTTGGAAGGCGATATAAGCGCCATTAGCCATTAAATCATCAGGTAGGTTGTTGGCATCGAAGATCATTCCCATCGCAAACGACCCCATAATTGCGGAGACTGCGACCATGATCGCTAGGGCGATCATGCCTTTAGGAAAATTCTTGCTGGGATTTTTCGTAGAATTAACATAGGGAGAGATTTTTTCGGAACCACCAACGGCGAAGACTAACATGGAGATGGTGGTGAAATATTTAAAATCAAACTTAGGGATATAATTGCTCAGATGATCCATGTTTTGCGTCGCAATCCCTGACCCAGTCATTGCAGGCGCGGCCAATCCAAGGACAATAAAAAGTAGTGACATGATGAACATTGACATCCCAGCAATCGTACCGATCCGGTTCAACGTTGTGATCCCACGAGAAGCCAGATAGAGAAAAATCAGAAAGAGGATCAAGCAAAGCGACTGGACGATAATCGAAGGCATCGTCTTAACGAAGTTACCATTGCTTTGGAAGAGCCAACTACCAGCAATCATGATCGCTTGCGGTTTCTGCGCCAAATAGGGAATATGCACGACCCAGTAAGTCCAAGCCGCGAAATAAGCTAATCTTCGCGTTGAGACCTCTTTGATCCAGCTAGAAACACCGCCTTCCGCGTCCTTAAACGTGGCGCCCATTTGTCCAACCATCAACGTATATGGTACGAAGTAGAAAATCATGATCAAGATCCAAGAGACAACAACGACCAAGCCCTGCTGCGCAAAGTTATTGACGACGTTTCCTAAGCCCCAAACACTGACAAATCCAAGTAAGGCAATGTTATACCAAAAAAGTTGTTTTGATTTATTTTCATCTGCCATGATGAACCCCCTTGTTTATTATGAAAACTAATATCGTTACTATAACGCCTTTTTAAAGCTTCTGCATGAGATATAAATGAGGATAGAGCGTAAAAGACGGACAGCTTATCAACCCACACATGGCAAAGAATACCAGTACAATTAGCCGAAATTAAATGAGAATATGTTCTTAAAGCTCATTCTTTGTTCATAAAAAACCTGAATTTTTTTTGAAAAAAACGACTTTTTGCCGAGCCTAAACGAGTGTTGTCAATAGTGCCGATTATATTTCTGTTAATGTAGTCAAATCGAGTCAGACAATCGGCTCGTGATTTTAAGGTAATCAAAAAGCCTAGCCAACTATGTGAGTTAAACATAGTTGGCTAGGCTTGCTTTCATTTAAGGTAGGGAGGTCCATAGGTGCTTAGGCGTGGCTTTGGCCCGCTTTGAGATAGATCAAGTCGCTTTCTTGGCAGACTTGATCGAGATGCTGGCGCATCCGTTTAGTTTGACCCTCGTCCCAGTTGAGCTGACGTGCCATTTCTTGGATGATCGGCTCACGGATCGCGGCCAATTTATCTGCCGCAAATAAAATGTGATTGGTGCGACGTAGTAGATAGTCAACGGGGGTCAAAACCATTTCCTCACTCAGGCAATAGTTTAACATCAAGGTCTCTGCTAAGCTGAGTCCTGGCGCCGGTTGAGTGGTCCGCGTCAAAGTGAAGATCTGAAGCGCATTGGAGCCAAAAAGGTGCGCGATCAGACGGGCGGAGTTTGCGTCCAGACCTAAGGCTTCACCTTGGTCGCTGATCATTTGCAATTCAACAGGAACATTGCTGGGATTGATATCGCCTCCAGAGACGCGTAGTTTAGTGGAGTCGACTGGTTGAAATCGTTGGTGGAACAGTTCTTTCATTTGTTGAATGATCAACTCTAAAGCGCCGGCGGCCATTCGACGATAGTCCGTGATTTTTCCACCAGAGAGGACGATCAGACCATCCTCTTTAAGATGCAGCGAGCTACCCCGAGAAACTTGGGACGGTTTCAGGATCTTTTCGGAAAGTGTTTGTTCACTGGCAACGATCGCTTCAGCAATATCATCACGAGTCGCCCGACCTTGATTGTAGTTGTTGACGCTGCCGATCACTTGGTCGACGCTTTGATCCGTGATATGACCGCCACCGCCGCCGTTATAATCAGAGCTCCCGTTTGAGGCGATCAACGGTCGGATCCCTGCCCAACTGGCCTCGATATCGGCCAAGGTTATTTTTACCGCGGGGAAGCGTTGATTGATCGAAGTCAAAAGATAATCCAGATCAGATTGGGTGATCTGCGGATGGCGTAGATCACTGCGATAGTCTGTATCGGTCGTGCCAAAGTAGGTTTTGCCATCTCGCGGAATGACAAAAATCATGCGATCATCATGGTGCTGACTATCAAAATAAAGGGGCTGGGGCACAGGTAACCGCTGCCAATCAACCACAACATGGATCCCCTTCGTTGGCCGAAGTTGTTTCATGAAGGGGACTTGATCGTCCAGACTGTCAATATTATCGACCCAAGGCCCTGCTGCGTTAAGCACGATCTTCGCGTGGATCGTTAGACTTTCATCGCTAAGTAGATCATCGGCGGTCACACCGCAGACTTTACCAGCATGATCGTGAAGAAAATTCGTGACTTTGATCCGACTAGTCATCACCCCACCAAAGGCCGCCGCCTTTTTGATATTCTCGATCACTAGGCGGGCGTCGTTGTTGGTGTAATCCAAATAGGAACCAGCGCCAAGGAGGTGCTCAGGGTTCAGATCGGGGACTTGGGCCAGGACTTCTTCTCGCGTCATGGTGAAACTGGTCAGTCGGGGATCATGGATCCGCGCTAATTGGTCATAAAGCTTCATGGCAACATTGACCGAGAACATATCGTAAGTCGCGTCAGGTTCTTGATAAATAGGAAGTAGCATTCTGATCGGTTGCGGAATATGTGGGGCGATCTGTTGGACTTTAGCCCGCTCTTGGACCGTATCAGCGACCACACCGACATCAAAATTCTTTAAGTAGCGGATCCCGCCATGGACCATCTTGGTTGAGCGCGAAGAAGTGCCCTCTGCGAAATCCTGCATTTCTAGCAGGGCGGTTTTGAGCCCAGAAGCAGCGGCCTGTAGAGCCACACCAGCTCCAGTGATCCCGCCACCAATGATGACGAGATCGAACATCTCGTTGGCAAGTTTTTCTAAGTTATCTTGTCGTGTTTGTGCGGAAAACGTCATCGTAATGCCCCCAAATGTTTTTTTGTCTACTTTAATTCTAAGTCACTAGGGAAAAATTGCAAGCAACCTTTTAAGTTTTTAAGGAAGAGAGTTAGCCGAGTCCGGCGAGTTTTGGAAAATAAGGCTGTAAAAAACAGTTGAGCCTTTTTTTCTACGGGTTGAAAACGTACAATGGAGGTAGCGTTAAATGAAATCAAAATCTGATGAAGTGGGTGGCGGAGATGCAATTAACGATCGCGATGGTAGGCTTTGGCAAAAGTGCGAATCGGTATCATTTACCTTATTTGAAAATACGGTCTGAGATCACAGTGAAAGCGATCTACGATCATGGCTTTCGACATTATCCTGAGGCGCAACAAGAGTGGCGCCAGCGCGGTGCGGTGTTGACGACAGACTATCAACAGATTTTGGCTGATCCGGAGATCCAAATGGTCACGATCACCACCCCAGCGGCGACCCATTATCAATTGGCAAAAGCCGCTTTAAATCAGGGCAAGCACGTTTTGGTGGAAAAGCCTTTTTGCCAAACCAAGGCTGAGGCGCGCGAACTATTGGATCTAGCGCGGAGTAAAGGCTTAGTCGCGATGCCTTTTCAAAATCGGCGTTTTGATAGTGATTACTTGGCTCTGAAGCAAGTGTTGACGATCGGTTATTTAGGCCGCCCTTTGGAGATCGAGTCCCACATGGATCATTATCGTTTGCAGGAGACGGTGGTCAATAGTGCGCCGATCAATGGCCAATTTTATGGGCTGGGGATCCATACGATCGATCAGATGATCGCACTTTTCGGCGCGCCGCAACAAGTCTACTATGATATCCGACCGCAACAAAACCAAGGAAACATGGATGATTACTATGAGGTGGATCTATTCTATGAAGGATTCAAAGCCAAGGTCAAATCCAGTAATCTGGTGGCGCGACCTTATCCTAAATTCCTATTACTAGGGACTTTGGGTAGTTTCGTCAAGGCGGAGATCGATCAGCAAGAAAACGATTTGAAGGCGCAGATCATGCCGGGGACATGGGGCTTCGGCCAAGATACGGCCGATGCTTATGGGCAGCTGCATTATCAAAATGGGAACGGCGATTGGATCGAAAAAAGTCTACCGACTCCTTTGGGAGACTATGGCCGGGTCTATGACGCGATGGCTGCGACGATTTTGCGCGGCGAACCTAAATTAGTCAGTGATGAGGAGTTATTGACGGCCTTGGCGATTCTTGAAGCCGGAGTTGCGACTAAGGGCCCACATGTGGTCGATTTTCGCTGAAAAGCAGGTGCCAAAGTTGGCTGGACCGTGTTCAGGGGATCAGCAAAACGAAATCAACCCAAAAAATTGATGAGAAATTATTTCCCGGGAACAATGGCACATCTCGCGCCCGTCCCGTGGTATCAAGGTTTCTAGCACCACCGATTTTATGGTGGCACAATTTTGACCCTTTTCAAATTATTTTGGCTCATCGGGTACCTCCTTGGAGAAGATCCCGTTGAGCTTTTTTGCGACTTCAAAGTTACTGTTGGGGTAAAGATGACCGTAAGTGCCGAGCGTCGTTTCGATGTCTTCATGCCCCAGACGTTCTTTAATCTGGAGTGGATTTTCACCGAGGCTGATCAACAGCGACACATGCGAGTGGCGGAGGCCGTGCACGGTAATTCGCTGAACTTTAGCGAGTGTGCTGTACGCGTCCACAATATCAATGAATTGCTGGTCAGAGCACGGAATCCCATCACGTGAGAATACCCACTCGGAATTCACCATCGCCGCTTGTGCGGTCTGCCACGCGCCTAAGCACGCAACGGTATCATCATCAAGTGCCACAGTACGGCGACTAGCGGCGGTCTTTGGCGCTGGTGTTTCAAACCAGTTGCGGTTGTGATAGTCCATCGTCTTATTGACGTTCACGGTCTTAGCTTCGAGATCAACGTCTGTCCACTTCAACGCTCGTGCTTCACCACTACGCAAGCCAGACATAAACATGAACCACAACATCGTGTAATCAAAGCGGCCCGAGTACGTGTCGGTATTTGTCTTAGCGAGCACCTTTTGGAAGTCAGCTTGTGTCCAGAACTGGATCTTCGCTTTCTTCTTTTTGATGAGGCCAACAACACGCACTGGATTCTCGGTGATGATGCCCAGCGCCTTAGCACGTTCTAGCACTTGACCTAACATAATGTTGATAGTACGCGCATAAGATTGCTTACAGTCTTTGAGTACGCTGACTTGCCAATGTTGCACATCAATCGGCCGAATTTGGTCAATGATGATGTCGTTGAACCTAGTCAGATACTCACTGTTCATCAAGACTAGCCGCTGACGGTAGGTGCGTGGCTTTACTTGGGTTTTGTACCAAGGCTTGAACACGTCTTCCATAAAGTCGCCAAACTTAGTCTGCTTGATGTCCTCATCATCGGCGATCCCCGCCGCCAACATTGCAACTCTTGCTTTTTTCGCCTCCGTTTTCGTTTTGAAGCCGCTGGCACGCTTTTGAATTCGCTTGCCAGTCCGTTTGTCAGTTCCTAAGCTTACGCGGAAGCTGAAAGTGCCGTCCGCTTGTTTTGTAATTGGGTCTTTCGTAGTCAAGATAGTTCCTCCTTAACTGCGGAAAGGCCACTTGGTGCACCCTCAAGTTGGCTTAGTTTCAAGCCTAATACTGCGTCTACTGCTTCCACCGGAACACGGTCTACGCCTTTCTTACCGTACCATCCAAAGCCTTGTTTGAGCAACTGTTCTTTGGTCAATTTGACGATACGGCTTGCTTGCGATAGACTGTATCCCAGCTTCACTAAATCAGCCCGTGTCAGGGTCAGATATGCTGGCATAAAATTCTCCTTTTTCAGATTGGAGATCGCCGCGATTTGCTGACCGTGATATACTTAGCTTGTCTAGGGCAAAGTTTCGGGTCAGCGCGGCAATCGCGTTCATTCGTTGCTTTGTTTTTCTTTCCTCAATTTTCAAGTCAAGTGCAACGATGATAACGAATTCTTGATAGTGGTCTAGGCTGTTACGCCATGCATCGGTAGTAATCGCATGGGCGAAGATAGTTCAGAATACGTCTGGGACGATGGTTCAGTGCGGATTGGACTGCTTGAATTTCAACCAGGGTAACTGCTCTGAGAGACTTCCCTTTCGGGAAGAATTCCCTAAGCAGTCCATTGGCGTTCTCGTTTGTGCCACGCTCCCAAGGCGAGTACGGATGTGCGAAGTAAATCTGGGTTCCAACAATCTCTGATAACTTGGCAAACTCGGAACCATTGTCAAAAGTGATACTCTCAAATTCCTTGGCCCCGTAGTCGTCGATCGTGTCTTGCAAGGCTTTAAGGCAGGTGCCCGCATGATAGTCAGGAATCTTGACGATGATCTCAGTCCGGCTGTACCGTTCTGTGAGCGTCATTAATGCTGGCTCATCAGCTAAGCGAATACCTTTGACCAAGTCGCCTTCCCAATGTCCCACGCCTGTGCGGTCATTCACGGCCGCAGGACGCAACTCGATTGAGTCGCCGTATATCTTCTTATTCTTGCGCTTGTGGGCGTTCTTATAGCCTTTGATGCGGCGTCGGAGCTTCTTGGGAAGTGTCATGTTGTCTAGCTCAAGCAGCCCGGCGTCGATGTAGCGATACACAGTTGTCGTTGAAGGGCAAGCCTTGCCCTGGTCGCGATAGAAGTGTACGAAGCTATCAACGCTGTGTACGCGCGGCTTACGAGTAAGCTCCCTGGCGAGAGCCTTGAAGAACGCACGGCCAGTCTTAAGAAAGGCGTAGTGACCGGTTCTATCGCGTTTACGGTCGTGCATGGCTTGGGCAGTTTCCGCAAGATAGACTTGATGCGAGTGACGCTTCGAGTCGAGCTGAGTTACAGATCCACGCGTGATTTCTCGTGAGATTGTCGCTTTACTGCGATGAAGCTTCTGTGCAATCACGGTCGCGGTGTCACTAGCAGCCCGAAGGGCCTGAATTGTAGCACGGTCGCTAAAACTGAGTTGTTGGTAATGCTTGTGGGTGTTAGTCTGAGAGTGGGTCATGAAGATTCCTGCTTTCTTGTTTAGCTAGTACTAACAAGAATAGGTCTTCATGGCCTTTTTGGTCTAGTCGTCAGGGTGTTGCACTTGAATTGTAAACTGGGGCTTTGTTTTTCTTTTGCTTCAAAATTGTCTAGGTAGGCGCCACAGTTGCCATTTTGATAATGCTGGATCAAATCAACTTGCCGTGGACTTAGTTTGCCAGCGTCAATAATTTCATCAAGCGTGTGCGTTCCTAACATCTCATCTAAAATCACGATCAGTTTCAGCGAGGAACTCACTTGCTTCTTGAGCCAGCCAACAGTTGTCGTAAAGTCGAAGGGTTGCGGGTCAACGGTTAGGGATAACTTATCCCGATTAGCACCAATAAAGGTTGCCCATCGTGGGTCAATCGGCCAGCTTTGCTTACTCTTGCTTTTGGTAGGGGTGAGAAAGCAAATATAATGGTTGATGATGCCGAAGATAACTTTTTCAGGGTCGCGAGTTGACAGTAATGCATCAATACCTGAATCAGCCCGTTCATCAGTTAGCCGCACTTCAAAACGATTCTTAATGGGTTGTTCTTCAATCGGTAACTTGTCTTCCAATAATACGTTTTGCTTTTGCCACTGCTCAAAGTCCTTTTCATAAATCACCATGTGGACACCACTTTGGCGCGAGCCTAACTCTAAGGTATTTCCCTCCTTGTGGTCACGATCCGAGCGATGAATTTTGCCACCTTTGAAACGCGAACGGTATTCGTCGTTTCGATACTTCTCAATCAATTCTGGAATGTCGAGGACGCCATGACGGTCATTGATAGCGAGGTCAATTCGCTTGAAGCGACCATGCAATTCTTGGCAAGCTATGAAGACGTCATACCATGAGCGCTTTTGCCCGCTAAGGTATTTTTCCAAATAGCGACAGCCTTGACCGCTCAACTCAATCATTGTGCCCTTGTCCCGTTTTAGCCACGCTTCTTCTGATTCACCGTGACGGCGTTCTGGTTGTTGTGAGAGCATCACCGTTAGCTCACCACAGACCAGCTTATGCGTGTAGCCGTAAAACGCCCAGTCCTCACGATAGAAATGTTCTGGACTAATCTGAAATATCTTTTGAATGATGTTTTCGGCATCGTGTGATTTAAAGGTGACGCGGAAGTAGTCGATACAGCAATCTAGGTTGTTCCGTTTGGTCAGTACGCGCATTGCGGTCGTCAATTTGGCCTTAGCTTGCGCTGTGAGCTGTTTTCGGCCTCTGATTAAGGCGTTGATGTACTCGCGACGATATCCCGTTGTATCGGCTAATTGTTGCTGTGTGATGCCATAGGCATCTTTGAATTCTTCCAGCTCGTCTAACCACGAGTAGTTTTGTGGATTAACAAGCGTTAAATCCTTTTGCATTTTGTCATTCCTTTCGATGTGAACTAATCGGGCGCTAATGTTGCGTCATATTTCTAGCAAAACGCCGGTCTTACGCGGTTTATTTCTGTCTAGCAGGTTTATTCTGTCATACTATCGCCCCCCTATTAGATACTGGGGGGCTTGAGGCGGCCGGCTAACGCCGACCGCCGCCGCTCGCGCTAGCGGCTTTCGCGCTGCACGCCGCGCACGGCGGCGATGCGTTGCAAGACCCCTCCAGAAGGTCTGTGAGAACTTTCGCTCTCAACATATACAGACTGTTTGTAGGACGTATTTTGAAACTGAAAGTTGAACTGTAACAGGATCTTAACATGAAGACTTCTCCCATTGCTTGAACATGATTACCCTGCGACCACTGCTGTATTCGCGTTGCCTCCATATTTTTGGACGACTATGCAACAATTTGATTTGTTGCTAGCTGATACCATAAATAATTTACTGGAGAAATTTGTCTTTTCTCCGCCCTACATAAAAAAGCCGCGCATTTTAGAATCAAGTTAGCCACTGTCTCAAAATTTTTTGGACAATAAAAAACATCAAGAACAGATATCCTGTATCATTGAAGTTCCTACACAAACAATGGAAGAGGATATTGTCTTGATGCAGAAACAGGATAGCACACACCGCCAAAAAGGTCAGCACTTAACATCACTCGAGCGCGGAAAAGTGGCCGGATTCCGCCAAGCTGGGAAGTCCAATCGTTGGATTGCTGCTGAAATTGGCGTCTGCCCGCAGACCATTAATAATGAAATCAAGCGAGGTACAGTAGATCAGGTCAAGAAGAGTAATGGCAAGCGCGTCTACCATCGACAATACCTGCCAGAGGCTGCTCAGGCACGTTACGAGACTGCACGCTTGAGCTGCCATCGTCCTGACAAGTTCGCCAGCGTACAGGTCTTCTTAGCCTGGTACGTACAGCGAGCTAAGCAGGACAAATGGTCGCCGGATGCTTCAATCGGCTATGCCAAGCGACACAAGCTGTTTACTCCTGAAGAGCTTGTTTGTGCCTCGACTTTGTACCAGTACATTGACGACCAACGCCTAGAGATTCGAAATATCGACCTGTTGGAGAAGACTAAGCGGAAGACCTCTCACCAGCACCACACCAAGGCTAAGCGCCTGGCTGGCCGCAGTATCGAGGAACGGCCTAAGGTCGTTGAACGACGCAGGCAGTTCGGTCACTGGGAGATGGATACCATTGTCGGTAAACGCAATGGCAAGGAGAGCGTCATCTTGACTCTGATTGAGCGCAAGACCCGTTGCCAACTTCTCCGCTTGATCGAAGGACGAGATGCAGACTCTGTGAGCTATGCATTGCGTGGAATCAAGCGCGAATGGGGAGCTTGCATCAAGACCATCACAGCCGACAACGGACCCGAGTTCACCGCCTTAAATACTGCTTTTGCTGGGACGGAAACTGAGATTTTCTACGCCCATCCTTACACGTCCTGCGACCGTGGCACCAACGAGGCACATAACCGGATGATCCGCCAGGACTTCCCTAAGGGCATGTCCCTAGATGACATTAGCCCTAGTCAAGTGCAGGCCACGCAAGACCGCTTGAATCAGTTGCCTCGCAAACAACAGGGCTACTGCACACCCCAGCAAAACTTTGAGGCCGAAGCTCGGCGCGTTCGCCGCATGGCCCAGTAGTCTCTCTAGCGCCACAACTTCTATTTGATAACGGCCTGTTCTGGGATTGTCCTCAACGACTGGCTAACTTGTTCTTGCAATTTACGTACATAAAAAAGCTCTGAGAATCCGAAATATTCGGATTCTCAGAGCTTTTTACTTGGGCCGAGAATTATGTCTCGGTCTCGCTTCTGAAAAATTCTATCAATTCTACTTGACGAAGAGCCATTTTTTGAGATTGTGGGGTTCCTTCGTGTGGTTGATTATTAGGTGCAGACTGATCATTAGCGGTTTACTGACGCTCTAAAAATTTGAGTCGAAGTTCTTTTACTTCACTGAATAATCATTTGGCACCAGAGACCAGCATTCTCTATCTCTACTGGCGTTCTCGTCTGTAAAGATTGAAAAGACCGTAGGTGAACATACTGAGCAACAAAACTACTCCCATCAGTGTCGTTACTGAACTATTGGCATCTCCTGTAGCAGGCATGTTTTGGTCGCCTTTGTGCTTATCGTTGTTAGTTTGTGATGAACTCTTCTTAAAATTCTTGACCATAACCACAGCCTGTTTTCCAATAACTTGTAGGTCAACAGTAAATGAAAGCTTACCATCATTCAGTTCATAACCAGCAGGGGCAGCAGTTTCAACAAAGTAGTAGTCGCCTGGCTTTAGGTCATCAACTTTAATCTGACCCTTGGCATCGGTGGTCAAGCCACTAGCAACTTTCGTCCCGTCCTTCTTATGAAGATCAAACACAGCGCCCGCCAGGGCTTTACCTGTATCACCATCGGTCTTATTCAGGACAACGGAACCGGTCTTTTCGGCATTTGTGGCCGAGACGGTCGCGACCTTGGTGGTTGTTTGTAGTTCAACCGTGAAGCTCAGCTGACTGTCATTTAGTTCATAACCAGCAGGGGTGGCAGTTTCAACAAAGTAGTAGTCGCCTGGCTTCAGGTCATCAACCTTAATTTGACCCTTGGCATCAGTGGTCAACCCACTGGCAATCTTTGTCCCGTCCTTCTTATGAAGATCAAACACAGCGCCCGCCAGGGCTTTACCTGTATCACCGTCGGTCTTATTCAGGACAACGGAACCGGTCTTTTGAGCATTCGTAGCTGAAACGGTCGCAACTTTGGTGGTTGTTTGCAATTCAACCGTGAAGCTCAGATGGCTGTCATTCAATTCATAACCAGCAGGGGCGGCAGTTTCAACAAAGTAGTAGTCGCCTGGCTTCAGGTCATCAACCTTAATTTGACCCTTGGCATCGGTGGTCAAGCCACTGACAACCTTCGTCCCGTCCTTCTTATACAGATTGAACACGGCGCCTGCCAGGACTTTATCTGTATCACCATCAGTCTTCGTTAGAAGAACGCTTCCCAATGCTTTCTCATCCGTTATTGAAACCTTTAATTGGATATTGTTTCTATTGATAGTAAAAGCATGCTGTGTTGCATCTAGCTTATATCCAGCAGGTGCCTTTGTCTCAATAACATAATAGTCACCAGAATTAAGACCAGTGTAACTTACAGTGCCATCTGATTCTGTCTTAAGATCTGAAGCAACCTTAGTCCCATCTTTCTTGTAAAGATCAAATACCGCTCCAGCTAAAGGGCCTGAGCCATCAGCATCAGACTTCTCAACCGTAACTTTTCCTTTTTGATTAGTTTCCGAAATAGAAACGTTATTATCATCGTTTGCATCACTATACTGAAGGTTAATTTCCTTACCATTGGCCAAAATGGTAGAGATTACATACCCATCTGGGGCCTTTGTTTCAACTAAAATATACTTCCCAGATTTAAGATTGTTCCAAGTAATACTGCCAGATGCATCTGTTGTGCCTTTGCGAAGCAACTGTCCCTTTTGTCCAGAAACATCAGACCAAAGTTCAAAAGAAGCTCCAGAAATTGACTTTTTGGTATCAGCATCACTCTTGGTGAGAACAAGATTGGTGTTCTTACCAGTTGCCGACCCGCTATTGTTTACTACTGCCGTCGATCCACTGGTATTGTTATCAACATCTTTTTCACCCTTACCGGATATCGATGCTGTATTGGTCAACGTATCATTAATCTTTGACGAGTTAATCAATGAACGATAATGAATTGAGTAAGCCGAACTGATTTCGTTTGCAAAAGAAATCTTCAATGTCTGCTTACCCGTCGCATTATCAGTTTGTAGGTCCAGCGAGTAGTCCTTATCAAGTACTAATGGATTGCTCGTATCTTCAGTAAAGGTCCCATTAGAAGATACCTTTCCTGGATAGACTACAATTGAACTTTCATCGATGATCTGGTTGTCAGAAGGCTCATCGGTAACAACCGCATTACTGAAGGTTGACTGTGCCTTGTTGACCCATAAAGTCCATAAAGCATAAGCAGAGTTTGCTGGATCTTGTTTACCGCTTTTATCCAGAACATTGCCACTGTTCGGCACTGTCACCTTAGCCGTCAAATCACTAGACTTCCCGCTGTTTGTGTAGGTTGCTGTATTGTCATAGGACTTCTGATCAATCACCTTACCTGAAAGGCTAGTCTGGTAAGTCAATACATAAGCTTTAGCGCTATCCTCTGGTAATTTTGCACTAAGTTGTTTCTTATTATTGTCAAAGGAAATATTAGCAGAAGTAACTTGTGCACCTAAAACATATGAACCATCTACCTTAATAGAAGCTTCGTATAGCTTGGCACTATCTGCAACATAGTCTTGGTCACCAATGATTGGATCAGTGATGGAAGCGTTGCTAAGTTTACGTTGATTGTAGTTAACAACCACAGTCCAAGTAATTTGTTTTGAAACGGCATTGTAACTTCCGGACTTGGTACCATCATTTTTAAACTCAGTCTTAGGAGTAAAGTGGCCTTTCCCTTCATTAGTGTGTTTGCCACCATCTTTGTCTTTCCAAGTCGCCTTAGCAGTATTAGTCCATGTACCACTAGCTGGAAGGCTATTCGTTTCAAAGGTAGTTTTATAGCTCAACGTATACCAATTTTTAGCATGGTCTTTGAGCGCGCCTTCAAAAGTAACTTTAAACCCGTTACCATCGGGGTTAACAGTATAGTCTTCGCCTTCTTTCAGAACCTTTTTAGTATCTTTGTCTGTTAGAACAAAAGAGCTATAGTCCACAGTCAGTCCATCCGGAACCGGATCAGTCATCGTCCAGTCACTCATATCCTGACGAGCCTTATTGATATCGAAATTCCACGTTACAGTCTTGGCGTTATAATCAACGGCTCCACGAGACTTAGTTAGGCCCTGCTGGTCGGCTTGCTTTTCCCCAGGATTCGAAGTTTTGCCATTGCTTTCTACAGAGTTACTAATTTTTTCTCCATCAGCGTCTATTGATTTTGTGACTTGCGATTGATATGAAATCTTGACTCCCATGTTGAGCCCATTGGGGAAGGTAATCGTCATTTCGGTTCTAGCTTCGTTGTAAGCTACCTGATATTGATCGGAACTGATAGCATTACCAGCCTCATCAACTATTGAAAGCTTGTTGTCAGTAGGGAATATTTGACCTTCAGATAACTTATCTACTAATTTGGTGTTGGCAGGCAGTGCCTTCTCACCATAATTGTAGTCAATATGCCAGTTATACTTCTGACTGCCATTGCTATCCGGACCATCATAGCTCTTACTTAAAAGTTTACCGTAGTTTGCATTGACAGTCGCACTTGCTGGATAGTCTTTACCGTTATTAGTTAAAGTAGCCTTGTTCGTAAAGGTTACTTTTCCACCATCATCAGGCAACTTGCTCGAGTCAATGTCGCTAGTGTATTCGATCTTGAAAGCCTGATAGGTATCCGCATATGCACCAATAAACGTAATTTTTCCATTTTCAACCTTGTAATCTGTACCTTCTTTAAGAGGATCGCCAGTTTTAGTCACATTCCCATTCAGATCAACTGTTAAGGGATATACACTAACCGATTTCAGCGTGGTTGGCACAGTGTTGGTAGTATCACTTGGCATAGGATCAGAAATCGTTGCATTCTCTAGCTCTTGACCATTGGTATTAATTGTAACGTTCCACGTAATCCCAGTCGGATTATTTCCAGATGTGTTAGCGCCAGTTAGTTGACCAGTCTTTGCGATGTCGTTACCACCTGATGGCTGAACAACAATTGGTATCGTTACCGGCCCAGTAGTCGTGTCAATGACAATGTCTTCTTTGCCAGACGATGAATCACTGCTGATGGTAGAAGTATAACTAAATGTCCCTTCAATGTGGTTCACGTTTTCAACATCACTGTTAAAGGTGAACTTAACTGTGCCATCAGCAGTTATGCTATAAGTTCCATAGTCACCGAGGGTTCCCGTACCTGGTTTATAGGTAACTCCTTCAGGTAACTTAAATGAGAAATAGTCACCATCTTTTACTTGGTATCCGTCTTTCAGCTCATCCGGAATTGCCCACGTATATTGAAAATTAAGATTGGTATCTTTTCTCACTTGTGTGGGATCAACAGTATTACCTTTGCTATCTGTGAATTCAATATTTGCTCCGGTAATGATTGTTCCTTTGGAGTCATCTGGCAAATATTGTGAGATATCATTGCCCTCAGCACTCTCAGAAATTGTCTTTGCGGTTTGGCTCTTCGACGCAACACTAGATGCAGCCTTGCTGCTAACATTGGCTGAAGGTTTATCATCTTTTGCTACTGAGGTAGTATCAGACAGTTTTGCAGTAACGTTTTGACCATCCGTTGAGAAATTGACAGATCCTTCTAAGGATGAAGTGTCTGTGAGGCCTAGTTGGATCGTTGCTGTTCCAGAAATATTGCCAGCCAAATATAGCTGTAAGTGGCTGTTTGAATAGGAGTATTGTCCAACAACCCTATGCGCATCATCAACAATGTTGGCATCGGCGGTCTCTTGTAGTTGCTGATCACCTGAGAAGGATACTGAAACTTGCTCTTGAACAATTTCATCCGTTGAGTTGTTTAGCGAAAGTTTCAGTCCAATTGTTCGCAATCCAGGTGTTTCCTGAGTAGCCTCTAAAAGTTGAACAGTCTTGGGATCATTAGTACCGCTAGAGCTAGCCGTCACCGCCCCTACAACTTGTGCCGAGGATTGTAAGAACAGCAGAAGCACTAAAACTAAAGCATATATTTGCTGTCCAATTTTCCTTTTATCCATGTTTTTTACCTCTTTCCATGATTGAGTTTCTACTCCTCAATTTATACGTGATAATGTGAACACCCCACTTTCTTGAAATTCGAGTTTCCGCGTCTAACCATATGTTAATTTATATTACTAACCTGATGTGGTTTTGATTACGGTTACACACTTTAAATATACCAGGCTTCCACCGTTTATTCCACTTGTATAACAATGCGTTCAAACGTAACCTAAAAACAGACGCTCCATGTGTTCGACTGAAAAACTGGTTATTCAGTATAAGTCCAAAAGGCGCAACAGCACCCAAGACTTAAACGGCATCGATTGAAAGCTGCAAACCAAACACGTATGTGTCAAGTTTTTCTCGGTTCCAGTTAATTGAGTTTGTAATGATAAGTTCTAGCCAATCAGATTTAGGTTGTTCAACGAGTGCGCCATCCGACCGAATGAGGTTCCGCTCAACCCTTGCGCGTCAATCACACCACGTCGTGCGCCAACGTGTTCCGCGTGTTCGCCATCTGCTCGAGCGAAACCTCCAAATAATGTCTTCAAGCTGAAGTCTTTGGGGATCTGAACGCCGTCTGAATCAACGCTTGGAAGCGGTGTGTCGAAGACGGTGGTTTGGCTTAACGATTCGGCGAGTTCGTGATTTTGAACGGCATCGATGATCTCAAGCATTGCGGTTAGCCCGGGCACGCTCCAACTACGACCTTGTTTCTTCAAGCGGTAAGTATAGGCGCGGTGATTGCTCTCGCAGCTCCCCAAACCTGTATGGTGCCAATCTACGGTCGCTAAAGGCGCAATGCTGGTCCAATTACAATCAAGGTAGTTACGCAAGCTCTCGACGTTCTCAACGTCGTCTTGGTCGTATTCGTTACCGCCGGTCACGATTGCTTCGACGGTGTCCATCACTGTATTCACTCGTTTATGATCACCGGTGAAAATCGCCTTGCGGAGACGTTGTTTAAGCTCAACTGGCATCATGTTGAAACGTTCTTTGAGCTTGCTGTTCAAATGGTAAACGTCCAAGATGTGCGTGTGTTGCTTCCGAGTCTTGGCAAACACCTGAAAAACATTGGGTTCATAACCGCTACCGTTGTCGCTGCCTGTGATGATCTCGGTGATTCTGTTGTCGTAGTGCGCATCCAAATAAGCTGACATCTGATCAAAGACCTTCTCGCGATCAAGACCGCTGAATACCTTGCGATTGATCAACTGATGTCGCTTGCCATTTTTTTCGACACCTTCGCTGACCTGTAGGCGATGCACGTAGATTCGCCGGCCACCTTTGAGCTTGATCTGGAAGGCGTCGCCTTCAATAAACAAGCGCGATAC
This sequence comes from Lapidilactobacillus luobeiensis, assembly GCF_024345205.1. Lineage (GTDB taxonomy): Bacteria > Bacillota > Bacilli > Lactobacillales > Lactobacillaceae > Lapidilactobacillus > Lapidilactobacillus luobeiensis. The sequence continues at coordinate 131,351 of NZ_BROC01000005.1, read as the reverse complement.
AACGCGTTTGGGTTCATTGCTCGTCGCTGCGGCGGCCGCTTTGGCAGCTTCAACTTCCTTCAGGTCAGCGCCTACTTGTTGGTAAATTTTGTCGACGGTCTGAAAGCTGATTGAGCCTGGGGTGAAAGCATCCACGGCCATTGAGACTGTGCGCAATACCGCATGCGAAGCGAGGTTGGCGACCTGTGCCATCATCATCGGTGAATAACGTCGTCCGCAGGCTAAGCCAAGCAACGTGTCCAGTGGATAACTTTGTTTTCCATCTTTGCTTCGAACTAACCGGCGGTGAAATTGTAACGTGCCAAACAAACACTGCACTGTTCGCTTATCCCGCCTGAGAATCTCCCAATCTTTTCCCAGACACAGCTGATCATCAAGTTCTTCGAATGCCTCGGCAACTTGAGTACAAACTAGCTCCGCCAACACAGGAATAAACTTAGCTTCGAACTGAATAAACGATTCTGTTTTCTTCAAAATATCACGAGTTACTGCTACAATAGATTCCATGGAAGACTGCTTCTCTCTACTTGTTGTGTGGTAACTCAATTAGAGGACTAGCAGTCTTCTTTTGTCAATTTTGTCTTGTGGACAATTTATTCTTTTGACTTTGACCTCCCGAGGAAAACTTTACACTAAGACCAAACACGCTTACGGCCATCTAACAATTTAAAGACCTGCTTCAAAAAATCAAAACTATAGACATTCGCAAAGGATAAAGAACTGGAAGCTTGTTTGCCACGAAATTTAATTCACAAAGAGTAGCCATGTTACGGATAGCGCATACAAAAATGCCGCAAAGCATCCGAAAAGGTTTGGCTCCATCCTAATTTTGGAAAATGATGGGTGGCTTCATCGGTAGATCACCGTTAAGCACCTCTAAGAGGCTCTTGTCGATGTCGCGCTAAACCGGCATGGCAGTTCTGGATGTACCCGCTTATATCTGTGCACAAAGCTATCAACGCTGCGGATTCGAGGAGACACTCTGAGCACCACCATAAGCTCTGCGTAGAATTCTGAGCACTGCTCTAAGTGTGTGCCTGGGCAACACGAAGCACTGTTCTTCTCGTATACGGTAACACCGATTTCGGCAAAGTAACGCCGGTAGTGTCTGCCAGCACCACGGATCTGTTCGGTATTGCCACGCCTGAGTTCACGGCTAACCGTAAACTTGTTGCGATAAATCTGCTCGGCGGTTTGAACGATGACAAAAGCAGCTTGATGGAGTGCTTAAAGCTTCCCCCCGTTCGTCTAAACTGAGTTATTGATGTTGTCCTGTCGTGCTAATCTGAGAGTGGGTCATGATGACTCCTTGCTTATATGCATAAGGTGCTTATAAGCAAGGTTATCATGGCCTTTTTGGCCTAGTCTATCAGCTTTTGCACTTCAAGTGTAAATGGCAATCGAAAATGGCATTTCAAAAATGTCGGTTTTCCTACATTTTTTAGTATGATTAGTCTCATGTATTTGAGGAGGAACCAGCATGAGACTAGATGTATACGGAAAGGTTTCAATAATAGTGAAGGATGAAATCAAGCCGAATTTTGCGGCTATTGCCAGGGAGATGGGGTGTGATTATCGGACAGCGAAACGCCATTACGAGCAATCACTTTTAACACAATCAGGTAAGCAGGTCGCACACGCGCCCACAACACAACGAGTAAGCATTCTGGAAGAATATAAGCCACTCATTCAAGACAAGGTGGAGCGGTTTAACGCGTCGGCGATGAGTATCCTCAAATTCATACAGAAGCGCGGGTACACCGGCCAGTACGGCCTCGTCAAGCGATTCTGTGGTCAATTTAGAGAGGAACAGATTCACAAAGCGACAATCCGTGTCGAGCATACACCTGGCCTATCGGCGCAAATTGATTGGAAAGAAGATCTGCGCATGGTTAACAGCGACGGAGAGGAATTCAAATTCAATATCTATCTCTACGTGTTGCCATATTCAAAACTGAAGTACATGACCCTCACCTACGACCGTTCGCAGGACACAATTCTTGAATGCTTGAACAATGCGTTCAAAGCAACAGGTGGTGTTCCCGAAGAGATATGGTGTGACAACGCGAAAACACTCATCAATCATGCCAAGTCCAACTTTGGTCACGCGGTGTTTAACGAACGATTCTGGAGATTCGCAAAAGATGCGGGACTCAATCCAATTGCGTGTCGACCGTTTAGGCCACAGACAAAGGACTGCGTAGAGGCTTTATCTCGCACCACAAAGCGTCTGGCACCCTACAACATGGAATTTACCGCACGAGAGGAATTAATCACATTGGTCAATGATTTGAATGACGAGTTGAATCATGAGGTCTCGCAAGCAACCGACGAAGTACCACAAGATAAATGGCTTTACCAAGAAAAAGAGTACCTACACTCCGTTGCGGAAAACCTATTACGACCGTACTTTAGCAACGATATTCACCGTATCGTGACCAAGGAGGCAATGGTTAACTTTCGGAAGAGTAGGTACTCAGTAAATCCCCGCTACATCGGACGCACCGTCGACATCGAAGTGTCCAATGATGAGCAGTCAATTCATATTTATTATAACGGAGAAAAAATCAGTAAGCACGTCCTTAGTGCTAAACGTCTCAACTACCATCCAAATGACATGATGGAAATTCTAAAGTCAGATTTACTCAGCGACTATTCCAACGACGAAATCCGTGAATATGTGAAGCGACATCTTCAAGAATATGATCAACTTTAGGAGGAACCAAAATGACAAGCCTGAGCCAAACCCTTTTTAGCAACTTGGAAAAATTGGAATTAACCAGAATGAGTGCCTTCTTGCCTAACTTCATGACTGAGATTGAACAAAAGCAACTAACATTCACGGAAGCGATGGTGACCCTAACCAACGAAGAGATTCGTTTCCGCCAGCAACAAGCAGTAGCTCGTCTGATTGAGCGCGCTCATTTTCCTGTATTACGCCGACTAGGCGAATTCAACTTTGACTTCCAACCAAACCTGAATCGAACCCAGATAATGGAGTTCAAGAATCTGGTCTTCCTTGATAACCGCGAAAACATTGTCTTAATTGGGAATCCTGGGGTGGGTAAGACCCACCTTGCGATTGGGATTGGGATTGGCATTGAAGCTTGTGAGCAAGGCAAGCGGGTGTTCTTCACCGCCTGCCACAATCTCCTCGCACAGCTTCGCACTGCGTACGAGAAGGGCTACATCGAGCGGATTATGCGCCGATTTGCCCGGTACGATCTGTTAATCATTGACGAAATTAGCTACTTACCAATCGAACATGACGAAGCCAACCTGTTGTTCCAACTCATTAATGCGAGATATGAACAAAAATCGACCATCATCACTAGCAACAGTGAGTTCTCTAGCTGGGTAGATATTTTCCAGAATCCGACCGTCACAACGGCAATCCTTGATCGCCTGGTTCATCATGTGAGCGTAGTAAAAATCACCGGGAAATCATAACGACTAAATGGTCCTCGGTGAGTGCCAAACACAAGAAGCCCGAACTCAGTATAACGTTTTGCTAGTAAAAAAAAGAAGCCAACACGCTTCTCTTTTTTCGTGGGGTGGCACGTTTGTGGCACATTCCATCAGCACATTATATAATATTGATTTAGCAAAGTGTCCTAAAGGGCAGTTTACACCGCGATTCTGAATTTCATTCGTTTGAGACGTTTATTTCCCGGGAAATAATTTGCAGTTAAAGATGGTTATCGGTTGACAGGCTTACTATTACCAAGTATGATAAAGTCAATTATGAAACGGGAGGTCCTTACTATGACAAATCAACAAAATAATTCAGTTGAATGTTGCGCATGTTGTTGCTTGAACGCGAACTGGATGCATAGTTGGGACCGCAGTAAATCGGTTCGGCGGTGATGTTGCTGAACACAACTGATTTAGTCTGGGATGAACTGTGCATGAAACCATTTCGTGCACAGTTTTTTTAACGCAATTTTTTGTTTTATGTTTCAATTTTATGTTTCAATAGATTGATTGAAGATTTTTAAAAGGTGGAGAAAAAATGACAGGGCGAAAATTAAAAGCAGTAGTCGGTAGTTTGATCGTGGTACTCGGGATCGCGGGGTTAGCTGCTTGCGGGCAAAAACAAGACACTAAGACTAGTAAGACTGCAGAGCAGGTCTTGCGTTTACCCGTAGCATCGCAAATGAATACGATCGATATTTCGGCTTCCAGTGGTTATGGTCAGACAGGGAATATTTTTGAGAGTTTCTATCGTCTGGGCAAGAATGGTCAAGTAGCGCCAGGTTTGGCCAAGTCAGTTAAGACTAGCGCTGATGGTTTGACTTATACATTCACATTGCGCAATGCTAAATGGAGTAACGGTGACCAGATCACGGCGCAGGATTTTGTTTATTCTTGGCGGCGAACGGTGACCCCAGCAACTAAGTCACAGTACGCTTATCTATTTGAAGGTATCAAGAATGCGGCGGAGATCAACGCAGGGAAGAAAGAACCAGCGACGCTGGGGATCGCGGCGCCTGATGATAAAACCGTTGTGGTGCAACTGGATAAAGAGATCCCTTATTTTAAAGTGCTGATGGCTTACCCTTTATTTGGGCCACAAAGTGAAAAAATCGTCAAAAAATATGGTAAGAAATACGGAACGAATTCTAAATATATGGTTTATAGTGGTCCCTTCAAGATGACTGGCTGGAGGGGGACGAACAATAGTTGGCAATTTGTCCGTAATGACCAATATTGGGACGCTGACAAAGTTAAATTAGATAAAATCACTTACGCGGTGGTTACCAACGCTCAAACTAGTTTGGATCTGTACCAAAGCGATAAATTGGATCTTAGTAAATTGTCGAATGAACAAGTTCCTACCTATGAGAATGACCCTGAGTATACCCAATATCCGTACTCTTACGTTAGCTATTTAAGTTATAACTATGAAAGTAGCGATGCTGCGAAGCGGGAATTATTGAGTAATCGTGATGCGCGGTTGGCGATCTCCTTGGCGATCGATCGTAAGCAGTTGACCAAGAAAGTTTTAGGAAATGGTTCCTTGGTCCCAACAGGATTTGTTTCAACGGATCTTGCTAAGAGCCCTAGTGATGGTTCGGATTTCTCTAAGGATCAGCAAACAGCGGGAACGATCGACTATGATCTTAGCGCCGCTAAAGAACACTGGGCCGCAGCTCAAAAGGCGACCGGCACCAAGAAGATCACCTTAACGTTATTGGCAGGAAATGATAATGGTGATGATCCTTCGACCAATATCGTGATCCAGTATCTAAAGGGGCAACTCGAAAAAGAATTGTCAGGGTTAACGATCAAGATCCGCGCCGTGCCATCGACCGTTGCATCAAGCGAACGCGAAGCTGGTAATTTTGATATCGCCTTAGCTGGTTGGGGCGCCGATTTCAACGATCCAATCTCATTCTTGCAGATCCCCGAAACAGGGACCCCATATAACTATGGCAAGTATAGCAATTCAGCCTATGATGCTTTGGTTGCCAAAGCATCGAACGCGGATGCTAATGACGCTGAAAAACGGTGGCAAGATCTGGTGGACGCTAGTCAGTTATTAATGAAAGAGCAAGGCGTTACGCCGTTATATCAAAGCGTCTATTCCTACTTGCAGAAATCGCAGGTCAAAGGGATCATTCATAACACGGCCGGTACGCAATGGAACTATAAGTATGCATCTATCAGTAAATAAAGCATTGACTGTTTAAAAAATAATCTTACGATAATCAATAAACCCGCAAGTGGCTGATCACTTGTGGGTTTATTTTTTGACACTATCTAGTTTTAAAAACTAGATAGTATGCTATAATAACTTTTGACAGAATACTTATAATTATTTCTAAACTGAATCGAGGTTGAGTTCATGTCAACAGCAAAAAAATTATTTACAGCGCCCCAACATCCAACCCGACGCTATCTGGTCTTAAATGAAATCTTTTCGGCGATCACTCATGGTATCGGCGTGGGATTGGCAATTACAGCATTGGTTTTACTGGTGCTCAAGGCTGGTGGGACTCATGATACGTTGAGGATCGTCACGTTTTCAGTCTATGGCGCCTCGCTGGTCGTTTTATACCTTTGTTCGACGCTTTACCATAGTTTGATTTTCACCCGAGCCCGGCACGTTTTTCAAATTTTTGACCATAGTTCGATCTTTATTTTGATCGCAGGGACTTACACCCCGTATACATTGGTCGCGATCGGCGGGTGGCAAGGTTGGACGATGTTTGGCGCGATCTGGGGATTGGCCTTATTAGGTATCTTATATAAGATCTTTGTTGTGGGTAAGCATCCCATTTTTGAGACGGTCCTTTATGTCGTGATGGGCTGGATCGTGATTATTTCCGCGAAGCCTTTAGCAGCAACGATCGGCCAGACAGGACTTTGGTTATTGATCGCTGGTGGGATTGCCTACACCTTTGGCGCCTTGCTTTATAGCATGCGTGGGATCAAATTCATTCATGTGATCTGGCATTTGTTCGTGTTGCTGGGTTCGATCCTAATGTTTTTCTCCGTTTATCTATATGTTTGATCAGTTTAAATCAGGCGCGCTCATGAATTAGCCGGCCTAAAAGCCAGTCATCAGCGGGTTTAAGTGCTAGAGGGTCAAGCGGATCATCTAGTTGACTGGTTGGGATAAGTTGATCATCTAACAATTTTGTTCGTGACTTGTTAGTCAGGTCAATGGCTGAACGGTTGATTTTCCGGTTTAATAGAGACAACAAAGCTCAGCTGGAGGTCTCTAATGAAAAAACTTTTGACTTTGATCGTCACGATAACCGCGGCGGTCGTGGGTGGCTACTTCCTTTATGCCAAATTTGGTCATCAACCTGTTCATGGATTAGTGATCGTGGATCCACAACAAGAACGCTTAAATACGACTTTAAAAACACAACAGCAGGAGATCGCGACTAAGCTGATCTTGACTGCAAAATATCAAAAATCAACCGATACTTTGGTGATCTCGGCGCAACAGGCACAACAGTTGGTAGCTCGAAAAGGCTTGAAAAAGGTCACGAAGAAAGGTAAAGATGATTATCGATTCAAGGCGTTGACGCAAGCGCCGGCGACACTACCGGTGATCTATTCGAAAAACGGCAGCACCGATAAACTCATTGATCAACAGGGTGTTATTTATCGAGCTAAAGTCCGTGATTATGTTGTTTTAGGACAAACATCTGCGTTTACTAAAAATATCTTGATCTTGACCAATTCAGATTTTCAACAGTTCCATGGCACGAAGACTCAAGTAGCGGTGTTGACTTTGAAAGATGATGCGGCAAAGAAAATCAGTAGTTTTGACGGTGAATCACTGCAGATTTTTGATCAAGACTTGTAGGTGATCGGCACGTTTCAAAAAAGACCGGCCAGTGATGATAATGCCTCGGGATTAAATTTAGTTGTTTAATCTGCAGAGAGGATTATCAAAACTGGTCGGTCTTTTTTGCTGGGGTCATCTGGTGGGGGCTAACGTTAAATTATTTATGGAGCTAAGGGTATGCCGCCTTGTTCAGATGGTGTCGATCAGATCAATTGCAACTGTTCACTGAGCTTGATCGCGGGGTCCAAGGATTGCGTGACCGGACAATTGGCTTGTACTAAGCGTAAAGCACGGGTCGCTAAGCCTTGTTTGGCTTCAGGGATCTGGACATAGAAAGTGACGGTCACTGTTTTGAGCGGGTTGACGGAACCGGTGGTAACGCGTTCATAACTGACCGTCGTTTTTTGAAAAGTGAAGGGGATTTTTGAATTAGTGAGGATTTCTTGATAAACATAACTTTCGCAGACAGCAATTGCCGAAACCAGTGCTTGGACTGGGGCATAACCAATGCCCCGCCTAAACGTCCAAGTTTCTGTTTGCGTATTCTGTAATCCTTGTTCGGTTTGATTGAAGGTCAAAGTCTCCATGTTAAAAATCAGATCCTTTCATTAGATGAAATGAGAATTAATGGTGCTGAGAATTAGTAGCTACGGATTCGCTACTCGAGAGGTACCTGAGCCTTGACTTAGCTATGATTGGGGAAGTGGGCTCTTGCTTCTAGGAGAATAGCGCCAGCACAGTTTGCCACGAGATGTTGGGCCATGACGAATACGAATCACTTCTCTATTTTAGCAGGTTTGCGCAGGAAAAGGGCGGTATTCTGATCAAGGACTGTGTGACGCTATAACGGCGTTGTAGAAATTGATTTTGGCTTTCATTAAGCGTAACGCTGGACTGGAGGATCCACCGGATTTTCTTAGGCGAAAGCCACAGTTTTGGCTTGCAAAGCCGTACCAATTCAACTAATCTTAAGATAACGAACACTTAGAATTCGACATGGAGGTTTTTGTATGCAAAAGCATTGGTGGCAAGAGGCTGTCGTTTATCAGGTTTATCCCCGTAGTTTTCAGGATACGAACCGCGATGGCATTGGTGACTTGCAAGGGATCATTCAACATTTGGATTACATCAAGACGCTTGGAGTCGATGTGATCTGGCTCAACCCAATTTACAAATCTCCGAATGATGATAATGGTTATGATATTTCGGATTATCAAGCGATCATGCAGGATTTTGGCACGATGGCTGACTTTGAAGAACTGTTGAAAAAGGCTCATCACCGCGGTTTGAAGATCATGATGGATCTGGTGGTCAATCATACTTCCGATGAGCATCATTGGTTTGCTGAAAGCAAAAAGGGCCGCGACAATAAGTATCGGGATTACTATATTTGGCATGATCCGGTCGATGGGCATGAACCCAATGATTGGCAGTCATCTTTCAGTGGTTCGGCCTGGCAGTTTGATGAGGCTAGTGGTCAATACTATTTGCATCTATTCTCGAAGAAACAGCCCGACTTGAATTGGAAAAATCCTGATGTGCGCCAATCGATTTTCACGATGATGGCGTGGTGGTTGAACAAGGGAATCGATGGCTTCCGGATGGACGTGATCAACTTGATCTCGAAACCGGATAGCTTCTTGCCAGACAGCGCCGGCTATTTGCCGCCAGTGGCCAATGGTCCCTATGTCCACGATTATTTATTGGAAATGAACAAGAAAGTATTATCGAAATATGACATCATTACTGTTGGCGAAACGCCTGATGTGAAGCCTTATGACGCGATCAATTACGCTGGGTTCGATCGGCATGAGTTGGAGATGGTTTTCCAATTCGAGCATATGGGTGTGGATCAGGATCCGAAATTTGGTAAATGGAAGCCACGGCAGTTTAGTTTACCTGAATTGAAACGGATCATGAGTAAGTGGCAGATGGAGTTGAACAATAAGGCTTGGAATTCACTTTATTGGAATAATCATGACCAGCCCCGGGTGGTTTCCCGCTTCGGCGATGATTCCACGCCCGAATATCGGGTGTTATCCGCGAAGATGTTGGCGATCGCGCTACATTTTCTCCAAGGAACGCCGTATATTTATCAAGGCGAAGAACTGGGCATGACCAACGATTATGACTTTAATTCGATCTCAGATTATCGGGATATCGAAGTGGTCAACGCTTATCGCGATTTGGTTGAGCAACGTCATGAATTGACCAATCAGGAGTTCATCACGGCCGCTCACAAAATGTCGCGAGATAACGCGCGGACACCAATGCAGTGGGATGGCTCGCTGAACGCTGGTTTTACTGGCGAAGGCGTCGATCCATGGATCGCAGTCAATTCCAACTATACCGAAATCAATGCGGAGAAGGCGTTGGCTGACCCCAATTCGATCTATTATTTCTACCAACGGATCAATGGATTGCGTCATCAGTATCCTGTGATCGTTTATGGAAACTATCAACTATTGTTGCCTGACGATGAGCGGATCTGGGCTTATCACCGTCATGACAGTAAGCAATCCCTGTTGGTCGTGACGAACTTTAGCGCCGACACGGTTCAGGTTGATTTGCCTGATTTGAAGAATGAAGCGAATATTTGTTTGATCAAGAACTATCCGGATGATCAAGGACAGACGTTACGACCGTATGAAGCCAAGGCTTATTTGTTGGTAAAATAGGTGCTGTGGTAGCAGGTTGATCATTGGTGGTCAACCGACTGCGACCATGAACGTTAGAGTGGATAATTAAAAATTTTTGAAACGCGTGTGCCAGCCAAGGCTAATGCTTGGAAGCTATCCGGGCTAGTTCACACGCTGTTTCTTTGAGAGACTTGCTGATTGTAAGAGCAAGTCTCTTTTGCTATGCGTTCATGGACTTACGTAGCTAATCCTGTGCCGACTTTTGGGAGTAGGCGACATTGCGAGTGTTTAAAAAAACTTGTCTGGTTTTGGGACCGCTTTATTTGAAGGTCGGCTGATCTGCGCCGTATGATGAAACAAAGAGCAGGTGCCGGCGTTATGTCTAGACGTAGCGTTATAACGCAAACGGCGTCGGTGAACACGTTTCAAAACAAATGAGGCGAACGCAATGCATAGCACGATCAAATATTATCCCGATGATCCTTGGCGGCTGTCAGAGGCTTGTTTTGACCCCCGTAATCTAAATAAATATGAATCGATTTTTGCGCTAGGCAATGGCTACTTGGGGACCCGCGCGGCCACGGAAGAATCCTATTTGGGTGAGCAGCGCGACACCTTTATTGCAGGTAGCTTTGATAAGTTTGGCAGTGAAGCCAGCGAATTGCCTAATCTGGCCGATATTTTCCAATTGAAGATCCTCTTGAATGGGCAATTGCTGGATCTGACTAGTGGGACCGTGACCGCCTATTTGCGGACGCTGAACTTGAAGACAGGAGAGCTGACCCGGGAATTCGTGTGGACGATCGGCGGTGCAGCTTATCAGTTCCATTTTTCCCGCTTCGTTTCTTTGGCGAATCGGCATCTTTTGGGAGAAAAGGTCCAGATCACGCCCTTAACAGCGGCGGCGCAACTGAAAATGACGGTGGGGATCGATGGGCAGGTGACCAATCGGGGGACGCAGCATTTCAATGACGATATCAAGCGGCTTTATCCGGAGCACACGTTGCAATTGCTGACCCAGACCAACACCTCGCAGATCAATTTCGTGATCACTTCTAGTCATCGCTTCGACGGCGAAGACTCGCAGATGATCGATGCCAAAACGGCGATGCTCCGGCGGAAACTGGTCTCCACCTACCATTTGACCTTGGCGGCCAAGCAGACCTTGAATTTTGAAAACATTTCGACGATCTACACGTCGCGAGACAATGATTGCGTTTATCATGATCGCCAAAGTTTGCAGCAGCGGGGGCTGGATCAGGCCAAGAGCTTGCGGGACCAAAACTATGATCAACTTGTTCAAGCGTCAGCCCAGGCTTGGCATGATCAAGTTTGGGGGCCATTGCCGTTGGTGATCACCTCCACGGATTTCCGGGATCAGTTAGCGCTAAATTTCGCGCGCTATCACTTGCAGATCATGACACCGGCTCATGACGCCCGGATGAATATCGGCGCGAAAGGCTTGTCTGGCGAAGGTTATAAGGGTCATACCTTTTGGGATACTGATCTATTTATGCTGCCCTATTTTATTTTCACGGCGCCGGCTGTGGCCCGCAGTTTGGTCACTTATCGGTACTTGACCTTGCCTGGCGCCCGACAAAAAGCGGCGGCGGATGGTTACACGGGCGCCCAGTATCCTTGGGAGTCTGCCTGGATCACGGAGGGCGAAACCGCGTCGGTGTGGGGCGCCACCGACATTGTCACGGGCAAGGCGACGAAGATCTGGTCAGGTTTCATTGAGCAACACATTACCGCCGACGTGGCTTTTGGCGTGAATGAATATATCGAAGCGACCCAAGATCAACAATTCGCCCAGGAGATGGGAACGGAGATCATTTTGGATACGGGGCGGTTTTGGGCCAGTCGGCTGGATTGGCAGGGGGCCAAGCAGCGTTATGAGATCCGCGATGTGATCGGGCCTGACGAGTACAAGGAGCACGCCAACAATAATGCCTTCACCAATTACATGGCTCACTGGAATATGGCGTTGGCCTTGGACTTGGTCAAAAAATTGCCGCAAACGGATCCGGCGTTGTACGCTCGCTTGGATCAGCAAATGAATCTGCATAAGTTGCATGAGGATTTGGGGACCAAGTTGCCTTTGCTGTACGTACCGGAGCCTAATCAAGACGAGATTATTCCGCAAGATGACGCTTATTTAAGCAAGCAAAAGATCGACCTGAGTAAATACTTGACTTTGGGCACGGTGGATGAATTGTTTGATCATTTCAGTTTGGATCAGATCAATGAATTGCAGGTGACCAAGCAAGCCGATGTGATCTTATTGCTGTACATGTTCGAGGACAAATTCGCCAAGTCGGTCAAACAGAAGAATTGGGATTATTATGAGCCGCGCACCACCCATGATTCTTCGCTGTCCCGGTGCACCTACACGGATTTCGCCGCCGATCTGGGGTTGGACGATAAGGCCTATTGGTATTACCAACAAGCACGCGATATCGATTTGGGTCCCAATATGAAAAGCAGCGATGCCGGCGTTCATGCCGCTTCGCTCGCCGGGATCTGGTTGATGACGATCTTCGGCTTCGGCGGCGTGCGTTACCTTAACGGCAAGTTGCGGGTCGCGCCGAATTTACCGGCCGCCTGGCAACGGCTGGATTTCTACCTCTGGTGGCATGGCCAAAAGCTACATTTCGTTGAAGACGCCAACCAAGTCACGGTGCTCAACGTCACCGCGACAGCCAACGTTTCCATCTGCGCCAACGAACAAAATTATCCCGTGCCCACCGACCAACCTTTGGTGATCAAGCGGCGTGGGATCAACGAGTAGGGGCACATCGACGCGCGATAGGAATAGGCTTATCACAGACTAATGAAAGCGGTGTCAATAATTGCCAGGTGGGAACCTAAATGCTATGCTGAAAGAGCATTAATCGCCGTACAAATTCGACTCATTTGAATGTGTGCGGGCGTGATCAAGAATTTTGGGAGGGCGAGCAAGTGGCAAATCCATTTGTATTGAAATTGCAGGATCTGAAGAATCAGTCGGCGGCGAATGTGGCGACGATTTTCTCACAGGGGAATGGGAGTTTTGGCGTGCAGGCGACGGATCCGTTGGTGGCCAGCGCGGGCACGATCATCAATGGGTTCTACGAGCAGGCGCCGATCACTTATGGCGAGACGGCTTACGGCTACGCCAAAAATCACCAAACGATCATCGCGTTACCGTCATTGCGGCAATTACAACTTGAAGATCAGGCGGGACGTCCGGCGGTCAGTTTAGGCGCGCAGAGTGTGGCGTTGGATATGGCCACTGGGATTTTGACGGCGGTTTATGGCGTGAGCTTCGCGGCGGCTGAACCGGCGGCGTTGACGTTAACGGTGCGCTCGCTAATTGGTGAGGCGGATGCTGATCTATCCGCTTATTTATTGGATTATCAGGTGAAATCGTTGACTTACCAAGGCGAACTGACGTTGACCAAACCAGGGTTGTCCTTGGCTGCGGCAGCGGCGGCCGCTGTGGATCCTGACGATCCGCGGGTGGTCGATCGGGGTAGCCAATTGACCAGCGCAACTTTGGCGTCGACTGCGCAGACGCTCACGCAGACTGTCACGACGCAAACCAGTCAGTTAACGGCCCAGGTGCAAATGGCGGGGATCGGGACCGACTTGCGCCGGGTGGTGCAATTATTGCCTGGGGCGCAGCTTGAGCTGACTTATTTGGCCCAACTTGATTTCGGTCCGCACCGGGAGTTACTACCCGCGACGGCTGCGACAGTCACAGCGTTGCGGCAACGAACGGCGACGTACTGGCGTGATTTCTGGGCGGCGGGTGAAGTCAAGATCAGCGGCGATGAGCAATTGGATCGCGGCCTCCATTTCAATTTGTATCAACTGTGTCAGTCGGCGAATCGGACCGGCGCGTACAGTATTGCCGCAAAGGGCGTTTCTGGACCAGGTTACGAGGGTCACTTCTTCTGGGATACGGAAATGTACATGCTGCCCTTCTTCACCTACACCCAGCCGAAAATCGCTCGGGCCTTGCTGAAGTTTCGCTATCAACAACTGCCTCAAGCGCGCCAACGTGCTCGGGAGTTGGGTGTGTCAGCTGGGGCGTTGTTCCCTTGGCGGTCGATCAACGGGCAAGAGGCTAGCGCCTTTTTCCCAGCGGGGACGGCGCAATATCATTTGGACGCGGACATCGCTTATGCGGTGGGACTTTATTATGAAACGACCTTAGACGACCCCTTCATGGCGAAATACGGCTTACCGATCCTTTGGGAGACGGCTCGCTTTTGGCAAAACTTCGGGGCTTGGGGCGAACGCAACGGACAACGGTGCTTCATGTTCCATGATGTGACCGGGCCTGATGAATACACGGCGCTGGTGGACAACAATTATTACACCAACCGCTTGGCGAAACATAATCTGGAATTGTTCCTCAAATACTATCCCCAGTTTCAAGCCTGTGCCCAACTGCCAGTGACGGCAGCCGATATGACGGCCTTGCAGGAGATCGCCGCGGGCATTTATTTGGGCTTTGATCAACAACGGCAGTTAACGCCTCAGGATGACACCTTCTTGAACAAGCCGCTGTGGCCGCTGGCAAGTACGCCTGCCGCCAACTTCCCCTTGCTGCTGCATTATCACCCGTTAACGATCTACCGCTACCAAGTCAATAAGCAGCCGGACATGTTGCTGACCAACTTGCTCTTCCCGGGTGAGAAGTCACCGGCGCAACAGGCCCGCGATTACGCCTATTATGAAAAAGTCACCACCCATGACTCCTCGTTGTCCCGTAGCGTCTTCGCCGTTTTAGCGGCGCAGTTAGGTTATGATGACGCGGCTTACCAATACTTCTTAGATTCAGCGCTGCTAGATCTGACCGACTTGCAGGGCAACACCAAGGACGGCCTGCATATGGCCAATCTAGGCGGCAGCTGGCTAAGTGTGATCTACGGTTTTGCCGGAGTTTCGCTGCAAGACGGCCTGCTCCACATCAATAATCATTTGCCGCAGAAGTGGTCCGGGCTGACCTTCCGCTTGAAGATCGCCGGCCGCCAGTTACAAGTCCAGCTAACCAAGGACCAAACAACCGTGGAACTTCTCAGCGGCGCGCCATTAGAAGTCGTGATCGCCGGTCAACCAACGACGCTGGCGGCGCAAGTCGAGTAAGAACAACAGAACAACTGGCGGTCCAGGCTTGATTGAAATTTGTTTCCCTGGGCCTAGGATTTTTGGTGTTGAAAGATGATTTCACACTAGGAGTTCTAGATCTTTTCCTAAGCCGGTTCTTTTCAGAAAAAATAGTCGAAACACTCACACTGTTTTCTGAAAGAAATCAAACCAATCGCACACAAAAACACACCAGCGGGCAACTGGTGTGTTTTCTTATCTATGGGGTTTGTAGAGGAGAAACTCTACGCTCATTCTTGTCTTTGGAGGAGTAAGAATGAAATGAAAAAGTTGGGTTATTACTATGGGCTAGCTTCAAAGGAGGGGTAAGTCCTTCGAAGCTATGAGTACAATATAACCGCAAAATGTGAAGAAAGTTTGACGTTAGCCTTAAGGAAAGGTAAATCAGACCTAG
Source organism: Lapidilactobacillus luobeiensis (assembly GCF_024345205.1). Taxonomy (GTDB): domain Bacteria; phylum Bacillota; class Bacilli; order Lactobacillales; family Lactobacillaceae; genus Lapidilactobacillus; species Lapidilactobacillus luobeiensis. Next base: position 115,855 of record NZ_BROC01000005.1, on the reverse strand, counting down.
GACTGAGACGGTTTCCGTACAATGACCGATATGAAAATAGCTGTTAATCCAAATTGGTTTTATCTAATAGGTCAACTAAGGTCAAAGCGGTCGTTGGCGCTTCAGTGAGTTTTGCGATCAGCGGCCGTTTGTCCCAAATCCGCGTTTTACTTTGTCTAAATCGTAAAGGGGGTCCTTGGGGCAAGCTGATCAACTCAAGCGTGCGAAAATGGTCGTCCTCATTTGGCTCGTCAAGGGTAAAACTAAGCCGGATCTCGGCAGGTGAAAGGGATCGGATCCGTTGCTGGGCCGCTTGGCTAGCCTGAGGTGTGGACCAAATCTCCTCATCAAGCAGCATGAAATGATCAGTGGTCGTGGTGACGGTCAGGTCAAGTGGTTGGCCAAGATGGTGGTAGTAATGAAAATACTGAAAAAGCGTTTCTAGCGTGTAGCTGGGTGGCATTGTTATCATCGCGCTCACTTTCATTGAGTTCACAGCCAGAGAATAAGAAAAAACACAATAAAAATGCATTGACTTCAGTATAGGTAACCTTTTTGAGAAAGACAAGCCGGGGATATTTAGTGATGCTACCCCTTTTTTCCAGTCCAATGAAGCAGTTTCACTTTTTGGAGCTGAGATCAAACAAGAAAAAACGTTCGTTGCCGCTTGATCCGCTTGAATTACCTAAGGGCTCTCAACTAAGCTGGAGTTAACGATTCTATTTTTCAAACGAAGGGGCAATAAAATGGCGGAAGTGGTTGTTGGCTTATTTGCTTTAATGACATTGGTGGTATTTTTATTAACTAAATTGGACTGGCGATCGCGCCGACGATCCTTTGAGATCGGAGCGATCGGTTACATTATGCTCGGCTTGGTCTTATTCGCAATTCTGGTGTTCTTCGCGCCGGTCGCAAAGCAACATTTGATCGCGGTGGATTTTGGTCTCTTATTGATCGGGACGTGGCGCTGTTTGCATGATCAACAACGTTAGTGGTCTAAGCGTCAGCTTGACTTGATTGAAAAAGTGCCGTTTCTATATTTGCCTGTTCCGCTTGATTGCAGATGTAGTTGGGTTTGGTGGGGACGCAACCGCCTCAGGGCGTTTGTAGTGGCTGGAACGCAGTGGGCATCGTTTGAAGCCAATCCGCAAAAGCAGCGGCTTGTCTTCAAATCGAGCCTTTGTATAAGTGGCAAAGCCACTAAGACAAATTTCACTGCTGAGCCACACGCCCTGAGGCGGTTGCTGGTCAGAATCGAGCTTATCTGCAATCTTGGCGAAGCAGTTAATAAAGTGCTTTTGCTAGTGTGGCGGTCAAAATTCTATCACTTCAATTGGTGAAAAATCTCTGGCTAGTTGTCTCGACCGATTGTCCAGACTAGTACGATACAAGTTCGGTGATACGCTATTCAGTTGCTGGTGATCATCAAGCTGATTGTTACGTTGTGACTACTAGCCATGGTCATCAACTACGTGGGAATCCGTCAATTTACACGAGCAGGTAGAGTGGCGTGGCAGCTTAGTTTGCCTAAAACGGTTGAGTGGGCGGAGTGGAGTGTGGCGGGTGAGATCGCCGTGTCGTTATTCTTAGCGGCTTTGCCGCTTAGAATAAGGCTCAGCTTTGAGATTCGCGCACTTTGCGAAGCTCAAAGTGATGCCCACAGCGAGCTCATCCGCCACACGCAACGCATCCCGCGGCCAAGATTGGAACGAAACAGCCGACCATAGCGAGTTCACACCCAAACCACGCAGTGGAAATTACGGCCAGAATACAGGCCCACAGCGAGTTCACCCGCCACACGCAACGCAGCCCGCGGCCAAGGTTGGAACGGGATAGCCTGCTAGCGGACTTGTTGACCAGTTTAAGTGCACAGTGCTTGTAAATTTCAGCTAAATCAGGTAAGCTTTTGCCATTCGAGGGAGAGGGGTTGGTGCCTGTGTTAATGGTGCATGACCTAGTAAAGAAGTTTGGTACGATGACAGCGGTGGATCATGTTGATTTCACGCTGGATCCGGGAGAGATTTTAGGCCTGATCGGGCAAAACGGCGCTGGCAAAACGACGACTTTTCGGATGATCTTGAACTTTATTGAACCTGATCAGGGTCAGATCCGCTGGCAAGGGCAGCCATTTACCCAGGCTCAGTATAATCAGTTGGGCTATTTGCCTGAGGAGCGTGGTCTGTTTCCGAAAATGACGGTGATGGATCAGATCACTTATTTCGCGGAACTGCGGGGCATGAAGCGGGCGACGATCCGAGCGGAAGTACCGCGTTGGTTGGACCGGTTCGCGGTCAAAGCTAAGCCGACGGATAAGATTCGTGATTTATCCAAGGGTAACGCGCAAAAGGTACAGTTGATCGCAACTTTGATCCATCATCCAAAGTTGATTATTTTGGATGAACCGTTTAGTGGCTTGGATCCAGTTAATGTTAGTTTGTTGCGGGAAGGCATGCTGGACATGAAACGCGAGGGCGCGGCAATCATTTACTCGGATCACAATATGACCAATGTGGAACAGGTCAGCGATCAGTTGGTGATGCTGCGTCAAGGCGAAATGGTTTTGAATGGGACCGTGGATCAGGTGCGCCAGCAATTCGGGCGCATCAAGGTTTATGTGGAAACAACGCTACCGCAAGAACAGTTAGCGGCGATCCCTGGCGTGGTTCGGATCACGCCGCGGCGTCACGATTTGGAGTTGACGCTGGCGGATGAAGCGGTGGGTCACGAGGTGTTCAAGTTAGTGACGGCGCAGGGCTATTTGCCGGAGTTTAGCCAACAACCGCCAACGCTAGAGGAGATCTTCAAGTTGAAAGCGGGTGCGGACCATGAGTAAATTTCGAATTGTTTTTCGCCAAGTTTATTTGAAGAATTTGAAAAGTGGCACTTATATTTGGATGGTTTTAGCGCCACTGGTCTTTCTGCTGATCGGCGGGGTGATCACGATCGGCATTGTCAAAACGCAGCAACCAGTGAATGTGGCCTTGGTCACGCCGCAAGCCGAGTTAGCGCCACTGGTGGCCAGTTTGCCTAAGAAAAACGACTCCTATCAGCGGGCGACTAAAATCACCACGGAAGCGCAGGCCAAACGAGCGTTGAGTCGCTCAAAAATAGATGGCTACGCGGTTTTGACCAGTCAGAATAATCAGATGAAAGTTAGCTACGTTAGTCGCGCCAGTGGGCAAGGGCTGCCATTTTCTACTCTGGACGCGCAATTCAATCAATTGAGCTTGCAGTATCAGGCCGAGCGCTTGCAACTCAGCGGGGCCGCCTTGCAGACGTTACTAGCGCCGATCAAGACCACGCAGACCACGGTCGCTTTCAATGATCGAGGCAAGGCCGAGAAACGCGACAATAACCAGCAGGTGGTCAATACGATCGTGGCGACAGCGGTCTCGGTGTTGATGATGATGTTCATTATGATGTACGCGGGAATGATCGCCAGTGAGGTCGCGGCGGAAAAGGGCACGCGGATCATGGAAATCGTCTTATCCAGCATCAACGTCAACACACAATTCATCGGCAAGATCGTGGCGATCCTGGCGCTGATCATGACTCAGCTCGGCGTTTATGTGGTTTTGGGTTTGGTGGGCAAGCCGCTAGTGACCCACTTCCTCTTCCAAGAATTTCCCGCAGTCAAAAGCATGCTGAGCAACTTTCAATTGCCAGGTTTGGCGGCGGGCCAACTGGTACTGACCGGGCTATTTCTGATCGTTGGCATTATGACCTACACGGTTTTGGCGGCGATGCTAGGGTCATTGGTCTCCTCGGTTGAGCAGGCGCAACAGGCGATCACCCCGCTGTCAATGGTGGCGGTACTCGCTTATATCTTGGGCATCATGGCCGGCAATGGCATCAACAACACTCTGATCAAGGTGACTGCCTTCGTGCCGCTACTTTCACCGATTTTGGCGCCTGCGCGCGTCTCCGCCGAGGCGATGAGCGTTAGCGCCGGTTGGCTGTCACTGCTGATCTCCGTCGTGGTGTTGATGCTGCTTTACTACGTTTCGCTGATTTTCTACCGGGCCAACGTGCTGGTTTACTCCGACAGCAATCTCTGGCAATCGTGGCGCGCATCTTGGCGGATCTTGACCAATCGTCAGCGGCAGAGTCGGCCTTGATTTGCATCCATCGTTGACAAGAACCATATTAGAAAAATAGAGCGGATCCGTTTTCCCGCTATGCATGGCGCATGGTTGGGAAAACGGGTCTTTTTTTTCTTTGCAGGTGTGGGTGGGTTTGGTGGGGACGCAACCGGCTGGGACTGCTGTTGCGGACTGGAACGTGGTGGGCGTCGTTTGAATTGATTGGAAACAACTGGTTCCTATTCTTGATCGTCCACTGGATTTCAGGTATGGGTGGGTTTGGATGTGAATGCAACCGCCTCAGGGCGTTTGTAGTGGCTGGAACGCAGTGGACGCTGTTTTGAGCCAATCCGCAAAGAGCGCGGCTTGTCTCAAAATCAGGTCTTTGTCTAAGTGGCAAAGCCACTAAGACAAATCTCACTGCTGAGCCACACGTCCTGAGGCGGTTGCTAGGCAGAATCGAGCCTATCTGCAATCAAAGTTGGGTATCTGACGAAGTGGTTTTGCGAGCTAGCGGTCAAACAATTGCCCACTTTTGTGGTGGTAAAGCAATACCAACGGATTTAGATTAGAAGGTCGGGACATTTTGTGTAGGCTGAACATCTCTACTTGTTTCCTTAACAATTCTTGGTGAAAACGACCGATTCAGCTGATTCGTCCAGAACTTGCCTAAGTTCATCAAACAGACTGCGCTGGTGTCGCCAATTTAAAGCTGGTGACCACTAACCACGGTCGTCATTTTCGTGGTTCTCCATCAATTGACCATAGCTTGTCGGTTGGCGTGAGTGCTCAAACGATTGTTATAATGTTGAGCGGCTGGAGCGGAGAAATTCGGGGGTGAGATCGCCGTGTCGTTATTCTTAGCGGCTTTGCCGCTTAGAATAAGGCTCAGCTTTGAGATTCGCGGGTTTTGCGAAGCTCAAAGTGATGCCCACAGCGAGCTCACCCCGAATTTCGCAGCGCAAGCTGCGGACATCATACTTTCAACTCGCTCAAGTGATACCAACTCAAAATCGATCTGGTGTCAATGATTTGACATCTAGTTTTAAAAACCAGATAATAACGATGAAGCGTTATTGGAGGTTGACCATCATGAAAATAGCTATTTTAATTGTGTTGATTCTGGTCGTGGTGTTCTTGGCCATCGCCGCTTGGAAAACCTATACGATTGCGATCCGCACGACACCGAAGCAAAAGCAAGCCTATATTGACCGCTCTTGGGCCCAAGTCAGCGCCGCAGATCGCCAGTGGTATCAGCAACAGGCTTGGCAAACGTGGCAGATCAAGAGCGAGGATGGCCTGCAGTTGGTGGCGCGCTTTCTCCCGCCAGCAACACCGGATCGCCCGATCGTGGTCCTAGCGCATGGCTATCACCACACTCATCAGCAAATGATCCCCTACGCCCGTTTGTATGCCCAGTGGGGTTGTGGGCTGTTGTTGCCAGACAGTCGTGGTCAAGGCCTGAGTGGCGGGTTCAACTTGGGCTTTGGCTGGTTGGATCGCCGCGATTATGTGGCTTGGAGTCGGGAGATCTTGCGGCAACGTGGGTCGGCGACAGCAATCGTGTTGGCTGGGGTCAGTATGGGTGGCGCCACTGTTTTAGCGGCCAGCGGCGAGGCCGATTTGCCGGCGAACGTTCAGGCGATCGTTGACGATTGTGGCTTCGATCATGTTTATCCGCAAATCAAATTGCGGGTCAGTGGAAAATATCATTTGCCGCAGGAGCCCACAGTTTGGTTGGCCAGTTTGTTGACGCATCATTTTGCCCACTATCGGTTGCAAGAAGGCGACATTGCTAGCCAAGTCGCGCGCAGTCACACGCCGACTTTGTTCATTCATGGTGATCAAGACGATTATGTACCAATCGCGTCAGAACGGCACATGTACAAAATTTGCCAAGCGCCGAAAGCGGCCTATATCGTTCCAAGAGCAGGTCATACTGCCGCATTTGCTACGGATTCAGCACAGTATGCTGCTCGTGTAAAAGATTTTTTAAGTCGTTATGTGAGTGATTTCTCTTAATGCCAATTTTGCTCTGACCACAGATCGTTCGTCTTTTGTGCGCAAAGTTGACCGCGAAAGCCCGTGACTGATCGCCTTATTTTAATAATTACTGAACTAATCGCACAATCAGTTAATTGTGCGATTTTTTAAAAAGTGATTATTCACAAAAAACTGTATTTTTCGCAGTTTCAGATAGTTGCTGAATGGGATTGGATGTGGAATAATGACTCGTGGTACAAAAGAAATGATTATCTTTGGGAGGATTATGAATTATGGATTTTGGCAAAGTTTTAGCTGAAACTTTCACCAACATGAGCATCATCAGCGCCATCACGTCGACGATCTTCATTATTTTGTTGGGCTTTATTCTGAGAAAACGTAATATTTTCACAGCCCAATTTGGGAAAGTTTTGACCAAGGTCGTGTTGTCAGTGTCACTGCCAGCGTTGGCCTTCAACTCATTTATGGCACCGATCGATCAGAAAACGTTACGTCAGGGCATCAACGTGTTGATCTTCGGGATCGTTGTTTATATCGTTTTGATTTTCGTGACTAAGTTAATGTATCTGCGCTATCCAAAAGAAAAGGGCGATGTGCTCAGTGTCTTGACGACATTCGGTTCGACCACGTTCTTCGGGATCCCGATCGTTTCGGCGATCTATGGCGTTAAAGGCGCGATGTACGCGTCGATCTTCAACATTGGTTACCGGATCTTCTTATATTCGTACGCGTATATCAAGATGTCTGGCTTGGAAATGGATAAGAAGAACATTAAGAAGATGTTCCTCAATCCAATCGTCATCGCGACCTTCTTAGGCTTGTTCCTGTGGATCTTGCAACCTTACATGCCACAAGTCAGCGCCATGAATGTGGCCACACAGAAAATGAGCCAAGTTGCCTTCTACCGGATCGACCAAACAGCGCTGTGGCTGTATAAGCCATTGACTTACTTGGCAGGTTTGGCGTCACCGTTAGCTTGGTTAGCGATCGGGTCGACTTTGGGCGAGATTACTTTCAAGGACGCGGCTTCCGACAAAACTTCTTGGTACTACACAGCTATGAAAGTTATTGTTGTGCCGGCGATCAACTTGGCTTTGTTGCTGATCCTGACCGTGACGCATATCTTACCTGTTGACCAAGTTGCTTTGGCGACGATCTTGATCATGATGGCCACCCCAACAGCCGCAGTCGCGTCATCTTACGCGATTGGCTTCGATCGAGAAGCGATCATGGCCTCCAACGCCTCGTTGCTGTCAACGATCGGCGCGGTGGTGATGATGCCGATCTGGATTGTGATCATTTCCATTATCAACGCGACAGGTCTATTCTAGAGATGGCTCAAGTCGCGACCAGCGCGACTGCATCTGAACTTGATTTTGATTAGCTGAAGGAGGATTTTCATGTTTAAAATCGTTGCTTATGGCGTTCGCGAAAACGAAGTCCCATTTTTCGAAAAATTGAATCGCTACAACTATGACTTGAAATTATTGCCGGAATACTTGAATCACGACAACATCGACACAGCGAAAGGCGCCGATGCCGTGCTGTTGCGGGCTAATTGTGTGGCCGACGCGACCAATCTGGCTAAAATGAAAGACTGGGGTATCAAGTACGTCTTCACCCGCACCGTCGGGTTCAACCATATCGACTTAGCGGCGGCTGACGCCAATGGCCAATTAGTGGCCCGGGTCCCTTCTTACTCACCCAACGCCGTCGCTGATTTGGCGTTGACGTTAGGCTTGACCTTGCAACGGCACGTGGCTTTCGCGGCTTATCATTCGCAGGCCAAAGACTTCCGCGTTTTGCCTGAAGAATTCAGCTCTGAGATCCGTAATTTGACCGTGGGGATCATTGGCACTGGTCATATCGGGATCGCTGAAGCGCGCTCGTATCAAGCGCTGGGCGCCAAAGTTCTAGGCTATGACATTTATCAATCTGATGAAGCCAAAGAAGTCGTGACCTTCGTTGAACAGGCTGACTTACTGGCGCAGGCTGACATCGTCTCGCTACACGTTCCTTACATCAAGGGCGAAAACGATCGTTTCATCAACGCCGATTTATTGAAATTGATGAAGCCGACCGCGATCTTGGTCAATACCGCGCGGGCGGAAGTCACTAATGTGGCTGACATCGTGGCGGCCCTGCAAGCCGGCAAGTTAGGCGGTTTCGCCGCCGACGTGATCGACGATGAGAAGGATTATTTAGGTAAAAATCTCCAAGATCAACCCATCAAAAACGCCGACTTGGCCGCTTTGATCGATTTGTATCCACGGGTGATCTTGACGCCACATATCGGTTCTTACACCAAAGAAGCCTTGACTGACATGATCAACATCAGTTATGACAATTTCAACGAAGTTTTGACCACGGGCACCAGCAAGAACTTATTGCACGCAAAATAAGCGCGGCCGCTCAGGGGCGTTGGTGGCAGGCAAGTGTAGTGGGGCTCCAGGTCGGGCTGGGGGTGGTGGAACGCTGCGGGCACGATTTTGAGCTTTTCGGAAGTGCACCGAAAATCTCAAAACTCGGCCTTATTCTAGGCGGCAGAGCCGCCAAGAATAATATCGCGGCTGACTCACCCCCAGCCCGACCTTCCGCCAACGAGTAAACAGCCCACCAACGTCAGAGTGCGGAACACTACGGGTTGACTTTGAGCATTAACCTAGCCAGGATTTTGGAGGTGGGTTTATGCCTCCAGAATTTTTGTGTGGCTAAGCGTAGAATTCAGTTGTGGTGAGTACATTTTAAATAGAGCCGGCGTTCCTTGATCCCTCAGCGTTTTGCTGAAGGTTGGGGGAGCGCCGGCTTTATATTTTCTTCACACTTAGGGTCGATCATCATTTTTTCTTCAATTTTTATTCGCGCAAGTCGCTTAATTCCATTAGAGATTCTTCGCAAAAGTTGGGTATAGTTATCAACATAGAAAGCAAGAGGTGATGCCCATGACAAACAAAACCTGCTCCGCATCCACTGGCCGCACTTCCGACCAACACTGATGCAAGAAGCAGCTGCACCACCACGATCTAGATAAAAATCCAAATTCTAAAACTTAATGTAATCGTAGTTGCCCGCTACAGATTACACCGTGTTCACGCTGGTTGCCCGCCAGCAAGAACACACCCTAAAACGCTAGGTAGCAAGTTGCCCGCTTGCGACCAACCCTTTCCAAATTTTCTTCATTTTATCATTAACGTATTCGCGCTTGCCCGCGCGAATACCCTCCTCCCCTTAAAATAATTGTCTTAAATAGGCGCCGTTCCCTTGCCCGGGGGACGGCGCTTTTTGCGTTTGAGCTTTCGCTTGATTGCAGATGTGCTGGGTTTGGGTGGGGGACGCAACCGCCTCAGGACGTTTGTCGTGGCTGGAACGCAGTGGGCACTGTTTTGAGCCAATCCGCAAAGACCGCGGCTTGTCTCAAAATCAGGCCTTTTTCTAAGTATCTGCTCCGCAGCTAAAAAGAAAAATTTCACCGCTGAGCCACACGTCCTGAGGCGGTTGCTAGGCAGAATTGAGCGTATCTGCAATTCAGGTGAAGGATTTGACGAAGCGCTTTTGCAAGATTGAGGTCAAACAATTGCCCTTTCTAGGGTGGTACGGCAATGCCAACGGATTCGGATTAGGAGGTCGGGACATTTTGCGTAGGCTGAACATCTCTACTTGTTTTCTGAACGGTTCCTGAGTGAAATCGACCGATCCGGCTGATCCATTCAGAACTTACCTTGGTTCATCAGACAGACCTCACTGGTGTCACCAATGTAAAACTTGTGACTACTAACCACGGTCGTCAACCGCGTGGTTCCCCATCAATTGACCATAGCTTGCCGGCTGGCGGGAGTGCTCAACCGGCTGTTATAACGTTGAGCGGCTGGAGCGGAGAAATTCGGGGTGAGATTGCCGTGAAATTGTCCTTGGTGGCTGTGCCACTTAGGACAAGGCTCAGCTTTGAGATTCGCGCGGGTTTCGCGAAGCTCAAAGTGACGCCCACAGCGAGCTCACCCCGAATTTCGCAGCGTAAGCCGCGGCCAATCTACTTTAGGTGGCATTAAATAACCTGCAGAACGATTTTGCCTTGCGTATGGCCAGTTTCCAGCAAGCGATGCGCGGTCAGCAGATTGTCATTGGACAGCCCGGCCAAAACCGTGGTGACATTGCTGCGCAACTCGCCGGTAGTGAATAACCGCGCGGCCCGCGCCAAAATCTGACCCTGGGTGGCCAGCTCCATTTGATAGTCTGTCTTAGTGAACATATATTCCCAATGCCAACTTGCGCTTTTGGCCTTCAACGACCCTAGGGGGAGATCATTGGTCGCTTCAACGATGCTGCCCACGTGACCCAAGGGTGCGATCACCGCCGCAGCTAAGGCGAAGTAGGCGGTTGGTTCGGTGAGGATCGCCACGGCGTCGACTGGGGGCCAACCAGCGTCCGTCAGTTGCGCGGGCAAGTTATGATGATAATCCAGGGGCAGGTCGACTTGATGTTGTTGCAACCAAGGAAAGTGCTTAGGGCTGGCGGTGGCCGCGACGGTGAAGCCGCTCCAATGGGCCAACTGGCTCATGATCGAACCGACGCCGCCTGCGCCGTTGATGATCAACAAATGCCGACCTGCGTTAGCGTTTTTGACGGCGGGAAAGCCCATCCGTTCAAAAAGTAATTCCCAGGCGGTCAGAGTGGTCAAGGGCATGGCTGCGGCGGCGGTCATCGTTAGATTTGTCGGTTTGGCCGCGACCAGGCGGCTGTCGATCAACTGGGCAGTGGCATAACTACCTTGGCGCTGGGTAGTGCCAGCGTAGTAGACTTGGTCACCAACCTGAAAATCATCGACTTGGTCGCCTTTTGCTAGGATCACGCCCGCGCCGTCGTAACCTAAAACGTGATTCTGGGGACCAGTCAAATTTTGGCGCAATTTGGTGTCCACCGGATTGACCGCAGTGGCTGCTACCTGCACCAGAAGGTCATGGGCTTGCGGTGTGGGCAATTCACGCCGTTCCGCGTTGAATTGTCCATTACCTAATTGGAAGCCGTCAGTGAAGCTGTAAACGGTTGTTTCTGTCATGATTAATGAGACCTCCCTCATGAAATCGATCAGAAGCGTATAAATATTAACAGTCGAGTATATTCTAAACCTAATTAGAGAATCACTGGGGAAAAGGCCCCTATTTTCCTCAGAAAAATGGTATGATGATAATATCATGAGATTCACGCAGAAGGGGGAGAAAAGTTGGTATGTTCAATCGGGATTCTGGTCGCGACCACACACTAACGATTCTGATTGCGATTTTGATTTGGGTCGCGGGCGGCTACTTATTACTGCGGGATTACTTTAAGACTGGGGTTCTCAACGGACCAATGGCGGTTGTTCTCATTTTGGGGATAATTTTGACGATCTTGGCGGCGATCCAGCAACTCCGCTCGAAAAAATAAACTTTTAGTTGGTTGGTCTATCTGGGTGGGTCAAGCTTAACTCTCATCATCAGTTCAGAGGAAGGCCAGATTTGATGGATTTATGACAGAAAATAAAATAATTTCTCATATTTTTTATTGGGCGCTGTAGCACTGATGCATCAACGTTGGCAGCGCTGCCTTAAGTGGGTATCTAGTCAGGAATTCCAAATTAATTGGAATTTTGGTATTGACATTAAAGTTTAATAATTGTATTATTTTATCAATTTCAGAAAGCAATTTTTAGCGTTTGACTGAGAGGGAATTTAGATTTGGAGGGTTTTTACATGAAGAATTCGAAGAAGGGGCTATTGGCAGCTGCCTTGATCAGTGTGGCACTGCTTGGCGCATGTGGCAATAAAAAGTCAGCAACGAACGGTGGCAGCAGCGTCATTCCAGAAACTAGCACGACCCAGTATAACTATGTTTACGCAACGGATCCAGACAACTTTGATTACACGGTTTCGATGCGACAAACTAATAGTGATCACTATTCTAACTTTATTGATGGCTTGTTGGAAAACGATCGTTATGGTCAACTGAAGCCTGACTTGGCGACATCTTGGAAAGTCAGCGATGACGGCTTGACTTATACTTACAAGATTCGCAAGGGTGTCAAGTGGGTCGACAGCGAAGGCAATGAATATGCCAATGTTAAAGCTGAGGACTGGGTAACTGGATTGAAACATGCCGTTGCCGCTAAGTCTGAAACATTATATGTTGTTCAAGGCAGTATCAAGGGCTTGGATGATTATGTCAATGGTAAAACCACGGACTTCTCGACCGTTGGGGTAAAAGCTGTTGATGATTATACGTTGCAATATACTTTGAACCAACCAGAAACTTATTGGAACTCGAAATTAACTTATGGGATCATGTTCCCAGTCAATGCTAAATTCTTGAAGGAAAAAGGCAGCGACTTTGGTAAACCAAAGGCTGACGCGATCCTTTACAACGGCGCTTATACGTTAGCTAACTTCACTTCGAAGTCTGTGATCGAATATACGGCTAACAAGAGCTATTGGGATAAGAAGAACGTCCACGTTAAAGACGTTAAGTTGACTTATAATGATGGTTCTAATCCTGATGGCTTGTACAAGTCCTTTAAGAAGGGCGATTACACCAAGAGTCGGGTCTACCCAAGTTCTGCAGGTTATGACCAGGTCGTTAAAGATGCTAAGAACAATATCGTTTGGCAAGACCAAGATGCCGCTGTTTATAACTTCACGTTCAACTTGGATCGTAAAGCTTACGGCGCAACTTCTAAGAAGACCGACGCTTTGAAGTCTGACACTAAGAAAGCTGTTTTGAATAAGAGCTTCCGTCAGTCGATCCAAGCAGCCTTCGACAAGGGTGCTTATAACGCTCAGTCTACTGGTAAAGAAGGCGCAACTAAGTCCTTACGTAATGAAGTCACACCACCAGCCTTTGTTTCTGTTGATGGTCAAGATTACGGCAAACAAGTTGAATCTGATTTAGCAGCATTAGACAGTAGCGCATGGGGCGCGATCAACTTGGCTGACGCTCAAGACGCAACTTATGACCCAGCTCGGGCGAAGAAATTATTCGCTAAAGCGAAGAAGGAATTACAAGCTCAAGGCGTTTCCTTCCCGATCCACTTAGATTTACCTGCTGATCAAAAAGCAACAACTACTTTGAACCAGACTAAATCATTCAAGGACTCTGTTGAAAAGAGTTTGGGAACTTCTAACGTTGTTATCGACATTCAAATGTTGAGCGAAGACAAGTACTTGGCAGCAACTTACCAAGCAACGACTGGTGCGGCAGCTGACTTTGATATCAGTAACGCTTCTGGTTGGAGCCCTGACTATGATGACCCATCAAGTTACTTGGATATCTACAGCCCAGTCGATGGGACAATGTTGACGACCCTTGGCTTAGAAGCAGGTGCTGATCAAAATGCGGCTGCTAAGAAGGCTGTTGGTTTAGATACTTACCAGACCTTATTGGAAAAGGCTGAAGCGATCACTAATGATACGAACGCGCGTTACAAGGCGTTTGCCGCTGCTGAAGCGCAATTGTTAGATAGTACCGTTCAGATCCCAGTGAAGTCATTAGGTGGGACACCATCAGTTACTAAGGTCGTTCCGTATACTCAAGCGTTTGCTTGGTCCGGGTTAGGTAACTTGAAGTTCAAGTTTATGGAAGTACAAGCAAAACCAGTTACAATTGCTCAGATGGACAAAGCTAAAAAAGCTTGGGAAAAGAAGCGTGCCGAGATTGCCAAAGAAGCAGCAAAAGAGTAAGATTTAGAGAACGGCGAAAAAGGCTAGCCTATACTAGCCTTTTTTCTGCTTTTCTCACCATGAGGTCAGCATTAAGGAGGAACTATTAGATGAAGAAGTATATTTGGGGTCGAATCCTGCGATCACTGCTCAGTATATTTCTGGTAACGACCTTGACGTACATTGTGATCTACTCCATGGTCCCCCGACGGGACGTGTTCAAGAGTGATCCAATGGTCAGTAAATTGAAGTCCGACCCAGATAAGTTAAGTGATTATGAGAATAACGCCTTTGCCAAAATGAATTACATCGAGTATCACGATACCAAATCCTTGATCGCACAGGTCAAGAAGGATAGTCCTAAGGTGACTGCCGCGGTCAACTCGACCAATGAGAAGGCAATCAAGGATTGGGCCCAGAAGAATGGGTTTACGATCAAACAGTTCAAAAAGAGCAAGGCCTATTATGCGACCCGCGAATTACCTTTATATGAACGCTTAGGACGTTTCTATGGTAATTTGATCCAATGGGACAATCCTTGGGCGATCCATGACAAGAGTAATCCTAATTTGAAGCGTTATTTGAAGTTCACTAATGATAAACTGGTTGGGTTTGCCCTAGTTGGTTCAGGAACTAAATATCGCTACCAGATCTACTTCAATAGTTCCTTCCCTTATATCCACCAAAATTTCCTGAAGTTTAATTTAGGGACCTCTTATCCGACTTATGCTGGTTTGCCGGTTTCATCTGTTATTGGCGGACGACAGGGTCGCGCGGAGATCACGCAATACACTTACCCTGATGGTAGCAAGCGGAACACGGCGGATAATGTTTATTTGCGGGCTTATCAACCGAAAAATCGGCAAGATAAGACGGAATATGAGCGTTATGGCGATGACTACACGAGTACCGCGCAAGTTCTCAGTGATCCTTCAATGATCGGGACTTCGTTTAAAGCGGGGATCTTCGCCTTGATCATCACCTACGTGATCTCGATCCCGATGGCGATCTTAATGGCCCAGTTCAAGGGTCGTTGGGTCGACAAACTCGGTACTGGGATCGTGACTATTTTGATCGCCGTACCAAGTTTAGCCTTCATCTATGCTTTCCGTTACCTCTTCACGACTTGGCTGGGCGTCCCAGATTCCTTCCCAACGTTAGGGGCGGAAGTCTTTAGTTCATGGGTCGGACCAACCTTAGTTTTAGCTGGTTTGTCTGTTTCCGGATTGGTCATTTGGTTCCGGCGTTATATGATCGATCAACAATCTTCTGATTACGTTAAGTTTGCTAAGGCCAAGGGCTTGAACGATGGCGAGATCTACCGTAAGCATATCTTCAAGAATGCTTCGATCCCGATCGTTCAAGGGATCCCTGGTTCAATTATTGGGTTGATCAGCGGCGCGACCATGACCGAAACAATTTTCGCAATGCCTGGGATGGGTAAAATGTTGCCCGATGCAATTATTACCCATAACAACCCGATCGTGATCGGCTTAGTTTTCATTTTCACCACGATTTCTGTGTTCTCGATCTTGCTTGGTGACTTATTGATGACGGCGGTCGATCCTCGTATCAAACTTTCAGCGTCAGGAGATGATTAGCAGATGGCAAAGAAAAACGCAACAGTAGCTGCTGAGGCGGTCAAGCCGAGAGCAGTAGCCAAGGATGAAGATTTCGTCCTGGTCAGTTTAGATAAAAAGGCGACCGAAATTATCGATACGCCGAAATATTCTTATTGGAAATCAGTTTGGAAAACCTTCTTTGCCAACCCAGTCACGATTTTTATGTTGGTTTTGATGGTTGTGATCTTGCTGATGTCTTATATCCAGCCGCTATTCAGTGGTTATAGTTTGATGGATGTGCGCGGTGTGAATAATTTAAACGCGCGTTACAACTGGCCCAGTGCTCAATATTGGTTTGGGACCGACGCCGATGGTAAATCGTTGTTCGATGCCGTTTGGGCTGGGGCCAAGACGTCTGTCTCCATTGGGGTGATCGCGTCATTGATCGTCACAACAGTCGGCGTGATCGTTGGGGCGTTCTGGGGTGTTTCCAAGAAGATCGACCGGATCATGTTGGAAATCTATAATGTGATCTCTAACGTGCCGATGACTTTGATCGTCATTGTCTTGTCTTATACGTTTGGTAATGGTTTCTGGAATTTGATTTTTGCGATGACGGTAACATCTTGGCTGGGGACGGCCTACTTCATTCGGGTCCAGGTCATGATCATGCGGGATCGCGAGTATAATATCGCTTCGCGGACGTTGGGTACCCCAACACGACGGATGATCTTCAGAAATATCCTTCCTTATTTGACCTCTGTTATCGTGACGCAAGTCTCGCAGTTGTTGCCAAGTTTCATTTCGATCGAAGTGTTCTTGTCCTTCTTAGGCGTCGGGTTGAGTGCTGACGTGCCTTCATTAGGCCGCTTGATTTCCCAATATTCACCGTATATGACCAGCTACCCTTACTTGTTCTGGTTGCCAGTACTTGTTTTGGCGTTGATCACCGTTTCGTTGTATATCGTTGGGCAGAACTTAGCTGACGCGTCAGATCCACGGACTCATATGTAGGAGGGAACAGCATGACTGAAAATATTTTAACTGTCAAGGATCTTTCCGTTGGGTTTCAAGTTCGTGGTAAAGAATTAAAAGCGATCCGGAACGTTTCTTTGGAATTGCACGATCAAGAGATCTTCGCGATCGTTGGCGAATCCGGTTCCGGTAAATCCGTCTTGACCAAGACGTTTACTGGAATGTTGGAACAAAACGGGAGCATCACCCATGGCACGATTGATTATAAAGGCAAACGACTTAGTGATTTAAAGAAAGATAAGCAGTGGGAAGGAATCCGCGGCAAGGAAATCGCCACGATTTTCCAGGACCCGATGACTTCCTTGGATCCCATCAAAACGATTGGTTCCCAGATCGCTGAAGTCATTATCAAGCACCAAGGTAAAAGCAAATCCGAAGCGAAGAAATTGGCGATCGAACTGATGGATCGGACCGGGATCCCTAACGCGGCGGACCGTTATGACGAATATCCTTTTGAGTATTCTGGCGGGATGCGGCAACGGATCGTGATCGCCATCGCTTTGGCTTGTCATCCGAATATCTTGATCTGTGACGAACCAACGACCGCGTTGGACGTGACGATCCAAGCGCAGATCTTGGAACTGATCAAGGAACTCCAACGCGAGTATAAGTTCACGACGATCTTCATCACCCATGACTTGGGTGTCGTCGCTTCGATCGCGGATCGGATCGCCGTCATGTATTCTGGCGAGATCATTGAAGTCGGCACGTGCGATGAGATTTTCTATAATCCACGGCATCCCTATACTTGGAGTTTATTATCTTCACTGCCACAATTGGCGCAAAAAGGCGGCGACCTGTACTCGATCCCGGGCACACCACCATCACTTTACAAGGATATTGAAGGGGATGCGTTCGCGCCCCGTAATCCTTTCGCCATGAAGGTCGACTTCGAAGCGGAACCACCAATGTTCCAAGTTTCACCGACCCATTTCGCCAAAACTTGGCTCCTCGATCCCCGGGCACCACGGGTCGAAAAGCCAGCGTTGATCCAGAACCTGCATGAACGGTTCGAACAAACTTTGGTCAAGGACAATCAACTTGATCATGACGTTAAAGTTGAGGAGAATTTGGAGGACGAAGAACATGACCGTAAATAAAAAAGACGTGTTGTTGTCGCTCCGTGACTTAGAGATTTCTTTCGGTGAAGGCAAGAACAAATTCGTTGCTGTGCAAGATGTTAATTTCGATATTTATCGCGGCGAGACTTTCTCCTTAGTTGGAGAATCTGGCTCAGGTAAAACAACGATCGGCCGCGCTGTCTTGGGGATCAACCCGACCAGCAACGGGACGATCACCTTCAATGGCACTCAGATCAATAAGAAATTGTCCCGCCATCAAGAACAGGATGTTTCGCGCAAGATCCAAATGATCTTCCAAGATCCATCTGCATCATTGAACGAACGGGCAACGATCGACTACATCATTTCTGAGGGGTTATATAACTTCAACTTGTTCGATTCTGAAGAAGATCGCTTGCAAAAAGTGACCCAGATCATCGAAGAAGTTGGCCTCTTACCTGAACATTTATACCGCTATCCCCATGAATTCTCTGGTGGTCAGCGGCAACGGATCGGGATCGCTCGTGCTTTGATCATGCAGCCAGAATTAGTCGTTGCGGATGAACCGATCTCAGCTTTAGACGTGTCGATCCGGGCCCAAGTTTTGAACCTGTTGAAGAAATTCCAGCGGGAAAGCAACTTGACCTATCTCTTTATCGCCCATGACTTGTCCGTTGTTCACTTCATTTCTGATCGGATCGCCGTTATTCGTAACGGTCGGATCTTGGAATTGGCGGAAACGGAAGAACTTTTCAACAATCCGTTACACCCATACACCCAAGCGCTTTTGTCGGCTGTGCCGATCCCCGACCCTAAATTAGCTCGGGAGAAGAAACTCTTGGTTTATGATCCGAAGATGCACGATTACAGTGTGGACAAGCCATCCTTTGTTGAAGTCAAACCAGGTCACTTCATCTACGCCAACGCGCCTGAAGAAGAACATTACCGCCAACTCCTAGACAAGCAGGCGCAAGGGGTCAACTAGTAGCGTTATCACGGCACACCGCTAATGTGTAGCACCGCTATAGCACCGTTATACCGTTATATACCCGTTATTTAAGTGAAAAAAGTTGACGCAAATGCTTGACAGCCGGAAGACCATCAGGTATTGTAGTGTCAATGTTAATTCAGTTTTCAATAACGAATGGAATGGGAAAGTAAATCCGTCAAGACTGTACAGAAAACTTACATTTGCTGAGAGTAAGGTAGTTGCGATTGATTGAAAATGGCCCACGATCGGCATCACTAAGCGTTTGCGAGGTGATGATGGCTTGGCACTCATTATCGTGCACGCGTATCGGTAGTTTATTTGCCTGTACGTTAGTGAGGTGGTAGTCCGTAAGGCTAGCACAAATTAGAATGGTAAACACGACAGCGCTCGTTTCTAGCAATAGAAACGGGCGCTTTTTATTTTACCCAGAGTTGGGTCCACAGGGGTCTAACCCATGATCAAGTCACCAGCCGCCGCAATCAGTCGGGATTTCGCTGCAGCAATCCCCCAAGATTGCCCTTCGTTAGAAAATCGCTTAACAAAAAAAGTCAAAATGAACCACCAATTCGGGAGGAAATATCATGAAAAAATTAATCAAACGTTTAAGCTTAGGATTGTTAGCGTTAGTACCTTTGTTGGTTGCCTATGGTTGCAGCAACGACAGCTCAGCCAGCGCTAAGAAAGTCACCACCGTCAAAGTCGGCATCATGAGTTCAGATGAACAGATCTGGAAACCGATCGCGACTAAATTGGCTAAAGAAAACATCAAATTGAAGTTCGTCGAATTCTCAGATTACAATCAACCGAATAAAGCGTTGAGTGATCATCAGATCGACTTGAACTCGTTCCAACACTACAACTTCTTGGATAGCTGGAACAAGGCCCATAAAACCACGCTGACCGCAATTGGTGAGACATACATCGCCCCACTGAATCTGTATTCGAAGAAGATCACCAAACTCAGCCAAATCAAAACCGGTGACAGCATCGCGATCCCTAATGACGCCACCAACGAAGGACGCGCCTTGAACATCTTGGAACAGGCCGGACTACTGAAGATCGACAAGAGCGTGACTTTACCAACTGTCAAAGACATTACTTCAAATCCCAAGAAGCTCAAAATCACCGAACTAGAAACCGCGCAAACCGCCCGGGCCTTGACCGACGTGGCAGCCGCTGTTGTTAATAATGACATTGCCGCTGACGGTGGCTTGACGAC
Source organism: Lapidilactobacillus luobeiensis (assembly GCF_024345205.1). Lineage (GTDB taxonomy): Bacteria > Bacillota > Bacilli > Lactobacillales > Lactobacillaceae > Lapidilactobacillus > Lapidilactobacillus luobeiensis. The sequence goes on along the minus strand of NZ_BROC01000005.1, from coordinate 96,237 downwards.
CAAAGACGCGATCTTCCAAGAAAAGATCAACAAGCGTTCGCACCAATGGATCAACGTGATCGTGGCAAACAAGGCTGATAAGGATAACGCGACTTACAAGAAGATCGTCAAAGCTTATCGGACGGCCGCCACTGAGAAGAACATCGAGAAGGTTTACAAGGGCACTGCATTTGGTGTTTGGACGCTGGATAAATAAACTTCTGCCGCGGCTGGCTATGGTATAATTTGGCCAAAGGGACTTAGTGGCAATCGTTTGGACCGATTTGGAGAAGCGTTAGCTTCTGTTCTTGGGAATTCGCTTGATGGCAGGTGTTGGTGGGTTTGGTGTGGACGCAACCGCCTCAGGACGTTTGTCGTGGCTGGAACGCGGTGGGCATCGTTTGAAGCCAATCCGCAAGCCCAGCGGCTTGTCTTCAAATCGAGCCTTATTCTAAGCGATAAATCGCTAAGAATAATCTCACCGCTGAGCCACACGTCCTGAGGCGGTTGCTAGGCAGAATTGAGCTTATCTGCAATCGAGGCGAAGGATTAGACGAAGTGCTTTTGCAAGTGCGGTGGTCAAACGATTGTCCACTTTTGAGGTGGTCCGGCAATGCCAACGGATTTGGATTAGTAGGTCGGTACAAGTTTGCATTGCTTGACATCTTTCCCTGCTTTCGTTCATCAAACAAACTGCGCTGGTGTTACCATTTTAAAGCTTGTGATCACCAGCCATGGTCGTCAATGGCGTGGCTCTCCGTCAATTGGCCATAACTTGCCAGTTGGCGTGAGTGCTCAAGCGACTGTTATAACGTTGAGCGGCTGGAGCGGAGCGATTCGGGGTGAGATCGCCGTGAAATTGTCCTTGGCGGCTCTGCCGCTTAGGACAAGGCTCAGCTTTGAGATTCGCGGGTTTTGCGAAGCTCAAAGTGACGCCCACAGCGAGCTCACCCCGAATCGCGCAGCGCAAGCTGCGCACAATCTACTTTCAGGAAACTTCAAGTAGCTCAAGCAAGTTCAACCAAAGGCATAAAGCAGTATCAAGGAGGAATCATTTTGGCAGCAGAACCAATTATTGAATTGAAAAACATCTGCGTCACGTTCAAGGAAGACAAACGCGACGTCCATGCCGTTGACCACGTTGACCTCAGCGTTGACCGCGGTGACATCTATGGCGTCGTCGGCTATTCCGGCGCCGGCAAATCAACCTTGATCCGCGTGATCAATTTGCTCCAGCGCCCGACCAACGCTGACGCCAGCGTGAAAGTCAATGGCACCGACCTATTAGGCTTAGACGCCAGTAAGTTACGGGGCGAACGGCGGAAGATCGGGATGATTTTTCAACATTTCAATTTGATGCAATCTTTATCGATCGCGGATAATGTTGATTTTGCTCTGAAAAAGGCGCACTTGAGTAAGGCTGACCGCAAGAAGCGGGTCGCGGAACTGCTGGAACTGGTGGGTTTGACTGATAAGGCTGATGACTATCCTGCGCAACTGTCTGGTGGGCAAAAGCAGCGGGTGGGGATCGCCCGCGCTTTGGCGAATCGGCCGGATATTTTGATCTCGGACGAAGCGACCAGCGCGTTAGATCCGAAAACGACCGTGGCGATCTTGGATTTGTTGGCAGATCTTAATCGGAAGTTGGGTCTGACGGTGGTGCTGATCACTCATGAAATGGATGCGGTCAAACGCATTTGTAATCGGGTCGCGGTCATGGAAGCAGGCCGTTTGGTGGAGACTGGCGATCTGTTGCAGATCTTTAGCCAGCCTGAAGCGCCGTTGACCAAGGACTTTATTGATACGACGACTCATTTAGAGTCGGCATTGGCGGCGGTCAATCAGCAGGCGGCGATCAAGCACCTGCAAGTGGGTTCGGTTTTGGTGCAGCTAGGTTATCAAGGTGAGAGCACAGATCAACCGCTGATCACCGAGCTTTATCGCCGCTTTGAAGTCAGCGCGAATATTTTGTACGGGAACTTGGAGATCTTGCAAGGGACGCCGGTGGGCAACTTGTTGGTGATCCTGTCGGGCACGCCGAAGCACACGGAACAGGCGCTGGTCTTCATGAAGGAGCAGCGCGTGTCTGTCAAAGTTTTGAAGTCGGGAACAGAGGAGGTCAGCGTTCATGATTGATTTTTTGACAAAAATTATGCCCAACGTGGTCGAGAATTGGTCGGGTGATAATGGCATCTTGCTGGGGATCGGTCAGACTTTATATATGACCTTCTGGACGACTTTGATCGGTGGGATTTTGGGTTTGATCTTGGGGATCGCCTTGGTAGTCACGGAAAAGAAGGGCATTTTAGCCAACGCGGTGGTTTACAGCATTCTCGATAAGATCGTCAATATTTTCCGTTCGATCCCCTTTGTCATTTTATTGGCAGTGGCCTTTCCGTTGACCCAATTGCTGGTGCACACGACGATCGGCCCCAAAGGCGCGTTGGTGCCCCTGATCTTGGGCTCGGCGCCATTCTACGCCCGCCAAGTCCAAAACACCTTGGTCCAAGTCGATAGCGGTGTGATCGAGTCAGCGGAAGCGCTGGGCTACGGACCGTGGACGATCGTCTTCAGCGTCTATCTTCGTGAGGGCCTGCCTGATTTGATCCGGACGTCGGTCTTGACGATCATTTCGATCATTGGCCTGACCGCGATGGCCGGCGCGGTCGGCGCGGGCGGGCTGGGCTATATTGCCATCAGCAAAGGCTACCAGCGCTATCAAAACGATATTATCTGGGTCTGTACGTTATTGATCCTCGTAATCGTCTTTATCGTCCAAGGTCTGGGCGATCTCTGGGCACGAAAGGTCGACCATTCGTAAAACCAGACGCTCAATCTCAATAACGAAAGCAAAAACACCAGCGACGGGAGTAAAATGCTCTGCGTCGCTGGTGTTTTGCTATTTCAAACTGGATTTTTCTGAATCGCGCCTACTAAGAAATAGACCGCACTGGACCCCAGCATTTACGCAAACCAAGGTGCTCTGGCCAGTTCACTGCCGCCGTCGCGCTTGCTGATACTGGGTCAGATTGCGGAAACCTTGGCGCAGGGCGTCTTGGCAAAGCGCGAGGTGTTTGTCTTGGGTGGCGGTGGTTTTGGGCGAATAGACGTAGCGGGTCCAGTCACGCTGATAGCCGGGAGTCAAGGCGGCGAACAGCTGTCCGACTTGCGGATCACTGGCGGTCAGACGAGTTTGCAAGTTGGCGACTTGATCTTGATAAGTGGCGACCCGTTGATCGGCGCTGTCACGACTGCGGGGCGCCGATTTCAACCATTTTAAACCGACGACGGTGAAATCCTGATCGAAACTGACCATTCGCGAGAACTTCAAACCGGTTTGCCCGACTTCGCCCGTGGTGTCATCCACGTTCAAAAAAGGAAAGAGATCATCACGATGGATCCCCGGATATTTTTTGCTGGCGAGTTTGGGATAGGCCAGATACAAATAACCTGTAGCGCTGAGCTGGTGGTCTTGGGCAACTTGGTCGATGGCTGTTTTCATGGCGGGCAGGTCATAGACGAAGATCAAGCGCAGATCGGTGTTGGCGGTCGGCGTCGTTTGAGTCTGCCAAGGCGCAAGTGCAGGCTGTAATTCGGCCGGCGGGTTGGCGATGTAACGTTGGGGATAATGGTCAAATTTCAATTTCTGCGGGTCAAACATTGCGGGACCTCCTCATGGGACGCTAACCTAAGCGGTCAAGCTGAAATAAGACGAGTTTGCTGATCAGTTCTGCTGGCAATGGTTGGTCATAGGCAAACTGCATCGTTCCCTTGCTGGTGCGATAGGGCGCTGTCTCCGCGCTGAAAGCGTCGATTGCTTCCGGGGTGGGATAGAAGCCTAAGTGGGTTTTGAAAGCGGCGAAATGGACCAAGTTGTGCCGTTGCCAAAAGGTCGGCATTTGGTAGCTGATTTTCTCAGTGGCCTCTGGTAATAGCGGCTTGATCAGATCATAAAGCGCTTGGGCTTGTTGCTGTTGCTGCCCGGACAAGGTCGCCAAGTAGGCAATGATGGGACTAGAATTGGGATCGGTCGACATGGGATCACTCCTTTTTAAACGTGCTGCACACAACTGACTGCTGTGCTTAACTACGCTAGGTCTTCGGAAGCGAAGTGCGCCTCCCAAATCCTAGCTAGGTTAATGCTCACAGTCAACCCGTTGTGTTCCGCACTCTGTTTTTGAAACGTGTTCGCCGCCCCAGTGCTTTCCGCTTAGCTACGCAATTGTTCCGGAAGCGAAGTGCGGCTTCCAAAACGATTGCTAGGCTATGCTCAAGCACTACCCGGGTTGGCTCACACTCTGGGTTTAAACGTGCTGCACACAACTGACTGCTGTGCTTAACTACGCTAGGCCTTCGGAAGCGAAGTGCGCCTCCCAAATCCTAGCTAGGTTAATGCTCACAGTCAACCCGTTGTGTTCCGCACTCTGTTTTTGAAACGTGTTCGCCACCCCAGCTTCTTCTGCTTAACTACGCCAGGCTTCTGGAGGCGAAGACCGCCTCCAAAATCCTGACTAGGTTAATGCTCGGAAGCTACCCGGGGTGGCTCACACTCTGTTTTTGAAACGTGTTCGCCGCCCCAGCTTCTTCCGCTTAACTACGCCAGGCTTCTGGCGGCGAAGTCCTGCCTCCAAAATCTTGGCTAGGTTAATGCTCAGAAGCTACCCAGGTTGGCTCACACTCTCCTTTGGTCAGGCGGTAGGAACTGAGGAAACTGGCTTGCCAAGCCTGCTCAGTTTTGACTTGTTGACCAAACAGAACGATGCAGGCGTGAAAGGCTTGTAAGCCACGCAGGGTCAACGGGTCGAGTTGCGGCAGGAGCAGTTGTTGCGCGGCTTGATAAGTTTTGGGTAGGGGTGCTTGGAGCCGTTGAAATAGGCGGCGCGCGTAAACATCCACGATGAAAGTCGCTTGACTCAATCCATACAACATGATCGTATCGGCGGTCTCCTCACCGACACCCTTGAGCGCCAATAATTCCCGCCGCAACTGCGCTGGTGGTAAGCGGCGTAGCTGCCCGAGATCATCTTGGTATTGGGCGAAGTAGGTGCAGAGGTTTTGGATCGTTTGGGCTTTACGCACGAAGAAGCCGGCGCTGCGGATCGTTTGCTGCAACTGCGCGGTGGTCAACTGACGGATCCGTTCTGGCAAAAAAGCGGTGGCCGCAGCCAAGTCAGCCAAGGCGTAGTCAACATTCTTCCAATTGGTGTTTTGGACCAAAACGGCGCCCCAAATGATTTGCCAATCACTGCGCGCTGGCCACCAACCGGTGCTATCGACATGGTCATACAGCAAGTCGTATAGTTCGGGCAAGTTGATCAGGGTCAGTTGTTGCGGCGTTTGTGATTGGACGGCGGCCGCGGTCAGGGCGGATTTACTAGGCATGGGTCGTCGCCAGACGCTCCTCATGGGCGGTTATGATCGTGGCGGCAACCGCTTGAGCCACGTTCAGGTTGCGCAACAAAGGGCCATGGGAATAGCTGCCAATGGTGTTCTTGTAGTGCAGACCTTCTTCGTGATCGTCAGGATTGTTACCATAGCCTTGCTCCACTTGGCCCAAGGGTTTGAGCATGTTCTTATCATCGAAATAGGTGCGGCCGCTGTGGTTTTCAAAGGCGTGGATCTGGCCCCAAGGGGTTTGGACAGTAGTGTCGCCGATCATCCGACTGTCAGCCTTGTAAACCGTGTGCAACGGTAAGATGCCGAGGCCTTTGATCGTAGTGCCGCCGCTGGTTTCGTAATAGGCGCCTAATAATTGGTAGCCGCCACAGATCGCCAATAATGGTCGGGACGCTTCGATATAAGCAGCTAAGGTGGCACGATGGCGTTGTAAGTCTTGGGCGACGATCGTTTGTTCGAAGTCTTGACCACCACCGAAAAAGACGAAATCATAGTCGAAGGCGTCAAAATCAGCACCTAAACTAACATTGGTGACCGTCACGTCAAAACCTTTTTGATTGAGCAGATAGCGCAGAATCTTGACATCGCCGCTATCACCGTAAGTATTCATCAGATCTTCATAGAGATAAGCGATTTTGATTGTTGTGGTTGCGGACATAAAGCTGCCTCCTTAGGCCAGTCGGTTGATTTGTTGCTGGGGACAGGTTTCTAAATTGATCTGCCGCTTGCCATAATGGGGCTCAGGAAATTCCTGCATCAGGTCCTGGGGATTGATCAAACCGAATTTGTAGTATTCTTTGCCATACAGTTTCTTGCTCGGCCCCATTAAATCCGCACGCAGATTGTGACTGCTGACCAAGTAGTGTTGGCCACGGAACTTAAAAGGGAAAACAGTAAACGCGTTGGCTTCATTGATCGTCGACAGATCTTGGTTGATATAAGCCACGTGATGGGATTGGCTGTGCTTCAGCGCGAAATCATGGTTAAAAGTGAAATAGAATTCGTGGGGCTTCAAAGACCCGCGAAAATTAGCTTTGGCCCCGATAATGGCGATACTGCGATAACTAGACAGGTCTGTCTCCTCTAAGTATAAGGTACGATCGAATTTATCAGGTGTGATCTGCTTGACCCAGCGCGGTAACCGGGGATGAGTCCGCGCGAATTGGTAAATTTTCTTGATGATCTCAGGATCGATCCAGCGGTAATCGACACGAGTTTCATTACGGCGCAATAGTTCGTTGAGACCGATCCCTTTAGTGAAATCAATGACGATCACTTCATAATTGAATTCCTTCTGATACTGAAGATAAGGCGCGAACGCGTCGGGATACAAATGAGTCGCGTCAACGATCACCGTTTCGCCGCGGGCCATTTTGTTGCGGATCAGTTGATCCAACAGCGTGAAAGTTTGCTCGTTATATTCCTGCGGGATCACTTGTCGGATCTGGTGCCGTTCTTCATCATAGATCGATTTAAGATTGCCATAAAGCAAACGCAAGTTATCTGTGGCGATGGTGTAGGGCTCAAGGCGATGTTGGCGAATAAAAGTGGATTTGCCCGAGCCAGGGACGCCACGGAGAACGTATAATTTTTTCAAGATAAAAACTCCTATGTGTAATTGACTGTGTGACACAAGGTCAGAATGAAGCTAATCATTATTATTTTAACCGATTATGCCTGCTGTTAAAAGGAATCTCCTGAAAAAAATGAACTTGTTCACTTTGCGTGGGCGGTCCGTTTCCCTGATTGGCGCGTCATCGGTGGTTGCCCGTCCAAATAATCAGGTCGTCGCGCTAAGTTTGTCAGCAGCACTAAATCAAATGGGTTAAAATGTCTATCTTTTTTAGACAGATTGCCCTCTTAATATTCAAAGTGTTTTAACGTATACTGAAGATGTGTGTAAATGCTTAATGGAGGTCAATATGTCAACAACAGCATTCAATAAAGATTTCTTATGGGGCAACTCAGTGTCCAGTATGCAAACTGAGGGTGCTTACAACGAAGGCGGCAAGGGCCCATCTGTCTATGATCTGGTTGAGCCCGGCGAGCATCGTTCTGATTGGAAAGTCGCCATTGATGATTACCACCGTTACCCCGAAGATTTCGATCTGATGAAGGATCTGGGAATGAACTGTTACCGTTTTCAGATTTCTTGGAGTCGGGTCCAGCCGGATGGTGAAGGCGCGTTTAATCCAGAAGGGATCCAATTCTATCACGAGTTCATCGATGGCTTACTGGCGCGGGGGATCACGCCGATGATCTGTCTCTACCATTTTGACATGCCTTTAGCGCTGGCTCAGAAGTATCAGGGCTTCATGAGTCGCGAAGTCGTGGCTGCCTTCGTGCGTTATGGTAAAAAAATGATCGATGAGTTCGGCGCTAAGGTCCCTTACTGGTTGACTTTCAATGAACAAAATCTATATTCGATGCCTGGCGCGGCTAAGATCGCTGGTGCTCTGGATACAGCGGATACACTAGAAAATATTCTGACGATCAGTCATCACGTCATGTTGGCTCACGCCCAGGTCACCAATTACTTGCATCAAACGACCAACGATCAGATCGGCGGCATGTTGGCCTATACCGAACTCTATCCAGCTACCGCAAAACCAGCTGATAATTTGTATACGGAACAAATCAACCAATTTTATAATTATAATCTTCTTGACGCCTTTACTGGCCGCGGTTACGTTCCTGCTTTTCTCAATGTGATCAAACAACACGGTTTCACCATGATCAAGGCAGGTGATTTGGCTCTGATCAAGCAACAGCATAGCGACTTCTTACCTTTCAGCTATTACCGTTCGACCACCTTGAATGCTGACCAGATCAAGGACTTGTCTGATCTTTTAGAAAACTCAGGCGCTTATTTGCAAAGTAATCCATATCTAGACACTACTGAGTGGGATTGGCAGATCGATCCGCTGGGCTTCCGCAATATCATCGTTAAAATGTGGAATCGCTACCGCCTACCGATCTTCCCGATTGAAAATGGTATTGGTGTTATCGAGACCTGGGACGGCCACGATGAGATCCAAGATGATTATCGGATCGTTTATCACCGCGAACATATCCAAGCTATCAAAGACGCGGTCTGCATCGACGGCGCCGACGTGATCGGCTACTTAGGTTGGGGCCTGATCGATATCCTTAGCTCTCAAGGCGATATGCGTAAGCGCTATGGTGTGGTCTACGTCAATCGCACCAACCACGATCTACGCGATATGAAGCGAGTACCTAAGAAGAGTTACCACTGGCTGAAAAAAGTTATTGCTAGTAACGGCGCGGAAATGTAGGGTTTGCTTGATGGCAGTTTTTGTGGGTGTTGCACGTGAGCGCAACCGCCTCAGGACGTTTGTCGTGGCTGGAACGCAGTGGACACTGTTTTGAGCCAATCCGCAAAGTGCGCGGCTTGTCTCAAAATCAGGTCTTTGTCTAAGTGGCAAAGCCACTAAGACAAATTTCACCGCTGAGCCACACGTCCTGAGGCGGTTGCTAGGCAGAATTGAGCCTATCTGCAATCGGAACGAAGGATTTAACGAAGTGGTTTTGCGAGCTAGAGGTCAAACGATTGCTCACTTTTGGTGTGGTACCGCTATAACAACTGATGAAAATAGTTGGCCGGAACAGTTTGTGCAAGGTAAACAAAGCTATATTTGCCGCTAAATGAATGCTTATTGGAAACCGACCGATTCAGCTAGCTTATCCAGAATTTGACCTAGTTGAGCAGATAAATTATGCCGGTGTTACCAATACCAAGTTAGCAACTACTAATCAAGGCCGTCAATTGCGTTGGAGCACATTTGTAAGACATAACTTGTCAGCCGGCGTGATCGCTTAAGATGGAAAGTACGACTGAGCAGGTGGAGCGGAGCGATTCGGGGTGAGCTCGCCGTGAAATTGTCCTTGGCGGTTTACCGCTTAGGACAAGGCCTGATTTTAAGACGCGCGGGTCTGGTGCGGCTTAAAACAGCGCCCACAGCGAGCTCGCCCCGAATCGCGCAGCGCAAGCTACGACCAATCTGTTTTCAGTCAGCCAAAGTCACAAATTTAAAAAACTTACACAATAGCCAAGATAGCTTTTATTACAAAATCAGAGTACGATTTGAAATGAAAAGATCAAGGGAGCTGAATTTAATGGAACCATTATTTTTGAAACCATATTTTCAAGAGAAAATCTGGGGCGGCCGTAAATTAGCCACAGACTGGGGTTATCAGATCCCCGACGGTGATATTGGCGAATGTTGGGCCATCTCCGCTCATCCCCACGGCCCGAGCACCGTGGAAAATGGCCCGTATAAAGGCTTGAATGTCGCTGAATTGTGGGATCAACATAAAGAATTATTTGGCAACGCTCCGGGCAAGGTCTTCCCGCTTTTGACAAAAATCTTGGACGCGGAAGCCAGTTTATCTGTTCAAGTCCATCCTGATGACGCTTATGCGGAGGAACATGAGCATGAATTGGGCAAGACCGAATGTTGGTACGTCTTAAGCGCGGAACCAAATTCTTATTTGATTTACGGGCATCACGCACAAACGCGGGCACAGTTGCAAGAAATGATCGATCAAGGCGATTGGGACCACCTTTTGCGGAAATACCCGGTTAAAACTGGCGATTTCGTTTACGTTCCCAGTGGCACGATCCACGCCTTAAATAAAGGCATCGTTGTTTTGGAAACGCAACAAAGTAGCGACACGACTTATCGGCTTTATGATTACGATCGGGTCGACGCCAAAACTGGTAAACAACGAGATCTGCATTTAAAGCAATCGATCGACGTGACCACGGTACCTTCTCACGATCCTGAATTGCACATCACCGAGAAGAAATATGGTGATTCTTATGTTAAAACCTTCGTTCAAGCACCATTATCACCTTTCTTCAGTGTTTACGAATGGCGCGTCAACGGCGAATTGGCCTTACACCGCGGCGCGGCACCGTACACACTGGTTTCCGTCGTCGCCGGCTCCGGGAGTATCACCTGTGATGGCCAGACCTACGACCTGAAAAAAGGCGAACACTTCATTCTGCCTTTCCAAATCAAGGAGTGGCAACTGAATGGCGATTTGCAGATCATCGCCTCTGAAGCAGGGTTGACCGAATAATCGGTCACCGGACCAGCAGTTACTTAGCGCTGATTTGAATGAAAGACCCAGCTAATCTTTGCGTTGAATCGGCGCAATGGTTTGCTGGGGCTTTTTTGTATTGGGGAGCGTACCAATGAAAATCGCTTTACAAGCGGTCGGGGCAAGCAGTATGATATTTGTTGGCTTATTTTTTAGCATTGCGGATCACCACGGGCCAAATCGCGGAGCGGGGCAGCTCACGTTGATAAGGCTTTCAAAAAATTGGGACTTTAGCCCCGTGGTTAATCGCGAGCAATGTGCTAAGGTAAAGTTAGTCGAAACATAGGTCGAAATTTATGACCTGTGCTCAGGTAGAACTGTGATAGCAGAGAAAGGGCGAGGATAATGTCACAGCAAGGGCGAAACAAATTAGTTAAAAGAATCATGGTCAGTCTCGCGATTATCTGCGGCCTGACTTTAACGTTACAACCATGGCGGCAACCACGTGTTGTTGAAAGTACGGTCAATGTACCGAAAAGCGCAGCCGTGGCGTCAGGTAAAGGCTCGATCGCGGTGACCGATCAGCCGATGGATTCTGTCATACCCGTGGTCAATGTCACTGAAAAAGTTGAAGGCTATTTATATCCTGTTGGTCAACGGATCGTTTTCATCAGTGGGGTCAAATGCCCTGATTTTCGGTCGGCGGCCGATGTCGCCAGCTTCTTCGCTGAAGGCGTGCGCTTAGATCAGCCAGATCACTTGACTGGGAACGCGAAGCTCAGCGTAATCGTCTTACCGCGATCAACTGATGTGCAGGCGCACTTCGCACCAGCGGAAGTGGTGACCAGCCACGTTCCAGGGGTGGCTAAGGTGACCACGATCACTCATTTCGATTTGACCGACACCACAACTTTGCCACAGGCTGATGTGGTCAGCCTTAATCTAAAATAGTGATCAGATAACACGACACAAAAAGCCGCCGAGCAGAAATCTCGGTGGCTTTTTTGCCAGTGTTACATCTGGAGAAGCAACGTTAGTCATCGGAGTTTGGCCTTGAACAGAAATCAAAATGGCAACTGCCAATTCAATCAAATGGTTCAGGTGGTTTGGACAATTGCCCCGATGCAACACTGGGCTTAACGATCCGTTGGGCAGGATCGCGACGTGCTTCTCTTCTTAAGTTCATCATAGCAAAGACTGAAAGCGGTTGCAAAAAATGTGCTTGCTGGGAAAAATAGTTTGACCGCGGCTTGCGCTGCGAAATTCGGGGTGAGCTCGCTGTGGGCGTCACTTTGAGCTTTTCGGAAGAGCGCCGAAAATCTCAAAGCTGAGCCTTGTCCTAAGCGGCAGAGCCGCCAAGGACAATTTCACGGCGATCTCACCCCGAATTTCTCCGCTCCAGCCGCTCAACGTTATAACAGCCGTTTGAGCACTCACGCCAATTGGCAAGCTCTGGCCAATTGGCTCGGGAACCACGCAGTTGACGACCATGCCTAATGATTACAAGCTTTAAATTGGTGACACCAGAATAGTTTGCCTGATGAACTAAGGCAAGTTCTTGATGAATCTGCTGAATCGGTCGGTTTCCACCCGTGGATTATTTATGGAGCGGGTAAAGATGTTCAACCGATGCAAAGTAGACCAATCTCCTGATCCAAATAAGTTGATATTTCCGTACCACCTCAAAAGTGGGCCATCGTTTTGACCTCTAGCTCGCAAAACCACTTCGTCAAATACTTCGCTTCGATTGCAGATAGGCTCAATTCTGTTCAGCAACCGGCTGGGACTGCGCGGCTCAGTGGTGAAATTGTCCTTGGCGGCTTTGCCGCTTAGGACAAGGCCTGATTTTGAGACAAGCCGCGGGTTTTGCGGATTGGCTCAAAACAGCGCCCACCACGTTCCAGTCCGCAACAGCAGTCCCAGCCGGTTGCGTCCCCACCCCACCCCACCGGCAATCAAGCGAAGAATCCAGAATCAGTAACTCTGCGTAGTAAAGTCCGTCTCTAGCATGATGCTTCAGCGCCAATTTCTTGCTAAACTAAGAGTATCAAATAAGGAAAGTGGCAATTATGATTCTAACAATCGTGCTAATCACCACGCTGTTATCGGCGTGGTATCGCGGCTACAAACGTGGCCTGATCAAGGAATTACTTTATAGTGTGGGAACGTTGCTGGTGTTTCTACTGGCGCTTTTTTATGATAAACAATTGGGGAGTTTGTTGGTCAAAGTAGCGACTAATTATGACCTGAGTAACGAAATGACGGCGTTTATCGGTCAATCAGTCGGCTTCTGGGTGATCATGTTCGTCGGCCATCTGGTGATTCGCTGGATCGGTCGCTTGTCGCAATCGGTCACATGGCTCCCCGTGATCAAGCAAGCTAATGGTCTTGGTGGCGCGCTGTTGGCGGGGTTGATGATGTACTTAGGGATCTTCTTGGCGTTGGCGATCTTGAACGTGATCCAGCCAGAATGGTACATGAACCAGTACATCAATTCACCGGTCGCTCAATTTGTCGTGGAGAAAACCCCGATCGTCAGTCAAAAAGTGATCGACTGGCTCTTCCATACCGATACGAATAGCTTTGTAAATGCTCTGTCGTTCTAAAATAGTAGTTTAGGCGGATATAAAAGGGAAAGTTGCAACATTCAACTTTCCCTTTTTGCGTTCTTTTGATAATTAAAGTGTACTATTTGGATAAAATCCGACTTGCTTAGTTGCCATGATCAATCTTTTGTTCGTAACTCTCTCAGCTCGTAGTAACCCGTTTTGTCTGTTCGATTAAAAATAATCACGCACAGCCGCTTTTTCGGGTTGGGGAAAGTATGAGTAGCGATGATGTTATCATGTTTAGGCTCTGTGTACGAAATCTTGGTTTTACGCGTTGGTGGCACGACGATTTCATAAGTTGGTCTAGCCTGTTTGGCGATCCGCGTTCGAATAAGGTGGTCGCCACGCGCGCCCAGTAAAATTCCAAGAAATAAAGTTAAAATAATCATGATGATCCGGTTCTCTTTGGCCATGTTTCTTTTTTTAACCATTTTTTTAACAACCTCCCTGTGATCAGCGCCACATAGAAAGCCAATGTGCTCTGAAATTGCCCTACCATTAATCTTTGCCCAATTGCCAGCTATACTGATTTCAAGCTTATTATATCATAATCTCACTGTGATGAAGCAGAGATGAATTTTTTTGATATTCTCAATATAATTTTTGCGATCCGAGGGAATTGACGGGGATGCGCTATGAAAAAATGATTCACCGGTTGCGTTGTGAACGGGATCGACACCAGCCAGTTTGTTGTCGCTAGCCCTTTTACACTGCGGTTTGCTTCGTCAGGCTAATTTCCGTTTCTTTAATCTGTAAAATTTGAACCATAGTTGTAAAAATCAGTTCAAGATAGCAACGAAATTGACAGGACGACGTTTTTTAGATTTGCTATACTCAATCTTGAAAGAGTGCGAGCCGACCCGGTCAGCTTCTGAGCATTAGCTTAGCCATTGTTTTGGAAGCTGGGCTTTGCTTCCAGAACAATGGCGTAGCTAAGCGGAAGAAGCTAGGTCGGTGAGCACGTTTTGAAAGAGAGTGCGAGCCGACCCGGGTAGTGCTTGAACATTAGCCTAGTCACTGTTTTGGGAGCCGATTTTAGCTCCCGGAACAGCGACGTAGCTAAGCGGAAAGCACTAGGTCGGCGAACACGTTTTGACAGTGCGGAGAGGTGCGGTTAGACCGTGAGTATTAATTTATCAGATTGACTAAGCTGCGCAGCACGTTTCAAACAGAAAGCGCAGAGGGCGCATTTAGAAAGGAGGCCGGGTATTTGAATATGATCAAGCAATTCAATGCCGCCATGGCTTATATCGAAGCAAACTTGACGCGGGAGCTCGATTCGGAACAAATCGCGCGGATCGCAGGCTGTTCTGAATATCATTTTCGCCGGATGTTTTCCTTTATGGCGGGCATGCCATTGGGCGAGTACATTCGCCGGCGCAAATTGGCTCTTGCGGCTGAAGTTTTGAGTTCCACGAACAAAAAAGTGAGCGATGTGGCGTATGATTTTGGTTACGAAACACCGGAATCTTTCAGTAAGGCGTTTCAGAAAGTTCACGGCGTCAACCCATCACAAATGAAACGCGCTGATGCTAGTTTTAAAAATCTTTTACCGCTGACTTTTCAATTAACGATCAAAGGAGGAACAACTATGGATTATCGCATTGTCCAAAAAGAGCCGTTTAAGATCGTCGGCTTTAAAAAACGGATCACCTTGCAATATAACGGGGTCAATCATCAAATAGAGGCCTTGACCGCCCGATTGACTCCCAAGATCATCGCTGAGCTCAAGTCATTTTGTGATCTGGAGCCGCGGGGAATGCTGAATGTTTCAGCGAACTTTGCTGGAGATCGCAGCGAAGGGTCTGAGCTGGATCAATATTTAGGGGTCGCCACCACGCAGGCTGTTACTGCTGATTACGATATTTTAGCCGTTCCGGCGGCAACTTGGGTCGTTTTCAATGTGGTGGGCAAGTTTCCCGAAGCCTTGCAAGCGACATGGGCGCAAATTTATAGCGAGTGGTTTCCCACCACAGATTATCAATTGACAGGTGGGCCAGAAATGTTGTGGAATGAGGTTCCGGATACAACCAAACCTGATTATCACAGCCAAATCTGGATCCCCGTGCAGAAAAAATAATGTAGTTGCCGCTCCCCGTCAACGTAATTTGCAAGGATCGTGGTTGAAACAACGTGATCGGGGCGCGCAAACAGATAGTTTTTGGCTCAATAAAGGAAGACGAAAGTGAGTGCCATGCACTTTTCGCCTTCTTTTTCAATTTTGTTAGAAAAACAGTCGTCTTCGGTAGTGACAGGATATATCGCAGAGGATCAGCTGCGTCAGCAAAGCCTAAGCTATCTCTCAGACAAGATCGTCATCCGGTCCAGCGTTCAAGCGCCTATCCTTAACGCTGAGGTGTCTAAGGGCAAACGCGGCTTTCCCAGTCTGGTGATTTCACGTATAATGAATAAGCTAAGGAAAGGTGATTTTATGTATAAAATGATTGTCAGCGATTTGGACGAGTCTTTGTTGAATGACGCCGGCCAGGTTTCGGAGCGGGATCGAGCGACGATTTTACGCTTGCAGGCGCAACAAATTAAATTCGTTCCCAACACTGGCCGTGGATTCGCGTCAGTGCAGGCCTTATTGAAAACGATCGGGACTTATCAACAACCAGATCAGTATGTGATTTCTTATAATGGCGGCGTGGTCGTAGCCAATCAAGCGAATCAAATTTTGCGCCATCACTATTTGCCCTTTGCCGTGGCCGACCAGCTTTATCGGTTGGCTTTGGCTGAGCCTGATTTGGGAATCCATTTGTACACGGTCCACCATGTTTACGTGCGCAATCTAGATGCCAATGAAGTGAGTTATATCAAATCTCGGGGCGTGGATGTTTTGCCCCTGACTGGCGCGGACCTGAGCGCCTTTGCAAAACGCCCGATCGTCAAGATCATTATGAAGAATCTAGATCCAGAAAAATTGGCCGCTTTTCGCGCCCGGGCGGAGCGCCAAGTCGCGGAACCTTTAACGGTGACCTATTCATCGAATCGCTATGTCGAGTTCAATCCGGCCAACGTTAATAAAGGCAGCGCCACCTTGGAGCTGGGGCAAGCGTTGGGGATCAAGCCTGAAGAGATCATTGCTTTAGGCGATAATGACAACGACTTCAGTATGATCCAAGCGGCCGGCTGTGGTGTCGCCGTGCAAAACGCCGTGCCCCATATCAAAGAAGCCGCTAATCTGATTTTGACCGCCAACAATAACCAAGATCCCATCACGGAGATCTATCAACGCCTATTTCAATAAAGAGATTGAAAATCACGCAGGTATGGGGTCAAGATAAGTTCGCGGAGCTCAGGAAACGATTTGTAGAATCAAAGTGTCACAGTTTCTTCAAATTTTATTCCCGCAAGAACCATAATTTGAACAAGAGCTTTTCAAACATTCAGGTTATAGTTATTAACATAGAAAGCAAAGGAAATGCAAGAGCACTTGCCCGGTGCGCTACAAGACCTTGTGATCTATAAACTCCAAACAAAACCCTAAACCTAAATAAGTCAGAATTGATTGCCCGTCAATGCTGACGATGTGCATAGTGGTTGCCCGCCACGAAGCACAAGTTCGTCACAATTGCCCGTTGTGATGAATAACCAATTAGTCGCACTTGCCCGGTGTGGCTAACAACCAAGTTTTTCTTCATTTTTACTCCTCCCCTTAAATAAAAGACGGCCAACATCTTGCCCGGATGTTGGTCGTCTTCTTGTTTTAACATGTTCGCTTCAGGAAAAAGTCAATCTGGGGCGACAAAACCATATTCGACGATCCGCAAATAGCGGGTCAGATCGGCCAACAGTGGTTCCATTTCCGCCACCGTGGTCACTTCTGGGTGGCTCAACAAATACTGTTGAAATTTCTCCAGATAACCGCTGGTGACATAATTCAAAACAGTTAGGGCATCGGTAGCTGTGATGCCTGGCTTGAAGGTCATTTTCGCAAAGACGGGCAGGACGAGCCGTTGGGTCAGATCCTGGTTCGCGACCATCATCTGCTCAACATACTGGCGACCACTGGCGGGTAATTGCTTGAGATGAATGAACCCATTCAATAATAATTGGAATTCCTGCGGGTATTGTAATTGCAGGCTGATTTTGTAGCGGGTGGCATTGGTGACCATCGCGACTAGATCGTCGGATTCCTGCCAAACCGTCTCGTCCATGATTGCCATCAGTCGGTCGTAAGCTTGTCGTAGCGTGGCCAAATAGAGTTGCTCTTTATTACCGAAGTATTTGAAGATCAGGCCTTTGGAGACCTGAGCTTTGGCGGCGATCGCGTCGACTTTGGTGGCTTGGTAGCCCGCACTGGCGAACAACGCTAACGCGGCCGCTTGCATGCGGGCTTTTTTGACCGGATCTTCTGGTAATCTTGTTCGTTTCATCATGTCTGCACTCATTTCTAATTGAAAATTTGATCGCGGCGACGGTAACCCCAAGCAGCTACGGCCAAAAGAATCACGCTGAGCCCGATCATCACGCCTAAGACTGACCAATCCAAGGGCTGCTGGGGGATGTTTTTGAACCAACCATAGGGCACGACTTTGACGACTTGGTCAGATAGTTGGAAAATATTCCGGAAGTACATCAGGACGAAACCAATGCCAGCGTAAGCCAACAAAAGGTGTCGCCACTTCGGCGCGAAAGCCAGCAAGACAGCGGCCACGGCGACGAACACTAAAACCGCGACACTGTTGGCGCCGAACATCTGCCAGAAATACTTCGCCGCCACTGGCTGGGGCAAAACCGCCACATTCCCTAAGTATAACCCGCAAACACCCGCGCCCAATGTTAGCCAGCCATTGATCAAGGCATAACCTACATAAGTGGCGCCTAGCCGGATGCGCCCGATCGGCTTTGCGGCGAACAATTCAATGTAACCCAATTGGCCGTCGCCGTAAAGACGATTGGTGAGAAAAAGCGCACGGATCACCGCGATCGTGACTAAAACGATACTCAAGGTGGCCATGAAAGTGACCACCACTTGATTGCCCGCCTGTTGGCGAGTTTGGTTGCCAATAGTTTGTTTGATCATCGGATTGCTGTCGATCATGTCGGCTAATGTGTTGAAAATCGAACCGTACATTAGGCCAATGATCAGCGCGCCAATCAGCCAACTCCAGAAGCTGCGGGCGTCTGTTTTGATCAAAGCAGTCAACGGTCCGCGTAAGAGCCGACTTTTGACCCGACCATTGCGCACGGCGATCAAGCCGGCGCCGAGATCACGGGCATCACTGGCCCAAAAAGCCCCAGCGAAAAGAACACCACTACTAAGCACCAATAAGCCCAAGGGCCACCAGTTATTCTGATAATAAGCGCCGGCCCGCTCCAGCCAGCCAAACGGCGACCACCAGTTGGCGCTGGGCTGGCTAACGTCGATCGACATCCGGACCAAGTAGGCCAAGCCCAGTAACGCTAGCGAGCTAGCCATTGCCGAGCGAGTTTCCGCCACGACTTGGGCCAGCAATAACCCGACCACGCCGAATAATAAACCGAAGGCAGCTGGTAACGTGGCCGTCAGCCAATCACCGCTCAAGTTGGCGCCAGTCATGTGGATCACCGACAGGCCGCCACCGACGAGCAGTAAGGTTGCCAAATTGAATAGCAAAACCTCCCAAAATCCGGCTAGCAAGAAAGCGTGCCGGCCAACGTTCTTGGCTTGGAGCAGTTCAACTAAGCCTGCTTCCTCCTCACCGCGAGTGGCGCTGATGGCGATCAAGAGGCTGGCCAAGCCGTACATCAAGCTCATGAACACCAACATTTCGCCGCTGAACATCACCGCGTCCGTCATCGCCACGTGCTCGGGAAAGTAGCCCAGAAAGGCGACCATCGCCGGCGTTTTCAAAGTGGCAATCAGCGATTCCCGCGCCGCTTCGTCTGGAAAAATCGTCCCGATCGCTGCCGCGTAACCAACCATCAAGCCTACTAGCCCTAGCAGCCAAAGGGTCAGTTTCAACCAGTCCCGGCGCAAGTTGAGCTGCAGCAAGCGCCCCGTTTGCGCAAAGTTATTTTTGAACATCGCCGGTCACCTCTGGTTCTGCCGCCTGATCGTAGTAGCGCATAAATAAGTCTTCTAAAGCGGGTGGGGCGATTTGCAAGTTCGTCACTGTCAAGGCGGCCACCGCTTGAAGCACCGGGGACAACGCCTCTGAATCCACGGCGAAAGTTGCCCGGGTCGTTTGGTGAGCGCTCAAGTGGAAATTGTGCACGCCGGTCAACTTAGCTAAGCTAGCGAGGTCACCCTGAGTGGTCACCGTCACGTTGGTCCGCGTCAAGTGCCGCATTTGCGTCAAGGAACCAACCTCGATGATTTTACCTTGACGAATGATGGCGATGGTATCGCCCATTTTCTCGACTTCGGAAAGAATGTGACTGGAGAGTAAGATTGCCTTACCCGCCGCTTTCAAGCGCGCCACCTCTTGCTGGAAGATGTTCTCATTCAAAGGATCCAGACCGGAAGTCGGCTCGTCGAAAATATAAAAGTCTACATCACTGGATAAGGCCGCGATCAACGCCACCTTTTGACGATTGCCCTTGGAATAAGTGCTGTTCTTCTTCGCCGGATCCAAATCGAAGGCTTGGATCAAAGCATCGGTTCGGGGCGTGTGCTGCTGACCACTCATTTTCAATAATAGGTCGATGGTTTGTCCGCCAGTGAAATTCGGCCACAAGTAAACATCCCCCGGCACGTAGGCCAAGCGTTCATGAATATTGACGGCGTCTTGCCAAGCATCTTGGCCGAAAACGGTCACGGTGCCACCATCCGCCTTGAGCATACCTAAGATCGTTCGAATCGTGGTCGATTTGCCGGCGCCATTGGGACCGATGAAACCCACGACTTCACCAGGGTTTACCTGTAAACTAACGTCACTAAGCGCGGTGAACTTGCCAAAGTTCTTGCGCAAGTGCTTGACTTGCAAAATCGGTTGAGCTGTCATGTTGTATCCTCCCCCAATCAGGTGGTTCTGGCCGCCTGATTTTCTAAAAACAGGATGATTATAATTCTTGATGACTGGCAAGTCAATGACTTTGCAGTCAATTTGATTTTGATGGAGGTTCTGACTGTCAATACTGAGTTGGGCAAGTTAGGAGATTGGCCGCAGCTTGCGCGGAACGTGGCGTTGGTGGTTGGCAGATGTGGTGGGGCTCCAGGTCGGGCTGGGGGTGGTGGAACGCTGCGGGCGTCACTTTGAGCTTTTCGGAAACCCGCCGAAAATCTCAAAGCTGAGCCTTATTCTAGGCGGCAGAGCCGCCAAGAATAATATCGCGGCTGACTCACCCCCAGCCCGGCCTTCCGCCGGCAAGCAAACGAACCACCAACGCCACGCTCCGCTCCAGCCGCTCAATGTTATAACAGCCGTTCGAGCACTCACGCCAATTGGCAAGCTATGGCTAATTGATGGGGAGCCACGCAATTGATGGCCATGGTTAGTGGTCACAATCTTTAAATTGGTGACACCAGCGCAGTCCGTCTGATGAACCAAGGTAGGTTTTTGATGAATCACCTGAATCAGTCGGCTTCCACCTATGGATTGTTACGGAAATGAGTAAAGATGTTCAACCTACACAAATGTCCCAGCCGGTTGCGCTCACGCGCAACACCCACCAAAAACTGCAATCAAGCGAGTAATCAAGAATAGCAGCTACATTTTCAAGAAAAGTCAGACCTGCGCCCGCTTTGTTGCGGCGGTTGTTATGCTATAATCAAATAAACACTTTGTCACTTGTGGAAGGATTTGGGAGGGTTATTGTGCTCGAATTAAAAGATATTAAAAAGTACTACCGCGTTGGTGAGACCGTTACAAAAGCGCTGGATGGCGTTTCGGTTGCTTTTCGTAAGCAGGAATTTGTGGCGATCTTAGGGCCTAGTGGTTCTGGGAAAACGACGCTGTTGAATATGATCGGCGGCTTGGATCAGTATGATTCTGGCGATATGGTCATCAACGGGAAATCGACGAAGAGCTTTAAACCGACGGATTGGGATGCTTACCGCAATAACTCGATCGGGTTTGTGTTCCAAAGCTACAATTTGATCGGTCATTTAGGCATTCTGGAGAACGTTGAATTAGGCATGACCTTAAGTGGGGTCAGTGGCGCGGAGAAGCGGCATCGCGCTGAGGACGCCTTGATTCGGGTCGGTCTGAAAGATCATTTGCATAAGAAGCCAAACCAACTTTCTGGTGGGCAGATGCAGCGGGTCGCGATCGCGCGAGCTTTGGCCAATGATCCGGATATTTTATTGTGCGACGAGCCGACGGGGGCCTTGGATACCGAAACTAGCGTGCAGATCATGGAATTGATTCGCGAGCTTTCCAGTGAGAAATTAGTGATCATGGTCACTCATAATCCGGAATTGGCAAAGCAGTACGCGGATCGGATCATTGAATTCTCTGACGGGAAGATTCGGCATGACTCTAATCCTCATCAGGAACGGCCAAAATCGGATCAGTTCCAATTGAAGCGGACGAAAATGAGTTTCTGGACGGCGCTTAATTTGTCGTTCAATAATATTCGGACGAAAAAAGGGCGGACATTTTTGACGGCGTTCGCTTCTAGTATTGGGATCATTAGTATTGGTGTTGTGCTGGCGTTATCTGGTGGTTTCCAGAAACAGATCGATCAGACCCAGACGAAAACGTTGGCGAAATATCCGATCACGATCTCGCAGCAGGCGACCGACTTGCAGGCGGCTTCGGCGGAGCAGCAGAAGGAAACCAAGCAGCTCAGTGGCAAGGGTACCGCGGTCACTGCCAAGATCAGCATGCAGCAAAAGGCGATGAAGACCAACAAGATCACCACAAAATACCTGAACTATGTCAAAGATATCGATCCGGCTTTGAGCAACAACATTGGTTATACCCGTTTGGTCGGCATGAACTTGTTGCGCAAAGTCGATGGCAAGGTCGAAACGGTGACTTTTTCCAGCGCTAGTAGCAGTAACTCTGGCGCCGCGGCGATGTCGGCCTCAACTGGTTTAGGCAGTTCCTCGTTTCCGGAGCAACTGGATCAAACCAAGGAGAATTTCCTGAAGAAGAATTATCGGTTGTTGTCAGGGAGCTATCCTGCCGCCGCCACTGACCTGGTGCTGGTGGTCAATTCGGATAACACGATCAATATCAACGCTTTGAAGAATCTCGGTTTTGACATCAACGATGGTGAGAAAATCGATTTCGATCAGCTAGTGGGCACCGAGATCCAATTGGTCGGCAATGATGACTATTACACGGCGTTGCCTACGGGGAACTACATTCCTAATACAGACGTCAGTTCTTTATATGACAAGAGTGGCAACCTCAAGCTCAAGATTGTCGGCGTGATCCGCGCGCGCAGCAATTCCAACATGGATCTATTATCCACTGGCGTTGCTTACAGCGACAAATTGGCGCGGCAGATCATTGATTTGAACCAAGACTCCGCGATCGTCAAAGCGCAAAAAGCGACCGACGTCAACGTGATGACCAACCAGAAGATGGACGCCACCACGAAGCAGACTTTCTTGGCCACATTAGGCGGCAGCAGTATGCCTTATAGCATCATGATCTATCCGAATAATTTCAAAGATAAAGATGCTGTTTTGAAGTATTTGGATAAATGGAACAAGGGCAAGAGCAAGGCGGATAAAATCACCTACTTAGACCTCGCTGGTACCGTGACCAATTTAACCGGTGGTTTGATGGACGCGATCACCTATGTGCTGGTCGCTTTCGCCGCGATCTCGCTGATCACCAGCATGATCATGATCGGGATCCTGACCTATACGTCAGTGCTGGAGCGGACCAAGGAGATCGGGGTGCTGCGTGCTTTAGGGGCCCGGAGCAAAGACGTGACCCGAGTATTCGACGCCGAAACCTTTATCTTAGGCGTTTCTTCCGGACTATTAGGGATCCTGATCGCCGAATTATTGACTTTCCCGATCAATTCCCTCTTGTATAATCTGACTGATTTGAAAAATGTCGCGATCCTCGATCCTGTCCAAGCGTTGATCCTTGTTGTGGTCAGCACCATCTTGACCATGTTAGGCGGGCACATTCCAGCTAGAATGGCCGCCAAGAAAGACGCCGCGATCGCGTTGCGCGCAGAATAGTTTGCGGCTTTCAATCGACCCAGAATAGTTTGTAGCTTTCAATAAACAGAACGGTTTGCAGCTTTTAATGAAAATAGACTCTTGCCAGTTTCGTTGGCAGGAGTCTATTTTTTAGGTCAACTTGGGTTGAAACGTGCTCACCGACCTAGCGTCTTCCGCTTAGCTACGCAATTGTTCCGGAAGCAAAGTGCGGCTTCCAAAACAATTGTTAGGCTAATGCTCAGAAGCTACCCAGGTCGGTTCGCACTCTGGTTTTGAAACGTGTTCGCCATCTTCGGATTTCCCACTTAGTTACGCAATTGTTCCGGAAGCAAAGTCCGCGCTGTCAAACCCATTGCTGGCCGTTTGATAATGATTTTCATTTTTTATCAGCTGCTAAATCAGTGCCTTGTGCCTGAACGGTTTGGTCGGCAAAGCGCCAGATTTGATCGTAGTAGTCCAGGTTGGTATAGTGATGGGCCACTTCGATCACGGTGACCGGTAATCTCAGTAAGAGGTCGCGAATCGTTTTGGCGCTGTCTGGGTCAAGACTGGCGGTGATCTCGTCGGCCAAAATAATCTGTTTACGATCGGCTAAGGCGCGGGCAATTTCGATTTTCAAGCGTTGCCCGCCGCTGATATTGGCGCCGTTTTGTTGGATAAGGAAGTCTAAAGGCGCTTCGCCCAACTGCTGGCTCAAGTCAACTTGCTTTAAAATCGCCGTCAGTTCAGCGTCAGCGATGGGCTTGCCCAAGCAGATATTGTCACGGATACTCAAATTGAAGAGGTGGGGCTGTTGGGCGATCAGACTGATATTCTGCTGGAAATCAGTTATATTCTGGGGCTGCTTACCACCGGTGCGCAGATAAATCGTTCCTGAATCCGGCTGTTGATTTTGCATCAATAGGTCGAGAAAGGTACTCTTGCCCACGCCGCTTTTGCCGGTGATCAGAACTTTCTGTCCGGCGCTAAGGGATAGGTCGACGTGCGCAAACAGTAAATGGTCCGCGAATTTTTTACTGACATCGCTAAGCGTTAAACCCACAAAATCGCTTAACGCTGGTGTCGCAGCTACACGCTGAGGTGTTGGTTGATGCAGAAAAGTGCCGATTTTCGCGCGCACGGCTTTGGTTTCCAACAAGTCACCAGATAAATAAATGATTTCTTGGAACTGATTTTTCAAACTGCCGGCGGTGCCCAACATCGCGACGAGCAGAACGATGGTGATCCGCGGATCAAAACGCATCAAATAGATACCTAAAGCGAAGGGAACTACGTCAGCGATACCTTTCAGCGGCCCGGATAAGGAGAACATCAACGCTTGTGTGTTGTGCAGATGTTGTTCAGCACGCTCCGTTTGTTCAAACTTACGCCGGGTCAGTTTCAGGAAAAAAGGTTGGGCTTGATGATTGTTGATCACTGTTTTTCCTTTGGCCAAATCAATAGCAGCGCTCAAAGAATACTCCCGTTGTTGGGAGAAGTGATTGCCTAGATCCGCCAACCCATGAGCCATGAAATGTTGCGGTAGCATCATCAGCCCGGCGCCCACCGCAAAACAAATTCCTACGGATAAATTCTGTGTCAGTAAGTAAATAATTGGGATCAAAGAGCGACAAAGGTATGTGGGCAAGGTCAGAATCGGAATGTAATAGTTCTCGCGAATCATCCGGACATCTTGAGAAACGATCGAAACGATTTCGTCTTCAGAATGGTTCGGCGTTGCCAAATATTTACGCAAACAGTCGACTTCAAGCGAAACACAGGCCTCTTTAAGGATGCTGTTGGTGACGACTTCGGTCAAGTAAAGCCCAAGGTAAACGATCAAATAGAGCAAGAGCCCCTTAACGCAGAACCAGAGGACGTCTGATAAACTGCTGTGGGCATTCATTCGACCGGCCCAAGTGGTGACCAAGGCAAAAGTTAAGGAAATAAATGAGTTAATCAGGGTGACAACGGCCAGCAAGCCCAGCTTATAATTGTGGATCCGACTGGCTAGATCAGCCAGACCAAGTTTTGGTGCCGATGTTGTATTCATCATTGCTCCTCATCTAGAAGTGTTATTGCGAAATCGTTCTCGGTTATTAGTAAGTCAAAGTATTTAAGAATATCACTTTTTCACTCGCGACCGCTCGCCGCAGAATAGCAATTTTTCTCTTTTAAGAAAGGGTATTGCGGTAAGATCTCGATCAATTGTGATTAGGTTATTTGCTTTTATGCCGTATTTTATCCAGCACAGACGATAGATTGTTTTAATTAAAAAAGAATTTTTAATAATACGATTTTTGAAAATAAGGACCTGCCCATGTGGGACCCTGCTAGCTATTCCTCACACATGAATCGGTGAAATCGAAGCTGGTATTATTAGAAAATGAGAAAGAATCAAATAATGCGCTATAATACATTATAATACAATAATTTTATTTTGCTTCATTTTTTCATATTATTAAAAAAATTGTCTAAATGCTGGGAAAGCTCGATGATCGATAGTGCAATGACAGATGAGCCGCAACATTCAATTGGCGAAATCTTCAAAAGATTTGCTAAGATCGCGGAGCTGGTTATTTTCGCGATTGGTTGCCGAAAGATAAAGTCCAGCTGTTTCCCTAAGAAAAGTGACACTGAATTTGGGCGGTCATCAATTTTCAATTGAAAATGGTTCCATTCTTGGCGGACTGCGGTATGATAGAGAGGAAAGAACAATTGTTTTGGGAAACGAAGTGTGGGTTCCAAAATCCTTGCTAGGCTAATGCTCAGGAGCTAACCGGGTCGGCTCGCACTCTATCAAAACGTGCTCACCACCCCAGTGCTTTCCGCTTAGCTACGTCACTGTTCCGGGAGCTGAAACCGGCTCCCAAAACAGTGACTAGGCTAATGCTCAAGCACTACCCGGGGTGGCTCGCACTCTATCAAAACGTGCTGCGAGGTGCAGACCGTTGCGCCTTAAAGTATCAGATTGCCCAATCTGCTTCGCAGCTTAGTCAATCTGATAAGTTAATGCTCACGGTCTAACCGCACCTCTCCGCACTCTATCTAATGGGGGTAATGAATGTGTTTGAATCTGATGCTAAATTGATTGTGACTGGTTGGTTGGTGCAGGAGGATGTTGATTTTTTGGCTGAGACTGATCGGTTGTCGTTTTTCTTGTATCTTTATGAGTTGTTGGCGAAGAATGATGGGTTGCCTAGTGATTTCAGTGGGTTTACTTTAGAGCCGTTGTTGAACCAACCGCAATTATTGAAGTATCGCGATGCTTATCGCGCTGATCCGGCGGCTTTCACCAAGGCGGCGGTGGCGGCGTATCAGCGGCAGCCGAAGCAAGTCAATGAGAGTTTGGCGACAATGGCCTATGTACTGGTCAAGAATAATTCGCTGGAATTCTTGCAAGATTTCGTCCATGGGTTTGATTTTTGGCAGGGTTGGCAACGGAATCATCAACCGAGTCAGACATGGGCGTTGACGCAACATGATCAGGAACGGATCGCCAAATATTTTGATCGGCAGGCTTAGTTTTTCAGAAGTTTAATGAGTATAGTCGGGCAAGTTAACGAGTTGGAAAATTGGATCAGTCTGGAGAGGCCGGTCCTTTTTTCGTCAGAGCGATTCTGGCAGATCAAGGATAAAAGGGTAGGGGTAATGTTCATGAAGAAGAAATGGATTGTGGCGTTGGGTTGGTTATTGGGTTTGGTGCTGCTCGCTGTGGGCGGTGTTGAGGCGCAACCGGTGGCGGCGACGAATTCCGCTTGGGTCGCCGATCACGCTGAGGTGCTTTCCCACAAAACGGTCACTCAGATCGATCGGCTCAATGACCAGACGTTCAAAAAAATCACAGGGCAGCCGCAATTAGCGGTGGTGACGCTTCAGCGATTGCCGAAAGGTGAAGATGACATCCATGATTATGCGGTTGATTTGTTCACGAAAATGGGGATCGGGCACAAAGGTTGGGATAATGGGTTGTTGCTCACGGTGGCGGTCAAGGATCGCAAGTACGATTTGACCGTGGGGTACGGTTTGGAAAATGTGATTCCTGATGGCGCGAAGAAGAAAGTGGTGACGAAGGCGGTCACGAAGCAGTTGAAAGCGGGTCAGTATGATTTGGCAATCAGACAAATGACCGCGAATCTGGGTACTTATTTGGTGCAGCGGAAAGGCAGTATTTTAACGCCAACGCAAATGGCCGCCAAGCAGGCTGCCAGTAAGCGGCGCAAACAAATTATTTGGACGATCGTCTTGATCGTGCTGGGCCTCTTGGCATGCTTGGGAATCTATGCTTGGGTCCAATACGCGCGCAAGCAACGGGTTTGGCGGCAATATGCCCGTGACCGCGTGACCGCGGCTGATTTCGTAGAGGCGTATCCTTTGGCGACGGCGGTTTCCGCTGCGGGTATTCAGAAAGAATTGGAGCTCCTGGATCACCTCAATTCGGCGCCGAAGCAGAACACAGATTACCAGGTGATGCTACAAGTGGTCTATCCAGTGTTAACCAAGGAACTCACCACGATTTTACAAACCAATTCGGTGTCTTTGACCAATCCAATCAGCGACTACACCTTGGTGTTGACGCAACCCGCCAAAGCCAAGTTATTTGCGGTGCGGACCTTGGATGATTTATTAGATTTATTGACGCCGTTTGCCCAGGCTTACGCGGCGACGGAAACGCTCTATCAGGAAATTTGGCAACAATATTGCCAAGAGAATGGTCTGGATGTTGAACGTCAGAAACAACTGTGGGAATTTATTCGGGGCCACGCCAATTATAATGAAGCCGTGGGCGCCGAGCAGGTCAAAAGAATGATCCGTCAAGTCGATAAAGTGATGGACGCCCATGGGAAAGTCACGATCACCGAAGGCAGCAAAGGCAGTGACTGGCCGACTTGGTGGGTCGTTTACAGCGTTGCCAGTAGTCAAAGCAGTAGTTCCTCCGGTTCTGACGATAGTTTTGGCGGCGGCTTTGGCGGTGGCAGCACCGGTGGCGGCGGCTTTTCCGGCGGTTGGTAGAACCAGGTCAGCGGTTATTTGGGGTCAACCATGTTAGAAGATGAAAGTAAACAATGCGGGAGAACTTTAAATTGGGTCCATTTGTGTTAGGCCTCGGGATATTACTGTTGGCACTATTGATTGTGGGCCTGCTTTTATATCATCACCACCAACGGGTCTGGCAACGATTTGGCCGCCAGCGGTTATTAGCAACTGATTTTCGTCAACGGTATCCTTTGGTCCGCTTTCTCGATCAGGGACAGTGGCAGCCATTTTTGCAGGGGACCAATGCGCCGAGTACTCTAACCGACCGCCAACTGCTCCGGTTGGTTTGCTACCCGGCGCTTTGCTTAAAAATCAGTTGGCTCCTTGAGCATAATCCAGTCGCGCACGCCTATCCCAGCGCTGATTATCGCCTTGTGATCGCGCAAGTTCCGGCGCAACAAATTTTTAGGGCGCTGACGTTGCCGCAACTGGTCCACCAACTGGATCCATTGATCGGTCGGATCAAGCCGACGATGATCCTTTATCAGGATGTGCTTTGGCAGTATCGTCAGGATCAAGGGTTGTCAGAGCGGCGGCTGGACCAACTGACCAGTTATGTTTGGCAACGGGTGGATTTTCGCCAAGAACCGACCTTGGCCCAGGCCCAGCTATTGATCGCATCGCTAGATCAACAGCTGGATCAGGCAGGCGCTGAGCAGACGACGAAACAGGGCAACTCTTTATTAGCGGCGCAAGCACGATTTCTTAAGTAAACCTACCAGCCAAGGTCAGTCAACACACTAAATTGGTCACGTTCTGATTTGGCGGCGGTTGCTTCTTTACTGGATAAAAGTAACGATCACGTTGAAATAGCGGGATCGTTTTTTATTGGGCAGTATTTATGTTAGCTCTTCCTAATAGATACTTTTATAAATGCTAAATATTTGTTTAACTTTTCCTTCAAACATGATAAAGTAAGTGTGAAGGAGTGAATATGATGATCGAGTTTTTTGTAGGGCTGCAACCGTGGCAGCAGGCTCTATTGGGGACCCTCTTTACCTATTTCATGACCGCGTTGGGTGCGGCCTTGGTTTTCTTTTTTAAGGAAATCAAGAAGGAAGTACTTAATTACATGCTGGGTTTTGCGTCTGGAGTCATGATTGCGGCAAGCTTCTGGTCGTTACTTGACCCCGCTATCGCCCGCGCAGAGGAGAACGGCGATATCGCCTGGCTGGCCGTCGCAATCGGCTTTGCGTTTGGCGGCCTGTTTCTGTATGGTGCCGATCGTTTATTGCCTCATATCGACAGCGGCCGTAAGAGCACCAAAAAAGGCTTTCCTGATTACCTCAAGAAAACCTTCTTGTTGGTCTTTTCGATCACGCTTCATAATATTCCAGAAGGATTAGCTGTTGGGGTCGCGTTTGGTGCGGTCAATCAGGCCGCCGATCCAAAAATCGCCGCTTTGGCTGCGATCTCAGTGACCTTGGGCATTGGGATCCAAAACTTCCCTGAAGGCGCTGCCGTTTCGATCCCTATGCGCCAAGCTGGTACGAGCCGGACCAAAGCCTTTTTCTATGGGCAAGCTTCAGGCTTTGTTGAACCGATCGCCGGTGTATTGGGCGCACTTCTCGTCAGTGCCATGACCCAGATCCTCCCCTATGCCTTGGCCTTTGCCGCTGGCGCGATGATCTATGTCGTGGTGGAAGAATTGATCCCTGAAGCGCAACAGTCCCACAAAGAACACAGTCATATGGCCGTTTTCGGCGTTATGACCGGCTTTGTGATCATGATGATCTTGGATGTAGCGCTGGGATAATTCGCGAGTCTTTCTTGTACATGATATGATGCCATTGATCATGTAGTGAGCGAGGTGATTGGCGTGACATTTGAAGAATTTAAATATCAAGCCGTAAATAATGAACGCTTTGAGGCGGATATCAATTATATCAATCGTAGTCGGGCAGACCAGGGGTGGGTCAGTCAGAAACACAGTCATCCATTTACTGAGTTGTTTTATGTAACTGCAGGGCGAGGTTTATTCGAGATAAATGATGAAATAGTGACCGTAGTAAAAAATGAATTGATTTTGATTTCACCATTCGTCAGACACACCGAACGCGCCATGGCACAACAGTCATTCGAGTACATCGTTCTAGGCATTTCGAACCTAAAATCTTCTGTTGATCAAATAAATAGTTATCAAAAGTTTTATGATTATGATTTGGTATTTCAGAATTACTTACGGCGGCTGATCGAGGAACTAAGTGTCAAGCGATCTGCTTACCAGATAGCTAGTAAGTGTTTGATCTCGTTATTGTTGATCGATTTAGAGCGCTTGACGGATATCTCGCCAATGCCACAGGTAGAGCAAGCTCAAAATGGGTATGCGTATTTATTGAAACAAGATATCGATACTAATTTCAATCACCCCTTGAGTATTGATCAATTGGCTAAGCGACAAAATATTAGCTCCTATTATGCCTGTCGATTGTTTAAAAAGGCTTATCAGCGAACGATCTACTCATATATTCTTGAACGTAGATTATCGGAAAGCATTGCCTTAATGAAAAGTTCAGATTTCACTATTTCGGAAATAGCGCGACAAGTCGGCTTTGCTTCAGAATCGAGTTTTGCTTTAGCCTTTAAAAAGGTCCACGGGATCGCCCCAATGCAATATAAAAAAGGGTTATTAAAATAAAACGATATGAAAAAATCGACATCACTTTGCCTAGGTGATGTCGATTTTTCGTATTCTATTTGTCAGGCAAAGCCAGCTCGATCATTGCCGGACTTACGGGCAAATCAAGTAAATTACAAACCAATGGGGCAATCATTAACTGCGGGATTGATTGTGATGAAAAATCGCCCGGTTGAACGTTACTTGATATTAGGAATAAAGGAACATCACGAACCTCATGCCGAGTCCCGCCGTGATGACCAAACTCATCCATACCATGATCGGCCGTGAGAAGGATGTCGTAGCCTTCAGCTTGTAATAAAGGGATGAACTGGGCTAAAGCTGAGTCGGCCTTGGCAATCATTTCTCGATATTCAGAAGAATCTGAGGTGTAACGATGACCATAGTCATCAACTGACATTGGCAGTGTGAATAAAAAATTTGGTTGATATTTTCTTGCTAAGTAATAGGAATCTGCCAGTAAACATTTATCGGGGTAAATATCATCATAATAGATACCATATTGGATTGCTTGGTTTAAATCGGTTTGGAAACGATCAGAGGCCAAATTGAAATCAGGATTATTATAAAGCTGACTGATCCAATGGTAAGAGGCAGCCGCCGAAATGCCGCCGTGAGCTTTCACTAAGTCAAAAATACTGATCTGATTAGAGCGTCGAACGATACTGTTATCAGTGATTCCGTTGATATAGGCAGGGGTCCCGGTCAATAATACTTCATAGCAAGGTCTTGATAGACTAGGTAACTCTGATTCGACTTTAAATAACGATGCCTGATGTTTTTCGACTAGGTGCATCATGTAGCCTAGATTCTCACAGCCTAAGTCATAGCGACAGCCATCTAACATGATCATAGCGACTTTCTTCATAATATCTTGATCTCCTTTTACTTAATAAGCGTAGTATAGATTGTTTACTGAACTTAAAAGGCTATTTTCTTGTGCAAATTCCTATATAAGTTGTCATTCAATTTTTTAGATTTATAATTATTAAAACCTGATAGATTGATCTATCAGCAATGGTTGCGTTATCTCGAAAATTGACATCGGTCACCGTCTGGTAAACTTTATCGAAAAAGTTTACTGAACTATGTTGACAAAGTTTACTTAACGGTATAATATCAGTGGTGAGGTAGACAGCGCTTACATTTTAAGGAGGAGTAATAATGAAACTTAGTAAGTTTTTAGGCGGGGTAGCTGTAGTTGCAGCAGTATTAACGTTAGCGGGTTGTAGTGGTGGTACCAGTAGCAAGGACAGTAAGTCTGGTAATAAAACAGAAGCTGATTTGGCCAAGGCCGAGCGTGTTAAAACAGGAACGCTGGAAGTATATGCTCCAAAAGGAAAAAACACGGACTATCTACAGGAATCTTTAAAAATCTATAACAAAAAATATAAGACAAGTTTAAAAATAAAGGCAGTAGATGTGGCACCAAACGTTCCGATGGTTCAGAAAATCACCCCTAAATTGGTTGCAGGCGAGAAAATGCCAGATTTGATTTTCTTGCAAGATAGTAATGCCGGCTCTATTTTTAACAAATTTGAGAAGAACTTCTATTCATCTGAAGACTATGGTTTTGTAAAGAAGTATGGTTCTAACTTCTATAGCGCCAAAATGAATATGCTGGCAAATGTTGCGCCAAGTAAGAAAACATATGGTTTCCCAAATGATTGGGGTAACGCAGCGATGTTCTATAACGATAAAGCCTTCAAATCGGCTGGGATCGATATGGACGATATCAAGACATGGGACGAGTTCATTGAAGCAGGGAAACAGCTAAAAGCCAAGACTGGCAAGAACTTGCTTTTCATGCGTGATACTGGTGAGCTGGACTTAGTCAACTATTTGACTGAGGAACAGGGACTTTCAATGTTCGATAAATCAGGTAATTTAAATCTGCTAAAGCCTGAAGTAAAGAAAGCATATCAAATTATCAAAAAAATCCAGGATGCTGATTTAGTTTCATATGGTAACTCAAAGGACTATACAGCTATTGGTCAAAAATGTGGCGCGATCTTTGCTGGTGGTTGGCTAGCTTCATACCAAGCGAATGATTATCCAGATGACAGTGGCGATTGGAGAATTGGTAAGGTTCCTGCAATTAGTGAAAGCGCGAAAAGCTATTCACCAATGAGTGGCGGTTCAAGTTATTATGTACCAAAGAAATCAAATAATCCGACAGCAGCATTACAATTTATTTCATTCGCATTGACTAACCAAGATTGTTTAGCGTCCTATATGGATCTAAGTGGTTTGCCTGCGAATACGAAAGCATATGACACCGAAGCAAGTCATAAGAAATTTGCTTATTATGGTGATCAGGAAATTTTACAAACTCTGAACGAAATCAGTAAGGATAGTATTGAAGGCTATGCATTCCCATATACAGCAGACCTAGGTAACTATATTGAAGCAGCAAGTTATGATATTAAGAAGAATGGAACTTCTGTTGATAAAGCGTTACAAAAGCAGGCCGATGAATTTGTAGCTAAGTACAGCATCAAAGTAAATAAATAACTTTTTAGATTAGGTGAGGACACTATGGGAGACGTGCGATTTCCTATAGTGTTTTCTCTTTGAAGGGGGCTCTCCGAGCGATGAATAAGCGTAGGAAAAAAATCACGAACTTTAGTAAAGCTGCCTATAGCATGATGCTGCCGTTTTTAATCTTTTTTATCATTACAATTTTGATACCAACTATTATGTCGCTGTGGTTTAGTTTTTCACAGGTCTCAGATTCAATCGATTTCGTTGGACTGAGTAATTTTAAGGCTATTTTTAAGGACCCGTTATTCTTTAAGTCATACTATAACGTCTTTATTTTTATGTTTTTCTCGATTCCGATCACAGTTTTGTTAGCTTTGATTTTTGCAGTCCTTCTGAATAAACCAACGATCAAGGGCAGGGGCTTTTTTAGAACAGTTTATTATTTGCCAGCAGTAACATCGATAGTTGCTGTTTCATCAGTGTTTTTAACTTTCTATAATCCTACCGGTCTATTCAATGCTGTTGTTACAGCCTTTGGCGGCCAGCCTATTCCCTGGTTGACGGATCCATTCTGGGCGCGAGTATCGATCATCATTATTAGTATTTGGTTAAATGTTGGTTACTATACAGTACTGTTTTTAGCTGGACTTCAGAATATCTCCGGAGAAATATACGAAAGTGCTGATATCGATGGCGCCAACAGTTTTCAGCAGTTCTTTAAAATCACGATACCGATGCTGAAGCCAGTGATCCTTATGGGCATGATATTATCAACGATCAATGGATTAGGGGCTTTCGAAGTGCCTAATATCTTGTTTAAAAATGGTTTTGGTCCAGAGTCGTCGGCCGTCACAGTTGGTGTCAACTTATATAAGACTAGTTTTGAGATGGTTGATTTTGGTAAAGCATCTGCGATCTCTTGGACGATGGTGATCGTAGCGGCAATTCTCTCAGTTATTCAGTTCATTATTGGAGGTAAAGACAATGAAGCGTAAAATTTTTCGGCCAACGATTATCTACCTTGTTTTGATTGTTGGGTTGGTCGTCTTTGCACTACCATATGTCTACATGATTATTGCAGCGACCCAGAATAATGCAACGATCCTTGGTGAAAAAATCAATTTTACACCGGGACCGTACTTCATGAAAAACCTAAAAGAAATTCAAGAGAAATATAATTATGTTAAGGTCCTGTGGAATTCAGCGTTTATTACAATCGTGGGAACGATCCTATCCACCTTTATTACGACATTAGCTGGTTATGTTATGGCTAAATATCGCTTTAAGGGCAGTAACTTGATTTTTAATTTGGTGATGATCTCACGGATGGTTCCTGGATTTGCAGTGTTGATCCCAACTTTCTATATTTTAAGTAAAGTTGGATTGACGAACACTTATGCCGGTGTCATTATTCCTGGATTGGCCTCAACGACCTCGGTTTTCATGATGCGACAATATGCCCAGAAATTTCCGACAGAGTTGATGGAGGCCGCGCGAATTGATGGCGCTGGAGAGTGGACGATTTTTCTGAAGATCGCAATGCCAGTTTTGACGCCAAGTATTATCACGACAGCGTTGCTAACATTTATGGGTTATTGGAATTCTTACTTGATGCCATTAGTAATCTTATCTGATTCCAGCAAATTCACGATACCATTAGTCATTCAGAATATGACACAAAACAGTTATGATCCACTAAATTATGGTGCTTTGATGGCGATCTTAGCGACTTCAGTTGTGCCTGTTGTGCTGATTTATATGTGGTTACAGACAAAATTCAAGTCAAATGGCATTGATTCCGCAATCAAGTAAAAAGAACTATAGATATGTCCACCGTAATACGATCATGGACAATAAAAGCTAGAGGAAGAAATAATGAGGTCAGAATATGAAGTTTAAGATAGGCGATGAGTTTTATTTAAATAATCACCCAATTAAAATTATTTCTGGAGCGGTTCATTATTTTAGAATCGTTCCAGAAGAATGGGAACAGACACTTTATAATTTAAAGGCGATGGGCTGTAATACCGTTGAAACTTATGTGCCATGGAATTTACATGAGCCCCAAGCAGGGACCTTTGACTTCACTGGATTAGCAGATGTTGAATCGTTTCTAAAATTAGCCCAATCAATGGGATTATTGATTATACTGCGTCCGTCACCCTATATTTGTGCAGAATGGGAATTTGGCGGACTGCCTGCTTGGTTACTGAAGAATCGCAATATCCAGATCAGGAGTCAGGATCCTGACTTTTTAGCGGCCGTTTCTGCGTACTATGATAAATTATTACCTAAACTGGTTCCTTTCCAGACGACGCATGGTGGTAATGTTATCATGATGCAGATCGAGAATGAATATGGCTCATTCAGTAATGATCATGAATATCTTCGGAAATTGAAAAAGATGATGATCGATCGCGGTGTTGATGTACCGTTGTGCACATCAGATGGTGGTTGGGAGGCGGCACTGGATTCAGGATCATTGATGGTCGATGACGTCCTAGCAACAGCTAATTTTGGCTCGGATCCAGATGAAAATTTCGGGGCGTTAAAAAAGCATTTTTCTGAACATCAAGTTAAGCGCCCCTTGATGTGTATGGAATTTTGGGATGGTTGGTTCAATAATTGGGGTAAGAAAATCATTCGACGTTCAGCGGTGGAAACAGCGAATGAGGTCAAGAAGACGCTGGAAATGGGTAGCATCAATTTCTACATGTTTCGTGGCGGAACCAATTTTGGTTTCATGAATGGTAAGTCGGATTTTGAGACTGAGGATCTTGCGCAGATCACGTCATATGACTATGATGCACCATTGACTGAATGGGGAGCACCTACTGAGAAGTTCTTTGCAATTCAAAAAGTAATCAAAGAAGTATATCCGCAGGCCCAGATCAAAGCGCCTATTTATCCGAGTACTGGTCAACTGGATAGTGTCGATTTAAAAGAAAAGGTATCGCTATTTTCTGTATTATCAGAATTGAGTCAGCCTGTTATTAACGATTATCCGCTAACGATGGAGCAACTAGATCAATCAACTGGCTATTTATTGTATCGAACTACGCTAAAACGACAACGAGAAATAGATGACTTACGCGCCGTTGACGCAGGTGATCGGCTACAATTCTTTTTGAATGAGCAAGCGATCGCAACACAGGATCAACAAGAAATCGGCACAGCTATTAATGTTAAGCTAGAAAAAGAGATCAATACTCTTGATATTCTAGTTGAGAATACGGCCAGAAATAATTATGGGCCCAAGCTTATCTCGACGCGGCAACGAAAAGGGATCCGTGGTGGAATCAGAGAGGATATTCATTACCTGTCTGGCTACGAACACTTTGCGTTACCATTAACTAATTTGGAAAAGTTAGATTTCACGAAAGATGAAAAAAAGGGTACACCAACCTTTTATCGTGGATTCTTCGACTTGACCGCACCGAAGAGTACGTTTGTTGATTGCCGCAGTTGGGGAAAAGGCGTGGTCATTGTTAACGGACATAATTTGGGTCGATATTGGCAAATCGGACCGACTGCCTCACTATATTTACCAGCATCATTTTTAAAGTGTGGACAAAATGAGATCATTGTTTTTGAAACAGAGGGAATCCAGCTCGAGAAGGTCGAATTTAGTAGTCAGCCTTGTTATATTGATGTGGAGAGTAATTAGATTTGATGAATAAACAAAAGTGGCAAGCCATCATCAAAATCATTGGAGGAAATATTTTGATGGGTTTTGCTTATGCTAAGTGGATGAAGCCACATACCATTATTAATGGTGGAGTAACAAGCGTTGCTATGATCGGCAATAAAGCATTGGGGATCCCGATCCTCTATTTAACGAATGGCATCACGCTTTTATTGTTGGTGATCTGCTGGTTTTTCTTGGGTAGACAGAATTTCTTCCGCTCTATTTTGAGTAGTATTTGTTACAACCTCTTTTTTAGTGTGTTCTATTTAGCGCCATTCTCCGCGCGCATCAATTTTCCCATAGATTTTATTTTGGCCAGTATTTTGATCGCAA
Organism: Lapidilactobacillus luobeiensis; assembly: GCF_024345205.1. Lineage (GTDB taxonomy): Bacteria > Bacillota > Bacilli > Lactobacillales > Lactobacillaceae > Lapidilactobacillus > Lapidilactobacillus luobeiensis. Next base: position 58,966 of record NZ_BROC01000005.1, on the reverse strand, counting down.
TAGGTTATTATTGCTGCATTACAGCTAATGCTTCTACTGTTGGTATGGATGTACTGGCCTTAGTTGCCCATAAAAAAAATAATCGCATCAATATTGCCCATGCGATTCGTTGGATCAATTTTTCAGTTTTATTACTGGGATTTTTCGTTTATGGTTGGCAGTCAGTGTTGGTTGGCGTGCTCTTTAGTTTTCTCAATTCATGGTTACTGAGCAAATTGTTAAATCGAGAGAGTGACCGCAAACAGTTGGAGGAACAGAATGATTAACAAAATGACACGTGAGTTGCTTAAAGATGAATTAGATTTTGCCTACGAACGTATTTTTGAGAGCCTTGATGAATTTGAGGTGTTGGTGCCATCTGCTGTATCTACGGATTATCATTACGCTGCAGTTGAGAATAGAGATTGGACGGATGGTTTTTGGACCGGGATGCTTCACTTAGCGAATGAATATCGTAATAGTGCCAAAATACAAATGGTCATCTCAAAGCAGTTAACAGTTTTCCAAAAAAGGTTAGATCATGAGATCGTTTTAAATCATCATGACCTAGGATTTCTATACTCACCTTCGGCAGTAGCCGAATATCGAACTAATTTCGATCAAGATGCCAAGCAGATGGCAATACAGGCAGCCGAGGTTTTGATGCGAAGATATCAGCCACAGGCAAAAATCATTCAGGCTTGGGGTGAGTTAAGTGATCCTGATCAGCAAGGAAGAATGATCATTGATTGTAATATGAATTTGCCACTCTTGTTTTTTTCAAGTCAAGTAACTGGTAACCTGGCCTATTATCAGGCGGCGAAAAATCACTTGAAACGTGCTCAGAAATTCTTAGTTCGTCATGACGGTTCTACATATCATACTTTCTATATGGACACCAAGACTGGAGCACCACGTTTTGGAAGAACGGCTCAAGGATATTCGGATGAGTCATGTTGGGCTCGTGGGCAGTCGTGGGCAATTTATGGGTTTGCATTAGGCTATCGTTATTTAAAAGATGCCAGTCTTCTCGAGACGGCTAAGGTAGTGGCCGATTACTTTATTTCGAAATGTCCAGCAGACTTTGTTTGTTATTGGGACCTATCGTTTGGGACCGACTCTTCTGAAGAACGGGATACTTCTGCGGCCGCGGTTGCAGCAAGTGGGCTTTTGGAACTTGCACAACAATTGCCGGTTACGGATCCTAAGAAATCTCAGTATGAAAACTTTGCACTTGAAATCATTCGATCATTAGCTCAAAATTATACTACAAGAGGGATAGCGGGTTCGAATGGTATATTAACTCAAGGTGTATATTCAAAACCTGAAAATAATGGGGTCGATGAATGTACGACTTGGGGGGATTATTTTTATTTTGAAGCATTATTGCGTAGCTATCAAAGTTGGTTAAGTTACTGGTAGGAAGGAAATTTTATCATGGCAACAATTCTGGATATTGCGAATTTAGCAGGTGTTTCCAAAACAACGGTATCACGGGTCTTGAATTATGATCCAACTTTATCGGTTAGTGATAAGACACGTAAACGAATTTTTGAGGCAGTAGAAGAACTGGATTATACAAAGAAAAATAAGATCCCCATGGAAAAAGGTAAGGTCGTTATCATTCAATGGTTAAAAGAACAAGATGAGATTGAGGATACTTATTATCTTTCTATTCGAATGTCTGCGGAAAAGCGAATTTCAGAATTGGGTTATGATATTGTTCGTTTATATAAAGATAGTGATAATGAATTTCCTAAGGATGTTATCGGTATCATATCAATTGGTGAGTGTTCGCCAACGCAGCGCAGGAAACTCATAAAAGTAACGAGTAATGTCGTGTTTGTGAATATGAGTCTCCTCTCAAATAAATATGACTCGGTCGTTGTCGATTTTGATCAGGCGATTGCTGATGTGATCAGCTTCTTTATCAAAAATGGGCATCGTAAAATCGGTTATATTGGCGGGATCGATGCTGGAAAATCGGTTGGAGGCCGAGTCCCCAGTGTGGACCCACGATTGCGGGCGTTTAAGAAATATTTGAATCAAGCCCACCTGTATGCGGAGAAATACGTTTTTCAGGATGATTTTGACGTTGATTCAGGTTATCGTCAAATGAAAGAAGCCATTAAGCTTTTTCCCGATGATTTACCAACGGCATTTTTTACAGGTAATGATCTACTCGCGGTGGGCGCATTGCGTGCCTTGCAGGAGCAGGATATTAAAATTCCTGAACAAGTTTCGTTGGTCGGGTTCAATGATAGTAGCGTGGCAAAATATGTGTACCCAAAATTAAGTACTGTCAAGGTTTATACGGATATTATGGGCAGTTCAAGCGTTGATCTCTTGATAGATAAGATCGAGTCAAATAGAAAGATTGCCAAGAAAATTATTGTTGCTACAAAATTGAAATTACGGGGTAGCACACAGGGAAGCATTAAACAATCAAGAGGTTGATCTAAAGATAAACATCTACATCTTGAGGTTTTAGAAATAGATGCTGGAGATGATAGTTTGATCATTCGAGTTGGTACATTGAATATGGCATCAGGATTACAGCCAGATCTTGATTTGTTGAGTTATTTCTTACAAAGTCAGCAGTTAGATTTCTTGGCGCTTCAAGAGGTTGATGAAGAGACACAGCGTTTTTATCGGCGCACTACTGAGGTGATCGGTCAAAAATTGGCATTTAACCATTACTTTTCAGAATCAATGCCTTTCTTAAAGGGGTCGTATGGCATCTCGCTTTTGTCAAAATGGCAGATAAGAGACCCAATGACACAGTTCTTTTCCATTTCTGGAGATGAACCTAGACTTTTTCAAAGTGTACGACTAGTGTGTGAAAAACGTCAGATTCTGATGATGAATACTCATTTGAGCTATGAGAATCCTGATATTAGAGTGGCTCAAGTAAAGGAAATGAACGAGTTTATTTCTCGGGCTAAACTACCATTAATAGTTGCAGGAGATTTTAATACAGATCAAGATATTGCCGAGTGGGAAGGATTCTCTTTGGATCTGAATAAGGTCAATGGCTGGGCCGACGATTGGGTAGCGACGTTTATGGGGCAAGATGCTAATATGCGGACAATGGCTATTGATAATATTTTATTTTCGTCAGAGTTCAAACTAAATAAGCGGCAGATCATCCCAACTGATCTATCCGACCATGCATTATTGATTGCCGAGTTTGATTGCGATTAGTTGGCGCTGAAATAGCAGGCCCTAAATATTATATGTGAGGCGATAACTATGGTAACGACATTTTACGATGATTTGGTAGCGAAGATCGCAACACGATCGTGGCCAAGCTCTCTTAAAAAAGTTCTCCAGCAACGGTTGGAAGAAAATATAAGTTTTCGGGAAAGTGATCCGCTTAGATATGGCAGAAACTTACATTTGCTAAATGAATTTATCAGTGAAAACAAAAAAGTTCCTGATTTAACTTTTAATGTGATCGGAGACCCTCACACCAATGGCAATAATGAAGAGTTGCCTGAAAATAGTAGATTTATCATGGCCCTTAAAGATATTCCGTTTTTAAATCCAATATCGGCGGCACTATTGGTTCCCGGAGATTTCACTTCGCGCGGAACTGAAATGGAATATGCTGCCTTTTTTAACTTTCTAGTTGCGAATAATACGGTCAACCCAATCGCTGCTTTAGGAAATCATGATGTTCGCTGGCAAAAAGACCCGCTCGTCTATCAGCATAATTATTTTAAATATAATGGTGATCATATGGGGACAGCATTAGAAAAACGACAGCTCTATTGGGATACCTGGGTCAGTGATTATCATTTCATTGTTTTGAATACGGAACGAGATATGAAGGATAATGCGTATTTGTCGACAGCTCAGTTGACGTGGTTACAAAAAAAGCTGGCTGAAAAGAATGATGATCAAAAACCTGTTTTTGTGTTGATCCATCAGGCATTTAAGGGAACATCGGACCATATCGTTCTTGACCGTATTTATGATCCCGGTCAGTATCCTTTGGATGATCCTGATCGGATTGTTGATCATGAGGAAAAGCTTCGAAATATTCTTTATGACTATCCCAATACGGTGATTTTTACCGGCCATGTTCATAACGGAAGAGATCTATTAAAGGTTTATGCAATGGATTTTGGCCATATTATTGATTTACCCTCTTACATTAGAGCCGACTATGGGGATAAAGGTTGTTGTGATGCTTATCAAGTTGATGTTTATGGGTCAGAGATCAGACTGCGCTTGAGGAATTTCCTTGAGAATTACTGGGTAACCGAAAAAGAGGTTACTTTTAGGATTGATTCATTTAGAGCAGATCCGAAAGAGTTTTAAGCACTTTCTTGACCAGAGTTAGAATATAAAACGGTTAAAGATGAATTAGACGGATCAGTAATCATATGTGGATAATGATAATAAAAGAAGCAAAAAGACGAAGTCCGAGGAAATCGAACTTCGTCTTTTTTGGTGAAAATAAATTTAAATCAATGCCATCATGACAAAGTTGAGGATGAATAATCCGGAACAGATCCAGAGGATCGGATGGATTTCTTTGGCCTTGCCGGTAACGGCCTTGATCAAGCAGTAGGTGATGAAGCCCGCGGCGATCCCGTAGGAGATGTTGTAGACCAGTCCCATGAAGATCGAGGCCATGAAGGCGGGAATCGCTTCGGTCAGATCATCCCAATCGATGTTCTTGAAGGCGCCCATCATCATGACCCCAACGGCGATCAAGGCTGGTGCAATGGCTTCCGTGGGAACAATGGCGATGAAGGGTGCGAACAGACTACTGAGTAAGAACAAGATGGCGGTGACCACACTGGTCAACCCGGTCCGACCACCAGCGCCAATTCCGGCCGCGGATTCGACGTAAGTGGTGGTGTTACTGGTCCCGCAGATGGCCCCAATCGAAGTGGCAATCGAATCGGCGAAGAGTGCCTTGTCCATTTTAGAAGAGAAACCAGAACCGTTTTCCATGGCTTTTTCATCTTCGGCGGAGAAGATGCCGGTGCGGCGACCAGTTCCAATAAACGTGCCCAACGTATCAAAAGTATCGGAGAAACTGAACGCGATGATCGTCATGATCACCAATGGTAAGCGGTCTGCGCTGGCGAAAAGGGAACCCAACCCTTTCGCACCTAACGCGGCGCCAAAAGTGGTGCCTAATTCATGGATCGAATTGCCCAAGGAGTTCATCGCGTCAACATGGACATTGGTCACGCCCATGGGGATCCCAATGATCGTCGCGATCAAAATACTGATCAGAACAGCGCCGGGAACTTTCTTGACGAGGAGCACGATGATCACTGCCAAGCCGACCAAAGCCAGCAACGCGCCGGACTGGGTGAAGTTGACCAACGCAGGGACGATGCCGCCGCCAGTCACCACGTTGGTCACGCCGCCTTTGTAAGCGGATTGTGTGGCGTTGTAAGCTTGGTTGTTGATACTGAGAATATTGCCAGAATCAGAAGTGAATTGCAGGAAGCCTGCGTTCTTGATCCCAATATAAGCGATGAAGACGCCGATCCCGCCGCCCATGGCGTGTTGCAAAGATTCGGGGATTGCCTTGATGATCATTTTCCGAATTTTGGTGACCGTGATCAAAATATTGATCAGTCCACAGATGAAAACCAACCCCAATGCTTCTTGCCACGTGAACCCAAGCGCGAAGCAAACTGTGTAGGTGAAGAACGCATTTAATCCCATCCCTGGTGCCAGTGCGTAAGGCACGTTGGCGAACAGACCCATGATCAAAGTTCCGACCGCGCTGGCGATGATCGTCGCGAGGAAGACCGCCTGACTTGGCATTCCCGTTAACGATAAAATAGCCGGATTGACGAAAAGAATGTAGGACATGGCGAAGAAGGTGGTGACCCCTGCCATCACTTCGGTACTGACCTTGGTATGGTTTTCCCGAAGTTTAAAGAAGTTCTCCATGAATATTGTTCCCCTTTTCAATGTGATGATTTTATAATAGCGGAAAACGATCAATAAATCAACGTAAAAACCAAACTATTTAATAATTAATAAAATAATAGTTCGTGTTTTGTCTGATAATCGATAAATGAGGTCATGATCTGCACTGATTTATCGCAAAATCACTAACGGCTGTCATTGGGGTCTCTGGAGAACTAAAAGCTGATCGCCCGAAGCTTGCTTGGGTTAGTGCACCAATAATAGCAGCGCAAATAATTTCAAGTCGTCCTCATTTACCTAAGATGACCATTAAAGTTGTTCCAAGTTCCGGCTGTTGCCTTGGCCTATCTCATAAAGGCAGACAAGAAAGGATTCTTACCTTCTAGGCTGGTTTTGCAAAGGAGCAAAGAAAAAAGCCTGCCACTAAAGATGACAGACTTTCGGAGTTTGCTTGATTAGATCAGGAACCATCAATGTTGACGAATAAGTCCCTTGTCTTCTTGTAAACTCTTAACGAAATCTTGATAGGAAACGTGCAAATACTTACCATAACGCTCGTAGAATGGACATGCTGATTCTTTTGAGGACAGACAGCTTAGTAGATGGACGCCCTGTTGATCGCGATAAACGGCGCCATAAAAACTAGCGTACTCATCATCGTCACCAGTGTCATCGGGCGCATACAAGTAAATCTTAGTGCCTGGTGCCAGAAAATTACTTTCACCATTGTTCTTAAGTGGGTGACTACGACTGACCAGTTGTTTGACTTCGCCGATCTCTTGCCGAATAAACTGTTCATTAGCCACTTCATCGTCTTCCGCTTTCAAAAAAGTTAGATCTTTCAGATAAACCGACTGGTCTTGCTCCCCGTGAATGAGATTCGGCACAATTAAAAAACTGAGCAATACCACCAATACTATCCCAAGTAATCCAAGCTTTGCCCGTTGTTTCATTCTGACCCACTCCTTGTCATGTTAGGGTGATTTCCTGACCGTGGAAAATCAAATCCATAGTTCCATCGTCTGTTAGGTAGAAGTACTAGTTATTTGCCCAGGTTGCTGATTTTTTGGTTGCTCTAAATGGTTACCCTCGACATTGTTCATTATAGCGCAAGACTGTTTTTTGTCAACGCTTGCAATCAACGGTGATGGCGGCGCGACACGTTGATGCGAGATAAATATAAAAGCTGACCACCGTCAAATAAATCAACGATGGTCAGCTTTTTCTAGAAATTTGGACCTAAAATTTTTGGTATTGGAAATTATGATCGATTAGTCGATGAAGCGGAATTTGCTCCAAGGCTTAATGAAGTCCAGCAGGATCAATTCTTCAGGTGAGATACTGCCGATCTTGTTCTTGCGGGGTTCTTTGTGCGGTTCGAGCACGATTTGGAGTTCGTTCTTGTAAATACCAAAGTCATCATTACCGACAAGGATATCACCGCGTTGGAATTCTTCGGTGTTATCATGAGGCTTGTTCGGAACTTCTTTGTAAGTGACCCGCGGCATGGTCGAACGGATCACCAAGCTGTTCATATCGCCACGACGGAAATGCTGTGGTTTCAGCGCTACGGTTTTTTCAATATCATTGACCGCGTCCACAAAATCAATGTGGAATTGAACTTGATAGCGATCGATCCGCGCCAAGGCCGCTAATTCGGCCTCAGAAGCGTAAGCATTCCCAATGATCACATCGTCGATGCCACCACTGGCGAATAAATGCTTCGCTTGCACTTCGATCGGCAAACGGCGATCCATTTCCAAAGTAGGCAAGCCGTCATTGACATTCCAAGGACCTTGATCGCCAACTTGGCTAGCAACAAAAGCGGCAGTATGAATGCCAAATTTGCGGAAGCGTTCGGTACATGCCATGAAGAAATCATAAGGCAAGCCAGTACCGACTTGCGGATAGAAATTATGGCAACCATAAAGGAATGGGGTGTTGGCTTGGTAGCTAATAATGTTGTTGAGGTAATCAACATTATTACTCATATTCAATTCAACGATCAAGCCATAAGGATTATAAGACAGCATCGCTTCAGTCGCGCCGTTGAACCCTTCGTCAAGACGGATCCCAGCCACGTGTAAGTCGCTAAAGAATTTCAAATCGTCATAGCTGATCCCCAGTTGTTCAAAAATCCGCGGCGCTACATCAAGGACCGTCGCGTAACCCAACTCATTACCAACATCGATGATCTTTTGAAATTTGTTTTTAGTTTCTTCAACAGACCCTTTGACTTCCAGCATGCTCATGAAGATCCGGCTGAAACCATATTTGTGTCCCAGTTCTAAATAGGCTTTGTCAGCCTCAAAAGTACTGTGATCAGGATAAATCGATAAGCCTAATTGTCGCATTGTCATAATCAATGATCTCCTTTTCTGAAACGTGTTCGCTGCCCTAGCTTCTTACGCTTAGCTACGCAACTGTTCCGGAAGCAAGGTACGTTTCCAAAGCCTTTGCTAGGCTAATGCTCTGAAGCTGACCAGGTCGGCTCGCACTCTGTTTTTGATTTTTGCCAGCGGTGGTCATTTGATCCGACCGCAGAGAAAGCTTATTTACAAAAAACATTATACACCAGAATCAGTTGAGAAACCGCTGTAATACTTGAATCAGCGGCATTTTACCGGCACTTTTCTTGCGAAATAGACAACTGGTTTAGGTTCATATTAGTTAAGCGAAGACAAGTCGGTTGCCAAAAAGATCAGTGGCTAAATGTATTGGTATATACCGATTTTTATTTGAAAAAATATTTTATTTCTTTTGCCACCGCGACCAAAAAATAGCGCCACGGGCATTGTTAGTATCAACGACGATCGGCTCAAGCTGTGGATAGCTTGTGTGTAGGTGACTAAGAAATGTTTTGCGGTAGAATCCATTATAAACCAGGACCGATCCGGACAAAGCGATCTTGGCCGGGAGCGGTGCGCTAAAACGATGTAATAGTTGCGTAGTCTCAGCTGCCAGTGCGGCCGCTTGTGTCACCAAAACCTGTTGCGCCGTGGCACTTCCTTGGTCAGCGACGGCAGCGACGACTTTAGCGAGGCCGGCGATTTCGGGCCGGTCTAATGTGTAGATCTTGTGTGCTGCTTGGCGTGGATCAGTGGCGTTCAAGGCAGTTAAAAGGGGAGTGGTCAAATCATTGCTTTGTTGATCATCAAAACTTTTAAGCATGGCCTTCAGCGCACTGATCGCGATTTGATAGGCGCTCCCAGTATCGCCAAGTAAGTTGCCCCAACCGCCATACCGGAACAGCTGCTGATTTTGGCGGCCATAGATAACCGAGCCGGTCCCTGCGATCACCAAGGTGCCGTCGTGTCCTTCTAAACCATTGAGAAGAGCCAATTGTGCATCGCTGATAACATAGGTGGGTATTTTGAAGCTCTGCGTAAAGTCTGCTGCCAATTGCGCGCTATTGCCAACCGTTTCTACTCCTGCGATACCCAAGAGGATCATTTGACAATCATGATCAGCCAGCTCGTGAAGGAGTCCTTTGATCACCGTTTTTAAATTTGTGATCGTTTGTTGCGGCGCTAATAAAATATTGCCGACGCCACTTTCTTTTTGCGCTAAAATCGTGCCAGTCGTACTAGTCAACGCCTGTCCTACAATGTGAGTACCGCCGCTATCAACACCAATTAAATATTGCAAGAAGATCCACACCCTTTCTATTTTGAATAAGGGACTTAAAAAACGTGCTTTAACTTATATTATAGATTTTTGGAATTTTTTTTCAACAAATAATTGAAAAAACTGGTTTTTTGTTTTATCATCAAAGCTAGATAAGTATTCAGTAAAGGAAGATGGATAGTGGCGCTAATCAATTTATGTCGCAATTCAACGATTCTTGAGAGTCAAACTAATGTTCAAATCGTGCTCCCAGATAGCCTGATCGGCCAAGATGATTTGAAAGTGATCTGGCTGTTACATGGATTAGGTGATAATGGCACTGGCTGGCAACGGAAAACAACGATCGAGCAATTTGCGCTGGCTGCCCATTGTGCGGTCGTGATGCCAGCCATGGGTCGAAGCTTTTATCAGAATATGGTTTGGGGCCAACGCTATTGGGACTATTTAACAAAAGAATTGATTCCTGAAATGCGGGAACTTTTACCGTTAAGCTCTAAATTCGAAGATAATTATTTGGTCGGAAACTCTATGGGAGGTTATGGGGCCCTGAAGCTGGCTTTTTGTCACCCCACCACTTTTTCGGCTGTGGCTGTACTCTCGGCTGTGGCTGATCTAAAGGTCGTTCCTAGTATAATGGCCGATCATGAAGCGGTTTTTGGCGCTAAGGACGAACGGCTTGAACAAGAGCAACTGACGGTTTGGGCCCAGCGAGCGGATCCCAAGGCATTAGCAAGGATCCGCTGGTGGCAAGCGATCGGCCAGTCCGACTTCATGTATCAGGATAACCAGAAGCTTCATACTTTTTTAACCACGCAACTTGATTTAAAGGTGACTTACCATGTTTCACCAGGAGAACATGATTGGGATTACTGGAACCAACAACTGCCATTAGTCTTTAATTGGCTGTTTGCTGATCAGAAAGGGAAAATAAATAATGAAACGAATAACAGAGGAACGCAACGCATTGACGATGCACATTGATACGCTGTCAACTAAAGATGTATTGACATTGATCAATGGACAAGATCAACAAGTACCAAAGGTGATCAGTCAGCCTGAGATCATCGCCGCGATCACACAGGTGGTTGATGCGATCGTGGCCTGCTTTAAGCAGGGGGGGCGGCTTTTCTACATTGGCGCCGGTACAAGCGGTCGTCTTGGCGTGCTTGACGCAGCTGAGTGTGTCCCCACTTTCGGGACCAGTCCTGAGATGGTCCAAGGCCTGATCGCAGGTGGTCAAGTGGCCATGACTGAAGCCGTGGAAGGCGCCGAGGACTCTGAGGCAGGTGGTCAAGCTGATCTAAAGGCGAAACAGCTGGCGGCCAATGATTTTGTGTTGGGCTTAGCAGCCAGTGGGACCACACCTTATGTGATCGGGGGTCTGGATTATGCGCGTGAAGTTGGAGCAGGGACTGGTGCGTTGAGCTGTAATCAACATGCATTGATCAGTCAACATGCCGAATTTGCGATCGAGGCGCCAGTTGGCCCTGAAGTCGTCACCGGTTCGACCAGAATGAAATCAGGGACCGCAGAGAAACTGATTTTAAATATGATCTCAACCACGGCAATGATCAAATTAGGTAAAGTTTATGGAAATCTAATGGTTGATGTTAAGCCGACAAACAAGAAATTAGTTGATCGGGCCCAGCGTATTATTCAAGACGCTACTGGCGTTGATCGTGCAACGGCGGTGGACTTCTATCAGAAATCTCAGAGCCAGCCAAAAATCGCGATCGTTATGATCAATGGCAATTGTAGTTTAACCGAAGCGGAACAAGCGCTGGCTGCCACTGATGGTTTTATTGCCGCAGCGCTTGAATATCTACGGCAACATTGATTCTTGAGATCCTTATTGTACGTTAACGATTATCGCCTGATGGGATAATCGTTTTTTTAAATGTGCTGCGCACTATGATTTTGAAATGTGCTACGCACAACTGCTTTCTGCGCCGATACGCCATTTGTCACAGATTGTCTGCCGTCAATCTGCAACAAATGGCTAGTCGTGCTCAAAAGCACCCGTTGTGCTGCGCAACATGATTTTGAAATGTGCTGCGCATAACTGACTTCTGCGCTTAACTACATAATGATTCCGGAAGCAAGGTTCGCTTCCATAATCATTATTAGGTTAATGCTCAAAGTCAACCCGTTGTGCTGCGCACTATGATTTTGAAATGTGCTCGCCGACCTAGCTTCTTCCGCTTAACTACGCTAGGCTTCCGGAAGCAAAATCAACTTCCAAAAGTCTAGCTAGGGTAATGCTCAGAAGCTGAGCAGGTCGGGTCACACTCTTTTTTAATGGCTAGTGAAATAAAATTTCATTTATTCGGAAAATCTATGGATAAACATGCTAGAATCTAAATAGACGTTTTATTTAAAAAGGAGTGTTGCGCTTTGTCAGTTAAAGGACGGATCCTAAATTCTCAGGCGGAGCTTTCAGAAGCAGAGTCAAAAATCGCACAATATATTTTGGAGCATCCGCAAAAGGTCATTAAGATGACAGTGACTCAGCTGGCCCAAGCCGCTGATTCAAGTCCCGCAACGGTGATCCGGTTGACCAAGCGTTTAGATATCGGTAGTTTTACGACATTGAAGATCCTATTGTCCTCTGATTTAACTAAAAATCAGGCCGATCCTCAAAATCAAGCCGATATTACTAAAGACGAGACCCTGAATTCGATCAAAGGTAAATTATTAACGAGTGCCTTACAGTCGATCCGCGAAACGACTGATCAGATCAACGAAGCGGAAGTAGCCAATTTGATTCGTTCCCTCAATCACAGTCAACGCTTATTTGTTTATGGGATCGGCGCTTCCTATTTAGTCGTAGAGAATATTTGTCAAAAGTGGAACCGAATCGGCTTTGCGACAGTGGCCGATAATGATCTGAATGCGCTTTTGCCGAAAATAGCGAATGCGGGTAAGCGGGATATGCTGTGGATCATCTCTAATTCCGGAGAATCACCAGAAATTTTAATGGCGGCACATGTTGCCAAAGAGGCTGGAGTCAAATTGGCCTCGCTGACACGCTTTGGCCAAAATAGTTTGGCGAAATTGTCTGATATTGCCGTGCATACCTCGCAACCAAAAGAAAGTTCTAATCGAATTGCTGCGACCAACTCATTATTGGCACAGTTTATGTTGGTTGATATAATTTTCTATTATTATGTTAGCAAAACCTTTGATAAAAGTGCTAAATCACTAAATTCATCTCACAAAATCGTCGAAGAATACAAGAAAACCTTAACTGGTAAATAGAATGGTCTAGGTCATCTGTGAAAAATAATATTATTTCACCTGTCTTTTAGTGTTTTCTGTTGAAATTTAATTTCATCATGTTATAATACCGTTGAAGGCGTATTCACGCTTCACATTATTTGCACTAATTTCATATTTTATCTTTATAGGAGGAGTGATTTCATGCAGAAGTTCATGAAATGGGTCGAAGATAAAGTTGTCCCACCAATGGCGAAAATCGGGACACAACGCCACCTTTTAGCAATTCGTAATGGTGTTGTTTCGACATTATCTTTGATTTTAGTCGGGACCTTCTTTATGGTCTTCATCAACTTACCGGTCGAGTCGTGGAAAAATGCGTTGGCGCCTTATTCGGCGACGATCATTTTGCCATTCCGGCTCACGATGGGGTTGATGGCGATTTATGCGACATTTGTCATGGGGCAAGATTTGGCCCAGTCGTATAAATTGGATGGCGTTACAGGGGGTATTTTATCACTGGGTGCGTTCTTCATGCTGCAGGTCCCTGTTAGCGTATTGACACCTAAGAAAGCACCTTTAGGTTTCGTTTTACCAATGGGCTCATTGGGCGCTTCTGGTATGTTCTCAGCGATTATTGCAATGATTTTTGCAGTTGAGACGTATCGCTGGTTTAACAAGCACAATATTACGATCAAGATGCCGGAGCAGGTTCCTCCAGCAGTCGCTCGTAGTTTTGAGGCCTTGATCCCTGGTGCGGTCATTATCACGGTTGTTTGGTTGGTTCGTGATATTGCGAATGTCGATGTTAACTCATTATTGCTGGAACTCTTCAAACCATTGACCAATATTTTAGGGAATAACTTGATCGGTGCTTTATTGCCAATGTTCTTTATCCATTTACTGTGGTCATTTGGTATCCATGGTATGAGTATCGTTGGTTCAGCAGTTCGTCCGCTGTGGCTGATCATGCTGGATGACAATGCCAAAGCATTGGCTGCTGGGACTGCCGCAACTAAATTACCTTACATCGCTCCAGAACAGTTCTACCAATGGACTGTTACGATCGGTGGTGCCGGGGCAACGGTTGTTGTAGCCTTTCTCTTCTTGTTTGTCTGCAAGTCGAAGTTCTTAAAAGAAGTTGGTCGTTTCTCGATCATTCCGGGTATTTTTAATATCAACGAACCAATGATCTTTGGTGCGCCAATGATGTTGAATCCGTACATGTTTATTCCATTCAACTTGGTACCACTTGTTTTGACAACGATCAGTTACTTCACAGTCAAGGCCGGCTTAGTTAACGGCTTTACTACGATCCCTGCTTGGACATTACCAGCACCGATCGGTGGTTATTTATCAGCCGGGAACGATTGGCGGATGATTATCTTGATCATTGTCAACTTAGCTGTTGCCACGATTATCTACTATCCATTCGTTAAGGCGTATGATAAGAAGATGGTCGCTGAAGAACAAGCGAAGCCAGCGGATGATGCAAAAGCAACACCTGCTAACGCTTGATCATTTTAAAATAATTTTTCTATTAGATTCGCGAGGTGCGTCATGCTGTATTGGTTGATCGTTTTAATTATATTTTTGGCGTTGATGGTCGTTTCTAACTATTTGTTGAAATGGTTACGTCAACATAAAATCAAGATTTTTCGCTGGATCTGGGCTTTTGCCTCATTCCTGGTCGTGATCATCCCCAAAGTGATCTTTCCTCATATGAATAGCTTTTGGTCCGCGGTCATCTATATTTTATGTGGGGTCTTTGCCTTAAACTTTATGATCGAACAGCACCGCTGGATGGTCGAATCTAAAATTTAACCTTCAAGATAATAGCTGACCCTATTAATTGATTACCCAGATGATTTAATTTTACGCGCCATGGTGATAGCTATTCACTATGGTGCGTTTTGCTATATTTTTAGAGGATCGTAGTAATGAACAGCCCAATCCGTTTTCTGCTTAAGAAAAAACGAATTGGGCTGTTTCTAAATTTTATTTGATTCAAAATGCGATTAGTTTAAGACGTTGGCACCTAGTCCATCACCCACAGGCAATTCGGTCACTTCGGACTTGTTCAACAGATCATCGGTCAAGCGCGCCTCGTAGAGTTGCAGGGAGTCGTAAGGCTGGAAGTAGAGCGTTCGGGTGGTCAGGTCAACCAGGGAACGATATTGCGTGTAATCGACGCTGCCGTCATCCTTGATTTTCACGCCGCGAGGAATCGTGACATTATCTAGGATCCGGAAGAGGTTGACCACATTCTTCTCGGTAGTATCGGCGGCTTCGATGTTGCTGAGTAGATAGCTGGCGCGAACGAAGCGCTCAGGCGAGGTGTAACCGCCAGGCAGCCCAAAAGTGCCGGATCCAGGACCGAAAGCGTTCAGCTTGTAGCCGTTGATTTCGCGATTAGGGGCGCTATGGGGATTCAGCGGTAAGTAATTGCGGAGGTTCGTCAGGTGCCAATTGAAATCAGGACTGTTGGCCATGACTTTAATAGGATCATCAATGATCTGCAAGCTTTGGCCCTTAGTTTCGATTACTACGGTAGCGCCGCTCAAGTCACTGAGAATAAAGTGCAGTGGCGAGGTCACTTTCAAAAGTGCGCTGGGCGCGTCCACTAGGCTGATTTGATCGATCGATGCACGGACATCAGCGATGCTCGCCATTTTACCTAAAACCCACATGATGAATTCATGGGGCGCTAATTGGCCGGCTTTTCCCGACACGGGCTGGGCGTATTCAGCTTCACCAGCGAAGTAGAGTTCGGCCATTGCCAGCCCCTTCTCGTTGACGCCGTCAGCGACTAAATAATCGCCAAGTTTACGACCGATACCAATAAAACCGTAATCGAAATGGAAATGTTCGCCTAATTGGGAAGTCCATTCATAATTCCGCGGGGTGACCACTGGCCGACCTTTCAATTCGGGGCCGAAATCCATGGTCCGACCCAAGAAAATATGTTGATTCTCTGCGATATAACTAATACTTGTACACATGCCAATTCCTCCTCGACCAACACGTCTGACCGTGACACTTTGTCATTATTGATCTTGCTTTTATTCTAGCACGATTTGATCTAAGCGACTATTGATTACAATTCGGATAAGTGTTTTATTTGTTGTCGATAGATGTAATTACTGATATAATTACATTGAAGAGGTGATAAGGATGACTGTCAAAGCGCGTATTCAGGGGAACTCTATGATGATTACGATACCGGCCAGTTTTAAGGTCTCCGAGAATACTGAGTATGAAGCTGTGCTGGACGAGAATGGGATTATTTCGTTTGTTCCAGCACACAAGAATATCTATCAGGACCACCCTGATTATGATTTTAGGAAAGCAATTTCAGAACTTGATCTTGGTGATAATGCTGGATTAGTGGGTAAAGAGAATGTCTGGTGAATTGATTTTTCCGAAGCAGGGTGATTTGATTTGGATTGATGCAGAGCCGCATGCTGGGCATGAATATGGTGGTCATCATCCCCAAAATAATAACATTCGTCGACCGATGCTAGTCGTTAGCTCAACAGTTTATAATAAACGCACAGGAATGGTGGTTGGCTTTCCGATAACCTCTAAGATTCCTAGAGGGTTCCCAGCCGCATTAAGTATCAAAGGTGTTAAAATCAATGGTTTTGCGATTACCAGTAATATGTTGGGGTATGATTATACTGCTCGTAATGGTGAGGTGGTCGATCACGTCAGCAAGGTGTTACGGCTCAAAGCCTTGTCAGCGGTCAAGGACATTTTCGATTTTTACTGAGGATCATGACGGACTAGCTATCTGATCAATAGCGCAAAAAAAGCTGAAAGTGGCGCTGAGCCGCTTTTCAGCTTTTTTTGAAATATGTTCGCCATCCCAGCTCCTTCCGCTTAGCTACGCCAGGCAGCTGTCAAACAATGATCCACTCGGGGATGATACAGCAAGGTCAAGCAATGAAGTTGATTCACCAAGAACCAACCTTAGCAGCTCAGCTAAGCCTTCCCAGGGTCACCAATATCGAGTTGCGGACCACTAACCACGGCCGTCAATAACGTGGCGTCGAATCAATTGGACCCAGCTTGCTAGTCGGCGTGAGGGCTTCAATGAATAAAATACCATGAGCGGCTGGAGCGGAGAGAACCGGGGTGAGATCGCCGTGAAATTAAATGACAGCGTGGAACACAACGGGTTGCTTTTGAGCACGACTAGCAATTTCACTGGATTGATGCAATCAATCCAGTGAAATTGCGTATCGGCGCAGAAAGCAGTTGTGAGGAACGCGTTTTTGGCGGCTTTGCCGCTTAGGACAAGGCTCAGCTTTGAGATTCGCGTGGGCTTTGCGAAGCTCAAAGTGACGCCCACAGCGAGCTCACCCCGCTTCTCGCAGTGCAAGCCGCGGGCAAGATAGAAACGTGCTGCGAGGTGCAGACCGCTGCGCCTTAAAGTATCTGCTTGCCCAATCTGCTGCGTAGCTTAGTCAAGTAGATAAATTAATGCTCACAGCCACCCATCCTCGCGGATCACTCTGGCAAAAAAGCCCCTGCCTAAAAAATCAGGCAGGGGCGATGAAACTTTATGCTTCTAGGGGCTCCAGTTTCAGCATTTCGTATTGTGATTGGTAAAGTTGATAATACAGTCCGTGTTGGTGCATCAGTTCGTCGTGCGTGCCGTGTTCCATGATTTGACCGCCATCAATGTAGAAAATCTGGTCACAGTTTTTGATTGTGGATAAGCGGTGGGCGATGATGAAGGAAGTGCGACCTTTCAGTAGAGCCAGCAAGCCAGATTGTAATAATTCTTCTGTCTTGGTGTCAATGCTTGAAGTGGCTTCATCCAGGATCAGGATCCGCGGATCAGCCAGTAAGACGCGGGCAAAGGCGACCAGTTGTCGTTGACCGGCGGAAAGGGTGCTCCCGCGTTCTTCGACTTTAGTTTGGTAGCCGTCTTTCAATTCACTGATGAAATCGTCAGCGCGGACGATTTTGGCGGCGGCGACGACTTCTTCATCGGTGGCGTCCAGCTTACCGTAACGGATGTTATCCATGATCGTGCCGGAGAAAATAAAAGTGTCTTGCAACATGACGCCCATTTGTTTCCGGAGCGAGGACAGGGTGACATCGCGGACGTCATGATCATCGATCTTCACATCGCCCTCGTTGACATCGTAAAAGCGACTCAACAGGTTGATGATCGTGGTTTTACCAGCGCCGGTGGGACCGACTAAGGCGACGGATTGACCTTGGTCCACGTGGAAATTCACGTCGGTCAGGATATTCTTTCCGGGTTCATAGCGGAAGTAAACGTGATCGAAAGTGACATGGCCTTGGATCTGAGGCAGATTCTTAGCTTGAGATTGGTCTTCGATCTCTGGCTTTTCGTCCAGGGTTTCGAAGATCCGCTCCAAGTAGGCCGTGGCGGTGATCAGCGAGTTATAGAAGTTCCCAATATTGATGACGGGGTTCCAGAAGTTGTTGATATAACCGATGAAGGCGATCAGCGTCCCGGTACTAACGTCAACGCCGATATTGCGGATCCCGACGAAGTAGATCAAGCTCATGGTCAAAACGGCGATATTTTGCACGCCGGGCCAGAGCAGGAACTGGATCTTGACCGCGTGCATCCAAGAGGTCCGGTAGGCTTCGTTATCATCGTTGAAGATGCGGAAGTTTTCCTTTTCACGGGCGAAAGATTGGGTCACTTTGATCCCGGAAATACTTTCGTGGATATACGCGTTCAAGTTGGACTGTTTGTTACTGAGGATCTGGTAGGCTTTCCGTTGCCGATCTTGGATAAACCAGACCATGATCACCAGAACCGGGATCAAAATCAAGCTGTACCAAGTTAGCCGCGCGTTGATGGCGAACATGAAAATCAAGGTGATGATCACGTTGAAAACATCAGAGATCAAGTTGACCAAACCGTTCGACAGCAGATCACTCAAAGTGTTGATGTAATTGACCACCCGAATCAAGATTTTGCCGTGGGGCCGATTATCGAAATAGGAGAAGGACAGGCGTTGTAAATGCTGGAAAATATCCAAACGCATATCTTTCAAGACGTCTTGGCCTAATTCGGTGATGTGGTAGATCCGGTAGCGCAGACACCAGCCAATGAAGAACAGTGAGGCGGTAAAGAGACCGCCGATCAGCCATAATTGGCGATAATCCTTATTGGGGATGGTCGTATCAATGGTGATTTTGGTGAAATATGGTCCTAACATCCCAGCGACATTGGCGAGAATGATCACGATCAAAATCAGATAGATCTTGGTCATGTAAGGTTTCAAATAGTGAGCTAGTCTTTTGTAATCATGCCAATTGAACTGTTTCGTCAGTTCTTCATCGACGTTTGATTTATTTCGTGTGGCCAACTTGCTCCCCCTTTTCTAAGCCCAGTTGTTTCTGGAAAACTTCATAGTATTTGCCGTGGAGCGCCATCAGTTCATCATGGGTGCCGTGTTCAACCACGCGGCCTTTCTCCATTAAGAGGATCTGATCGGCGTCGCGGACAGATGAGATCCGGTTGGCGATGATGAAAGTGGTCTTCTTGGTGGTCATCTTACCTAATTCCTGTTGGATCTTGGTTTCGGTCTCCATATCAACGGCCGAAGTCGTATCGTCCAGGATCAGGATCGAGGGGTCCTTCGCCAACGCGCGAGCCAAGGAAATCCGCTGTTTCTGACCGCCAGATAAACCAACACCCCGCTCGCCAACGACGGTTTCATAACCTTCAGGCATCTTCGCGATAAAATTATCAGCGTCCGCGATCCGCGCCACTGACTGAACATACTGCTCGTCTAGGTGCGGCCGGCCGAAGGAAATATTATCCGCGATCGTGTTGGAGAAGAGGAACACATCCTGCATGACCATGGAAATATTGTCCCGCAATTCCCGAATCGGATAATCTTTCGCGTTACGATCATCGATTGCGACGGTGCCACTGGTGGGATCGTAAAAGCGCCCGATCAAGTTGACTAGCGTGGTCTTGCCCGAGCCGGTTTCACCAATGATGCCGACGGTTTCGCCGGGGTCGGCGGTGAAATTGATATCGGTCAGCACACGGTGTTCCGGATCATCGGCAAAATGGAAGCTAACGTGATCAAATTCAACTTTACCTTGGACCCGGACTTGATCCTTGGCGTTGCGAACTTCGATCTTCGGTTTGGCTGCCAGCATTTGCCGGATCTTGACGCAAGAAGCCAAGAAGCGTTCCACATCGTTGATCAGCCAGCCGCTCATCCGCATGGGCTGATTGAGCATCCATAAGTAGCCGTTGAAGACGACCAAGTCACCTAAGGTCATTTCACCCTTGATGACCAAATAACCGCCGAAAACCAGCGCGATCACGCTTAAACTGTTGGCGACTCCATCTTGCCAAGGCAAGAAACGCTTGGAAACATTAGCGGCGTCCATGTTGCGCTTCTTGTAGTCTTCGTTATGCTCGTTGAATTTCTCGATTTCAAAGTCCTCACGAACAAAAGCTTTGACGACGCGATTACCACTGATGTTCTCTTCCACCATGGAATTTAGCCGCGAGAAACTTTGCCGGATTTGGAAGAAGACCGGGTGTTGCGCCCGCGCCATTGCCTGAGTTAAGAAATAGATCACTGGGGTGACCGCGACTAAAGCCAGCGTCAGTTTCCAGTTGATCGTGCCCATAATAATGATCGAAACCACAAAGTAGAAGATGCATTCCAGAACTTGGTAGCTGACCCAAGAAACGAAATGACGAATCGCGTCGGTATCGCCGGTCATCCGGGTCATGATGTCACCAACACGAGTGTGATTAAAGAAGTCGAAATCCAACTCCTGCAACTTTTTGTACATATCTTGACGCAAATCGAATAGGGTGTTCTGGCCGGTTTGTTCGAATAAAATTTGATAAAGATAGCGGGTGATCGTCCGTACCAGCGTCGCTCCGATCATGATCAGCAAGAAAGGCACGAGTAAACTATCCTTATTGCCATCAATGACCTGATCGACGATTTGCCCCATAATATATGGATTGACTAAAATCAAAGCCGTACTGATCAAGAACAAGAATGTTGCGATGATCAGCTTGCGTCGGTTGACTTTGACATACTGCCAGATCCATTGAAAATTATTCATAGATTTGAATCCTCCAATCTTCAAGAGTCTATTATCAACGTTTTTTTCGAGATTGGAATGGTCAATACTCGTTAAATTAATGTACAATGTTATACGTGGACTTATACTTAGATCAACTGAAAGGGGGCCGATCAGATGAGTTATGCTGATGCAAAAACGTTCAATCCTGAGATCCTTTACGCTTATGATCCTTGGAATAAAGTTGCGAGTAATTACAATTTACATAGTCACGATTTTCTGGAGATCAGCATCATGCTAGAAGGTCAATCTCATTATTTCATTGATGAGCATTGGGCCGACGTTCAGGCTGGGCAGATCATGCTGTTCAATCCAGGCGTTCGCCATGGCGAGCAGCAGCGTCCGGAAACTTATTCGCACCAACTCCACCTGGGCATCAAAAATATTTCACTGCACGGCTTGCCCCGTAACTTTCTTCCGACGAAAAAGTCGCAATTGGCGATCGGTGAGTATCAATATAAAATTATTGACAAAGCTTGGCAATTGGTTGGCGAGATCGACCACCAAGATGCGGATTACCAATTGATCGGAAAGGGGATCATTATCGAGATCCTCGTTTATATTTTACGGGGCTTAACGATCCGCGAAGAAAACTATATCAAACCATTCTTATCCAAAACAGAAAAAAAGCAGAATCATCTGGTGGACAGCGTGATCTACTTTTTGGAAAATCATTATACGGAAGATATTACCTTGGAGCAATTAGCTCGGGATAATTATGTTAGCCCGGCCTATTTGTCACGGATCTTTAAAGAGGCCACGGATATGAGCCCAATCAATTACTTGATCCAGATCCGCTTAAAGAACGCCCATGCTTTGTTGAAAAATGAAACCGAGACCACCGTCAAAGAGATCGCCTCGGCAGTAGGCTATGAAGATGCCTATCATTTCAGCAAGCTCTTCAAGAAATATTATGGCGTCTCACCGTCACAAGTGGAAGACAAATAGTATTGTGTTCGAGTTACCTATAAAAAAGTTTGCTACCCACGCTGGGGAGCAAACTTTTTTACAAGTGTAGCAACTCAAATGATCGCTTTTTAGGGTGGTACGGTAACACCAACAGCTTTGGATTCATATGCCGGCGACTGCGGCGATCCCAATCCGTGAGACATAGCTTGCCAGTCTGCGTGAGTGCTTAAACGACTGAGCTACCGTGAGCGGCTGAAGCGTGCAGTGCAAGCCGTGGACAAGATAGAAACGTGCTCGCCACCCCAGTGCTTTCCGTTTAGCTACGCAACTGTTCTGAAAGCGAAACCCGCTTCCAAAACAGTTGCTAGGCTAATGCTCAAGCACTGACCGAGGTGGCTCGCAATCTGTTTTTGAAACGTGCTGCACACAACTGACTTTTGCGCTTAACTACACCAAACTTCCGGAGACAAACTACGCCACCAAAACTATTGTTAGGTTAATGCTCAGAAGCTGGCCAGGTCGGTTCGCACTTTTTTTACTGGGTGCTGAGTAGGGCGGCGAAACCCAAAGTGAAAAGATCGAAGGCCAGGTGGGTGCTCCAGCTGCCCCAGATCGAATCGGCTTTCAGGTAGGCGATGTTCAGGAAGATCCTGGCGACTCCTTGGATCAAGAGAATGTGCAATAAAGTGGTACTGAGATCACCATTCCAATAAGTGTTGAAGTGGATCAGGCCGAAGATGACCGCCGAAAAAATACTAGCGGCCAGCGTGGGAATGAATTTGCGGGCGCCATTCAAGAGAGCCAAGGAGAGTAATTCCTCACCCATCAACATGAAAGGGATGAAAGGCAGCATCACGCCGAATGTGTCCACCACAGGATTGGCGTGCAGGGTCAGTCCTAGTAACTGTAAGATCGCACCGGCGCCCAAGCTCCAGAGTGCATTGATCAGTAGCATCAAAAGCGACCATTTTAACCAACCACGCTGAGGCTTCTTGAACAGACCTTCAAATTCAGCAGTCCCAAAAATCAGCCAGTAACCCAATAAACCACTGACGAAAGTACTAAAGAAAGAAATGATCCCCAATTGACCCAGACCGAACAGACCAGCGACAAATAAGCCAATGCCCGCCAGAACGCGAAGTATTTTCATTTTTTTACCCCATTTCTAGATTTCTTTATTGAAAAACGAAAAGCGGGAGATCAGTCAACCAAAGTAATGACAGCAACGCACTTTTTGGTTAAGTTGAATTATAGCAGTAAGCTTATAGATCTCAAAAGAAAAAGGTTTAGAGCGCTGCACACAACGGGTTGACTTTGAGCATTAGCCTAACAATGATTGTGGAAGCGCACCTTGCTTCCGGAATCATTGTGTAGTTAAGCGCAGAAGTCAGTTGTGCGCAGCGCGTTTCAAAATCAGAGTGTGGAGCGAGGATGGGTGGCTGCGAGCATTAGCCTAGTTATGGTTTTGAAAGCCGAACTTTGCTTTCGGAACCATGACGTAGCTAAGCACAACAGCCAATCCTCGCGCAGCAGGTTTCAAATCAAAGTGCGAACTGACCTGACCAGCTCCTGAGCATTAGCCTAATAACCATTTTGGAGGCTGGTCTATGCCTCCGAAATAGTTGCGTAGCTAAGCGGAAGGAACTAGGTCAGTGAGCACGACTCAAATCAGTCACTACTTTTGTAAACTGAATTTACTAAAATGATCATGTCCTTATTAACAGTTTTTATTTTTTGTTATGGTCCATTTGCTGGTCAGATTAAAATATTTTTTGGAATGAATAATCTATTTGAAAATATAAAAAAAATAATCATCACGGTAAAAATGGAAGCGCAACCAAATCCGTGATACCAGTGGTTTATAGCTAAGTCAATAGTGCTGATCGTAGTCGTCAGTAAAATGATGATTAGACCCATAATGTCATTTGATTCCAACCAAAGTCCAATTCACAGCGATGATATTTTGTGTTATCGTGGACAATAAGGAGTGATTCATATGAGAATTGGAATTCCCAAAGAAATCAAAAATAATGAAAACCGAGTTGGCATTACTCCTGCTGGCGTGCAGAATCTTGTGCGAGCCGGCCAAGAAGTCGTAGTGGAAACCAATGCGGGACGCAACGCTGGTTATACCAACGCTGACTATCAAACAGCTGGCGCAACGGTGGCAACAGCCGCTGAAGCGTGGGCTGGCGACATGGTGATCAAGGTCAAGGAACCATTACCTGAGGAATATCATTTCTTCAGACCTGGCTTGATTTTATATACTTACTTACATTTGGCACCAAATCCTAAATTGACCGCAGCTTTGTTAGAAAATGAAGTGACTGCTGTCGGCTATGAAACGATGCGCGGCAAAGATGGTAGTTTACCAGCCTTGACGCCGATGAGCGAAGTAGCGGGACGAATGGCCGTTTTGATCGGCGCTCAATTCCTTCAAGAACAATATGGTGGTAAAGGCGTTCTGATCAGTGGTGTTCCCGGCGTACGCAAGAGCCATGTTACGGTGATCGGCGGGGGCACAGTCGGCTTGAATGCAGCCAAAACTGCTTTGGGACTCGGCGCAGAAGTGACGATCCTCGACATTGATCCAGCAACTTTAGCGCGGATCGATAATCTATTTGATGGTCACATCCAGACGCTTTTCTCTAATCCAGCTAATATCGCCCATTCGGTCAAACATGCTGACGTGGTGATCGGGGCCGTTTTGATCCCAGGTGCTAAAGCACCGAAATTAGTGACCGATGAAATGGTTGCGGCGATGGAGCCGGGTTCAGTCATGGTCGATATTCCGATCGATCAAGGGGGCATTTTTGAGACCAGTGATCATGCTAGTACCTTTGACGATCCGATCTACTTGAAACATGACGTGATCCAGTACGCTGTGGCCAATATTCCTGGTGCCGTTCCGAAGACGGCCACCGATGCGCTGACCAGCGTCACGATCCCGTATGCTCAACTGATCGCCCAACAAGGCATCAACCAGGCCGTCAAGACCAACCCAACGATCTTGACCGGCCTGAACACCTATCGTGGCCACATTACGGCAGCGGCCGTAGCCACTAGTCTGGAACAAGACTATGTTGACCCGCTGACCTTGGTATAAAAAATAAAGAGGCTTCAAGAATAACGAAAAGCGATCCCGCTGTTCACTAACAACTGTGAACGACGGGATCGTTTCTTTGGTACTGGTTAAAGTGGTGCCAGACTTACGCGCAAAATCGTTTTTCGCTTTTCTGGAGCGACTCGACGAAAGTCAGATAAATAAATTTCCTTGTGCGCCTTGCTTGTGCGCTGATAGCCAGCCTGCTCAACAAATGTGGCCAAGCGTGCGAAACTAGCCGGCTCATCATCAAACGCCCCCTGATGTAAAATCATCCCCACTAAGCCTTCATCTCGCTCGGCCAAGGAAACTTGGGCCAATTCGCTTGTTGAGAGTTTCTTAGCAGCCATTTCTTTAGCTTGGGTAAAAACAGATGCGGTCACAAAATCGGGTTGCTTGATCATGATCGTGTATAGCAGCTGACTCTTATCCAATCCGACCGCGTGGTAATCAGCTGGCAAAGTCCAGAATCCTTCCAAAGGGTAGACACCATAATCAAACGCGCCTGGGAAGTCGATCCCTTTCCGCGGAGCCATTTTGATCGTATAACTCAACGTATACAATATCTGGATCGCGGCGCTGAATGCAGGGGTGTTGTTAGGGTCCCCTTGCCCGCTGATCGTTAAGAAACGTTGCTTGGGTAGCGTCACGATACTAGGCGATTTCTTAGTGGGGTAAATTTCTTTCTCGTTGGTGCGCCATGAATAAGTTGACATGGTGGTTCCTCCTCTGAAAAGTTTATCAAAAACAAAAATGAAACCGTTGTATACTCACAGTATAAGCTATTTTATCAGACAAGAGTTTGGTGATAACGATTTTTTAATGTCGATATAGATATACTAAGGAGGCAAGTTTAAATGTACTCAGAGAAAAAGATCAAGCAGCAGTTGGGATATTTGCGGGAGCAGGTCTATGGCAGCAGCTTTGAAGCGGTAAGCGGCTTGCAGCTATGGCAGGATCAACGCGAAGATCATCGCCAAGTGCCAGTAGATGCAGCTTGGCAGTCAGTTGCGATCGGCGCGCAGTGGTCTGGACGGGACGCCTATTATTGGCTTCGTTTCCAAGTGGTCGTACCCGAATTAGTTAAACAACAAAAATATGTGATTCACTTGGATTTAGGTCGGACTGGTGGTGGCGGCAACTCAGGCTTTGAAGGGTTGGTTTTCATCGGCGCCAAACCATTGCAGGCCGTAGACTCGAATCATCGCGATATCTATTTAGATGCGCGATTTGCTGATCAAAAATTGGTTTTCAGTATTTTGATGTGGTCGGGTTTGGAGGGTGGTGGTCCCCAACAGATCCAGCATTATCAGTTGAAGCAAATTGCGGCTGGTGTGCTAGACGAGCAGATTCGGGATTGTTACCGTTATTTGAAACTGATCGATGAGACGGTTTTGGAGTTGTCTGCTGATGAGCCCTTGAAGTATGACTATCAGCGTTTACTAGATGATGCTTTACGGCAGTTCGATTGGGGTGGGATGACCGCGGCTGAATTGAGTGTGACAGCTGGTCAGATCCTAGCGCAGATCGCAACCTTTATCGACCAGCATCAAGGCCAGAAGAAAGCATACTCGATCGCGGCGATCGGGCATACGCATATTGATGTGGCGTGGTTATGGCGGCTGAAACACACACGGGAGAAAACCGCTCGTTCCTTCGCGACGGTTTTAGCATTGATGAAGGAATATCCGGATTACAAATTTTTCCATAGCACGCCGCAAGTCTATGCTTATATCAAACACGACTATCCAGAATTGTACGCTCAGATCAAGCAACGCGTCGCCGAGGGTCGTTGGGAGCCTGATGGTGGGACTTGGTTAGAGCCAGATGCCAATATCCCCTCTGGCGAGGCGTTGACACGTCAATTTCTGTATGGCTCGCAGTTTTTCAACAAGGAATTCGGGGTCAAGCAAACGGTATTATGGCTGCCTGACGTTTTCGGTTATTCTTGGGCCTTGCCGCAGATCATGTTAGGCTTTGGAATCGATAATTTTATGACGACGAAAATCAGTTGGAATGATACCAATCGGATGCCCCACGATACCTTTATTTGGGAGGGGTTGGACGGCAGTCGGGTCCTGACGCATTTTATTACGACTACGGACAATGATGCTGATTTTCACGATAGTTCCAACTGGAGATACACGTACAATGGTGAGATCACGCCGCACACAGTTCTAGGTACCTATCACGTTTATGCTGATAAGCTCGTCAACAACGACTTGTTATTGGCTTATGGCTACGGCGATGGCGGTGGTGGACCAACGCGGGAGATGATCGAGAATATCGAAATGATCGATCAGTTACCAGGTTTACCCTCGATCAAAAACACCCGGGTCGATGATTACTTTAAACAGTTGCGGACCAATATCAAGGCCAGCGGACAGTCCTTAGCGACTTGGAATGGCGAACTTTATTTGGAATATCATCGCGGGACTTACACGTCACAGGCTCGGGTCAAGCAACAAAATCGCCAGTTGGAGTTCGCGTTGCGGAACTTGGAGATCGCGGCAACAACGGCGTTTTTGCGGCAACAAATCACCTATCCTCAAGCCGAGATCCGCGAATTATGGCAGATGGTCTTGCGCAATCAATTTCACGATATTTTGCCAGGTTCGGCGATCCATGAAGTTTATCAGGATAATAACCTGGAGTACCAAGGCGGGTTCGCCAAGATCGCTCAACTACAAGAGAAAATAGGTGCGGTTCAGTTTGATCCGCGTGGCGAACATTACCATGTCACCAATGAGAATGCTTGGTCGATCACCACAACGATCCCGCTCACGGAAACGCGGTCTGGTTATTTTGAAACCTCTGATCAGGAAAAAATAGTCAGTCAGAGAACGGAAACTGGCTATGTGCTTCAAGTGACTGTGCCGGCCTTTGCAACGCTTAATTTTAAATTTATCGCGGAGGATCCAGCCGTTAAGACTAAGGCCGCTGAACGAGCAGTAGATTTGACAGCGGTCAAAGTGGCTCGTCAGTTAGAAAATGATTTTTATTGCGTCACTTGGAACGAAGCAGGCCAATTAGTGAGTCTTTGGGATAAACATGCCCATCGCGAGGTCATTGGGGCAGCAGGTGTCGGTAATCGCTTGCAGATCTATGAGGATCGGCCTACGGAGTATGAAAATTGGAATATTGATGGGGATTACCCTGAAAAATCCTGGACTTTGACAGCCGATCAAATCACGGTGACCAACGTTGGACCGCTGATCCAGACGGTTGTGTTCAAATATCGCTTTCATCAGTCAACGATCAAACAGACATTGATTTTGCATAGTCACAGTCCCCGCATCGATTTTGTCAATGATATTGATTGGCAGGATCACCGCTATCTATTGCGGACTGACTTCACTGTGGCAGTCCGTGCCAGTGAGGCGACCTACGATATCCAATATGGAAATGCTAGACGGCCAACAACGACTAACACCTCTTGGGAGCAGGCTAAGTTTGAAACAGTTGGTCATAAATGGGCTGATCTATCCCAGCGTGATTATGGGGTCGCCTTATTGAACGATGGCAAATATGGCTATCATATCACGGAGAACAATTTATCTCTGTCCTTATTGAAGTCAGGTGTTTCACCAGACACAGAAGCGGATCAGGGCCAGCATCACTTTACTTACAGTCTATTGCCACACGAAGGCGATTTTGTGAGTGGGCAGGTGGAGCCGACGGCGATGGTGCTCAATAATGGTCTGAAAGTCGCGCGTGGTAACGTGGTGGCTCAAGCGGCCTTGTTTGATTTTCAGGCGCAGGACGCAGTTGAAGTCGATGCTATCAAACTAAGTGAAAATGGGCAGGCGTTGATCCTACGTCTGCATGAATACACCGGCCAAAATAGGGTGGTCGATATTTCACCTCAGTTTGCCCATGGGATCGTTCAGGAAACGCGACTGGATGAGACCCCATTGGCCGAATTGACTGCCGTTGCTCCTCAACATTATCGCGTGGAGCTGGCACCTTATCAGATCAAGACGATTAGCTGGGCGCTTCAACAATGATCGAGATCAGCAAAATAATTTTCTAAGCCTTCAAAACAGACATTACTTTCTCTCAGGGAAGTAGTGTCTTTTTGAAACGTGTTCGCCACCCCAGCATCTTCCGCTTAGCTACGTCACTGTTCCGGAAGCCAAACCCGCTTCCATAACACTGACTAGGCTATGCTCAGAAGCTGATCAGGGTGTCTCTCACTCTTTTTTGAAATGTGTTCGCCACCCCAGCTTCTTGCGCTTAACTACGTCAGGCTTCCGGAGGCAAGGAGCGCCTCCAAAATCCTGACTAGGTTAATGCTCAGAAGCTGACCGGGGTGGCTTACACTCTGATTTTGAAACGTGTTCGCCACCCCAGCATCTTCCGCTTAGCTACGTCAGGCTTCCGGAGGCAAAGCCCTGCCTCCAAAATCCTGACTAGGCTAATGCTCAGAAGCTGACCGGGGTGTCTCTCACTCTTTTTTGATTTTAACGAGGATCTGCTGGGCTTCTTCGTGGTAAAATGATACGCTAGCAGTACTGGTATCAACTTAGTCGTTAAAACGGGCGCGCCGTGATCTGTCTCGTGATCAGGTGGGGTCTAATCTAAGCGGGTCTCGCTACTTGTGTTGGTTTTGGTAGCGAGAGTTTAGTTTGATGTTCGATTTGGTATATACTTAACTAGGAAAGTTTGCATGGGATTGAACCATAGATAAGCAGGTGGGCGATGTTTAGCGTCAATATCAAAGAGAATATCCAAGAAAGATATTTTACATTTTCAGATAAAGAAAAACGGATCGCAACATTCCTTCTAGTGAAGGAAACTCAGCGGATCGCCAATCTTAATGTTTCACAACTGTCTAAAGCGACGAATACGACACCGGCGATCGTGATCAGATTTGTCAGTAAATTAGGACTACGTAGTTTTGCTGAATTGAAGTTGCAGATCAGCTCTCAAGATAAGGCGGATCGATCGCCACAAAAGGCTGCTCAGAAGAATACGATCCAAGATGAAGTGTCCGATTATTATTCGAGTTTGGTCAAGAACACCGAGAATATGACGGCAGATGCTGATTTGAAGAAGGTCATGAAATTGATTTTAAAGACACCCCGGATCTATTTATACGGGGTCGGCAGTTCGGGACAGACCGCCACTGAATTTGGGCAAAGAATGTTACAAATGGGACTCAGCGCCAGCGCGATCGTGGACACACATATGATGATCGCTAATAGTTTGGCGATCCGGAAAAACGATTTAGTTATCGGTATCTCCAGTTCAGGCGAAACTCGCGAGGTTTGGAATGCTTTACGGATCGCTAAGAAGAATCAGGCTAGGATCGTTATCTTTACCGGTGCTTCTAATAGTAGTATTGCGAAATTAGCCGATGCGCGTTTGGATGCTTACAACTCGAGATTCGTTGGTGACGCACGTTTCGTCAACTCGCAACTCGCTGTTTTGTATCAAATCGATGTGCTCTCGGCGATGTTATTAGAAGATGCCGAGCTCCGCAAGCAAATGAATCTAACGAATATGGCCATCGAGACAAGTTTAGAGCAAGGCGGGTCAACTGTTGAGCCCGAGTGAGTAGGCTATTCAGATCATTGCTGAAGCTGCCTTAGCAAAAATACACTGGTTTTTAAATTGTAACCTGATCAAGCGCTTCATTATTATGATTATGAAATTATGATTATGAAGTCATCGTGCATAACGCGTTTGTTAAGGTCGAGAAAAGAGGGAAAAGCGCATGAGCGGGTCAGTAAGACGGGCCAAGATGACTGTCATGAATGCTGGCGGATCAACTGATCGACTAGCATGATTTACCGCGATCCAGCGCTGAGATCACTATGAATAATGATGAAAAGTCAATGCGCTTTCTTTTGTTTGATATTGGCGGTGCAACGATCAAATGGGGGGTCGTCAATGTCGATGGTATTTTTTTGTCGCGCCAAGAAATCAAGACCGAGGCTGCTTTAGGTGGGCAACAGATCTTGACGAAGGTAAAACAGATCATCACCCAAGAAAGACAGAAGGGTGAATTATCAGGTATTGCCATCGCCACCGCCGGGATCATTGATAGTGTGTCAGGTGAGATCGTTTTTGCCGGACCATTGTTACCGCAATATTCGGGTATTAATTTTAAACTACTGTTAGAGCGTCAGTTTGCGATTCCAGTTGAGGTGGAGAATGACGTCAATTGTATGGGGTTGGCAGAGTCGATCAGTGGCGCTGGTGAAGATGGCAATCCAAATTTGTGCCTATCTGTTGGTGCCGGTATTGGTGGTTGCTTAGTGATCGATCAACAGATCTATCGTGGCTTTAGTAATAGTTCTTGCGAAATTGGCTATATGAACCTTCCTGGTGGTGAATTTCAAGATATGGGTGGCACCAATGTTTTATGCCGCCGGGTCGCCAAACAATTAGGGGATTCTGTTGAGGCGTGGAGTAGTCAACGAATTTTCGCAGAGGCAGAAAATGGTAACGAGATCTGCAGAGAGGCGATTATCGAAATGACTGGGGTGCTGGGTCAGGGCATCGCCAATCTTTGTTACGTCCTAAATCCGCAGCTGGTCATCATCGGCGGCGAGGTCACTAGCCATTCGAAGTATCTGAAACCTTTGGTCGATCGAGCTTTAGGTCGTTATCTTTTGCCGATCGTCCGCCACAATACTGATCTGGTTTTTGCTCATTATCAAAATGACGCCGGGTTGATCGGGGCCTTTTATCACTTTATTATGAAACATCCGTATTTAGATAAAACCGTTTAGGCCAGACTGGAGCGTGCCGCATAAAATATGGTGGGCAGGTCCGGGAACACAAGTGGTATGAATGTTGGCTTCTTCTTCACCGTTGGGATTTTATCCTCGCTCAGCCAGCGTCAATAGCAATAGCTGGTCAGAAAATCATGACGTAGATTTGTGGTCAAGTAGCGATAATCAAGGACAATAGTTTGAAAACACAAAAAATTCATATATTGTTCACCAATAATTCACAATAGTGTCGTTGTTCGTTCGCAAACATAGTTTATTATTATAGACATAGAAAGCAATGACATGATATGAATAAACTATGAAGTTTCTCCAGCTTGATAGGATCGTGGCATGCGGCTTTCTACCAACCTAAACCTATAATAATTGCTAGTTTTCTTCATTACTCCTTTCTCTATACTTAGATAGATAGAGACGAAACCTCACTTCCTGCCCAGAAGTGAGGTTTTTTGTTTTGAAACGTGTTCGCTACCCCAGCTTCTGGCGCTTAACTACGTCAGGCTTCCGGAGGCAAGGAGCGCCTCCAAAATCCTGACTAGGTTAATGCTCAGAAGCTACCCGGGGGTGCTTACACTCTGATTTTTGAAACGTGTTCGCCACCCCAGCGCTTTCCGCTTAGCTACGCAATTGTTCCGGAAGCTAAACCTGCTTCCAAAACAATTGCTAGGCTAATGCTCAAGCGCTACCCGGGGTGGCTCGCACTCTGTTTTAGTCGTCATAAGTGGAGATCGAATAGGGTAATTCAGTGTTTGTTGATCGATGTAAGCTTGGTGCCAGTCCTAGGGTGGTGGTCAGTTCTCCACCGGCGATCAATTGATCGTAAGCAATGTAGGTTTGACTTAGATTTTGTCCATTGAAACTGCGTGCTTGTACGAATTGGTTTTGTACTTCATTATTTTTGGTGCGTAAGACAAGGGTCTTCCCCGCTGGCAAGTGTAGGGTGACACGATCGAATAGTGGCAAACCAAAAACGAATTGGCCTGACCCTGGCGTGACGGGGTAAATGCCTAGGGCTGACAAGACATACCAACCGGCCATCGAGCCATTATCCTCATCGCCGGGAAATCCTTGATAACCTGCATTGAAGGCTTGGTTCAACAATTGTTTGATCAAGAGTTGGGTCATCTCGGGGTGACCGACATAAGTGAATAGGTAGGGGATATGGAAGCTAGGTTGATTGGACAAAGCCAATTGACCAAATTTCAGTGCAGCCAGTTCAGTCATTTCGTGGATCTCAAAACCATAACCGCCTGTTTCAAAAGTGGCGGGCTGATTGACCAGCTCAACTAATTTTTCGTAGAAGGTTTGCTTGCCGCCATATTCATTGACCAAGCCGGCAATATCCTGATAGACCGCAAAGCCGTTTTGCCAAACGCTGCCTTCGGTGAAGCCGTGGCCCCACTGTAAAGGGCGGAAGTCAGGGTCGAATTCACCTTGAGGGTCTTTGGGCCGCATGAAGCCAGTCTCTGGGTCGAATAAATGACGATAATTGCGGGCACGTTCTCGATATTGTTTGGCCAATAAAAGGTGGCCTGCTTTTTCGGCGACAACGGCGATGCAATAATCACTGTAGGCATAGTCCAAGGTGTGATTGACACTTTCTTCGTGGGTATCTGGCACGTAACCATATTTCAGATAATCTAAAGTCCCGCGGCGCCCGTATTTTTCATCATCGCTTTGAACTGTGGCTGCATGGACCATCGCGGTCAAGAAATCCTCCAGTTGATCTGGGTTGAGCAGATCTTTGCTGGCGGCATCGGCAATGACCGCATCAATCAAAGTGCCGGGCATCATGCCACGTTCATCAGGTGAAAGCCATTTTGGCAAGAAACCAGCCTCGCGATAACTGGTCAAGAAACCGCGCAACATTTCAGTCAAAACTTCAGGCGCGATCAGGCTATAAAAGGGATAGACTGTTTTATAAGTGTCCCAAAAGCCATTATTGGTGTAGAGGATCCCCGGCTTACTCGTTCGGGCTAAAGTGTCGTAATGACAAGGCTGCTCTGCTTCGTCCAATTCATAGAATTTTTGCGGAAAAAGGAACAGGCGATACAGGGTCGTGTAGAAAGTCTTAACCTGTTCTTGATGCCGGTGGTCTTCGATCTCGATTCGATCAAAATACGTTTGCCAAGCATGACGCGCCGCTACTTGTTGTTCCGTGAAGGTTTGCGTTTGTTGACGCCGTAAATTAAGACGTGCCTGTTGAGGGGAAATAAATGATGTGGCTAAGGCCAATTCATTTTCAGCCCCCTGCAGATAAAAAATCAGTTGTAGGTCATCACCGCTGAAGTGAGTCTGATCAGTCGTGGTCGTCATCAGTTGCTCATTGCCGATTTTGAACTGGATCTGACCCAAGTCTAAGGCCGCGCTGAGTTGTAGACTGAAATACATAGTGAAATCAGGATCCTCACAGTCAGAAAAATTGATCACTTGACCATTGAGTTGATTAGTCGCCTGATCGAAATCGACTTGCGCCCGTCCTGGTAAAGTCAATTGATAACCAGCCCGTTGATTTTGGGGAAAACAGCTTTTGATCGTGGCGCCATAAGTGTTGGGGATCAAAGTGGACTCGACGCCGTAATGCAAATCGTACAAGCGTAATTGCGCTGGATTGAAACAGGCATCGTTGGGTTCAAAAGAACCAGCATAATCAACGATTGGATCTTTCCCGGGAGCCTGAGTCAGCGGCAAAAGAACCAGATGTGAAAAATCGCCGACCCAAGGACTAGGTTGGTGGGTCAGGCGAAAACCTTCAAAACGATGGTCATTAGGGTTGAAGAACCAACCGCCGCGACTACCATCATTTTGAACCGTATAGTAATTCATCGCGAAAGGGACACCGGTCAGTGGCAACGCGTTGCCGTGAGAGAAGCGGTAAGAATTATCAGTGCCTTGGCGAGTATCGATCGAAGTGATCTGCATAGTAAGCTCCTTTGATAGTCTTGTTGAGTTTGTTGCAATGAAATTATGAAGGGCGTCGTCGCACCTGATCAACCGAGTCTTTTGATGCTTTGACGTGGGATCAGATCAACGGGGACAGTGGCCTGTTTGATCGTAGGGTCAAAAGGATTGGCGATCCGCTCCTGCAGAAGTTGGGCCGCCTTTTGACCGATCGTCTGAAAGTCTTGGCGGATCGTACTTAATTGCGGCTGGCTCGTCGCTGTTCGGGTGATATTATCAAAACCGATCAGGGAAATATCCTCAGGAACGTTGATCGCTTGCTCTTGCAAAAACCGCAACACATCTAGGGCCAATAGGTCGTGCTCGGTGACGATCCCGGTGATCTGTTCCTTTTTCAAAAAGGCGGGTAGCGCGGCAAAATCATCTTCGGTCAGACGGGTTGCTTGTTCCGGGGTGATCGCAAAGTCTAGATCTTGTTCCATCAAGGCTTGAAGATAGCCAAAGTAACGTTGGGCCACGGATGAATTTAGCGCGTGGGCAAAGTCCGCGGTAGCCAAAAAAATCAGCCGTTGATGACCGCTTTCGATCAGGGTGCGCGTCGCCAAGTAACCGCCTTGGGTGTTGTCGGCGACCACCGAGGGGATCGGGAGCCCAAAAGCCGTTTGATCGATCAGGACCAGAGGAATATGCGCCAACGCGAATCGTTCCAACTGTGCCAATTCGATCGTCAATTGTTGTGGATAATAAATGATGCCATCGAAATGGGTCGCTAAACGCTCAGGATGATCAAAATCAAAGCTTTGCTTCTCAATAACTGTGAGTTCTTGACCTTGTGGCGTTAGAACGGATTTGATCCCCGTAATATAGTCACCCAGCCCTGATTCCGGCGCGAAGGGGATCACCAATAAGATCTGCTTTGTCTTTGGTCGCAAGCGTAAACCACGGCGAACAAAGGTCCCGCTACCTTGGCGACGTTGGACCAAACCGATATCAGCCAATTCTTGCAGTGCGCGTTTAGAAGTGATCCGACTGACTTGATATTGTTGCGCCAGCTCATTTTCTGAAGGCAATTGCTGATTGGCTGGATAATAGCCGGACCAAATCTTAGCCTGTAAATCTGTGAAGATCGTTTGATATTTATTCTGACTAGTGACCGTAAAGCCTCACCTCCACAGTTGATAGTTGCTATGAGTAATCATATATCATTTATCGGGGAAAATAAATCTTTTTTTCAAACAATTACTGATTTATGGGACTGTTCATGATATACTTGGCTTGCTAAAAAATATATCAAGTGGTGATGAAATGACAAAATCTTATCTAACGCCGGCCGTTCGTGATTTCGTTACTCAAGTCAAGCGACTTTGCGGGCCAGATCGTCAGGATTTGGCGAGAATTTTTGAGATCACGTTTACCAACACTTTAGAAACAACATTAACAACAGATGAATATACGAATATCTTTGTCTTGACCGGGGATATTCCTGCGATGTGGCAACGAGATTCGACTGCGCAATTACGGCCATATTTGATCATGGCGCAAAAGGATCCGGCAGTGGCCGATATTATTCTACGCGTGGTCAAACGGCAGTTTTTCAATATGGCGCTCGATCCGTATGCTAACGCTTTTAATTTGACTGGCAATGGTCATGGCCACCAAAGCGATGCCACTACTATGGGACCTTGGATCTGGGAGCGAAAATACGAACTCGATTCTTTGTGTTATCCGGTCCAGTTGGCTTATCTACTTTACAAGAACACGGGCTTGACTGATCAATTTGATGCGACCTTCATTTCGGCCATCAAGAAATTGCTACAAGTGATCGCGATTGAACAGCACCATGAGGAGCAGTCAACTTATCGTTTTGAAAGAAGCGATGATCGGCCGGAAGATACTTTAGCGCGGGCAGGTTTAGGCCAGCCAGTCGGTTATACCGGAATGAGCTGGTCCGGTTTTCGTCCCAGTGATGACGCTTGTGTTTACGGTTATTTGGTTCCTGCCAATATGTTTGCGGTCGTGATCTTGAATTATCTTCAAGAGATCTGCACTGAGATCCTCGCTGAACCAGAATTAGCCACGACCGCCCAGCGTTTGGCCACAGAGATCCAAACCGGGATCGAGCGTTTTGGGACGACAACTAATGCCGCCGGTAAAAAGATCTACGCTTATGAAGTCGATGGCTTGGGGCACACTTTGATCATGGACGATGGCAATATCCCCAATCTGCTGAGCGCCCCTTATCTTGGCTATCTACCAGAAAATGAGCCAACTTATCTAGCGACCCGGCAAACATTACTCAGCCCGGAGAATCCTTATTATTACGCGGGCAAATTTGGGGCTGGTCTGGGCAGTCCACACACGCCGCCAGATTATATCTGGCCGATCGCCCTGTCGATCCAGGGCCTGACTCAGCCCGACCATGAGGAAAAACAACGGTTATTACAATTACTGGCTGCGACCACGGCGGGAACAAATATGATGCACGAGGGTTTTGATGTTGAGGATCCGCGTAATTTCACGCGGGAGTGGTTTTCGTGGGCAAATATGATGTTTTGCGAATTATTGCTCGATTATTTGGGCCTGCAGGTCAAAAAATAGGTTTTTGTTTGACGACTGCCGCTGATTCTTTGCTTGTTTGCAGTTAGGGCCGAGTCAGAACTCACCAATCAGTAAAATAAGGTTGATGATCATAGCTGTTTTGTAAAGGCAGAGACAAGGAGATAGACGCCGAACAGGCTGAAATTGAGCAGGATGACCAAGAAAAAATGCGCGGACGCGGTTATAATATGAGTCAAACGGCTAAAAAATTGCGGCTGACTCAAGGCGGAGATCAAGAACCAACCACGGGGCTGCTTCTCTGGATCGGGTCTTAATGACTAGGACAACCACGCTATTGCGTGGGGCAGAGATCCGCAGTCGCCGTTTTGATAAGTAGGGTGAAAGAAGGATGAACATGGCACGATTATTAGGTGGTATTGAGGCAGGCGGCACAAAATTTGTTTGTGCGGTCGGGGAGGCCAGTGGCAAGGTCACTGCACGGGTGAAGTTTCCCACGACCACGCCGGAGGCAACGTTGGCGCAGGTTTTCGCTTTTTTTGATCAGTATGAGGTAGCGGCGATCGGCGTGGGTTCGTTCGGACCAATCGACATTGAACCACAGTCGGCGACATATGGCTATATTACCGACACACCAAAACTAGCTTGGAAGAATTTTGATTTTCTAGGGGCACTCAAAGTTCATTATCCCGCTGTTAAATTTGTTTGGACGACAGATGTGAATGTGGCGGCTTATGGTGAATATCTGCAAGGTGCAGGCGTTGGCAAACAAAATATTTGTTACGTTACAGTCGGCACCGGTATCGGCGTGGGCTACATTTCTCACGGGAAATTGTACAGCGGTCGCAGTCACCCGGAGGCCGGACACATTATGATGCACCGCGCGGCTGACGATGATTTTGTCGGCGTGTGCCCTTATCATGGTGACTGCTTAGAGGGAATCGCCGCGGGACCGGCGATCGAACGGCGTAATGGCAAAAAAGGCCATGAAATCGCGCCGGACGATCCTTTCTGGCAAATCGAGGCCTATTATTTGGCGCAGGCTTGCATGACGTATACCCTGACCTTTTCACCTGACTTGATCGTTTTCGGCGGTGGCGTTAGCAAACAGGCGCAACTTTTCCCACTGATCCGCGCGGAGTTTGCCAAATTGATGCATGATTATGTACGGGTCCCTGACCTCGAGCTGTATATCCAACATGTCAAACTGGGCGATGACGCCGGGATCACTGGTAGCTTGTTAGTGGCTGCCGATGCTGTGAAATAGTGTGTTGCTCTGAATAAAATGAATATGATTTGATCGACATCTGGATAACTGGATGTCGATTTTTTTAGGTTGGCATGACTTAGAGATAAAGATTTTGGGACTAATGAAGAATTAGCAGGCATGATCAATTGTTTTATTTATTATTTGAATAAATAACCGCTGAACTTCGTGGCTGGAAATAACATGATTTTGAATGACTTTAACAAGGATTTTGAAATTGCGTGATAGGTAACAATGGAAACCGTTTCAGTGATAATTGCTTTTAGAAGCTTCAAAACAAGGTATTCAATGCCGACCACTTGCAATAATGTATAAAAAATCATTTCTAATTGTGCACAAAATAATTTGACTTTATGCTCAGTTGGCCATATAATATCTGTATAAGAATTTAGTTTGGATCAAGTGTTTCAAGGAGATCAGTCAAGACACAAACTAAGTCAATGGTGACCTTTTATTCCGTCAGAAGGTCGCGCGGCTTTTTTTGTGTCGTCTGGTTCATTGTATAGGGGGAAAAGAATCATGAAAAAATCATTATCATTATTTGGGATCATTGCTGTTTTAGGATTATCACTAGCAGCGTTATCAGGGACTCGAACAGTTTTGGCCGCGAATCCAACAGAAGCGAATCTGACAGATGATACACAGGATTCGGCAACGACCACGGCTTCGGTAAACTTTAAAGGCGGGACTTTGAGCCTGTATAGTGTTTTAGACGCAGTTTCCTTTAATACTGTGGATGATGCCTTCAGTACCAGTGTAGTGTGGGCGAACGGCTTAGAGACGACTTCAGGTGACAAGGACTTGATCGCGACTGTTGCTGATCTTCGCGGTGGCGACGATGATAAATGGAATTTGAGCGTTAAGAAGGGTAGCTGGGTCGTTGGTGATGACGGGGTTGCTTCTGGCGCAACTGCTTTAGATACTGGTGCGACGTTATCAACTGACGATGGCGAAATCACGACAGATGGTGTCGTATACGCTAGTGCAGGAGCGGGGCAAACAGTCATTACCCCCAAGCCTTTGAAATTAGCGATCGCTAAGGGAACCTTGGTCAAAAAAGGCAGTTATACCAACACTCTGACTTGGACCTTGGCTGATGGTATCTCAGAGAATCAAAATTAAGGTCGTTTAGATGAAAAAAAACAGATCATTCATTTTGCCATTAGCGTTTGCTGTTTTGTTAATGGTTTTAATGATCCCGACAAAAGTGCAGGCCGCTGGTCTGCCTTTTTCAGTTAGTCCACAACTGCCGTCAGAACAGAGGGAGAAGACCTCGTCGTATTTTGATGTGATCGTGGGCACGGGACAGCAAACACGTTTAGTCGT
The DNA here is from genome assembly GCF_024345205.1 of Lapidilactobacillus luobeiensis. Taxonomy (GTDB): domain Bacteria; phylum Bacillota; class Bacilli; order Lactobacillales; family Lactobacillaceae; genus Lapidilactobacillus; species Lapidilactobacillus luobeiensis. The sequence goes on along the minus strand of NZ_BROC01000005.1, from coordinate 19,317 downwards.
CCAACTTAAAAACGAAACTGATCAGACTGTGAAAGTCAAGGCCAGTGTGGCGACTGCTCAGACTAATGATAGCGGTCAAGTCGCTTATGGCATTAAGCAGAAGACTGATACGACTTTGAAATATCAATTACCTGATTTGGTCAAGGGCCCAGCGACCGTGACCTTGCCTGCTAATGAGACTGTCGCGTATACCGCTACTTTGACGATGCCGACGCAACACTTCGCAGGTCTGGTCGCCGGCGCTTTTATTTTTAGTCCAGTCACGGCGCAGACGACTGAAGCACAGAAAGGTTTGGCAATCAAAAATGAGTTCCGTTACGCGATCACTGTGATCGCACGGGATGTTGATCAAGTCTGGCTACCTCAGCTTAAATTAGGGGCGGCGCAGATCCGCCAAGATGAATCTCAAAATACGATCGCGGTACCACTGAATAATGTTAGCGCCACTTTTCTCAACCAATTGCATGTTGAGACCAAGGCGGTCAATACGACGACAGGGAAGAAATATCAGCGGACGGTCAGCAAGATGCAGATGGCGCCTAATTCGCACTTTTATTATCGGTTGAAATTACCGACTGATCCTGACGCGGGGAAATATCGCGTTGAGACTAAGGCTTATTATGTTCGTGACAGCCAAGGCCACTATCAAGCAACCGATGGCCAGCGTTATCGTTATCAGGAAACGTCTAGTAATACAGTCACACTTACCCAAGCCCGCAAGCGGCAGTTACAAAGTAAAATCAAGCAAGCCCAAGGGGGAACGCCTTGGTTCGTCTATGCGATCGGGATCGGTTTTGGCGTCTTGATCTTGATTATTTTGATTTTGGTCATCATCTTATTACGCTTGCGTCGAAAAAAACGTGGAGGGCGGTCAGATGAAGTCAGCAAAAAATAAGTTAAAAATTGTGCTGGGCTTGATCGCTGTTGTTGTTACGCTGATCAAGCTGCCGCCGGATCCGCTCAAGGCTGCGAGTTACGATACGGCGATCCTGACGGATTACGGGATCCCCGCTACGGTGACTCAAGTGCTTTTGGATAATAGTTCTTACGCCGATGGCACGACACCCAGTGAACATGGGGAAACACCCGCAACCTTTACGATTGCGGATCTGCAACGCTTGACCACGGTCAGCCTAGCCCAACGGACCAAAAATGCCGATGGTTCTTTTTCCTCTGCACCCGATCAGACCGTGGCGACTTGGGTGGCAGGACTCAAATCTGGAGTTGATTACAACGTTGAGGATGGGGCCTACTTACAAAACACCACAGCACTGGTTGAAGGAGAGAATGGTTCCTTAGTGACAAAAGAAATCACGATCTATGGCGCTAAGGCAACCTTGTCTTTCAATTTTTTGATGCAGATCATTGCTTCTGCGACTAGCGCGACCACAGTCGATTTGACGGGGCTCACTTCGCAAGTGGTGGATACGACCTTGGTGGAGAAATTACTGTGCCTGTTTCAAACAGATCGGTTGTCGGCCTTGCAGACATTGATCTTGGCGCAAAACAATTTTACCAGTACGGTTTTCTATAAGGCTGCTTCAACGATTTTCAGTACCAGTGCTGAACAAAATATTACTTCGTTAGATCTATCTGACAACAACATGGATTTCAAAATGGAGAGTTTCAGCTATGCGGATTTTCCAATCGTCGCTAAACTGACTAACCTTGATCTAGGTGGTAATGATGTGACCCTCGTCGAGGGGTGGTTGGCAAATGCGTTACAGAAAATCGTTGACAAGGAAGGCACTAGTGATCTGGGCGAGGCTAACCTTGACACTAAAGACTGGAATACGGTAAACACCATGTTGACGATCATCAATTCGAATAGTGGTGAGCTCAAGATGAATGATACCACGGTCAATAATCTTTTTCTCGCGTCCGCAACAAGCACTGGGAGTTACCCAATTGTCAATAAAAAGGCGGTCGCGACATATCTGGATCAATTAAATTTAGAGACAGTTAACGAATTATTAAAAAATCCTTCTATTGCTAATGATTCTGAGTTAACTGGAAAGCTAACAGATAAGAAAAGCGAGCTGACTGGCTCTAATGCGATCACAGTCACTGGTGATCTGGATTTTGGCTCACCTACTTTGGAACAGATCAATGAACCGTTGAAATCATCGGGACAACTGACCTTGACGGCGATGATTACCAGTGGGAGTCAGTTACAAGCCGAAATCTCACCGTGGGTCGGGCAAAGAGGTGGGTCAACTTTTAACGGTACGCTGACCATCCCGGGATTTACTGGTTATTGGGCAGAAACGCCGGTAAATAGTTCAGCGGCGGTCCTATACAACAACAGCTCCAATAGTACCGTCAAATTCACTACTGATCTCGTCGGCGTAAAGCTGGTGATCCCAACGGAGCAACAGGCTAACGTTCAATCTCAGAATTATCAAGCAACAGTCACTTGGACGATTAGTACTGTGCCCGAAAATGCTTCGTAAGTGACAATATCTATTCTAAAACCAAATATCAAAAAGGCGTCCTAACTACCATTTGTTGGTAAAAAGTTAGGACGCCTTTTAATATTGCTAGTGCTAAAATAACTGCTACGAGCGTTTAAGCGTAATCGTAATCGAGGTGGCGCTCAAAACATCCGTGTCGCTTTGACCGCGCGTTGCCAGCCGGCGTAAAGGCGTTGCCGGTCCTGAGCCTTCATGACCGGTTCAAAAGTTTGGCCGATCTGGAAAATTCTTTTCAGCTCGTCGGTGTCCCGCCAGAAACCAACGGCGAGACCGGCGAGAAAGGCGGCGCCCATCGCGGTCGTTTCTAGGTTCTTGGCCCGTTCGATCGGGATGTTCAATAAGTCCGCTTGAAATTGCATGAGATAATTATTTTTGGCGGCGCCGCCATCAACGCGCAAAGCGGGGATCGGCAGACCGGTATCAGCGTTCATGGTGTCAACTACATCACGGGTCTGGTAGGCTAAGGATTGCAAAGTTGCCTTAATGAAATCGTTCCGGGTGGTGCCGCGGGTCAGGCCGAAGACGGCGCCGCGCGCGTCGCTGTCCCAATAAGGAGCGCCTAAACCGGTGAAGGCGGGGACCACATAGACTTCGTTTTGACTTTTTGAAGCGAATGCGGCGGCTTCGGAGGCGGGAGCGGAGTCCAACAGCTGCATACTGTCGCGCAACCACTGCAAGGCCGAGCCGGCTACGAAAACTGAGCCTTCCAAAGCATAATGAACTTGACCATTGATCGCATAACCGATCGTGGTCAATAAATTGTTTTGGGAAATGGTTGCTTGTGTACCGGTGTTCATAACGATGAAAGAACCAGTGCCATAGGTGTTTTTGACCATGCCTTTTTCCAAGGCTAGTTGGCCAAAGAGAGCGGCTTGTTGATCGCCTGCGAGACCGGCGATCGGCACAGAACTGCCGTAGAAATGTCGCGCCAGTGTTTGTCCGTAGATTTGCGAATTAGGGACGACTTCCGGCAACATTTCTCGAGGGATTCGTAATAAATCCAGGATTTCCTGATCCCAGTCTAAGGTGTGGATATTGAAAAGCATCGTTCGACTGGCGTTGGTATAGTCGGTGACGTGAACTTTGCCGCCGGTCAACTTCCAAACCAGCCAAGAATCGATCGTCCCAAATAGCAACTCCCCGCGCTCTGCTTTCTCTTGGGCGCCGGGAATCCGGTCCAGTAGCCACCGGATCTTAGTTGCCGAGAAGTAAGCGTCGATGATCAAACCGGTCCGTTGATGAATGAAATCATCCAGTCCTTGCTGCTTCATTGCAGCAGCTAATTCGCTGGTTTGTCGCGATTGCCAAACAACCGCGTGATAAATTGGTTTACCGGTATTTTTATCCCAGATCACCGTGGTTTCCCGTTGGTTGGTGATCCCAATGCCTTTGATCTGTTGCGATTGGATCCCAGAATCGATAAAAGCCGTGGCAATCGTTGATAGGACTGCGTTCCAGATTTCATTAGCGTCGTGTTCGACCCAGCCAGGTTGGGGGAAGAATTGGGTGAATTCTTTTTGAGCGTCGGCGACTTTATTGCCCGCGTGGTCGAAGATGATCGCTCGGGTGCTAGTTGTTCCCTCATCAATGGCCATGATATATGATTGACTCATTTTTGTTATTCTCCTAGGTTAAGCGCCGCGCAGGGTCACTTATGGATTTATTTCGAGGCGGTGATGTAATCGGTTGCACCGCCCCGCTTTCTATTCTACCTTATTTTTACCTGATTCAAACACCAACGTTAAAAAATGTTATGCTAAAGCTAGTAAGTCGTAAGGAGAATAAAAATGACTGAGTTATATTTTGTCCGCCATGGGCAAACCGAAAATAATTTGAATAAGCTCATGAACGGCGGCAGCGTTGACAGCCCTCTGACTGACAAAGGAATTCGCGGCGCTCAGGCTGTTGGCGCCTTTCTGGAGGCAACGACGTTTGACCACGTCTTTGTTTCCCCACAACGCCGGGCACAAACCACGGCCAAATTGATCATGCGCGGCAATGATCGCCCCGATGTGCCCACCACGATCCTCGAAGGATTGCGCGAGTTTGATATGGGCGCTTGGGATGGGCTTCCCTTCGCCGATCTTCCGCAAAATCAACTGTTTGATGATTACATGAACCATCCAGAACGCTATGACGCCAGTCAAACTGGTGGCGAAAGTTACATGCAACTAATAACGCGCGGGCAACAAGCAATCAAGCAAATCACGACCACTGTCCCCCTGGGAAAAGTGTTGGTAGTCAGCCATGGCGTATTATTACGCACAACCTTGAACACGCTTCGGGGCTATCCATTGGCGCAGGTCCGCACAGGGGAACCACTGGTGAATTGTAGCGTGACCACGTTCGCGGCGCAACTTGATCAGCAGGGTGAACCAGTTTATCAGTGTTTGAGTTGGGATCAGCATGATTTTCTGGACTGATTGAGGCTGGGATGATCTCTGTTCTTGAACCTGTGCTTGATTGCAGGTGTCGTGGGTTTGGTGGTGACGCAACCGCCTCAGGACGTTTGTCGTGGCTGGAACGCGGTGGGCATCGTTTGAAGCCAATTCCAAAAGCGGGAATTGTCTTCAAATCGAGCCTTATTCTAAGCGATAAATCGCTAAGAATAATCTCACCGCTGAGCCACACGTCCTGAGGCGGTTGCTGGGCAGAATTGCGCCCATCTGCAATCGAGGCGAAGGATTTGACGAAGTGATTTTGCAAGCTAGCGGTCAAACAATCCCCACTTTTTTGATGGTACGGCAAGGCTAACGGATTTGGATCAGAAGTCGGGATGTTTTGCGTAGGCCGAACATCGCTATTTGTTTCCGTAACAATCCATAGGTGAAAACCGACTGATTCAGTTGATTCGCTGAGAACTAGGCCTGTTCATCAAGCAGACTTCACTGGTGTTACCAATTTAAAGATCATAACCACTAACCACGGCTGTCAATTGCGTGGTTTCCCATCAATTGACCATAGCTTACCAGTCGGCGTGAGTGCTCAAACGGCTGTGATAACGTTGAGCGGCTGGAGCGGAGAAATTCGGGGTGAGATCGCCGTGAAATTGTCCTTGGCGGCTTTGCCGCTTAGGACAAGGCTCAGCTTTGAGATTCGCGGGTTTTGCGACGCTCAAAGTGATGCCCACAGCGAGCTCACCCCGAATTTCGCAGCGCAAGCTGCGGACATACTATTTTTGCTCAACAAAAAAAGAGCAATCCCGCTCAAACCCGTGAGATCACGCATTCTGCTCTTGCAATTATGTTAAAGTTCTGTCATATTAAAGCATAGTAGGTCTATCTTAACTCATTCGACAAATAACGATAGATAGGACGTAAGTAATGGCTGATTTAGTTTATCGCCAGCTTTTGGGCAGTCTTAAAGATAAGATTCTGGCTGGTGAGTTTCCTAATATGAAGTTACCTGATGAACGTTCGCTGAGTGAACAGTACGAAGTGAGTCGCAGTACGGTCAAGCGGGCGTTAAGCATTTTGGCCGATCAGGGTGTGGTTTTTAAAAAGCGCGGTTCAGGTACGTTTATCAACCCACTATACTTAAAAAATGATTCGGTATTTCACTATAATAACGGCTCTAACTTAGGAATCACGGATAGTTTTCAGATGAACGGGCGTAAGCCGGGGATCAAGTTATTGAAGTTTGAGGTGGTACGACCAGATCAGGAATTAAAACGTGATCTTTTCTTGAAAAATGATGATTTCGTTTATGAGATCAAGCGTTTGCGGCTATTTGACGATGAGCCGTTCATGATCGAAACAGGTTATATCCCCATCAAGATCGTGCCGGAGCTGTCGGAAAAAATCGTTTCCAGTTCGATCTTCAATTATTTGCAACGGGAACGCAATCAGGCAGTCACCAAGTCTTACTTAACGATTTCGGCGGAGCCGTCAACAGATGAGGATCAAGCGCAATTGGGTTTGACCCCAACGGAACCAGTAGGGATCATGGCTGGGGTGTTCTTCCTTGATGATGGCACGCCGTTTGAATATTCGCGGATGCGGCTACATTATCGCTATATGAAATACAACACATTTGTCACACTCGACGATTGATAATTAGCAAGAGATTCGGTTTTTCCTGACGAATTTCTTGTTTTTTTTGTGACTTTTGAACCTTTTGCTGCTCTTTTTAGCAGATAAATGCTAAGCTAAAGGCAAAGAAAACGATTTCTAAAATTGGAACGTATCAATTTTCAAAATGGTTGACTTTTCGGCTAGATTTGTTATGATAGTGATGTTGAATGATGTTAAGTAAATTGTCATTAGGAGGCAAATTATGGATTCAGTTAAAAACAAAGTCGATTATTCGTCAGCTGAATATCTCAATAAAGTTGATGAGTTTTGGCGGGCGGCTAACTATATCTCTGTTGGTCAATTGTACTTGAAAGACAATCCGTTATTGAAGCGGCCGATCGTCGCTTCTGACGTTAAGGTTCACCCAATTGGTCACTGGGGCACGATCGCTGGCCAGAACTTTATCTATGCCCATTTGAACCGGGCAATCAATAAGTATGGCTTGAACATGTTCTACATCGAAGGCCCAGGTCATGGTGGCCAGGTCATGGTTTCTAACTCATATCTTGATGGTTCTTATTCTGAGATCTATCCAGAAATCAGTGAAGACGAACAAGGGATGGCGAAACTATTCAAGCAGTTCTCCTTCCCAGGCGGTGTTGCGTCACATGCTGCTCCTGAAACACCAGGCTCGATCCATGAAGGTGGCGAGTTAGGTTACTCACTTTCTCATGGTGTTGGCGCGATTTTTGACAACCCTGAAGTGATCGCCGCAGTTGTTGTTGGTGATGGCGAGGCTGAAACTGGCCCATTAGCGACTTCATGGCAATCAACTAGCTTTATCAACCCAATCACTGATGGCGCGGTTCTGCCAATCTTAAACTTGAACGGGTTCAAGATCTCTAACCCAACGATCTTAGCGCGTAAAACTGACGAAGAACTGACCAAGTACTTCGAAGGTATGGGCTGGGAACCAATCTTTGTTGAAGGCGACGATCCTCAGAAGATGCACCCTGCAATGGCAAAAGCTGTTGATGCGGCTGTTGAGAAGATCGAAGCGATCCAACAACAAGCACGGGAAAATAACGATCCAACACGTCCAGTTTGGCCAATGATCGTTTTACGGGCACCTAAAGGCTGGACTGGTCCAAAAGAATGGGATGGCAAGCCGATCGAAAACTCGTTCCGGGCTCACCAAATTCCAATTCCTGTCGATCAATTAGATATGGAACATGTCGATCATTTGGTTGCGTGGCTGAAGTCATACAAGCCAGAAGAACTCTTCGACGAAAATGGCGTTTTGAAGCCTGAGATCAAGGCGATGGCGCCTAAAGGAATCCACCGGATGGCCGCTAACCCGATCACCAATGGTGGTTTAGCACCACGGCCAATGAAAATGCCTAACTGGCGGGATTATGTTTTAGATAACTCCGAACGTGGCAAAACAATCGCTCAAGATATGACTGTCTTTGGCAAATGGGCGCGGGATGCGATCAAGTTGAACCCAGATAACTTCCGGATCTTTGGCCCTGATGAAACCATGTCCAACCGTTTGGCTCCGATTTTTGAAGCTAGCAGTCGTCAATGGGAAGAAAGCATCAAGGAACCTAATGATGAATTCTTAGCACCAGCAGGTCGGATCATTGATTCTCAATTGTCAGAACACCAAGCTGAAGGCTGGCTAGAAGGTTATGTCTTAACTGGTCGTCACGGTTTCTTCTCAAGCTACGAGGCTTTCTTGCGGGTCGTTGATTCAATGTTGACGCAACACTTCAAGTGGTTACGTAAGGCTGACGAACAAGCTTGGCGCAAGAAGTACCCATCATTGAATATCGTTGATACCTCAACTTCTTTCCAACAAGATCACAACGGCTACACTCACCAAGATCCAGGTATCTTAGGCCATTTGGCAGACAAGAAGCCGAAGTTCATTCGCGAATACCTGCCAGCTGACGCTAACTCCTTATTAGCGGTTGCCAACAAGGCTTTTGCTAGCGAAGAGAAGATCAACGTGATCGTTGCTTCGAAACACCCACGGCCACAATGGTATTCAGCTGATGAAGCCCAAGTCCTCGTTGAAAAGGGCTTGAAAATCATCGACTGGGCCAGCACAGACCATGACAGCGAACCAGATATTGTCTTCGCTGCTGCTGGGACAGAACCAAACTGGGAAAGCTTGGCTGCGATCTCGATCTTGCACAAACAATATCCTGAGATGAAGATCCGCTTCATCAACGTGGTCGACTTATTGAAGTTGCAATCACCTAAGATCAACCCACGTGGTTTGACTGATGAAGAATTCGACACTTACTTCACGACTGATAAGCCAGTGATCTTCGCTTTCCACGGCTTTGAAGGCTTGATCCGTGACATCTTCTTCGATCGTCACAACCGTAATATCAACATCCATGGCTACCGGGAAAATGGCGATATTACCACACCATTCGACATGCGGGTCTTGAACGAATTGGATCGTTACCACCTTTCCAAGGATGCGGCGCTGGCTGTTTATGGCACTGCTGCTGCCCAATTCGCTCAAAAGATGGATGACAAAGTTTCTTATCACAACAGCTATATCCGCGAACATGGGACTGATATCCCTGAAGTCGAGGAATGGCAATGGGAACCACTAGACTAAAGCTCAAGTTTAGTTGGTTGTCTGACTTCAATTCAATCACTGTTTTGTTACTCCTAATGTAAATATATATAAAGACGACGTTTTCAGCTCACCTCTGAAAACGTCGCCTTTTTTATGTTAAAATTATTGGTCGTTGTCGATTACGGCTATCTTCCGTATGTGGTGAGTGTTTAGGCCCATTATAACGGACAACATTTTTCAGGGGACACCGTTTGACTTGACGGTAACGTTGCTGAACAGTTTATAATAAAATTGAACGTGAAGTTATCAAGTCGTCGACCGCCGTGCTCGATTGGCGGTCGGCGCTCGTTTGACGTTGGATCAGGCGTTAGGAACAAATCGGGAGGTAGCTATGAATAATTTGCTTCAGACACTGGTTGAACGGCGTGGTGATTTAGTGACTGCGTTGTGGCAACATTTAGGGATTTCGCTAGCGGCATTAGTGATCGCGATGATCATCGCGATCCCCTTGGCTATTTGGGCGGTGCGGCGGGCAAAACTCGCGGAAGCATTGTTGCAATTGACCAGCGTACTTCAAACGATCCCCTCATTGGCGTTGTTAGGATTGCTGATTCCATTAGTCGGGATCGGGACGGTCCCAGCGGTGATCGCGTTAGTGATCTACGCGCTCTTGCCGATTTTCCAAAACACTTATTTGGGGATCGCTGAGATCGATCCTTCGATCGAGGAAGCAGCAGACGCTTTTGGTATGTCGCGATTACGTAAACTATTTAAAGTGGAATTACCGATCGCATTGCCACAGATCATTGCCGGGATCCGCACGGCCTTAGTCTTGATCATTGGGACTGCGACCTTAGCGGCTTTGATCGGGGCCGGGGGTTTGGGTACCTTTATTATGTTAGGCATCGATCGCAATGATACGTCGCTTCTTTTGATCGGGGCGATCTCATCCGCGCTTTTGGCGATCATCCTAAGTGCCCTTGTGCGTTGGTTTCAGACGGCCAAACCGCGCCACGCCCTGATCGTTTTTGGGTTGATCGTGGTGTTGCTGGGTGGCGGTGGTGCTTACAGCGCTTATGCCGATCGGACTGAAACGATCACGATCGCTGGGAAGCTGGGCTCAGAGCCGGACATTTTGATCAATATGTATAAGGAATTGATCGAGGCTGATGACAGTCATGTGAAAGTGACCTTAAAACCTAATTTTGGTAAAACGACTTTTCTTTATAGCGCGTTACGAAATGACCAAATCGATATTTATCCCGAGTTTACTGGCTCAGTGTTGGAAACTTTAGTCAAAGGCGACTCTCCCAAGGAAATGACGGCCGAGCAAACATATCGATTAGCGAAGAAACGGCTGGCTCAGCAGGCACAACTGACGTTACTAGCGCCCATGAAATATAACAATACTTATGCCCTAGCAGTTACGGAAAAGTTCAAGCAACAGCATCATTTAAAGACGATCAGTGATCTGACTCAAGTGGAATCACTGTTACGTCCGGGGATGACGCTGGAATTTATCGACCGGGACGATGGCTTGAAGGGGCTTAAGCAGGCCTACCATTTGGATGTCACGGCTAAGTCAATGGAACCGGCCTTGCGTTATGAGGCGATCAGTCAGGGGCGGATCAATTTGGTCGACGCCTACGCGACGGATAGTGAATTGCGTCAATACAATTTAGCGCTACTACAAGACGATCAGCGTTTCTTCCCCACTTATCAAGGCGCGCCCTTGATGAAGACGAGTTTTGTCAACAAACATCCCCAAATCGTTAAGGCATTGAACCAGTTGGCCGGGAAGATCTCCGAAACTGATATGCAAGAAATGAATTATCAAGTCAACGCGAAAAAGCAGTCCGCCGCGACTGTGGCGCGGCGTTACTTGATCAAGCACGGTTTATTGAAAGGGGGTCACTAGCATGGCGACGGCAATTGAATTTCAACATGTTAAAAAGGCCTTCAATGGCAAAACAGTTATTCTGGATTTGAATTTGAAAATCAAGCAAGGCGAGTTTTTCGTTTTAGTGGGCACTTCTGGCAGTGGCAAGACCACGTCGCTAAAGATGATCAACCGCTTAGAGTCACTAACTGCAGGTAAGATCTTGGTCAATGATCAAGACAGCAGTCAGATCCCAGTCCGGACGTTGCGCTGGGACATGGGCTATGTGCTCCAGCAGATCGCGTTATTTCCCACAATGACAGTAGCCCAAAATATTGCGGTGATCCCAGAAATGAAAGGGACCACGAAAAAAGAAATCAGCGCCACGATCGATGAACTGTTAAATGAAGTAGGCTTGGATCCTAAGGTTTACCGTGACCGGATGCCTAGCGAATTGTCTGGTGGTGAGCAGCAACGGATCGGTATTTTACGAGCCTTGGCCGCGCAGCCCTCGATCGTTTTGATGGACGAGCCCTTCAGCGCCTTGGATCCCTTGTCAAGACAGCAGTTGCAAGATCTGGTCCTAAGACTGCACGAACGCTATCACAACACGATCGTCTTCGTAACTCACGATATGAATGAAGCTTTGAAGTTGGGCCATCGGATCGGGATCATGCGAACTGGTGAATTGCTACAAGTCGATACCCCACAGCAGATCGCCCAGCACCCTGCCAATGAGTTTGTCCGCGAGTTTTTCGGAGCCAGTCTAGCCCAGAATGTTTATGATATCTATCTTGGCCGGGTCGGACTTGTCCAAGGCTACTTACCAACTGCGCCCACTGTCGCTGCCGAACGGATCCAAACCGTCGATTATCAAGATACCTTGCGGACTGGTTTTAGCGCTTTAGCGAGCCATGATTATTTGGCGGTAAATGAAAGCGGCCAGCTCCAAGGCTATCTTGACCGTCAAACTGTGATGACGTATTTAAGCGAACATGAGAACGACTAGGCGATGTCATATTGCGCGTGGCTATCCTTGGGATGACTTGGGTAATAATTTTGAGTTCTTGAAAAAAATAATTCTGATCTGCGTATTTATAACTAGCTGAGAGGGGAAGATGAACGCTGACAATATAGCAATTATTCTATGCTATACTTAGCGTAAAGCTTGATCTCTTGATAGGGTGCGGAAAGGTGGTAACGAAAATGAATGCGACAACACTGAAGGCCTATTTTGAAAAATCTGGTCTAACGGTTGCGTTTATGCAGGAAAAAACTCATCAGAATTTTCCTGATTTTTTGTCTGGCAAAAAAACACCTACCTTTAACCAGCTGATCAAAATTGCCAATGTACTGAAGATCCCAGTGGGGTTATTACTCCTAGATCGACCACTTGAGTCAGTAGCCGAGCAAATCAACTTTCGTACGGTCAACTCGGAACACTTGAGCCAACCTAGTAAAGAATTGTTGGATACCATTGCCGAGATGCGCACGAAGCAAGATTTCCTACGTGGAGAGATCGACACTGACTTAGCTTATATCGGACGGTTTACGAATCATGATGATGCTTTGTTGGTGGCTCGCTTTATTCGTCATACTTTAGGGATCGATCAAGATTACTATCAAAATACGGATCGAGCACATATTATTCAATACTTGCGTAAGCTGATCAATAGGATCGGCGTCTTCGTTTTCTTCAATGGTAAGTATAAGGACAACACTCATCGAGTGCTGGATCCGCAAGAGTTTCGTGGATTTGTGTTGGTCGACAAGAAAGCACCGCTTATTTTTGTTAATCAAAAAGATAGCAGTAATGGTCAGCTGTTCACACTTATTCACGAATTGGTCCATCTCTTTATTGCAGACGAGGAGATTCTTGGACACCAAAGCCTGAAGCATGATTTTGACTCGACAGAAGCATTTGTCAATAAAGTGACGGCGGAAATATTAGTCCCCCAAGCAAGTTTTCTGAAGCAGTATCGTCAAACAACCGAAATTGCCGAATTAGCGGCACATTTTAGGGTCAGTGAATTTGTGATCGCCCGGCGCTTATTGGATAATCATAAAATCAAACAGGCTCACTACGATCAATTGATCGATGAGCTGACCCAAAATTTTGAAAGCTATCGTCAGGCACAAATAACCGAAAAAACAAGCGGAGGCAATTTCAAAAATAATATTCGTTTTAGAATCGATCGCCAATTCTTCAACTATGTACAAAACGCCATCAATAACCAACAACTATCTTACACAGAAGCATTTAATATTATTGGCGTGGGCTACAAAGGTTATCATATCTTGAAGGAGCATCGTTAGATGACATATTTATTGGATACAAACATTTATATCTCTTTCTACGATCGCTATTACCCTAAAGCAAATTTTCCCACTTTCTGGCGCGAATTTACAACTATTCTTAATGCTGAAATTGTTATCCCTAAGGTGGTCGCCAACGAAAACATTCAAAGTGAGTGGTTCGTCAATGAGTATTTAAAGAATCATTACCAACATAAACTGCTCGATCAGCGGCTGTACGTTAATGAGTGGCAGCAGGTGCTGGAACATATTCAAGCCAGCGCTAATTATCAGGATGAGGCTTTGTACAGTGACCGGGGTTGGGCAAATTTAAGGATTGCTGATGGTTGGTTGATCGCGATCGCTAAAAAGACTGGTTATACGATCGTGACGGATGAAGTCAAGAATATCAATCTCAATCAACAACATCCGGCTAAGAATTGTAAAATCCCTGATATTGCTCAGGATTTAAAAGTTCCCTGTATCTCGATGCTTGAGTTTTTTGAAGAGATCGATCTCCGAGTCTAATTACCTATATTCGGTTGGTAAAAATTTTTATATTAAACCCTATCCTGGGGTGACAATAACAAGACACTATAAAAGATTGCAAGTGCGTTTGCCTTGCAATCTTTTTATATATAACAAATGTATATCTATTTTGCACAGATAGAATGGTATATCATACAATTGCTTGTTTGTAAGCAACTCTGCAACTCGTGGACGAAATAATTATATAAAATAAGTATATTTTGCTTGTGTCGAAACGTGAAAAGGGTTACAATCAGGATATACTTGTGAAGTAGTTTACGGAGGTAGTGATAATGGTTGATTTAACAGCGGCGCAGTTGATGTTGCACCAAATGGTCCGTGAGTTCAGTGAGAAAGAGATCCGGCCGAATGATATGGCGATCGATCAACAGCGTTTTTTTGTCAATGGTATTTATCAGAAACTGATCGATAATGGTTTTCTCGGCTTGATGTTGCCTGAACAGTATGGTGGCGCTGGCTTTGACGCGATAGCCACGGCGCAGACGATCTATGATCTAGCGGTGGGCAACGCTAGTGTGGCAGTAACGTTAGAGGGCCACTATAAAACGCTGGATCAGTTACTGAAATACGGTCAGCCTTCGTTACTCGAACGTTATTTGCCTAGCGCGAATCAGCGGATCTTTGCCTTTTCGATGACAGAGCCCAGTGGTGGTTCTGATCACAGCACTTTAGGTTCTACGGCGGTGCGGCAAGGTGAAAACTGGGTGCTGAATGGCAATAAAATCATGATCACCAATGGTGGCTTGGCGGAAGTGTACTGTGTCTTGGTCAAAACTGCTCCAGAAGAATTCTCTGTTTTCCTGATCGATCAAAATATGCCCGGTTTCAAGTTTGGCAAGCGGGAAAATTTCTTAGGCTTGACCGGAACACCGATCGCGGAGATCTTTATGGAAAATATCGTGGTGCCAGCCGATCATCTCTTAGGCAAGGTGGGGCAAGGTCACGAGATCGGCGATAGCGCCCATGCGGACGCGCGGATCTTGATGGGCGCGGTCGCTGCCGGGATCATTGAACATGAGTTAGAAATCGCGGTCGCTTACGCGTATCAACGGAAATCAGGTCAATTTCGTTTGACAGAATTACAAGCGATCCAACGTAAGCTCGCGGATATCGCGCTGGCCAAGGAAACGACCACACTTTTATATCAAGAAGCCGCGGCTCTTAAGCAACAACGGCGTCCTTATGCGGAAGTTGCGGCAATGGCCAAAACTCATGGTAGTCGTCAGGCTGTTCGTGCTGGTGATGACGCTTTGCAGATCTTGGCCGGCTATGGCTACAGTCTTGATTACCCAGTTGAACATTTGATCCGCGATGCCCGCGCGTTGGAGATCGCCGAAGGAACAGTCGAGAAAATGCGTGGCGAGATCACGAAACTTGAAGTCGCAACGCGGATCTAAAGTTCAACGAGAAGTGTCAGTGGGTCGCATCGATCAAATGATCACACTGAGAAGGGAAGTTTATTGATGAAAATCGTGGTTTGTATCAAACAAGTGCCAGAGTCTAATCAGGTCAAGCTTGATCCGGTGACTCATAATCTAGTTCGTCAAGGTGTCGCCGGCAAAATCAATCCGTTCGATCGTCACGCGATCCAGGCGGCGTTAGCAATCAAAGCCCAAGTTGGCGGTGAGGTCATTGTGATCTCGATGGGACCGGCCGACAATGAGTACTGTTTACGCGAAGGCTTGGCGATGGGTGCTGATCGTGCAATTTTATTGAGCGCCCGCGCCTTTGCTGGGTCAGATACTTTGGCGACCGGCTACACTTTGAGTCAAGCAATCCGCAAACTAGGCGCTGTCGAGCTGGTGTTCTTTGGTCGGCAAGCTGTCGACGCGGATACCGGTCAAGTCGGTCCGATCGTGGCTGAGTTTCTTGGTTGGCCGCAATTGACCTTGGCCAGCAGTTTGACTTTAAAGGATCGGCGCTTAGAAGGCATGCGGCGTCTTGGGGACCTTGAACAAACAGTGGCTTTGACGTTGCCGGCGGTGGTTACTGCCAGCAATGATCTGAATCAGCCGGGTTATTTACAACCGCGGATGATCAAGGCCAGTTTTCAACAAGAGATAACGGTTTGGCAAGAGACTGATTTGGCTGCGGATCCCCTTCGTTTGGGCGTTTCCGGATCGCCGACAGTTGTCCGCAAAGTCATGGCACCACAACGTAAACAACAAGAAACGGTCTTTTTAGCGACAGACCCACAGCAAGCAGCACTGGATCTACATGCGGCGCTTCATGCGAAAAATTTGATATAGGAGGTCAGCGAAGATGACGAAGATACCGGAAGTATGGATTTTTGCGGAACAACAGCTGGGTCAAATCGAGCCCACTGTCTTTCAATTGCTCACCAGGGCTCGGGAGATCGCGCCTAGATTTAAGGTCGTCGCGGTGTTATTTGAAACGCCAACGCAACATTTGGCGGCGACTTTAGCAGAATACGGGCCAGACAAGATCTTGGTTGTGCAAGACCCGCGGCTGGCGCAAGTAGCGGACGCGGAACAGGCCACACTTTTGGCACACCTAGTCCAACGAGATCAGCCTAATAGTTTCTTGTTTGGCGCCACCGCTTTGGGACGGTCATTAGCGCCGCGGCTACAAGCAAAACTGCAGACGGGTTTGACGGCTGATTGTTTGGCGCTCCATTTTGAAGATGAATTATTGGTTCAGACGAAGCCATCTTATGGTGACAATATCATGTGTGAGATCGTTTGCCCAGATAAACGACCGCAAATGGCGACCGTGCGACCTAATACGTTTGCGGCGCAGAAAGTTGAACCGGACCGATCCCGCCCTGAGCTGGAAGTGGTGACTGACTTACCTTGGCCGGAAGTGGCCCATTTTCAGATCATCGCTGAGAAAAAAGTAGCGACGCCACAGACCGGTCTGAGTCAAGCCAAACGGATCATCGCGCTTGGTCGTGGCGCGGCTGACGCCGCTAGTAAGACCGTTGCACGGTCTTGGGCGCAAAAGATCGATGCTCAGATCGGGGTGACGCGACCGCTGACAGACGGTGGAGGTTTCTCGGTCAAGGATCAAATCGGACAAAGTGGGCAGACGGTGGCGCCGGAGTTGCTGTTTTGCTTGGGGATCTCAGGCGCCGTGCAATTTCTTAGTGGGATCACGAATGCTAAAGTGATCGTTGCAGTCAATCCCGATCCTCAGGCAGCTATTTTTTCGGTGGCTGACTATGGGTTTGTCGGTGAGGCCAACGGATTCTTGACCGCTTTACAGCAAGTAGATCAGCGGAAGCAAGCGGCACTTAAGTAAAGCGCTAATAAAAAACGTTCAGAATGTTGAACGTTTTTTTATTGCGCGAAATCCAGGCTGGTTGATCAAATCGAGTCAGGAGCCAACAACTGGGCGTAAGTCGCGTATTCGTTTTTAAAGAAGCTGTTTTTGGGGAAAACTAAATTGATCGGGTGACTGATGTGGAAGTCGGGCAGGGGCAGTTGCCAAAGCGTTTGCGCCGCAAGTTCTTTAGCGACCAGGTCACGATAGAGAAAACTAAAACCAACACCGGTCTGTAATAAATGAATGATCGTTTCTGGATCAGGCAGTTCCATTTGGTGGTGAAATTCGCTGAGTTGATGATTTTGGGTCGCAAGAAAACTGGTTAAGATCTCGCGACTACCAGAACCAGGTTCGCGAACGAGCAAAGTTTCTGAACGTAAGGCGGCGATGTTGAGTCCAGCGTGGTGGCTAAGTCGGCGCTGACCTGTGACCGCGATAAACTCACTATTTTGTAGAAAATAGGCGTCAAATTCCTGCGGATCAAAATTACCCTCGATCAGACTAAAATCAATTTGCCCTCGCCGCAAATTGGCTAGATTATCTTGAGTGTTGCCCAGCTTGACTGTGATCTGCGCGTATTTCTCGTTGAGCACTTGGAGCAGCGGTGGTAATAAGGTGCGGCTAAGGGAAAGCGTACAGCCTAATTTTAGTTGGGTCGGGGCGCCTGTTCGCTGCAAGGCCGCAAAAAAATGTTTATTTTCTGTGATGATCAGTTGTAGATAAGTCAACAGCATTTGCCCTTCTGGCGTCAATTGGATCCGACCATGGATCCGTTGCACCAGTAGTAATTGCAGTTCCGCCTCCAGTGATTTGATCTGCTGCGAAACAGCCGGCTGGGTAATGAATAATTCTTGGGCGGTCTGGGTGTAAGAAAGATTACGCCCTAAGTGATAAAAGGTCAGATAGCGTTTGTCGAGCATCTTGAGTCCTCGCCATTAGTAAAATTTATAGCTAACTAATAAATCCTAATTTTTACTTATCTGCTGACTATGATACCATGAAAAAGTTGATTAAGGAGGAGTCGGGTTATGGATTTAAAAGTGCTACGCAGCAAAAGCTTTGTTTACGCGTTTTTGATCACCTTATTTTGTTCGGTGGTCGGCAGTGTTTTGGGGAGTTTACCTTATCTATCGGTGATCGGCGCGCTAGTTTTGGCGTTGATCTTAGGCATGATTTTTCAAGTTTTTCCAACGGCGGTACAGGCCAGTCGGACGGGCAATCAGTTCATTTCCAATAAATTTTTGCGTTTAGGGATCATTCTTTTAGGTTTCAAGTTAAACTTGATCGAGTTGGCACAGGCTGGGGTCAAAACAATCCTATTAGCGATGGCGATCGTGGCCGGGACGATCAGTTTAACATATTGGTTGGCGCGTAAATTCGGAGTCTCGCAACAATTGGCGATTTTGGCAGCTTCGGGCACCGGGATCTGCGGCGCGGCGGCAGTCATGGGCATCTCATCACAGATCCCAGCGGCTGACGGCCTTGAAGAACAAAAGCATGATGATGAGGTTTTAGCAGTGGCGATCGTCGCGATCTTGGGGACTGTTTTCACCTTGATCGAGATCGGGTTGCGACCGATCTTGCATCTGACCCCAACTCAATTCGGTGTGATGGCCGGCGGATCCTTGCACGAGATCGCCCATGCGGTGGCGACAGGTGGCGCCAACGGACCAGTTTCCTTGAACGCCGCGATCATCATGAAACTTTCGCGGGTCTTGATGTTAGCTCCGGCTGCATTGATCATTGGGATTTGGTATCAACGCCAACAGCAACAAACGAACGCCGGACCAAAGAAATTACCGATTCCTTGGTTCATGTTGGGTTTTGTTTTGGCATCAGTCGCCGGGACCTTTCTTCCCTTATCCGCAACTGTCTTGGCCGGGTTAGTCAAATTGGCCTATCTGATCTTGGGTATGGCAATGGCTGCCTTGGGGATCAGTGTTAATTTCAAAGTGTTCTGGAAAAGTGGCCGGAAAGCTGTTTTGGCCTGTTTGATCAGTTCAACTTGTTTACTGGGGCTGATGATCGTTGCCAGCAAATTGCTTTTTTAGTGCGAACTGACCTGCATCGTTTTGAATCGACCTGAAAAAGTGCCGTTGCTGTATTTGTTTCTCCGCTTGTTTGCAGGTGTGCTGGGTTTGGTGGTGACGCAACCGCCTCAGGGCGTTTGTGGTGGCTGGAACGCAGTGGGCATCGTTTGAAGCCAATCCGCAAAACCAGCGG